>NZ_JBYEIR010000015.1:0-46241 GCF_058386985.1 Fodinibius sp. GM108
GCCTTTCTTCCGCTTGCTGGTACGTTAAAAAGAAGAAGTTAATGGCAATTCTCAACACAAGAGATAAGTCTAACAGACTGGGCTAATAATAGAATAAGCTGTCTGAAGACAGCTTATTCAAAACTAATTTAATGCTTGATCCTCGTCGAGCATCTGGGTTCGATGACCGACGAGTAAAATTTCTTTATCTCATTCCTAAGCTCCAGCTTAGAATGAGTATTTAGTATAAATATGTTAAATGAAAATTCTACTCGCTGATCGTTGAAAAAACTCAAGAAAATCGATACCCTCTGCCATAAAGTGATTAATCAAAAATATTAACAAAGCTCTATATTTATGAATATCAAGAAGGTAGCAGTAATCGGCGGCGGTACAATGGGCAATGGAATTTGCCATGTCTTTGCAATGCACGGCATACCCGTTAATCTGGTTGAGACAAAACAAGAGCTGGCCGACAAGGCGCTGGAGACGATCGATAATAATCTTGAGCGAATGGTGAAGAAGGACAAGATCGATTCGGATCAGAAGGTGCAAGCGCTTGAAAATATTGAGACGACCATTAATATTGTAGAAGCTGTCAACGATGTGGATCTGGTTGTAGAGGCGGTGCCAGAGAATTTTGAACTCAAAAAGAAGGTGTTCGCCGAAATTGACAAAGCGGCACCGGAAGAAGCTATCCTGGCTTCCAATACGTCATCCATTTCTATTACCAAGCTTGGTGCTACAACTTCACGTCCGGAGAAATTTATCGGGATGCACTTTTTCAATCCTGTACCGGTAATGAAACTTGTTGAGGTTGTCCGCGGATTTGAGACCAGTGATGAAACAGTGGATCTTGTTCATAAAACGGCGCGGCTGCTTAATAAAAATCCCGTCCCGGTGGCTGACTATCCAGGCTTCGTCTCTAACCGCGTGTTGATGCCTATGATTAACGAAGCGATCTTTTGCGTGCATGAAGGTGTGGCTGAACCCGAAGAGATCGACGATGTAATGAAGTTAGGAATGGGACATCCGATGGGCCCATTACGACTGGCTGATTTTATCGGATTGGATGTGTGTCTGGATATCATGAATGTATTACACGAAGGATTTAAGGATCCCAAATATCGCCCGTGTCCGCTGCTGGTAAAAATGGTAGATGCAGGGAAGCTGGGAGACAAAACCGGTGAAGGGTTTTACAAACACGATTAGAATTGTAAAACCACTTATCTCATGCTGTCCCAAAAGCTTTCAGGATAAGCATTTGTTAGCAATTATTCTTTAGGAGCTTGGGAGCTGCTTTCTCACCAAGTTTAAAGTTAGTAAAAGGAAGAAAAATAGCAGCGATAACTTTTGATTTCGGTGAGGCCGTCCAAAAAGAGTCTCATCAAATTGAAGTAGCCAAATAAATAAGGTAAGGCTTTGATTTTTTACCAGGTCTCATCCCCCTGTCCCCCTTCGAAGGGGGAAACTCACGGTTGTTTGCCGTGAGTAGGGGGATGACATTGAGCAAACGTTAATTATTTAGGTGCAATTTTTCAGAAATTAACTTATTGGGACAGCCTAACCTATCTTCACTTCTGCAATCCTGTCAGACAAAGAAGTGAAATTTTAAGTTTGTCCCAATTCTTCTAAATTGGTTGATATAATTTTCATCAATTATACTTATATGTATTCTTTCGGGAGCTGGATGATTTTTCCATTTTTGATCTATCTGTTTGTGATACTATTTCTTGTTTGGTTTGGCTATCGATTTGTGAAGGCTCATGAATCGATGGCTGAAAGTCTTGAAAGTATTGATGAGAAGTTATCCGAACTAACGCTTGATCAGGAGTGAATCCCCGGATTGTCAGTCACCAAAACTTCCACAACTCGATATAGCTTTTCATCCGATCGGTAAAATACCTGCCGCGAAACCATCCGTAAACACCGCAGATTGCAAGTGCAGCGACAATGACAATATTTGTTATATCTCCCACAAAGCCGACCAGGTGATGAGCCGAAGCGAACATATGCAGACCGAAGATGCCCGGACCCGGAAACATCCAGAAGCCTACAATATTGATAAGAATAAATCCCAATAAAATAGCCAAGCCGGCATGCCTTAGCCGCTCGGTGGTACTTGGAACACGCTCATGGTTATCCTCATCAATTTTTATGTGGAATTCATTGTCACTCATTCTGTATGGATTGTTGTTGACTGCTAAACTAATAAATTTTTCGAGAAACTATAGCGTGAGCGTCCGCTCGTGTTAAATACTTGTAGTTAACCGCAGAGTTACACAGAGGTAATCTCAGAGTTGCACAGAGGATATTTTTAGTCGGTGGAGAGATCTTTGTTTGTTCTTGTTAGTTCGGGCGTACAACTCCCTCACAACTCTTAAACGATTTCCTTTCTAACAAATAGGAATATCCTGAAATCCTAAAATCATAGCATTGTCATCGAAAGGGAGTGGTTTTCGACAACTTCGATCTCCACATTGAATCAGGCGGCTTCAATTACATCAGGGGATTGCCTCCGGACTACTGTTGTATCTTCGAATGTCTCGGAGTCGCTACATTTGCAATGACAGATTCCTTAATGAGAGGCGGACCATCCTCCGATAATTTCGTCCCGAATGTGCTAAAGTGCCCGATCCTGTAAAAATATTTTGGGTCACTTCCATTTCTATCATATTCTTCTTATTAGTTGAAGGCACTGTCAGCATTAATCAGAAATTCAGCAAGATGGAAACAATTCAAATTCCGACTCCGCGACAAATTGAACAGGCTCGTGAAAAACTTGGTAACAAAGTGCGAAGGACGCCGGTCTGGGAGTGGAAAAGTGATGTTAAAGATCAGCTGTTAACCGAAGAGACCAATCTGTTTTTGAAAATGGAGCTTTTCCAATACGGAGGCAGTTTTAAGCCGCGGGGTGCGCTGATGAACATGCTGGATTTGTCTGATGAACAAATCGACAATGGGGTAACAGCTGTGAGTGCAGGTAATCATGCTATTGCCGTGGCATATGCGGCTAAGTCGCTGGGGACCACCGCCAAGGTGGTAATGCCAAAAACAGCCAATCAATTCCGCGTGGATAAATGTAAATCCCACGGTGCTGTGGTTGAGCTGGTGGATGATGTCCACGTTGCTTTTGATCGTGTAAAAGAGATAGAGGAGCAGGAAAACAGAACGTTTATCCATCCATTTGAAGGCGAACAAACGGCACTGGGTACGGCAACGGTTGGGCTGGAACTACATCAGGATGTGCCGGAGTTAGATGCTGTAATTGTTCCTATTGGCGGTGGTGGTTTATGTGCCGGGATATCGGCAGCTGTAAAACAGATGAATCCTGATTGTAAAGTGTACGGAGTAGAACCAGTCGGCGCGGATAGCATGAGCAAAAGTTTTGAGGCCGGAAAGCCGGTAGAAATAGATAAAGTGGATACCATTGCTGACAGCCTCGGTGCTCCGCATGCTGCGCCATATAGTTTTGAATTATGCCACCGTTTTGTGGATGAAGTTGTAACGATTTCAGATTTAAAAATGGCTCAGATAATGCGAGTCATGTTCGAAGAGCTGAAGTTGGCTGTAGAACCAGCGGGTGCTTCGGCACTTGCCGGAGCAGTGGGGCCGCTATCAGAAAAAGTTGTCGGCAAGAATACAGGTATTATTGTTTGTGGGACAAATATCGATACCGGCAGTTTTCATGACATTGTGGAAGAGATATAAAGTTGTCTACAGAAAAATGCTGTTTCGGTGGATGGTTCATAAATATTTTTTGGCAAGGTTTATAAAGACTAACGAATTTCATCTTTCAGAGATGTTTATTTCAGCAACCAGTTCCACCAATTGTCATCACTATGAAGACAATCATTTTAGTACTTCCTGTATTACTGATTTTATCTGTTCATATTCAATCATCTTTTGCCCAAGCAAATCTGGAGGATTCAGAACCGGAACAATATTTCGATTTTTGGCTGGGTGAATGGGATTTAACCTGGGAAGATGCTGATGGCACCGAAGGGAAGGGGACGAACCATATTGAATGGGTGCTGGATGATAAAGTGATCAAGGAGAATTTTAAAGCACATATCGGTGCCTATAAAGGATTTATTGGTAAAAGTTATTCAGTCTACAAATCTTGTACCGGTGAATGGAAGCAAACCTGGGTGGATAACAGCGGCGGCTATTTGGATTTTACCGGAAAGTTTACCGAAAACAAACGCATCTTCAAACGAAAAGGAGTCGACCCGCAAGGAGAAGAGATCCTGCAGCGTATGGTATTTTATGATATCACCGAAAATTCGCTTACTTGGGATTGGGAAAAATCTGAAGATAAAGGTCAAACCTGGCAGCTTCAATGGCGGATATATTATGAGCGAGCAGAAGAAAAATGAGAACCAACAGGTTTTGAGAAAAACAACTATTCTGCCTCTTGCTATGGTAATTAATCTTGCCATTGGGGTAATGCTGATAGCCTGTTCCTCTGATAAATTGGTAATGGAGCAGGGGTACCTTACCGGAGCAGGCGATGCAGAATTGTATTATCGCGTTATGGGAACAGAGGAAGACACGATAGTAGTGATTCACGGCGGACCGGGTGCCGGCATGAAGACGGTGATTCCAATGATGCAGCCGCTGGCCAATTCTTTTACACTCATATTTTATGATCAGCGGGGCGGGGGACGTTCTACCCTGCCTGAAGATACAACCCAATTACAGCCTCAGTATTTTGTAGAAGATCTGGAGGCAGTCAGAGAACATTTTGGCCTCGAGCGGATGAATGTAATTACTCATTCCTTTGGATCAATTTTAGTAGCTGAATATGCCAAAAAATATCCCGATCGTCTCAAGCGGATGGTATTTCACGGTTCCACGGGTCCCGATAGGTCAGAGGCCGGAAAATATTATCGTGCAAGAGCCAGGACAACAACTAACTCTCCGGATACCACGCTCTCAAAACGGGCCGCTGAATTGCTACAGTCTCTAATGAACGGCACAGCCTCCGATCCGGTAAAAGTCTGCCGGGAATATGAGGAGATCAGCAAACAACTGCTTATCGCCAGCGGTGATTCAACGAATTATCGGGGATCAACGTGTGATGCACCACCTGAAGCTGTCCGTTATTATTATAGATATACTGCTCAACTTGCTCCACGCTATTTTGGAGACTGGAATTATACGGAAGACTTGCAAGAACTAACCGCACCACTGCTGGTTGTCTATGGAGAACAGGACACGCTGGGAATTCCGATGCAGCAGCAGTGGGTGGAATCAGTGCCCAATGGCAGGCTCTTATTAATAGCCAGTGCAGAGAAAGGGGCGTTATCAGATAATCCGGAGATGGCTATTCCACCAGTGGAGGCATTTTTAAAGGGAAAGGAATAAGAAAAATTATTGTCGAGTTGCTGACTTTCTGACTAGGTTATACTATTCTGCTCTTTGCGAAATTGTGAAGGCGTGGTTCCAACATTATCTTTAAATGCACTATTAAAGGTTGTTTTATTATTGAATCCGGATTCAAAAGCAACTCTGAGAATCTTAAAATCTTTCTTTTTCGGGTCCGTAAGGATTTTTTGGGCTTCCTTAATCCGGTATTCATTTACAAATTCAAAAAAATTTTTCTCAAGTCGGCTGTTAATTATTTGGGATAAATGATGGGAAGAAATGGAAAGCCGCTCAGCCAGATCACTAATTTTCAGGTCGCCGTTGAGATAGGGCTTTTGTTCTGTCATATGAGTTAAGAGCTTTTTCAGATACTCTTCTGCCTCTTCGGCTCCCAGAGAAGAACTTTGATATTTGGAGTTGCCATTGTGTGCTTCTTGGAGATAGTTCGGTTTTATCAGACCCACATAACCAATTCCAAAGATGAAACAGCTCATCGCAAATGAAATCACATAATCATATTCAATGCGGAAGTTGATGGTTTCTACAAGCACATAATATGTGGCAAATGAAGTTACGAATCCCAAAAAGTTGTAGCAGAGTATCCGTATCCAGTTATATGTTTCGGTTGAAAATCCTTTTAAACTTTTTTGGTTCCATTTCTTCCGGTGGAGGAAGAAGTGGATAATTGTAACTGCATAGCCTGTCATTATTGCGGCTTTTAAGAATGAAATTATCAGCGCACTAGCTGATAATCCTTGATTTGATGGATCTGCATAGTGTATCAACATTGCTGTTTTCTCAGATGCTGACTGTAAAAAAAAGGGGAGCATCCAAACTATCAGGGCGAAAAAGGGCAAAAGATGTATGGCATCCTGTAATTTCCATTCTCTGTCCGGTTTGAAGATACTTAGTACATAGAAAAAAAGGATCGGACCGTAGAGAAAGTATAAAGTCCCTGAAATCCCGACCAAGTGGGGGAATACCAAATTGTATTTTGTCCAGTACAAAATGTTGCCAAACAAATTCAGAGAAAAAACAAGCAGCAGTAATCCCAGCAATCTGTTTGGTAATGTTCGCCCATCCTTCCGAAAGAAAAACAGCGTTGCCAGTATAATACCGTGGAGAGCAACAACTACGAAAAGGCTGGTCCAGGTATTAAATGAAGGTTCAATGTTCATAGATCCGAAGGTTATCTGCCACCGGTTAATCTGTCCATCTCCTATCTATATTACACATTCTGGATCAAGCATTCTAGAAAAAGTAGTATAGTATGGGTAAATGAACCCATATGAGTTTTGGACGCAGAAACCTGGTGCTTGTCGGCACAGAAATGGCGCGGAAAATCCATAGGAAGAGAGGTTAGTGTTTAACTAAGCACTACACGTTGCAAGTTTTTAGAAGTTTGATTCGTAATTTTTGTGTATTCTTTATAAGGAGGCAATGAGGATTTAATAATCTGATATGGCCGGTTTAAAGGAATCATATTTACAAATCGATTTATTGGCTGTTTTAAATAACAGCAGTAAGGCGGAAAGAAAATATTTCTATTGGTTTTGTATTTTTTGGCTGCTGATTGCTGTGCTTGAATTGGGACAGGATTATGTGAGTGCTGTTTTAAATAGCAATCAGTTTCATATTATCGAATCACTGTCCTACAAGCTGTTTTGGCTGTTGTTTATTCCCCTTTCAATGCTGGTTATTTATGTACTGGGAAAAACTCATTCCAACTTTTCCGGCGCCAAATATTTTATCCTCAATGCTTTTTTTGTATTGGTGATTACCCTGGTTCATCTCAATATATTTTCTTTCATCCTGTTCGGCATATCCAATTTCATCCACGAAAGTTCTTGGTCGTTATCCTTTTTAATATCTGAAAAACTCTCCACCCGTCTCTATATCGGTCTTTCGGTTTATATCATCTTTTCGATAATATTTTTCCTGATAAAACAGGGGGAAGCTAAGCAGATTGATCAGGAACCATCTTCAAAAACTATCACAGTAAAGAATGGTAAGCGTTCTGTTATTGTGAACGTTGATGAAATAAAATGGATCAGCTCCGACGGACCTTATCTTTACATCCACACTGCTGATAAGAAACATGTAATATTGGACAGCCTGAAAAATATCATCACAACACTGCCCGAAAACTTCAGGCGTATACATCGTTCTACTATTGTCAATATTGAAGAGGTGACAGAGCTCAGATCAAGAGGAAATGGGGATTATGATATCATTATTAATGATGGTCAAACACTCCGGCTCAGCAGAAATTACGCGAAGCCGCTGAAGGGATTGTTGTTATAGTCCTCATCTTATAGGGTATACTACTCAGCTTATATAATTCTTCTCTATAAATATTCCGGTTGTGGTTATCATTCAGAAACCTGATTGGTAACCGAATATTCCAATAACATCAAATTCCATTCTTATGAGTTGTTTAAATTTAAAGTTGTTTTCCCTGTTTTTAACAGTATTGTCTATATGCGTTTTATCTTCTGATTTGCCCGCACAGTCACCACGGCTTGTCGGCGGTCCGTGTGAAGGATGCGAGGCCGTGCTTGAATATGGCAACCAGGAGTTGACACCCATTGATACCCTGCCCGGGTTTGAACAGGCGGATGAAAAGTTGAAAATAACCGGAACCATCTTTCAGCCTGATGGAGAAACGCCTGCCAGCGGAGTTATTCTCTATATTCATCATACGAATGCCGAAGGCGTCTATCCCACGCGCGGCGATGAAACCGGCTGGGCGCGTCGCCACGGTTATTTAAGGGGGTGGATTCAAACCGGTACAAACGGCGAATATACGTTCTATACCCAGAAGCCCGGTTCCTATAGTGAAAATCCGGCGCATATTCACCCGCTAATTCTGGAGCCCGACGGCAAATATTATTACATCGATGAGTACCGTTTCGAAGGCGATCCGAATTTAGAGAACGTATCGGAATATATGGATAACCGCGGGGGTTCCGGGATTGTGGAAGCCAAGCGGAAAGGCAATCTGCTGATTGTGGATCGGGACATCATCCTGGGATTAAACGTGCCGGGCTATGAATAAGATTGGATATCTTTGTCTGCTACTTCTGCTCTCCATATCATGTACGGACCAGTATTACTCCGATGCGGTAATTGCGGAGGCCAACGAAACTGCTCTGCCCGCAAATCCACCTGACTCTGAGATCTTGATGCTGGATCTTGACAAAACGCAGATTGCATGGAAGGGCACCAAAATGTGGGGACGCGGTATGCATACAGGGGTAGTTCCCGTTAAAGAAGGATACCTGTTGTTTCGTGATGGTCGGCTGGCAGGTGGTACAATAACTGCAGATATGACCTCGATCGGTATCACCGACATCCCGCCGGATCAGCCGGAACCGATACGGATTTTGACAGGCCACCTAGAGGACCCGCTGTTCTTTGATGTGTCCGAATACCCGGAATCTTCCTTTACCTTTACGAGTATTGAATATATTAATAGCCGAGAACTTGTTATAAGTGGCAATCTTACCATAAAGGATGTCACCCAAAATATTACCGTACCTGCAATTGCAGATTCAAACGGTCAGCAATTTGCCACTACTTTTCGTATCAACCGGTTTGACTGGAATATTGCCTATCGAGGAGGATTCGGGGCTACACGATTTGCTGCAAGAAATTTCGTGGATAAATATATTAAATTGAAGATTGTACTAGTTGCTATCCCTTTAAAGCCATAATCTAGTTCAAATAAACCCGGCAGTTTTTATAAAAATTGACGCATCTTACTGCTGGAATTATAGCTTATCGATAAAATACTGCATTTATATAAGCTCTAGTTCCATGGGTAAAAAAGTACTTTTTTCGCTGATTTTCTGCGTCGGAATGTTATTTAATACAGTTTCTGCTCAGTCCGCTAGCAAACCCGGAAGTGATTATTTATATGCTATTATTGAATCGGATGGAGTGGAGGCAGCAATATCAAATTACAAAGAGTTAGAGAGGGAAGGAACAGGTGAATATGATCTCAGTGAAAATCAACTAAATATATTAGGGTACCGATTATTAAAGGAAGGGAAAGCTAATGCTGCGGTTGAAATATTTGAACTTAATGCAGAAATGCATCCCGAATCAGTTAACGTGTGGGACAGTCTGGCCGAGGGATATTTTGGAATAGGAAAGAGGATTTATGCTGAAAAGTATTATCGAAAAGTGCTGAAAATGCTTGAGTCTGACAGCACCCTGACCCCACAGGTCCAAACTTTTTATCGAAACCACGCTCGGAACCAACTCTTCATCGTACAGCATTTTGATTCCCCGGCTAAAGCTGAATTTCACTATGTGAGTTTTTATGGTGGACCACCAGCCGGCAAGTGGGATATGCAAAATGTTGCCAGTTTTAAAGAGCTGGAAGAGATCAGTTTAAGTTATAGTGGTAATAATTTGTATCGGAGTCCCGTACCCGAAAATGTAGAACAAACATTGACGGACAGGTATCCGGCTGATGTTTCCACCGGTTTTATGGCGGGCGACTATCGCCGGTTTATAGAAAGAGGATTATTGGCCGATATCAGTGACTTGTGGAAAGAGGAGGGATGGGGTGATCTCTTTCCAGCTCCATTCAAACGGATGTCCACCTACGAGGGTAAGCAGTATTTCGTGCCGATGGCCTACCAGTGGAATCCGGTCTGGTACCGGAAAGATATTTTCGAAAAGCATAATCTCTCACCACCCGAAACCTGGCAGGAGCTGCTGGACCTGTGTCGCCGGCTGAAGGAGCTGGGTTATACCCCCTTTACAATCGGCGTTCAAAACTGGCCGCCACCCGTCGCTCGCTGGTTTACTATCCTGAATCTACGGCTGAATGGTCCAGAATTTCACGAAGAGGTGATGCGGGGAGATGTGTCTTTCACGGATGATAGGCTGCGCGACGTGTTTGTCCACTGGCGCGAACTGTTTCGGAACGGCGCTTTTGCTGACAGTTCCTGGCAGAACAACTATCAGAAGGCCGTTCAAGAGCTGGTATCAGGCCCAGCTGTGATGTATAACCTGGGTGAATGGATTTTTGAAAGTCCACCAGTCAGGCAGATAGAAACAGATCTGGATTTTTTCCCATTTCCTGAAATGAATTCTGATGTGACTCCTGCAGAAATAGTACATACCTATGGCGCCTTTATGCGGGCCGGTGGGGATCATCAGGAAGAGTCGGAAAACCTGCTTCGATGGCTGGCAAGTACTGAATCCCAGCAGAGCAATGCCGAAACCAACAATCGTATTGTGGCCAATTCACAGATTGAACCGTCTGTATACAGCGATGTTCAGAAACGGATTGTTGATTACATAAATCGTACAGAAGTACTGGTGCCGCTATTTGAATTCAATACTCATCCCGAATTTGCGCGGAGAGCTTTGGCTATATTCCAGGAATTCTGGAAAAATCCGGAGAATTTAGAGGAAGTATTGAATAAACTGGAGTCAGCACGAGTGGAAGTGTTTGGAAAATAGAACAACATTTAAAACAGTAAAAGATTCGTATGGTTACATCAACAAAGGTTTGTTTTTCTTTCGTCCTGTTCTGCTTTATCGTTAGCTGTGGATATCAAGAGAAAAATAATTCAAGCGCGTTATCTGGTGCCTGGCAAATGATCTCCTCTGAAGCTGTTGGTCCGGATGGAACAAAATATCCGTCTTCTACTCAGGAAAGTTTACTCTTGTTTACTGATCGGTATTACAGTATGAATCGGGTATCCGGAGCCGAACCATCGAATTTTTATAAAGAACGATTTCAGCCCACTGATGCGGAAAAACTTGACCGGTATAATCGTTTGCTGGTAAATGCAGGCACGTATTATGTTGAAGATTCTGTGCTGGTGATTCAGCCCACTTTTGCTCTTGTCCCCGAATTTGTCGGAGGCCTCGGCAGATTCATCTATTCACTTGATGATGATACTCTGAAATTAGATTGGAGAGAAATTATTTCGGCCGATAGTGTGTCGGATCCATACACTTCAAAGGGGTTTCATTTTAAATATGAATTCATTCGGATCCTAGATTGAACGGTTGAATCGGAAGAATTCTTTGTCGAAAAACGGGATGCTAGCCGGTGATAACAGATTTGGAATCGTTGTTTTTCAACTTCTTAAAACTCTCTTTTTGAAGGGTTGAGGATTCTTTTTATCTACTTGTTTAATAGATAAAAAAATTAAAAGAATTCTCAGATGATTGATTTGCGAAGTGATACGGTAACAAAACCAACCCCGGAAATGCGTCAGGCGATAGCCGAGGCCGAGGTTGGAGATGATGTTTTTGGCGAAGATCCCACAGTAAATTCCCTGGAAGATAAAGTTGCTGAACTGTTTGGTTTTGAAGCCGGATTGTTTGTCCCCAGCGGTACCATGGCCAATCAGCTGAGTATCAATGTGCTGACGGATCAGAGCGATGAAGTGCTGATCGAGGAAACCGGTCATATTTTTAACTATGAATCCACAGCGGCTGCACATCTTTCTTCAATACAGCTGAGAACGTTGCGTGGACAAAAAGGCAAACTGTCGGCTGAATTGCTTAAGGATGTAATTCGCGGAGATCATGACTGGGAGCCGCGGACGAAAGTTATAGCTGTTGAAAACTCTACCAACAAGGGCGGGGGATGTTGTTATTCAGAGCAGGAGCTTACGGATATACGGACGTTTGCCGATAAAAATAATTTGTCGGTCCATCTCGACGGGGCTCGCCTCTGGAATGCGATGACTGTAACCGATACCGATCCTGACTTTTACAGTTCCGTGGCTGACACGCTTTCGGTCAGTTTTAGTAAAGGGCTTGGAGCTCCGGTGGGATCGATGCTGCTTTCATCCGAAAGAAAAATAGCAGAGGCCAGACGCATGCGTAAAATGTGGGGCGGAGGAATGCGCCAGATCGGTATTTTGGCCGCTGCTGCTGATTATGGTTTGGAGCACCATTTCCCGTTACTGGAAGAGGATCACCGCCGGGCCAGAGAACTGGCAGAGACGATCAATGAATGTGATCAGCTTTCTATCGATATCAATGCGGTAGAGACGAATATTCTGATTTTCGATATCAATTCGATGACTTCTAAATCTGCTGTGAAGCAACTGGAAAAGGAGGGGGTTCAGATAGTTCCTTTTGGTCCGCATACACTTCGAGCCACATTCCATTTCCAGATTTCGGATGGTGATCTCCAAAAAGTGAAATCAGTCTTTCGCGATATTTTTAATTGATTATTTTTACCACTTAGATTACCCACGGATGAATCCGTGGGCTAAGAATAATTTGTGAAGCTCACTTAAAGTGAGCTTGGTTTTATCATTTTAGCCTGATGATTTATCTTCAGGCGGAGATTTTTAATATTAACGACCTATAAGGCAATAACTACTCTATTTTTTCATCATTGCTATATGACTGCCAGAGCGGATTGTTCCGATCAGGATATTCCAGCTGCATTGTTTGAAAGGCTCCGAGCTCTAACCTGATGAACGGACTCACAGCTTTAAGGAACTGCCAATACCAGTTATCCCCCACCTGATTTTCAATCTCCTTGCGATATGCTTCCACAGCCATATCAAGATATTCCTGTCCCTTAAATGGATGTTGATAATACTGTGTTTCATTTGGGATCTGGTACGTACCCATCTCTGTCATTATTCCGCCCGACATTGAACGATCAAGCCGTTGTTGAATATCTAATTGTCGTCTCTCCTCAAAATCCAGCTCTTGACGAGTCGTATCTTGATCCTGTCCTGAAGCTAAACCCGGCAGCAGAAGAACAGAAATTAATATAAGCCCGAAATACTTATGCATGGCAGTTTTTTTCTTTGGCTTTGTTCATTCGTATAACACAAAAAACAGCTAGTTTGTTTTATTGTTGAATGAAGTTTTTTCAATTGCCTCAATTAATGTTTCGGCTAAAGATTCCAGGTCATCTTTTTCAGTGATCAGTGGTGGTACCAGGCGGATGACGTTTCCCTGCGTACAATTCGAAAGCACGCCCCGTTCCATCATATTCTCAACCACCTTTCGACAACCAAACGAAAGTTCAACACCGATCATGAGTCCTTTACCGCGAATATCTTCGACTTCTGAAAGATGGGTACTTAACTCGGCTATTTTGTTTTTCAAGAACTGTCCTTTTTCACGAGCTTGTTGCGACAGGTTCTCGTTAACTACCGTTTTTAGTGCAGCTATTGAAGCCGCACAAGCAAGCGGATTTCCACCGTACGTACTTCCGTGATCTCCGTAGCTCATAGTCTGGGCTACTTTCTCGGTGCAGAGCATGCCTCCGATGGGAAATCCGCCCCCCATAGCCTTGGCAATGCCGATGATATCCGGCTGCACGTCGTAATGTTCATAGCTGAATAACGCGCCGGTACGACCGATTCCTGTCTGCACTTCATCAATAATCAGCAGGGCTTCGTGTTTTCTGCAAAGTTGCTGAATAGCATCCATAAAATTTGCGGACGCTACATGTAGTCCTCCCGATCCCTGTATGGTTTCGAGCACGATCCCGATCGTTTGGTCCGTGAATTTGGATTCAAGGGCTTCGATATCATTCAAAGGGATCTCATCAAAACCATGCAGCAGCGGATCATAGCCCTTCGCGTATTTTTCCATACCCATTGATATGGTTCCCATCGTTCGCCCGTGAAAGGCGTTGCTCACTGTTATGAGAGATCCCTTTTTGTCATGGGCCTTGCTGTATTTGCGGGCTGCCTTCAGGCAGGCTTCCATTGCTTCTCCGCCGCTGTTGCAGAGAAAACCGCGATCGAGTCCTGACAGTTCAGTCAGTAGTTCCAGTAGTTCGGCCTGGGGCTTGCTATAATAAAAATTCGAGATATGCATCAGCTGTTCTACCTGTTTCTGTACTGCTTCCACAACATTGGGATGGCAATGGCCTAAACTGTTAACAGCAATGCCGGCCAGAGCATCCAGATATTTATTGCCTTCATCATCCCAGACGTATGATCCCTCACCTTTTACCAACGTAATGGGAAATCGATTATAAACGGGCAGGTGAAGCTCTTCAGTCAGCTGTTGATAATCCATTAAATAATTTGATTAAGACCAGTGTAAAAAAGATTCTTATTGAAGTAACGATTGCAAAAAACAAGATCAATAGTAACAAAAATTTAACCAAACTATGAAATGTAATGTGCTTGGTTTCACCTTCAGTCAATCGACTCTTCTACTTGCTGTTTTATGAGGGAAAACCACACCTGGAAATGGACCGAATAACTCCTTTGGCTTTTGGTGTTATGGTGTTTTTCGGGATGCAAGCTTGGCGATTTCACCGGATTAATAACTACTCATTATAGCTGCTTTAAAAGTGACAGAAAATATTCTAAAATCTATAATTATTTCTCATTGAAAAGCGATGAAAATATAGGTAAAAATAGTTTACCTATAAGGAGTGAAAAAAGTTCAAAATAAGTTGATTAACAGGGCAGAGGGATAAGGGATAAAAATGATTGTACGGAATATCTTTGTCCGGACATTAGCAGAAAATTTAATTATTAATCTGCTTTAAAAATTTAAAGTTGCCGGTCAGTCACTATGACAGAAAAATGTTTTATAAAGAGGAATTTCGTTGCTTCCCAAAGCCTTAGCGTGATCATTGAAAAGCAACCATAATTTATTCCAGTGATAGGTACCTATGGCAAAGATTCAATTTGTCAAGGAAAGAAAAATAGTAAGGATATAATTTGCTATTTGTTTCCTACAAAATACTTGTGTGAATGACCTATAATTTACTTTAGGTAAAAAAGTAAAGGTTTCCGAGAGTGACTTAATTTATTTAGGCGGATAGATTGAGCATTTTATAAAACTATTATATTAACAGGATATAGATCTCTATAACTTATTGATATGCATGACGTTATACGGATTTATAATTTTTATCTGTTTCAAGCTTAATAGGTCTTATTTCGCCTTAAATAATTTAGGTACGGATAAAAATTAGGCAGACAAACAATTTTCATGCCTAAATATGATAAATGTAACTTACTGTGTTAGCTTAACTTGATTTGTTTATCTATAAAAATTATAGAGGTAAATAAGCGAAAAAGTGCTCACATCAAGTGAGTCTCGGCTTTTTTTGCTTCTTAGCCTGATGATTTATCATCAGGCGTTAGGCAAACAACCTGATAAACTTCCGTACTGACCCAATACGGAATCTTACGAAAAGAAATATTTCGCTTCTCAAAAGAGCTGTAGAATCAATAATAAAAAAAGGCTGAATCGACGTACAATTTGAGACGATTCAGCCTTTAGAATTCTACTGGTATCCAAGTGAGATTAGTGAATGATCAACCGGTAATAAAGGTCAATCAACCAGTGACAATCCGATGCGTCCGCGCTCCAGATCGAGCGACACAATTTTAAGTTTCAGGATGTCTCCGACAGCCACAATTTCGTGCGGATCTTCAACCTTGCGATCGGCCATTTTTGAGATATGTAACAGTCCGTCTTGCTTCACTCCGATATCCACAAAAGCACCGAAGTCGACGACGTTGCGAACGGTGCCCTCGAGCACTTGTCCTTCGCTCAAATCTTCCATCTCCATGATGTCATTTCGGAGTACCGGTTTTGGCAAAGACTCGCGCGGATCGCGTCCCGGTTTTTGCAGATTTTCGATGATCAATTCAAGAGTGGGAACGCCCACATCGATCTGCTCAGCCACCTGCTCTTTATCGATATTTTTTAGCTTTTCGGAAATTTCATCCGTTTGCTCGTTCAGTTTTTCGAGATCGATGCGAAAAAGATTACAGAGCTTCTCAGTCGCCTCATAACTTTCCGGGTGGATGGCAGTATTGTCGAGTGGGTTGTCTGATTCAGGAATTCGCATAAATCCGGCCGCCTGCTGGAAGCGAAATTCGCCAACGCCCTTGATATCTTTGATCTGCTCGCGATCTGTGAACTTTCCGGAGCTCTCCCGATGGTTGACTATGCGTTTGGCAACACGACTGCTTAGACCCGAAATATGGGACAAAAGCGGCGCGCTGGCGGTATTGAGATTCACTCCCACCTGATTTACACAGCTTTCTACCACATCATCGAGCGATTGCGCCAGTTGATTTTGATTGACATCGTGCTGGTATAATCCCACGCCAATCGACTTCGGATCAATTTTTACCAGCTCAGCCAGCGGATCCTGTACACGTCGGGCTATCGAGATATTGCCACGCTGCGGGGCGTCCAGATCAGGAAACTCCTCGGCGGCTACTTTCGATGCCGAATACACCGAAGCACCGGCCTCGTTGACTATCATATAGTTAAGCTCCTCATCAGGATGCTTTTCCTGACGCTTCTGAATAAAGTTCGCTACAATCTGTTCGGTTTCACGGCTGGCTGTGCCATTACCGATCGCAATGAGATTCACATCATACTTGTCGATCAGCTTATCAAAAACCTCTTCAGCTTCGGTCACTTTTTTCTGTGGCGGAGTGGGATAGGTGGTTGTTCCTTCCAGGTATTTTCCCGTCTCGTCCACCACGGCTACCTTGCAGCCCGAACGATAGGCAGGGTCGATGCCCATGACCACTTTGTGGTCGAGCGGCGGCTGCATCAGCAAATTAGAGAGATTTGTGGCAAAAGTCTCAATAGCATGCTGATCTGCTTTTTCGGTCAGCTTGTTGCGGAGTTCACGTTCCAGTGACGGGAATAGCAGCCGTTTGTAAGCATCCTCGACGGCATCCTGCAGCTTGGGGACAAATATGCTCATCTCGTTTTCGATAACCACATCGTCAATATTTTCGAGCGTGATATCATCCCAAAGCTCTACGTTAACAAAAAGTACGTTTTCATTCTCTCCGCGATTAATCGCCAGAATCTGATACGGTTTCAGGTGCTTGGCTTTTTGAGAAAACTCGTAGTAGTCCTCAAAGTTGGTGCGTTCATCAACGGCAGGATTTTTCTCCGTCTTTATCACGGCATGCTCCTGGAAAATATCGCGCAGTTTTTCGCGCACCTCAGCCGATTCGTTAATCCACTCGGCCACAATATTGAGAGCGCCTTCCATAGCTTCTTCGGCGGATTCCACCTCTTTTTCTTCATCCACATACTTTGCGGCGTACTCCATAGGATCTCCCTGCTCGATCTCCTGTTCCCAAATAAGCTCGGCCAGCGGTTCCAGTCCTTTTTCTTTCGCCATATCGCCTTTGGTTCGGCGCTTGGGCTTGTAGGGCAGATATAGATCTTCAAGGGTATTCAGATCAGTACATGCCTTGATCTTTTCCTCGAGTTCGTCGGTCAGCTTATCCTGTTCATCGATCGTTTTGAGGATCGTCTCTTTACGATCTTCGAGTGTATGGTGGAACTCCAGTTTGTCTCGTACACTTCGAATTTGCTCTTCATCGAGTCCCCCGGTCGCCTCTTGACGATAACGCGCCAAAAATGGTACGGTCGCCCCGTCATCCAAAAAATCAGCGACGCTTTTCACCTGTTTTGATTTAAGATCTAATTCTTGTGCTATACTGCTAAAAATCTGTGAGTCGGTCATGAAAAAGGTAGAAACTATTTGCAATTGAATTTCTCCAGAATTCTGAATTCCGAATTCTGAACTCTATATTTCGCCTGCTGAAAATAATCACCTAAACACTTTATGTACACATGAATTTTGATCTTAATTCCGTTCACCAGGCAGCAAAAAAAATCGCAACAAAAGGCGGCGACCATACGCTCAAATATTTCAATAAAAAATTTGATGTGGAGCGAAAAGCTGATGATTCTCCCGTAACGGTGGCCGACCGTGAAGCGGAGATGATTATGAGAGAGGAGATTATGAATCGTTTTCCCGAACACGGAGTTGTGGGGGAGGAGTATGACGATCACAATTCGGAAAGTGAGGTGCAGTGGATTCTAGATCCTATCGATGGAACTAAGTCCTTTATCCACGGCGTGCCGCTTTACACTACGTTAATTGGCGTGGTAGTTGATAAAGAACCGGTGGTTGGTATCATCTATGCTCCGGCGCTGGATGAATTCTGTGACGCGGCCAAAGGAAAAGGTGTGCGGCTAAACGATGAGGCCTGCAGTGTGCGTCCGTGCGAAAATTTATCCGAAGCCAGTTTTATGAGTACGGACGTCTATACTTCGGCTGGTTTTGGTTATGGAGATGCATTTAATACCCTTCTTGAAAAGACACGCTTCCACCGCACATGGGGCGATGCTTATGGACACATGCTCGTTGCCACTGGACGCGCTGATCTGATGTTCGATCCCATTTTAAGTATATGGGATGCGGCGCCGCTGCTTACCGTTCTTCGTGAGGCGGGAGGCATCTTCTGTGATACCGATGGCAATGAGACGATAGAGTCGGGCAATGGTTTTTCATGCAGCCGTGAACTTTTGCCCGAAGTCTTGCGGGTTTTTCGCGATGCGTAATGCATAATGAGTGATGCGGGAGTTATATGCACGAGTGCATTATTTGAGGCCGCGGTCACACGGATTTTCTAATTACGAGCTTTTTTGGATCAAGCCCCGCAGTGAATGAAGGATCTTTCTTTTGCACCTTTTGAATGAGCCTCGAAAAAGTTCGGGCCAGGCAACGGTGCGGTAAAACTCATTCCGAAGCATCGGAACTTCGGCGCACGGGCTCGTCCGGACCGGAAATAAATGCAAGACATTGTACTTTCTGTAGCCCCAAGAATCTCCTGCTTCGGAACGTTCGTAGCTTTTGCCACTACTTTCCCCATTTATTTCTGCTCGGCCCGTCCTTTGCCCTTTCCACACCTCACCCGCTTAGGCCAGAAGTTCGGAGATTCATTGCTTATTTCTATGCTTAATAGCTTTATTCTAACCCACCCCACCGCCCCGCGGTACCCCTCCCGAGGAGGGGACTTTTGTTGTTGCCGGTTATTACTTTTCCGGCCTTAGAAAAGTTGGCCGCCCGGATTGATCAGAATCGGAGCGTATAGAAATCATTTCTGTCTGAGGACCGAAGGGACGAGTTAAATGATTGTAGCGAAGATGGCGATCGATCAGGCCAAGTTTTCACAGCTGGCGATTTTTTGGGTTACTTTTTTCATCGTTGAAAAACAGTAACGGAACAACGAAAGGGGTAAACTCTAAATTTTTATTTCGTCTCTTGAATACAACCTCCCCTAACGCCCCACCTTTTCTAAGGAGGGGATTTTTGTTGCCAATTTCACGGTTTTAATCCATCCGGAATAACGACGGGTGAAGGCGATTACAGTATTCTCAGCGGATACTTTTTTGGTAGTTCTTTTGTCCCGACTCCCGTCGGGGGTTTTAGTTTAAATGAACAGAATAAGTCCATTAAATAGGAATACAGAAACGATTTCATACTTCATCATTCCTTGTTCGCTATTCGATATTCATTATTCCATTTAGGCATCTTCTGGCGGCATAGTACCAAAAACCCGATCCCACAGAGTGGTCGAAATACCGAATGCCTTTTCGGGATATTTGTAGTGGTGCAGAGAGTGATGACGATAATGAGATTTAAGATAAGAAGGCACCGGCGGTGTATGAGTCAAATAATGAACCCGCGTGTATAGGAGATATCCCGTTACAAATCCCGGCATAAAGATATATGCATAGTCACCGAGAATAAGCAGAAATACAAAATATAATATACCAATAATCATTAGTCCCGGCACAGGAGGCATAATGATTCGATCTTTATCTCTCGGATATTCGTGATGAATACCGTGAAAGGTGTAAGCCAGTTTTTGTGCGAATTCTGATTCTGGAAAATACTCATCGATGTGAAACAGATAGCGATGCGCAAAATATTCGAAGAGCGTCCAGAAAAAGATAGCGCCCACAAATATTGCTGCGCCAGACCAAAAGGTATCAACAACCTGCATCTGATATCCTATCCAGAGTAAAACAAGCACCGCAACGATATATATTGTGCTTGAAACATAGGGTGGTGCTTTTGTTAATGGTTCTAAAAATGAATTCTCAAATAATGATCCTTGACCTTCTTCTTTTATTTCCCGATGCATAATACTTCATTTTTTTAATGATTATGTAATACTCTCTTAAATATCTCAAATCTGTAACAAACTGCTTTTTTTCTAGTTCCAGCAGTTGTTATGCTGGTACAAAATATTCGCTGCTAATAAGCGGGTAATCCCACTCTTTGAAAGCAAACTCCCAGTTGGTATTGATTTTTTCAACAATCCGGGTTTCATAATTATAGTCACTGGATTTACCTTCTGCTTTTTGATCTAAAAAATCAAAAAAATACTTTTGAGCATTTTCAAATCCGTTTAATCCAAGCTGATTATACACATTCTGCAGTTCGTTTAACGGATGAGAAACAAAATCTTCAAAACCGATCTCAGCGAGTTGTCCGTCCGGTATGTTATTTCGTTGCTTCAAATAACGCTGTATCAGTTTTCGATAAACGGTTATAATCTCCTCTTCCACCTTTTGCTTTCCAATTTCTTCAACAGCCAGATTATCCAGCATTGTATTCCAGAGTTTTTTACTGGAGTAAAAAACGTCGTACGGATTTCGATGAATAAAAATAAATTGCGCATTCGGATACATCTGCAGAAGTTTATCAGTTCGGGCAGTATTACCGGGACTCTTAATCAGCAGTTGTCGACCGTCATTTTTGAGTGACGTTTTACGAATTAAGTAGCGATAATCCTGTTTCCACTTCTCTATATCACTGTTATCAGCTGTTTCGAAAAACAAGTATTTATTGAAGTATTCTTCTGCATTTTGCGGAAAAATATGTCCCCAGTGCAGACTGGCAGGAGAGATCATCGTAGTTAAAGCGATCTCAATTTCGCTGGGACTGTCGAGCTCCAGGTTTATCGACATATTTTGTGCGTCCCGGATAAGATTCAAACTTTTTGGAATTCGTTTTACTAGTGGTTTCAGAAAAGATTCAGAACTAAGAAAAATATCGGGAAATACAACCTGGAATTTGTTCATAAAGCCGAATTGCGGATCTTGCCCCAGAAGATACTGTAAAAAACTAGTCCCGCTGCGCCAGTGGCCAATTACAAAGATGGGATCTTTGCTAAGCTGATGGTTTCTTATCCTGCTGTTCCACCTGACGTTTTCATAAAGTCTGAACGGTTCCTGCAAAATCAATTTGAGATAGAAGGCAGAAATTTTCGATATATTTTTTGCTGTAAAACTATCGTGTTTTAACAGCTGCTTAGTTAAGTTTCTGACCGGATGCCTGCGAGAATTCATCGTCAAAAAATATTTTAGACTAAATTATTCTTACGCCGATTTTATCAAATTGTTTGCAATTACTTTTGTTATGATGTAACAATTATAATTATTTGTTGCCAAATGTGTGATTAATAAATATTCACAAACTGATCAAGTTTAGCGAACGAACAGTGAAAAAGGCTTCCATGGATATTCAGATAAAAGATTGGACATTTACACATTGGTGGGTGCGTCCCACCGTAAAGATCTGGTTCGATCTGTACCATAAAACGGTGACATATTCCGGAATGGAAAATATCAATTGGCAAAAACCGGTTATTTTTGCGCCATCGCATCAAAATGCTTTTTCGGATGCGCTGTGTCTTATTCTGCCTACGAAATATACTAATGACCGATTTATTTACCCGCTGATCAGGGCCGATGCTTTTGGCAATAGCCGGGCTTTGGACTGGATGCTCACGACCTTTCATATGCTGCCGGTATATCGTCCGCGTGACGGCGTAGATTTAAAACAGCGCAACAGATCCGTGTTTTCGCACTGCCATCAGATTTTATTCCAAAATCGCAACTTGCTCATTCATCCAGAGGGCAATTGTATCCCGAAGAAAAAAGTAGGGCGATTTAAAAAGGGACTGGCGCGTATAGCATTGGGGGCCGAAGCCGAAAAAAAATTCAGGTTAGGTGTAAATATTGTGCCTGTTGGCATTAATTATCGAGCGATTACGAAAGCTCGAAAAGGAATCCATGTCAAGTTTGGTCCTCCGATTTTGGTTTCTGATTACCGGGAGCAGTACCGGAGATCTGAAGCAGTGGCTATTGCAGAGCTCACTGCGGACGTTGAAAAAGGTGTCAGGGATGTGACGGTGGATATCAATACACGCGATTACCAACTTACAGAGCAGATGTTAGATCTGCTGAAGCATAACGATCCACAAATGGATACGGCTGCTGAATATGATGATCAAGAGTTGCTTTTTGAGAAGGATCTCATTGCTCATTTACAAGAAAAAGAGGCTCGAAATAATGAATTGACTGAAGATCTTCGGCAATCTTATCAAAAGCTGGAGACAACGGCTGCCAAATATAACCTTGATCTGGATTGTCCGCTCGTGGAGCGAAAACCGAGCGTCCGGCTTACGATGGAAGCGATCGGATATCTGATCTTACTGCCGGTTTTTCTCTATGGATGGATCAACAATATTATTCCCTGGACGCTGATGCACAAGACGGCTGACAAAGTTGGGGAAAAACAATTTAAAAATTCGGCGCGAATGGTTGCCGGATTGCTGCTATTCCCCATCAGTTATCTGGTTCAAACGGCGGTCTTGGGTGTATTTTTGGGTTTTGGGATGGGATTGTTGCTTTATATAATTTCATTGCCTATAACTGGAATTGTTAGCTTAAAGATAGCCGAGAGCTTTAGTCAGTGGATGCAACAGGTTCGGCTGAAGAAAATGTCACAGACCGAACAAAAGAAGTTATCTGATCTGCTGGATGAAATTGCCGGACTCATTAAATTGCAGGAGACTGTCCAGTCACCTGACGCGGTTTAATCGCAAGAACTGCAGCATCCATTTGGGAATCGGCTTCTCCGGCGGTTTATTCTTCACATCCAGATACCAGCCGATATTTTCCCAGATAGGAATTTTATGCGTCTCGACGAATTCGATCAGTGTACCGTCGGGATCTTCGATATAGCTGAAACGTCCGGCGGCTTCGCCCATATCAAACGAATTCTTGCTGTCCACGGTAAATTCGAATCCCTTGTTATGGCACTCTTTTTTAAGCTGATCCATCCCTTTCACATCAAAACAGAGATGGATAAAGCCAAGATCGCCCCAGTAGCGATCGCGGAAAATCTTGCGTGGCTCGCGTCCGTACGTTTGAACAAGCTCAATTTTGCTGGGGCCCAGAAGCTGACTGAATGAACCTTTTCGCGGCTCACTGTGGCTTAATAATACGCGTCGCATTTTTTGGGAGCCGCCGTCAAGTGCAGTAAAATCATCAAAAACACGTTCCTCGTCATATTCAATTTTATCGTATTCCAGGATATCCTTGTAGAGATTGAGCGATCGGTCGATATCAGAAACGCCGATGATACAGCCGGCAATACCACCCGTATTATATTTACCATTCGAAAACCAGGAGTTACCTTCAACAAGCTGGAAGAGAAGTCCATGCGGATCTTTTACAAAGAAATGAGGAGCTCCTGAAGGATCATTGTTAATACCATCAACGATATTTACTCCCTTCGATTGCAGAAAATTAAACGCCTCTTCAATATCCTTGCATTTTACTTTTGTGGCATATAGTCCCAGATCACCAATCTTGATGTCAAAGGGGGGCGGCTGTGGATCACGGCTGGTATACTGCCAGACTTCAAGACCACCACCACCCTGAAGATTCATAGCCAGCGTAGCGGAACGAGTTTGGATCTCATTGCCCGTATAATCGGTCATTAACTTTGCCTCCGCAGCATCCTGAAATACACAGATGTCCATGCCTAGTTTTTTTCGGTACCATTCAAAAGCTTTCTCTTCGTCGGGAGTACCAATCCCGATCTGCTGGATACCACTGATAATCTTAGTCATAAATTTGTTGCTTTAAAAGAAATCGAGGTCAATCATTGACCGTTCAGATACTTACTACATTGCAATTACTGCTTCATCTGAATCTGGAATCTAAATAATATAATATCTGCTAAGCATCTACAACTTTGAGACGAGGTTATTAGACCTTTTGTAATAAAATAAGTTAACCTATACATTCCGGCTTTGAAGAAAATTCTACTTTTACTGTAGATACAGTTATGACAAAAATTTCTTCCCGGCAAAAAAAATGGGCTTTGGCCGCTACAATTATCGGATCGGGAATGGCCTTTATCAACGGTTCTGCTGTGAATGTGGCACTTCCGGCTATACAGTCATCACTGGATGGTTCGGTAGCCGATATGCAGTGGGTAGTGAGCATTTATGCATTTATTTTAGGTACGCTCATTCTTACCGGTGGATCGGCTGGCGATTATTACGGCCGCAAACGTGTTTTTGGTTACGGCGTTTTTTTGTTTTTGATTTCAACCATCTGGTGTGGTCTAGCCCCGAATGTACAGCAGTTAATTTTTGCACGCGGGGGACAGGCGGTCGGCGGAGCCCTGATGATCCCCGGCAGTTTAGCTATTATTACGGATCTTTACGATAAGGAAGAACGGGGGAAAGCTATCGGCACGTGGTCAGGTTTTACGGCGCTATCCACGGCAGCCGGCCCGCTGTTGGCTGGTATACTCGTTGATCAGTTGTCATGGCGATTTATTTTCTTGATCAGCGTACCGTTGGCCCTTGCCGTGCTTCTTATCTTATTCTGGCGCGTGCCCGAAAGTAACTCTGCTGAAACGCATGACAAGCCTGACTGGGCAGGTGCTCTGCTTGCCACACTGGGGCTGGGACTAATCTGCTACGGCATGATTGAGGCCTCTGATCTGGGAATGTCACATCCTGTGGTACTTTCTACAGCACTTTTGGGATTACTGATATTAGTTGGTTTTGTATATTTGGAGACGAAACTGGATCAACCGATGATGCCGCCTAAGTTGTTCAGATCCAAAAATTTCAGCGGTGCCAATCTGGTAACGATGAGCTTTTATTTTTCGCTGGCAGGCGGCTTTTTCCTGTTACCATTTAACTTTATACAGATCCAGGGGTACTCGGCCACGGCGGCCGGGGCGGCCTTTATTCCATTTCCGCTATTGGTGGGACTGCTTTCACGCTGGTCAGGTGGACTAATTGTCCGTTTTGGGGCACTTCCGCTGCTCGTAGCCGGTCCCATTATTACAAGTATTGGTTTTATTCTATTGGGTATTTATGGAGTAGATAGTTCGTATTGGATTAATTTTTTTCCGGGAATCGTTTTTATGGGATTGGGTGTGGCGATTAGTTTTGCACCGCTTAATACCACGGTTATGAGTTCTGTTGATCGATCAGATGCAGGTAAAGCCTCAGGAATTAATAAAGCAGTATCCCGGCTGTCAGGGATGATTTCTGTAGCACTTCTGGGAGCACTGGCAATAGCAATTTTTGGTCAGCATCTGTCTGATAGAATGGAGCAGGAAAATGTTCCGCAACAGGTCCAGCAGCAGATGATTAGCGAGGCAACGAATTTAGCAAAGGCAGAAATCCCACAAAATGCATCGGCAGAAACTCAACAACTCTTAGAGCAAAATATCAGGGAGTCATTTTTATCCAGTTTTCGTATTGTCATGTTTGTAGCTGCCGGACTGGTGTTTATGGGTGCTATTTGTGCGATGCTGATGGTCGATTTTCATCCTAAAAGCTCTGGAGAGCTGGAAAAAGAAGAAATGGCAGAACATCAGTAGATCTGAATAATAAATAGTTATTTAATGACGAATCTCGAAATATTCTACACCTGAAGATGAATTGTCAGGCTGAGAAGAACTGAAGCTCACTTTAAGTGAGCTTTTACAAAATATCTTTAGCCACGGATTCATCCGTGGTAAGATTCTATTTTCCCTTATTCCGAAGCTCTTACTTCGGAATCCTCTTAAGAAACTCTGCTTCCACGGTATAACATTCCCAAGCAAGAGCTATATCTCGTCCTGATGCTTGCCTGCGCGTAGCCATTTTCTTTTATACTTAATTATATACAGAATGCTTCGGCGGAAGGCAGGCTCTGCGTCGGGACCGGGAGAAACGCTCTGCGTTTAAACTATTTATTCTCTTCTCCACTGGCGCAAGTTTGTGATGTATGCCGGCAGTATCAACGGGCACAAGTTGCAAACTTGCACCAGGTTAGGTTGTTCCATGATTATATCAGCGCTTTGAAAATATTTTATAGATAGGCATTGGTATGGATCCGAACTGTGTTCATCTCTTTTGCCGCGCGAGATTCCACATCGGAGTTCGGAATGACGCTGTAGTTGACTATTCACAGAAGATGGAACAATCGTCTGCTGCAACACTTAGATTTATGGGAAAGAAGAAGACTCCTTATATTCTCCTGTTATAAATAGTATTTTTACATTTAGCTGTGACTTCTAACAATATTACATAGGAAATGCTCATGACCCGAACAGGTATTTTAAAAATTACCCCTTTCAAACTAATTGCCGCTCTTCTTATAACTCTTTTTTGGATAGGATCAGGGGTAATCCCAGTACAAGCACAGTCATTTGATCATGAACCCTATCCCCAGCTGGATTTCGATTTTGTCAGCCTGGATCTGGAGCTGGGATTACAGCCTCAAAACCTGCGTATTGACGGAGCAGCTACCTATCAGGTGAAAGCCAATGTAAGTGGCGCTGATACTGTTACGCTTTATGCGGCCCACATGGATATAAGCAGTGTAAGTGTGGATGGAGCTGGTACTGATTTTATGCTTCAAAACGATTCGCTTTTTGTACCTGTCGGCGAATCTGCCGAGGCCGGTCAAGAATTTGAAGTGCGGATTCGCTATTCAGCCAATCCCCAGTTCGGATTGTTAAAAAATGTCCATAATACGGTCAGAAGCTCACTACTACCTAAAAGTCAGCGGCACTGGGTACCCATTGTTGATAATCCTCATGTAGATTTGAAAACTACATTTACTATTTCTGTTCCCTCGGGATATCAGGTTTGGGCAACGGGTCAAAATACTGATCGAGAGACTGTTTCGGTGGATGTAATGCGTTTTCGTTTTGAGTCAGAGGAGGAGGTGCCGGCCTCGAGTTTGGCACTGGCTGTGGGTAGGTTCGATACCGAATCCGCAAAAGGAGAAACCAATGTGCAGGTGGCTGTAGAACAGGCGCTGAGCGATACCATTGGCGCTGATCAGCTTCTGCAAAAAGCGCAGGACTATTTAAGACGAATCTCCGATTCTTTGCAGGTTGATTATCCTCATAACCAGCTGACGGTTTTGGTGATGGATGACCACCAGTGGGAGACGAAATCATGGGCAGCTTCTGCAGTTCATCTCTATAAAAATCGGGGTGATCTTGATGCACAGTTGTTGCGGGGTATCATCGGTCAGTGGTTTGGTGTACATCAGCGCGAGGCGCAATGGAACCAGGCTGATGCTATAACATTGCAACAGGCGGTGAGTTTTCATTCAATCGCGGATTCGATTGTGGCTTTAAAAGAGCGGGATACTCTACGAGCTTCGGTAGAAAGTGTTTACGATGGTTTCGGAGTTAAAAATTGGAACAGATGGATCGAAGGATGGGCCAGCTGGGAGAAAGAAAATCTTAAATCCGTGATAAAAGAGGCACAAACGGATGCACTACAGGAGTTGCCACCTGTCGTCAGTTGGAATGATTATGCCAAATTATGGTATCGAAATAGTGGACAGAGGTTGTTTGAGATACCGGAATTGAATGCGACCGAAGATGCTGATGCGACGAATTCATCTACAGAAAATGCTGATTCGATAGCTTATAAAGTTACTTATGACTATAACGAGGCTGAGGGACAGCTTATATTAAATTTTGAAGCTATGCATGGGGTTTATGAAGAGTTAACATCAATAAATGCCTATGAAGTATATCCCAACAGTACCGATACTACAGAAGTGACTTTCACTGGCACAAAAGATTCGGTTGTGCTACAGGTGGATCCGACGATAAGTACAGTGTATCTGGAGGCTCCCAACCGGCCGGATTTATATCTGGATGAATTCAAACCTTCCTCATTTTTGATCAGTGAGTTACGTAATGCCGAAGAGGTAAAGCGGCGTGCAGCTGCCGCCCGAAAATTGGGGGCACATACCGAAAATCCTGATCTGCAGCTGGCCATAAGGGATTTTATGAATCGGAATTTAGAACCTGAAGTAGAGGCCGCATTGTTGAGCTCATATGCTGATATAACGGCTGGAGCCTCGGGAACGGAAGAGATATTTATGGATGCACTGGAAAGTGATAGTAGAGCTATTCGCGAGGCTGGGCTGATGGCATTACAAAATTTTGAAGGAAATTCCACGGTTATGAATCAGGTGGAGCAGCTGGCTCTGAATACAGAAGATGATGATTTTTTTAAAAAGGCGACGCAGGTGTTGGTTGCAATTTCTTCGCCCGGACAGTTTGAATCATATACCGAAAATATCATACAGCAGGATAATGCCGGGCGATCTATATTTGCAATTCAGCAGTTGGCCAATATGGGTGAAGTGGAAGCAGCGGTGGAGAAAGCAGAGTTATTTACATCTGACACCTACAGCTATACTATACGCAGCACGGCTCTGGAAATCCTTATTCAGCACGACCATGCACCGGCCAGTTGGTTATCTAGAGCTGAAGAGTTGCTGGAGTCGTCTGATCCGCGTATTCGGTATCTGGTCATCAGTGGACTTGCCAGGCAGGAAGGTGATGAGGTGAGAAACTTCTTGTCAGAATACCGGCAGGATGAATATGACGAGCGGGTGTATCAGTTAATAATCCGTAATGAGTGATCCGTGATGCATGGAGGGTGATACGTAATGCGTAATTCGTTGGTTTTGGCCTCGATTAAAAGGTTGCTGCCGATAAGAGTTATGATGGGCAGGATTGTTGAGATTAGCAGGATTTTATGTAGCTCATTTTCCAAGTTGTGGCACAATTGTAAGGTAGTTCTCCTTACTTAGTATACATTTAAGAAATACTATGCTCTTGAACAATTATAACGTATCCTGTTAATCCTGCCTAATATGGGCCATCTTGGTACTACTTGGTACATCTCACGCATTACGAATTACGTATCACGAATTCCCATCAATTACCTTGTCGAATCCATTTCCATAGCTCTTTCCAGTTAGCACTTTGACCATAGCTCAGGATACCCACACTGTAAATTTTAGCACTCAGCCACATCGTACCGGCAAAGGTTGCTATCATCAAAAAGATAGAGAGTCCAATTTGCCAGATAGGAACATCCGTGATTGCAATACGCGTCACCATCAAAATGGGCGTGCAAAAGGGGATGAGGGATCCCACAACCGAAAGTGTACCGTCAGGATTATCCATCGTTTGAAACATGATAAAATATGCCACAAAAATAGGCACCATAATCGGGAACATATATTGCTGGGTATCGGCTTCGGAATCTACGGCCGAACCGATGGCTGCAAATAATGAGCTGTAAATGAGATATCCCAGGATAAAGAAGAGGGCAAAATAGATTATAAGCGATGTTTCGATTGTAGGAATCGAAAACACAGCTGGATCTACTCCCTGTGATGCCTGGGCTGCTTCCTCAGCGTTGGGCATTTGAGACTGTTGAGCAGCGAGAAACATACTGGCTACTGGCCCAGCCGCCGCAGCAAGGCCGAAGAGCGTAGCAATCCAGATCGTCATCTGCGTGAGTGCTAATGATCCGATCCCGCCTAGTTTACCCAGCAGTAGCTCGATCGGTTTTACTGATGAGGCGATAACCTCAATTATGCGGTTCGTTTTTTCTTCAATAACACTCCGGGTGATCAATCCTCCATAGCCGGAAATGGCGCCAAAGATGATAAAGCCCATTGCAAGACCAACAATCGTGAGAAATCCGGTGTCGTCTTCGGTTTCTTTACCGGTTTTGGTGAGTTTACGTGTTTCAAGACTGACGTCACTTTCGTAAATATCTTGTATATCTTCTGACACATTGGCCCGTGCCAGTCGTTCGTTGCGGATGACTTCTCGCAGATCAGATTGAATGGATGACTGGAGACCGAGTCCGCCAGTGCCGCTGGATAAGAATTCCGGATCTGCCTCACCTTCGATATGAGCGTTCCTGAGTAGAATGTATCCATCAATTTTCTCTTGGGTCACCAGCGAGCGCAGCGAATCTTCGGTGAGGTCAGAAAAATCTTTGTACCGTTCGGGTGCCATCTCTTCCAGGCGGGGGTATAGCACTTCTGTTTGATCCACAATGCCGATTGTACGCTGCGTATCAGAATCCCAAACGGAAATGCCTACCACAATGCCGACGAAAGCAATCATACCGAGAGGGATTAAAATAGTAGCAATGATAAATGCTTTGGAACGTATACGGGTCAGATATTCCCTCTTAAGAACAAGTAAAATTTGGCGCAAACTCATAAATCAAGCTAATTCATTTGGATTAATATTATCTTCGCCAACAGTAGAGATGAAAATTTCCGTCAGAGATGGTTCCACGCGTTCAAACTTGTAGATTTCGGCATGATCCATCGCCGTTTTCAGGATATCCTGCATATGCTGTCCATTGAGCACGCGGATTTCGGCAAAGTTTGTCGAGCGATTATTGATCCGAACATCTTTAAGCTTGTCCAAAAAGCTGTGGTCGCCTTCAAACTCAATGTTGACGGTGTTTTTGCCAAACTTCTGTTTAATATCTCGCAGGTTTCCTTTAAGTACTGCCTTACCTTTATTAAACAGGCAGATCTCATCACACATCTGTTCCACCTGTTCCATCCGATGTGTCGAAAAAAGAATAGTATTTCCTTTCTCCCGAAGCTCAATTACAATTTCTTTCAGCATTTCACTGTTGATCGGATCAAGTCCACTGAAGGGTTCGTCAAATATATAGATGTCAGGGTCATGAGCAACGGTGGCAATGAACTGTATCTTTTGCGACATCCCTTTTGAAAGCTCACCAACCTTTTTATTCAACCAGTCGGCCGCATCAAATCGGTCAAGCCAGTAGTGCGTCTTCTTTTCAGCTTCGGCGCGGCTCAATCCCTTAAGTTGAGCCAGATAGATAAGCTGTTCGCCCACCTTCATTTTTTTATACAAACCACGTTCCTCAGGCATATATCCGATCATACTCTGCGTCTTCGGACTCACAGGTACACCATTAATGGTTACTGATCCACTGTCGGCAATGAGAATGTGATTAATGATACGAATTGCTGTTGTCTTGCCGGCTCCATTAGGACCGAGCAATCCGAAGATACGCCCTTTTGGAACATTAAAACTGACATTTCTGACCGCTTTTGTATCTCCGAACGATTTACTGATGTTTTCGACTTCAATTACAGCCATAACGTATTTGTTTTATTTTTTGCTGATCGGAAAAGTAGTATAAACTTATGGATAAAGAAAGAGTTTGATTGGTGCTCAAACTTTTGATTATTTCATCATAATCTAAACCCAGTTTATTATTTGCCCAGAATTGGGCATTACGATTTTTATTATTGCTAGTTTCAATTAGGATATTATGAACATTTATCATCTCAGCGCCGAATGTTATCCTGTTGCCAAAGTGGGTGGTCTGGCAGATGTGGTTGGTTCCTTACCTAAATATTTGAACAAGCAGTCGGTTGATGCTTCTGTTGTGATGCCAAAATATCATAATAATTGGATTGCAAACCATGAATTTGAAACGGTGCTGGCAGGTAGTGCACCATTGGGCGACCAGCAGTTTGATTACTGGATTCAGCGCGAGACGGATGATTCACTCGGTTTTCCTCTCTATGTTGTTGACATTCCGGGCCGCTTCGACCGTCCCGGTATTTATGTTGAGCAAGATACAGGTACCGGTTACTGGGATAATTTCGAACGGTTTGCCAGCTTTCAGATAGCGGTACTCGACTGGTTTAATGGGATGAGAGAGAAGCCAGATCTCATCCATTGCCATGATCATCATACTGGATTACTGCCGTTTATGCTTACCCAGTGTTATCGTTACATAGATCTGAAGCATATTCCGACTGTATTCACGGTACATAATGGTGAATATCACGGGGTGTTTAACCGTGACAATGCTTATCTATTACCTAAATTTGATGAGAGCAATATTGGTCTTCTCGACTGGAATGGAGATCTGAACTGTCTGGCTGCAGGATTAAAAACATGCTGGCAAATCACCACCGTTTCTAGTTCTTACATGCAAGAGCTGGCCCATAACAGTAATGGATTGGAATGGCTTTTTCGGAATGAAACACAGAAGTCGCGCGGTATCATAAATGGAATAGATACCAGCGTGTGGAATCCAGATACCGACCCAATGATTGCCCACCATTATAATGCCCGAAAAATGGCAAAAGGCAAGCGTAAAAATAAAGAAGTACTTTGCGAACGTTTCGGACTCGACCCGCAATATCCCACCATTGCATATATTGGTCGGCTGGCTTATGAAAAGGGGGCAGATTTACTTCCCGACCTGTTTCGAAGTTATCTTGAATCGCCACAAAGTGTTAACTTTATTGTGTTGGGCACAGGCGACAGAAGTCTGCATCATGAATTTGAGGCTATGAGTGATCGCTTTGTGGGATACTTTGATGCTGCACTGGATTACAACGAACCGCTGGCTCATCAGATCTATGCAGGCAGTGATTTTATGATTATGCCATCCCGTGTTGAACCATGCGGACTTAATCAGATGTATTCCATGCGATATGGGACGGTTCCGATTGTTCGCAATATAGGTGGATTAAAAGATACGGTTGTGGATATAGGTGAACCAGACGGATATGGTATTACGTTTAACGATTTTGCACTGCATGCAGCTAGCAATGCAGTACAGAGAGCAATCACGTTATTTAAAGATGGAAGGAAGTTAACGGGGGTTCGAAAAAGAATTATGAATCTAGATTTTTCTTGGAATGCCTCGGCTAAAAAGTATATTAACATGTATAATGAACTGTTAAATCGATAAACATTTTTATGCGACGCAAAGCAATTGCAGTTATTTTAGGTGGCGGACAGGGTACAAGATTATATCCTTTAACAAAGTTACGTTCAAAGCCAGCAGTGCCGATAGCCGGTAAATATCGGTTAGTGGATATACCCATATCCAACTGCTTAAACTCAGATATTCGTCGGATCTATGTGCTTACTCAGTTTAATTCAGCCTCTCTGAACCGTCATATCAAAAACACTTACAATTTTGATGTGTTCAGCAGCGGTTTTGTTGATATTCTTGCCGCTGAACAGACTCCCAAAAGTAAAAACTGGTATCAGGGGACAGCCGATGCCGTTCGCCAGTCGATCCATCATATGGAGAATCACCGACATAAACATGTCTTCATATTGTCGGGTGATCAGCTTTACCAGATGGATTATCGGAATATGATGGAGAAGCATGAAAAAAATGATGCTGACCTGACGGTTGCTACTATTCCGGTTGTTGCCCAAGACGCTACGGGATTCGGTATAATGAAGACAAATAATGAAGGAGTCATTGAAAACTTTGTTGAAAAGCCGAACTATGAAGAGTTGGATAAGTGGAAATCTGATACACCGGAAAAATTTAGCAAAGACCGGCGTGTTTATCTTGCTTCTATGGGAATTTACATTTTTAAGAAAGAGGCTCTTAATGAACTGCTCGACGAATATGAAGATGCAACAGATTTCGGGAAAGAGATAATTCCACAGGCCATTGAAAAAGATTATAAAGTACAAAGCTTTGAGTTCGACGGCTATTGGACAGATATCGGGACGATAAAATCATTCTTCGAGGCAAACCTGGCCCTTACTGAAGATCTGCCGCAGTTTAATCTTTATGACAACGAGGATTTTATTTACACCCATGCGCGTATGCTGCCGGCTTCCAAACTTTCGGGTACCACATTTGATCATTCTGTTTTGGCCGAAGGCTGTCTGATTGAAGCAAGCAGAATAGAGCGCTCTGTTGTTGGTATCCGGTCACGTATTGGCAAGGGAACTACTATAGAACACTCTATTATTATGGGGAATGATTTTTTCCAGTCCCGTGAAGATATCGAAAACAGCAGCAATGATAATCCGCCAATGGGTATTGGACGCCGCTGTTTTATTAGCAATGCTATTATTGACAAAGATGTGAAGATTGGAAATGATGTACGGATTGCTGGAGGTGAACATCTGGAAGATGGAGAGTACGGTAACTATCATGTTGTAGATGGCATTGTCATTATCCCAAAAGGAGAGATTATCAAAGACGGGACTAAGATTTAAACTCAATCCACCCGCTCACTGGACTCGCAAGCCGGTGGATAAGGGGGGCTTGAAAAATCTGATGGTATTCTCTAGTTGTGAGGCAGTTGTACTCCCGAACTCTGCTTTTCCCAGCCACCCGATGGCCAACTCAGCTATTGGATGTCACTCTTTCCGCCTGTTTGCTGTATTTGCGTTATGATGGATAGGAGAGCCTTTAAAAAGTCGGGTGTCATCCTGAATTTATTTTCAGGATCTATAGATAAAACACGATTTAAAGGCTTTAAACCGAACTTAGCAACAGATGCTTATCCCGAAAGCTTTCGGGATAGCAAGACATGGGCATTTTTTAGACTCCTACCAACAACTGATCGGCTTCGGCTTAGCATAGCCCTGAAAGAGCAAAGCTACGAAGAAAAAATAAGAAGCTGTTTGAAGAGAGCTGAGAAATCAAATGATAAATACTGATCCCCTTAACAAAGATTCCGGGAAATCATGGAATTTACAGTTTCCTCAAGGAACAATGAACTACTGTTACTTCACAGTTTTTAAATTGGGGTTTGGGGGAATCGGGGAAAGCTGCTTTAGCATAACGACTAATGTGGAATAGCTATTCCTGTCTTCTAGCCTCATCTCGTCGCGATGCTCTGCGTCGCGACGTTTATTTTCTTCCGCTAAATTGGTTACGAAGCGAAGCATCGTAGCCAGATGAAAATAAATAAAAAAGGCAAATATCCTCTCAAGACAAACTTTTTCACTCCGAAATGACCCGATCTATTTTCAACAGGCGATCGTAATTTCGCTCCGGATCATTAAAGTAAATGAGAGTTAAATACTGCTGTCGGGGAAATAAAAAGCTGTGGTCCAGGGCTAAATCGTTGATCCTGTTATTTTCCACTAAAACATATTTATATGCGTATTCGCCTTGTTTAATGAATGCTTGACCCTCCCACAACTTCTCTTCGGTGTTAAAACTCATTTTATTGAGCTCGTTGATCATCCAGTTGTTGAACTGTCCTACAATATAAATATCCGAAGAAAGTGGAATTGATGCATCAGTCTCTAAACGAAACTCAACCTGTGCATATTCACTATTGCGGTCATCCATGGGATAACCAAAATTTGATGACGTTGAAAATAGATCGGGATCGGCATCGAGGTTTTGGATATCACGCCGCAAAATAATTCGCGGAGGAGTGTCTCCCGGCTGATATTCCAGGATTTGCTGGCCATCTACATCAAATGAACGAAGATCGAGATATTTAAACTCGTAGTTTCCAACGAAGGCCTGATTAGGTTCCTGATGCCCCTGAAGTTCACCGGGTGTGATTGTATCCAAGAATCCCGCCTCCTGCATGCGACCCCAAAAGTTGTGTGGCACGAAAAACATCGACAGATCGAACTGTGGGTATTCGACAAAATCGGGATACCGGTACGTGCTGAATAGCTGGTCCATCGGACGTCCATCATCACGCTGTGCAAAAAGCCGCTCGATTCGCGTTTCAATTGAGCCCTCATCTTCGGTAATAAAAAACGGCATCGAAAACAGTAGATCGCCGTTATCATAGGAATACACTTCAATCAGATAATTTCCACTTACAGCAGGAAGAAGTTCATTATTAGGGAATACATATTCTACGTGATGATAGGGGGGACGCTGGCTAAAACTGGCTCTCGATTGCTGGATCTGTGTTTCTGAAAAGCTGTCGAGAAAAAAGGTAGGACTTATCGGACTTTGATTCCATTGCCGAGAGCGGTGTGAAACTTTTACCCGAAACTGGCGGCTTTCTGTTCCCAAATAATCAAAAGAAAGCACCAGGTTTTGACCGCTATTCAGTTCAATAACGGGAGGCATATTGGGATTCCCTTTGGGATATATATGGACGCTTTGAATGCTATTGGGGGGCGCTTTTTGTTGCGGGAGTGCAAAACTTCCGAACGTCTGCTGCTGATTTTTTTCGTCTTGTACGTTTCTATCCTGATTGACAACCGCACAGCCCGTACTCCATACAAACAATAAAAAAGCAACAAAATTACAGCAGATATTGGCCTTCGAATACAAAATGGGCAGGTCCTTCGAGTTTAATATTTGAATATGTTTCAGTAGAAGAGTTGAAGGAAAAATAAACGTGTAATGTTCCCCCTTTGGTCTCTACCGTGTATTTTTCTGACTCTTTTGATGAATCTTGCAGATGGTGCCAAGTCAGAGCAGAGGCAATAGCTCCGGTGCCACATGCCAGGGTCAGATCTTCAACCCCCCGCTCATAGGTTTGCAGTTTCAGTGTATTTTCATCAACTCCACAGATAAAATTTACATTGGTCCCTTTCGGTTGAAAATGACTGTGGTGGCGTAACAGACGTCCCTCTTCCCGAAGGTTATCTTCATTTTCCATCGCATGTTCATCGATCGTAGTGACTACATGCTCGGTACCCGTATGCGTGACATACATTTGATGCCCGTCCAACGTAAGCTTCTGGGCTGATGCTTTCATAGGAAAAGCAATACTCACCGATTCGTCGTCGTGCACTTCTGCTTCGTAGATTTGGCTGTGCACATTAAAACGATGCCGGGTATCAAATCCCAGCAAATGAGCAAACCGTGCAATACAGCGAGCGCCGTTTCCGCACATGCCGGCATCACTACCGTCGGAATTACGGTAGTACATTGTATAATCTGCCCCTTCTTTTTCGGCAGGTAGAAGAGCCATAATACCGTCCGATCCTACACCAAACTTACGATCACAAATTTCAGGCGCAAGGTTGATAATCTCCTGTTTACTCAGAGATCCGGACCGATTGTCAAGTATGATAAAATCATTTCCGGCTCCCTGCATCTTAGTGAACGGTATACTGTTTTTTTCTTGGGTCATTGAGAAAAAGCGGGTAGATGTTTCCAGGATTCTTCTTGAGAAATTATCGGATCCTGATTTCGCATTAAGCTGGAGAAACGAAGCGCAAGGGCGGTAAAGATGAGTTTTGGCTGAACATTCTGATAGACCATAGGCTTGCATTCACTGACCTGTTCAATCATTGACTCCAGACGTGCATCGCCCAGTGTTTCGCAGAATTTTTGTATCACATCAATTTGATCGGCATTGGTAATAAGCTCTTTTTTCTCCGTGGATCGATATACCAGCAGGTCGCGCAGGAAAACTTCCATTACGTTAAGTATTGCAATCTGTCCTTCAAGATTTTGCTCGCTCTGCCAATCCTGTGCTTGTTCAGTAATGTTTACAGCATCCTGAACATACGCATAACGCAGATATTCGATGATTTCTTCCCTTGTTTTCTTGAGCGTATCTACGTCATAAAAGCGTGTCATCGCGTAGTTTCCGCCGGATACACGAGCCAGGTAAGAGGCTTCTTGTGCCGGCACACCATCGTGCTCGATAAGCGCCTGTTCAATTTCTTGTGTTTTCAGGGATGAAAACTGAATGTGCTGGCATCGTGAAATGATCGTCGGTAGCAGCGCCTCGGTATTATCGGTAGTGAGAATAAACATCAGATTTTCCGACGGTTCTTCGAGCAGCTTCAGGAAAGAGTTGGCCGCTTCCTTTTTCATACTTTCTATTCCTGTCATAATAATCACCGTTCTTCGCCCTTCATTGGGTTTGTAGTAGGCTGCAGGACGTATTTCTTCGCGAAAGTAATCAATAGGATAAAACGCTCGCTTATTTTTTGTGCTGTCTTCATCAGTTAAGGAGGGACGCAGGCTGAAATCAACAATTTCGTAAGGATCTTCGCGTAATAACTGCAGTCTTTTTCGCAATTCCTCAACAGAAACATTGGTAGGCACCGGCAGAAAAGTGTGGATATCCGGGTGGTTAAACCAAGATGATTTTTTAGAAAACGCCTGATTTCCCAGAGCGGTTAAATGATCAATTCCATTTATGAGCTCAGCGAATGCGAGGGCGAAAGCCGTTTTGCCTACACCCGGTGGTCCCGAAAACAGATAGGCATGGCTGATGCGCCCCGATCGGACAATACGTTCTATCTGTTCACGGGCAAACTGCTGACCTACCAGTCGTCGATCGCCAAAATTAAATTTTAGATCTTTATAGTTATTCATAGAGCTTAAAATATTATCAGAGCCAAATACATTTTAAGAAATAAAATGCTATTAGAACCACAGAGTCGCGCAGAGGTTGAAAAATCCTCTGAGAAACTCTGCGATATCTTTTGTTCATCCTGCGGTTGAATTCAAATTACGTCTTTTATTCTTCCCAAATATAATCAAAAAGTAAAATGCCGGCTGTTATTGTTACCCCTGCGTAGCCTACTAGCGCCCAGAAATCATTAAGATAATTATCAGTAAATCCTTCGATTAGAGCAGCTTTGGTAGTACGCACGAGAATCAGGATAAGGGGAAACAACAGTGGAAGACTAAGAACCGAAAAAATGGCTCCCTTACGGTCGGCCTGCGAGACAATTGCTCCCAGCATTGTTGCTACTCCCGAAAGCCCGGCCGTCCCAAGTAATAGAACAAGGATAAATGCCATTACATCAGCAATAGGCATCCCCAGCAGGAAAATATAAAAGAAAAATGTGGCTAAATTTACTGACAAGGTAAAAAGAAAATTATAGCACAGCTTTCCCACGAAAACTTCGCTAGCCTTACCGTGAAGGCGGAGTAAGTCATAGGTTCGGCGTTCGGTTTCCATCACAAATGAACGTGATAAACTCGAAAGTGCAGCAAATAAAATAACGATCCAAACTAATGCACTTTTAGGTGTAGGTGCTAGCTGCTCAGCGTTCATAGCAAACAGAATCAGTAGCAGCGATGCGCCCACAAATGCCAGAACCGTATTGATGGCATATCGCGAGCGAAGCTCCGATTGCAAATCTTTGCGTAAAACAGCTGTTATTCCCTGCAAAAAATCCATGAGCAAAGTTTACAAAAATTGTAAGCAAGTTTTAAATCCATATTCTATCAAAGCCAACAGAATAACCTTGATATTTGTATCGTAATTAAGTTGTAACAGACGTAAAACGATGAGTATATTTGAGCACCATATGGAAAAGATTAATTTAGAGTTTCTTCATGAATATTTTCAGCCTTTTAAGCCCGAAAACAGTTCTGCCAAACCTACAAGCAAGTGATAAAAATGAGGTTTTAGAGAAGATGGTTTCTTCTCTGGAGGGCGAAGTGTCGGACGGGGAGATCGAAAGAATTCGCGACGCCGTTTTTGAACGAGAGAAAATTATGTCAACAGGTGTGGGGAAAGGGTTGGCCATTCCGCATGGTAAGGCTTCAGGGATAGAACAAACCTATGCTGCCTTTGCAATTTTGGATGAGCCGGTGGACTACAAGGCGATAGATGATGAGCCGGTAAATATGGTTTTTCTGCTTGTGGGGCCGCAGGCAAGCAACAGTTTGCATATTAAAATGTTGAGCCGTATTTCACGTTTAATGAATAACAGCGCGTTTCGCGAACGATTGAGAAAGTGCTCATCGGCAGAAGAGATTATTGACCAATTTAAAGAAGAAGAACACGTTTCATTTTAAAGATCAGAAGGTTACAATATCCAGATAACCGGGACAGTATGAGAAGTAGACGATTACTTGCGAAAAGTATATTGGTCCTTGTCCTTTGTTCTTTCCTGGCGCCGGATAGTAGGGGACAGAATATTACTTTTTCTCTTGATATTGTACAAAGCATAGAAAGTAGCCGGGCCAACAGTGCTTTTTGGTCTGTAATTGCCCGCGATACTACCGGCAACATAGTTGAGGGATATAATTTTAATAAAACAGTACGGCCTGCTTCAAGCTTAAAACTATTAACCTCTGCAGCTGTTTTGGATGAGCTTGGTGCTGATTATACCTATTCAACGAAAATGTACGGTCTTGGCTATCAAGCTGGTGATGTGTGGCATGGAGATATTATCATTCGTGGAGCTGGTGATCCTACAATCAACGGTGAATTTTATGATGATGACCGGCTGTACGTGTTTGAAAAGTTTTTCAAGGCGTTATACTCGAAAGGCATTCGTAAGATCAACGGCAATCTTATTGGCAACGATGCCTTTTTTGATCAGCAACCATATCCGGAAGGCTGGAGCTGGGAAGATCTTTCGTTTTATTATGGGGTGGAAATAAGTGCACTCTCATTCAATAATAACGCTGTAGATCTGACGGTGTATGCGGATGAAGATATTGGAGAAAAGCCTACTATCGAATGGTTTCCATTTGATACTGATTATGTAGAGTTTGTTAATGAACAGGTGATTACGCCGCCGGGTACAGAATATGACGAATATTACCGCAGATTGCTGGGTACAAATACTATTGAGTTACGGAGTAAACTTCCCAAGGATTACATAGAAAAGGAGTCACTTTCTATTAAAAATGCTCCCATGTTTTTCCTGGATACATTTAAGAAATATCTCAAAGATGGAGGCATATCTCTGAGTGGGCGCATAATGGTGGACAGCCAGCGGCAGGATTGGAGTGATGAAAAATATGTAGTACTGGCCGAGCATACTTCTGAACCGCTAAAAAAAATACTCAAGCAGGTTAATAAAAACAGTGATAATTTTTATTCCGAAATGTTGTTAAAGACAATGGCTGCCGAACATTATGATGTAGCCGGCAGTACGGAGCTCGGAATTAGTCTTGTTGAGGATTTTGCTGCCTCAAAGAAAATGGATACAGCCAGGCTGGAAATGTCTGACGGATCTGGTATGGCCCCTTCAACACTTATGACAGTTGAGGATCTGAGCCAACTACTGGTTGAGATGCGTAATCATCCTGAATTTGAATATTACAAAAATAGTTTATCGATTTCGGGAGTTGACGGATCACTTAAGTATAGGTTCAACCAATCGCCGATGAAGGGAAAGATATATGGAAAGACAGGTTATCTCTCGGGGGTACGATCGTTAAGTGGTTATATGGAAGCCTCTTCAGGACAGACCTTGGCTTTTTCTGTAGTCACCAATAATTATACGAATAAAACCTCTTATATTGATTACGTTCAAGAAGAGATTATTCAAACGCTTTACGAAAAACATTGAGTTCAATGTCGAATGACAAGCCTACAATATTAGTCACGGATGATGAGAAAAGCATTCGAAATTCGCTCCGGGATATCCTCGAGTTCGAAGATTACGAGGTTTTGGAAGCCGAGAATGGCAAACAGGTTTTTGAAACACTGAAAGAAGAGCAGATTGATTTGATGCTGCTCGATATTAAGATGAAGGGGATGGACGGGATGGAAATTCTCTCGCGGCTGAAGGAGAATAACCACCGGTTTCCGGTGATCATGATTTCAGGTCACGGCAATATTGAGATTGCTGTAGAAGCCACAAAAAAGGGAGCCTTTGATTTTATAGAAAAACCCCCAGACCTGAATAGACTGCTGGTGAGCGTCCGTAATGCGTTGGATCAACAACGGCTGACTGAAGAAAACAAGAATATAAAATCACGGCTGCCTGAGGTTCCGCAAATTATCGGCCAGAGTGACGCCATTCAAAAAATAAAAGATACCATCGACAAAGTTGCCCAGACTAATTCGCGCGTTATGGTAACCGGTGAAAATGGTACGGGAAAAGAACTGGTAGCGCGCTGGATCCATGGAAAAAGTAATCGCAGTAGCGGTCCATTTGTGGAAGTAAACTGTGCTGCTATTCCGGCTGATTTGCTGGAAAGTGAACTTTTCGGGCATGAAAAGGGAGCATTTACAGGAGCCAGCCGTCAGCGTATCGGTAAATTCGAACAGGCTAATGGCGGAACACTGTTTCTGGATGAGGTAGGAGATATGAGCGCCGATGCGCAGGCCAAGGTGCTGCGTGCTCTGCAGGAAAATGCAATTATTCGCGTTGGCGGTACCGAAAAAATATCAGTAGATGTGCGCGTGATTTCTGCAACGAATAAAGATCTTCTGGATGCTATTGAGTGCGGTGAATTCCGGGAGGATCTTTATCACCGGCTTAATGTTATTCCGATTAACGTGCCGCCGCTGCGTGAGCGGCGTGAAGATATCCCGCTGCTTGCCCAAAAGTGGCTGGATCAGCTTGCGGAAAAAGATATTATGTTTTCCGGTATCAGTTTTACCGATGAAGCATTGAATGAGCTGAAAAAACTAAACTGGTCAGGAAATGTACGAGAGCTCCAAAATGCTATTGAACGTCTCGGATTGTTAGCGGAAAATTCCGAAATATCAAAAGAGGATGTAGAAGGGCTTACACTTTCGGGCAGACAAAAAAACGGGGAAATAGACAACCTGCTCGAGAGTACTGACAACTTTCAGCATTTTAAAGAATCGGTAGAACGGTTATTTTTGCTCCGCAAACTTGAAGAACATGACTGGAATATTTCAAAAACGGCAGAAGCTATCGATATCCAGCGGAGTCACATCTACAACAAAATGAAAAAGTACGATATCGAACGGTAGATGTTGAAATATAGAGGTTAGAAGCTGGATATTTACGCCGATTATTTCCGATTAAAATTGAACTTACAACCCAAGACTCATTACTCAAGACTCATACAATGTCAGCAAAAATTATTGATGGTAAGAAAGTAGCAAAACTAACCAGGGAAGAAGTCCGCAGGGATGTGGAAGACTGGGTTAATGACGGTAATCGACCTCCCTTTTTACAAGTTATTTTAGTGGGAAGCAATCCTGCTTCGGATGTATATGTAGGTGCAAAAACCCGGGCTTGTAAAGAAGTAGGTATCGAAACAGATACAATGCGTTTGCCGGATACGATTTCTGCAAAAGGACTTAAATCTACCATCAACGAGTTAAATAGTGATGATTCTGTAGATGGAATACTGGTGCAGTTGCCTTTACCTAACCATCTGTCTTCGCACGATGTAATCGAGTCTATCGACTACCGTAAAGATGTGGATGGGTTTCATCCCATGAATGTAGGTCGATTGACAGTAGGACAGCCGAGTTTTCGCTCATGCACGCCTGCAGGCATCATTGAATTATTCAAATATTATAGCATTCCTACAAAAGGTAAGCACGCTGTTGTAGTTGGAGCCAGCAATATTGTTGGACGGCCAATTTCGATTCTTCTCAATAAAGAAAAAGGCGAAGAAGGAAAAGCTACAACTACGGTTTGTCATAAGTTTACCAAAGATCTTACACAGCACACCATTGCTGCAGATATTTTAGTGGTTGCAGCGGGGCAGCCCAACCTGATTAAAGGCGAAATGGTCAAAGAGGGTGTCGTGGTAATTGATGTGGGGATCAACCGTGTGGCTGATGAAACGAAAGAGAAAGGTTACAGCCTGGTGGGTGATTGTCACTTTGAGAGCGTCAAAGAAAAAGCCAGCTGGATTACACCCGTGCCCGGTGGTGTGGGGCCGATGACGGTAGCTATGTTGATGAAAAACACGCTGCTGGCGGCTAAGAAGTCGATCTATCCCGAATAATTTAGTTCTAACAAACTTTAAATAAAGGTTTAGAAGGCTTTGCAAAACCTCTAGATCCAATTCTGACATTGCAAGCCTGTGAAGCGATCTCCATTTCCATAATTCAAGCAGGAGATTGCCGCACAGCGTTCGCAATGACAGTTAGTTTTGCAAAGCTGAAATTCTTTATAGGCATTGATCGGGATTTTCGGGATCTACATAACAGGCATCAGATGTTAAACTTCTGCTGAATGATAAATCCTGATCCAGCTTGCGGATAAACTTCTTGATCTCTTCTTCAGATGACCAGGTGTCATGTCCGTCGCTGAGCACTGGCAGATCTTTTGAATCTATACCATCAGGCAGAGAGTGTTCGCTATTGGTATCAACCAGTTTATGAGCAATAACCATTGTCTCCAGCTTATCTTCAACCCATCTTGTAAGGTTAGTTTTGTTATTTTTATTCCGGTAGAATTTCAGCATGATGTGTGAGATCGATTTTACAGAATGTACTTTATAACATCTCAAAATATATAACGGTTCCGTTGGGCGGATGTCTCGTCACAACTTGGGCCGATCCTTTTCTTTGATATGAGGCCGGTCAACCCACCCTGATTTGCTATAGTTGTTATATCGATAGCGTGGGAATTAATTCCCGCGCTCGTGATGTCTCTTTCTATAGCTATCAATACTTGTCAGAGTCTGGTTTTGACGTCCAACGAGTATTTCTAAGCAAGATGGAGTGTCGTCGGGTCAGTGTGAAGAGACAGCTTTGTCTTGTTCAAAGCTCCAGCTTCGGAACGACCTGAAGGTCTACTTTCAGGCTAGAGCTTCTGAATGAGATAAATAGCCGTTGCTTTGTATATTTTGCCAGATGGGTTTTTCTGCCGTGCCAGATCCCGGATCCGCCGATAGTCGGACAGGTCAAGTCCGGGATGACGTCGTGGTTTTCCCCTCATTCCGAAGCTCTGCTTCCAAGAAATTGCATTTCTAGGCAGAAGCTTGTGTAATATTGCTAAAGCCTGAAGATAAATCATCAAGCTAAGGAAGCAGAAAACCGAAGCTCACTTCAAGTGAGCTTTTAAATGATATTCTTAGTCCACGGATTCATCCGTGGGTAAAAGTCTGAACTCTCTCTGTTTTCATTGCGGACCCGCCTATGCTGAAGCTTCGGAGGACAGGCTTGATCCGCAATCTCTTATGGCAATAGACTGTGAATATAAAAAGTTGGGCCAACAGCTCGTTATTTCTTTAGATAAGGTCGAACGTTAACTCGTACCGAACCTCTGGTTCGGTACGTTCCATTTGGTTCTGAGCCGCTGAAACTCAAGCAAAAGCCAGAGAAAAGCTGAATATAGTGATGATCAAAAAGTATATGCCGAGTAGTAAGCTTTCGGTTGTGTAGACTTTTATTGCCTCTGATTTCACTAATTCAGGCACATGATCATGCTTGAAGAGGGTACTGTATCCATAGGCGACACTCGCAGTGACAGCAAAGCCTGTGAAATTCCACCAGAACCAGAATACCTGGTCCGAGAAGAAAATCCACAGGATAAAATTGAATAGTACGCCGGCAATAATACCGATATTAATACCTGTGGTATTTGTCCGTCTGGTGAGAATAGCAAGGGCAAACGTGGCTATAATTGGACCATAAAAAAACGATCCCATTTTGTTGATAGCTTCAATGATGGTGTCGGCAATATGTCCGGCCGAAAAAGCCAGTGTAATGCAGACAACGCCCCAGCCCAGCGTTGTCATTTTCGAATATCGCATCTCTTCTTTGTTGGTAAGCGTCTCTTGGTGTTTGGTGCGGAGTATCAGATCCTCGACGCTGGCAGCGCTTAATGAGTTGAGAGCCGAATCCAGCGATGACATAGCGGCCGAAAAAATAGCTACTATCAGAAATCCGATGATACCGTGTGGCAGATATTCTACGATGAACGTAGGAACCATGTAATCAGGGCGATCGGCCGGTATCTGCCCGGCGAAGGAGGGGGCTGTGAGTGCATATGTGCCGATGATTAATCCCATTATACAGTATAGCAGCACTAGCGGAAAACGAAGCATGCCGTTAAATAGCAGGGCTCGTCGTATTTGCTTGAAACTGCTTGCCGACAATACCCGCTGGGCCTGGCTTTGATCGCACCCATAATACGAAGCATAAAGAAAAAATCCCCCGAACACCATCGGCCAGAAACCAAATTCTTCGCTGGTGCCAAAGCCGGTATTATCGAGTTCAAAAACCTGCAGCCTTGACGGTTCAATATTGCTGACAAAATTCTGCCATCCGCCGATGAGATCCAGGGCATACCATCCGCAGATAAAAATGCCAATCGAGAGGATAGCCATTTGCAGGACATCAGAAATGACGACCGCTTTCATGCCGCCTAAGTAATCATAAACAAGGGCGATGAATCCCGCTATAATGATGTTGATCCACAGTGGAATTTCGAACACAGCCGAAAGGAATGCTATGACTTTTTCAAGTGTCAAGCGGCTTTTTTGTCCCGGTCAAACCGGGAGGTGTGATTCGGATCG
>NZ_JBYEIR010000016.1:0-18450 GCF_058386985.1 Fodinibius sp. GM108
CGCAACGATCCGAAGCGGAAACCCGGGAGCTGCGCTCCGGGTGGGACCGGGCGCTGCGTTCTGCCATGCACTGGGCATCTGATTAATAGTAAGATCTCGTATTCTTTGAGATCTGATCCAAAAAGGGGACGGTACGAAAATTTTTATTAATATTGATTGGTATCCGGTACAGTGTAAGGATACTTGTGTATTACTTTTCAACAATGATGGGATACACAATGAAGATGAATAATGAAGAAGGAGAAGAATACCCCTGAGGTAGGAATCTGGATAAAAGATGGGGTACATATGTCTAGTATTTATAGAGCGTCATGGGCGGGGCTAAATTTTTAAATCGAAGTAACTACAGCTTTTAGTAAAAAATCAGAGAACGGTATCTCCTATAAAATAAATACATAACACATTTTTATAGCAAGCTAAATAAAAAAAATGAGGGAACGTTATTAGTCTAAGAATCTCTTGAAAAGTTAGGAGTTAAATATGATACTTTTCTTCTTTTATAACAGGCAATAAAATCGAAAACTGTCAATGTCAGATAGTCTGATCGAGTATTTAAATAAAGAGAACTTAAAATCTGTTCTTGAATCTCTCCCAACAGCTGTTTTTGTGACCGATCTAGAGGGACGGCTAAAGTTTTGTAATTCAACTATGACGCAACTCCTGAGAAGTGAGCCAGAGTTGAATAGTGAGCACTGGTATGGCAAAGCCACGTTCTGCTATCCTGACGGCTCTCCGTTAAATCCCGATGAAAATCCGGTGGCTTCATTTTTAAATAACGAGGAGGTTGACAGCAGTAGAAAGAATGGAGATTTGTTGAAGATGAAAAGGCCTGACGAGGAGCATATATGGCTCAAAATATACTCTTCATGGTTATATAATGAAGAGGGAAAACAGATGGGCACTGTTAACATGCTCGTTGATATTACTAAACAGAAGAAAAGCTGGATAGAGCTTGAAGATATAATGGGCAAAACCAGTCAGAAAGAGCGACTGTTAGAGGCGATAATATCCAGTACACCCGATCTGGCCTATGTTTTTGATCTGAACTATCGTTTTATATTTGGTAATGATGCGCTACTGGAGATGTGGGGGGTCAACGAAGATGAATATTTTGGCAAGGGATTGCGAGAGCTGGGGTATGAAGAGTGGCATGCCGAGATGCATGAGCGCGAAATTGACCAGGTTGTTGCTACCAAAGAGCCTGTACAGGGAGAAGTTTCTTTTCCGCATGCCAAACTTGGAACACGGTTCTATGATTATATTTTGGTTCCTGTACTAAACAACAACAACGAAGTAGAAGCGGTGGCCGGGACTACCCGAGACGTTACGAGGCGAAGAGAGGCTGAGGAGGCTCTGCGTAGAAATGAGGAGAAGTATCGAACGTTGGTCGAGAACTTCCCCAATGGAGCAGTCGCTCTTTTTGACGAGGATCTGCGATTCACGGCGGTGGGTGGTAAATTGGTTGAGTCGGCTGGGATCGATCCGGAGGATCGAATCGGTCATACGGTTTATGATCTCTATTCGGATGAGCTTATCAACAAGCTTGAACCTTATTTTCGTGCTGCTCTCAGCGGGGAAGCGAAGAAATTTGAATTAGAAAATCAGGATCGGCATCTGATAGCTCAAACGCTTCCTGTTGAAGATGATAACGAAAAAGTTATAGCTGGTATGGTTGTGGTTCTGGATATATCAGAACGTTGGCAGGCTCAGGAGGCATTACGTAAAAGCGAAGAGAAATACCGGTCCTTATTCGAGAGTATGAATGAAGGTTTTGCCGTTATCCAGATGGAATTTGATGAGAATGAGGAACCAGTCAATTTTCGCTTTCTCGAAACCAATCCGGCGTATCAGAGGCATACCGGGCTGAAGCAAAACGTAGAAGGGAAAACTGGAAGAGAGGTGTTTCCGGATCTGAGTGATAATTTACTTAAAAGAGACGGAAGAGTAGCTTTGACAGGAGAGCCCTTCCATGGCGAAATTTATGTCGATGAAGTAGATCGTTGGCTTGACCTCTCGGCTTTCCGGATAGGAGATCCGGAAGAGCGAAAAGTTGCTGTGCTCTTTACTGATATAACTGAGCGTAAACGAGCTCAGGACAAACTCCAGCGTATGAATGAAAAGCTCGAAGAGCGAGTGGAAGAGCGAACTCAGTCTCTGTTAACATACCAGGATCAGTTACGTTCGCTGGCATACCAGTTAAGCCGAACTGAAGAAAAGCAGCGGCAACAGTTGGCGACAGAACTTCATGATAATCTGGGACAGATGCTTGCCCTCAGCAAAATGAAGGTAAATGAGGTGGAACAGGGAGAATCTGCCAAAGATGTTGCTTCGGCTATAGATGACCTGAAGAAGCTTATGGATGATGCCATCCGTTACACGAGAGAGCTTACTTCTGATTTGAAACCGCCGCCTTCCGTCAGCAATGATATCAGAGCAAGTTTAAACTGGCTGACGGAAAAAGTTGCAGAACATGGTCTTACCGTTACAATTGAAGATGATGAAAAACCGAAACCGCTCGATGATGAAGTAAGAGCCATCGTTATTCAAAGCGTAAGAGAACTGCTATTTAACGTTATTAAGCATACTTCCGAAGAAAAGGCTACTGTACTTCTAAGGCGAAGTGATGATCAGTTAGCCATAACCGTAAAAGATGACGGGGAGGGATTTGATACAGATGAGAATGCATTGGCAACTGCAAGAGAAGGCAGGTTCGGATTATTTAACATTTACGAGCGGATAGATCTTTTGGGCGGTCATGTTGATATAAAGTCTGAGAAAGGACAGGGTACAGAAGTAACACTGCATGTGCCGCTGTCGGAAGGGGTTGACAGTAGAGTAACAAAAAAACAAGCTATAGAAAGTGGAGGGGTAGGTAAAAGAGAGCCGAAACAGGATGAAAAAATTAAAGTGCTACTTGTAGATGATCACAGGATGTTTCGCAATGGGTTGCGCAAAATTATAGAGGAAGAAGCCGATATGATAGTTGTTGGTGAGGCAGATAACGGAGAGGAGACTTTAAATTTGTGTTATGAGACTTTGCCTGATGTTATCCTGATGGATGTGAGTATGCCGAAGATGGATGGTATTGAGGCAACAAAACGAATAAAAGCTGACAGACCGGATGTAAGAATTATTGGGGTATCACTTCACGACAGTCAGGAAGTAATACAAGATATAAGAAATGCGGGAGCTTCAGCTTATCTGCCAAAGACAGAGGCTTTTGAATCCTTAATTATGACAATTCGTGCAGAAGCATCTGCCATAAGGGAATAGTTTCATTATTACTGAATGAAAGAGAATCTCTCCTACTCTATTTACGGAACTTTAAGTCTTTATTTGCATTACAAACTATTACGGGTAAAGTAAAAATACTGATTATGTTTGCCTCCCAAGGAAATAGAGGCCAAAGGAAAGAACTCGCTGAGCTTAAAGAAGAGAATGAAAAACTAAACAAAAAGCTCAAAAAGAAAGAAGAGGAAGTTCAGCGTTATAAAAAGGAGATGTCGCAGGGGAGTGTAGTCGAACGCTGGAGAATTGGAAAATATCTGCATGATAATTTGGCTCAGCAGTTAACTTCTGCAAAGATTTCTATCAGTTTACTTAAAGATAAGCTCTCTAAAAATAACTTATCAGAAGCATGTGAGGAGGTTCTGGAAATTCTCACTGAGAGTATAGATGAAGTCAGGGATCTATCCCACGATATTATACCCATGGATGTTGAAAAAGAAGGTGTGGGAGAGGCCTTTCATCATTTGAAATTACAGGCAGAAAAACAGCATGGGATTAATTGTATACTAGAAACTGAACAAAGAATACTTAAAAAAATTAAGCGTAGAGAAGTAGCTACAAATCTCTATCATATCACTCAAGAAGCTATTAAAAATGCCGTTATTCACGGAGAGGCAAAAAATATTAAAATTGCGCTTATTGAACATGAGAAACAATTGTATCTGCATATTAAGGATGATGGAAAGGGATTTGAATCTGTGGATAAGAAGGCGGGTGGTATGGGTTTAACGATCATGAAACATCGCTCAGAAGAAATGGGAGGACGATTCCGGATCAGAAAGGCTAAAGAAGATAGGGGATATAATACCCTTGTAACCTGTTCACTTCCACTGGAAGCAATAGGTGATTAAAATATGAGCGGAGGGAAGATTTCTTGAACTAGAAAATACACTTAATTCTTTTCGCTTGCCCGGGCTCTTGGGTGATGATAAAAAAGAGAGGTGTTAATGTGAGCGGGATCCCTCAGCTATTTTTACTTTATGATGAATATCCATCTCATCCCGAAACTTCAGTTTTATTTCCGGAATATTTATTCTCATTTTTAACATAGTTTTTAGTTTATCAATAAGTATTTTTATGTATCTACAACAAATGCCATACTAGCTTTAAAATCTCTATTCCTATGAAGCGACTACTAATCCTATTTTCGGTTTTCTTTCTTTCCTCTGCTTTTTTCTTGGCACAAGCTCAAACTACCCATTCAGGTAGTACGGAGGCGGCAATGGGCTTTGCCCGTGCTGTGACGATTTCTGGTGAATCGATAATTATCGGGGAACCGGCAAATCCCCATCAGTCTGGTATGGTATACATTTTTAATCGATCTGGTGGCGAATGGGTTCAAGAGCATCAACTTTCAGCCTCTGATGGTGAAATTCGGGATGGGTTTGGTACTTCACTGGCTTCTGATGAAAACCGGTTGTTAGTTGGGGCACCAGAGAATGAAGATGGGCGTGGTGCGGCCTATATTTTTGAACGAGCAGATAATGGCTCTTGGAATGAAATGGCGCGCATAGCTCTGTCGGATACAAGTTTGAAAGGCGGATTCGGTTCTAGTGTGGCATTACGAGGAAATCTCGCTTTTATCGGCGCGCCTGATGAGTCGGATGAGTCCGGAGCTGTGTATGTGTTTGAGCGGAATAGCTCTGATAGCTGGTCACAGCAGGCACGTTTGGCCAATCCCGATACATCGCAGGGTTATAGTTTTGGTTCAGCTCTTGCCACAGATAATTCCCGATTGCTTGCAGGAGCTCCCACAGATAATGGCGGAGCTGTTCATGTTTTTAAAAGTGAAGAAGGTGAGTGGGCAAAAGAAACAACGCTTACGACCAATCAGGTTGATGATGATGCAGAATTTGGGACAACGCTGGCAATAGACAACGGTCAGATACTAGTCGGCACACCCAGTCACGCGGCTGGTTCCGGTGCAGTGTTTGTTTATGAAAGAAATACTGATGATACAACGTGGAATGCAAGCGGCCGTCTTCTTGCCTATGACGGAGAGCCCCGTTACGGCTTTGGTTCTTCTCTGGCTTTTGTAGAGAATCATGTCTGGATTGGTGCTCCGGGCGCTGATAATCAGAAAGGCACTATCTACCAATTTGAGCAAGATCAAAGTGGAAGTGGTTGGGCTGGCGTCACAAAGATTGCGGGGCCCGATCGTGATGAGGGCGACCGGTTTGCCGGCACTATTGCCGTAGATAACGGTATTGCCGTGGCCGGGCTTGTCGGCGCTGATTATGGAGCCGGAACGGCTGCAATCCTTGAAAGGGATAATAATACAGGATGGTCTGTTCAATCAACTGTACTTAGTGAAGGCAGTTCTCTTGAGTCTATTACGGGCAAGGTTGAATGCGCCAATGGCGACGCTTCGTACTTCGGTTGTAGTAATATAGATCTGTTGTCATTCCTTCCCATCAGTGAAATTGGCGGTGATCGTGGCGTTCGCCTTAATGATATCTGGGGATGGACTGATCCGAAGACAGGCAAAGAATATGCGCTGGTGGGACGGATGGACGGTACATCGTTTGTTGATGTGAGTAATCCGTCGAATCCTGTTTATGTAGCTGATTTACCCAAGCCTGATAGCGTGCAAGCAAGTGTATGGCGCGATATAAAGGTTTATGACAATCATGCATTTGTGGTTGCCGATAATGCCAACGATCACGGCATTCAGATAGTTGATCTTACAGATCTTCGTGATTTTGAAGGAACACCGCTTACTCTCGAAGAAGTGGCACATTACGACAAAGTTAACAGTGTGCATAATATTGTCATTAATAAAGATACAGGCTTTGCTTATGCCGTTGGAAGCAGCGGCGGTGGACAAACTTGTGGCGGCGGTTTGCACATGATAAATATTCAGGACCCGACAAATCCCACTTTTGCCGGGTGTTTCGCAGATCCATCAACGGGACGCAGCGGAACCGGATATACCCATGATGCACAGTGCGTAAAGTATGAAGGACCTGATGAAGAGTATCAGGGGCATGAAATATGCCTTGGCGCAAATGAAACGGCTATCAGTATTGCCGATGTTACGGATAAGGAAAATCCCCGAGCTATTTCTACGGTCTCTTATCCTGATTACGCTTACGTACATCAGGGATGGCTCACAGAAGATCAGCGTTATTTCTTTCAGAATGATGAACTGGATGAGCTGACTGGAAAAGTTGATAGTACCCGTACACTTATTTGGGATGTTTCTGATCTGGATGATCCGCAGTTTGTACGGGAGTTTTTCTTCGACAATCCTGCATCAGATCATAACTTATATATCAAAGGTGATACGGTTTATGAGTCGAACTATGTAAGTGGATTACAGGTGCTGGATATCAGTGATCCCAAAAATCCTGTAAAAGTTGGATACTTTGATACCGAACCGTTTGGTGAAGATGAAGCGGGCTTTTCCGGAACGTGGAGTAACTATCCATTTTTCGAAAGTGGTATTGTGATCATGACCAGTTCGCAGGAAGGATTGTTTGTTCTGGAGAAGCAGGACGTCCCCACGGATGCCGCGAGTCCAAACTAATTTTATAGCTTCAACAGGAATGTTTCCGGATAGATAAGTCAGAGCATTGGGATTTATGCAACAACCGATGATTCCATTACTACGCAAATTGCTAGTTGTTTTACTCATGCTGATATCGTCTGCCGGGCTACTTTTGGCCCAGGATAAAGATGATTTATCCGGGCAAGGGCAGTATATCTACGTTTGTAACCAGGGTGAGGCAACCCTCTCTGTTATCGATGTGGAGACGAATGAGATTGTGGATCATATTGATCTGCAGGAGCTGGGATTCTCGCCCAACGCCAAACCCCATCATACTGTGGCTGAACCGGACGGCTCGCATTGGTACGTCACTTTAATCGGAGAAAATCGGGTACTCAAATTTAATCGCCAGAACGAACTAGTCGACCAGGCTGAGGTGGAGGTCCCGGGACTTCTTTCGTTGCATCCTACGCGCGACTTGCTGCTTGTGGGCCGCTCAATGAGCGCAGTGAATCCCCCGCAAAGTATTGGTATGATTCAACGATCTGATATGACACTGCAAAAAGAGATCGACACCTTCTTTGCTCGTCCGCATGCAATCACAACAACGCCCAATGGCAAGTGGAGTTATATTGCTAGTCTGGCAGAAAATCAGATCCTCATGCTCGAAACCGAAACAGAAGAAACAGATCTGATGACTTTTGGAGGCGATACGCATGTGTTCGTAGATTTCGCTATTTCTCCTGATGGCAAAACAATGGTAGTCACAGGACAGATATCCAGTAAGTTGCTGGTTATGGATATAACTGATCCCGCTTCTCCTTCTGTAACTGATACTGTGGATGTTAATGCCCAGCCGTGGCATCCGGTTTTTTCGCCCGACGGAAGATTTGTCTATTTCGGAAATAAAGAAGCTCATACGGTTACAGTAGTCGATATAGAGAAGGGAACCGTTGACGATATTATTGAGGGTGAAGGTCTAGCTCAACCGCATGGCAGTGCGTTATCAGCCGATGGAAAGTACCTGTATATCTCAAATAACAATCGGCAGGGGACCTACAGTGCGAGGGGTTCATCAAAAACTAATAATCCGCCGGGCACCGTTACGGTTATCAATACCGAGACACGCGAAATCGAGAAGGTGATCGAAGTTGATGCTTATCCATCGGGAATTGGTACAAATGCCCGCTGGTGATTACCAAAATTTTTAGTCGTTACTAATTCAATGTCTTACCGTCTATTTTTTCCGTTACTTATTATTCTTGGATTAATGATTGCCGGCTGCGGTGGCACACGCAGCATTACTCAAGGTGATGAGCCATCAATAGGTGAATATGAAAAAGTGATTGCTCCGTTTCCCGTTTATGATAGCACTGGATCAAGAATTGAGCAGCCTTTTTTGGGCGGATTCAATGCCCCTCGTCCCCAGTTTGTGGATATAGACGGCGATGGTGACTCGGATCTTTTTGTGCAGGAGAACTCAAATGAGCTTATGTTTTTCGAAAACAGTTCGGCGGATTCCGGGTCGAAGTTAAATTGGCAGACCGACCATTTTCACGATCTGGATATTGGCGAATGGTATCGTTTTGCGGACATGGATCAGGATGGAGATATGGATCTGCTTGCCGAGCAACCGTACAGCTATATCCGTTATTATCGGAATGATGGTGATGAGAAAGAAGCTGATTTTCAACTGATGACTGATACCCTCAAGGATGCCAGTGGCAATCCCATATTTTCCGACCGGCAGAACATTCCTAATATAACAGATATCGACTGTGACGGATATCTGGATCTTTTTATCGGGCGGTTAGACGGCACCATAACCCGGTACGAGTCCATTGGCCGTGACAGTAGGGGTGTTCCCCAGTTTGAGCTTGTCAGCGAGCAATTTGAAGGCATTGAGATTGTGAAACAGATCGGTACTATGCACGGAGCCAATACGCTCACATTTGTTGATATCGACAGTGACGGTGATCAGGATCTGTTTTGGGGGGATTTCTTCGAACCAAGCTTATTGCTTATTGAAAATCAGGGATCGTGCGGAAATCCCGAACTGCAGGGCGAGCCTAAACCTTTTCCTCGAAATAATCCCGTTAAAACCAGTGGTTATAATGCACCGGCTTTTGCCGACTGGGGTGGAGACGGGAATCTGGATCTGCTGATTGGCGTGCTTGGCGGAGCATATAACGCCGATCAGACACTGGCAGAGAACCTTTACTTCTATGAACAAAATGACAGTGGTAGATTTAACCTGAAGACCAGGGAGTTTCTTGATGGTATTGATATCGGTAATGAAAGCATACCGGCAATCGGCGATCTGGACGGAGATGGAGATAAAGATCTGCTTTTGGCCAACAAAATTGATCCGGGCGACCGAAATACATCGCTGGTGTATCAATTTGAAAATCGCGGTACGGCTGAAGAACCTTCATTACATATGGCGAGCAGACTGGATTTGCCGAATGCTTATCACTATGCACCGGCACTGGGCGATCTCACCGGTGATGGATTGGATGACCTGTTGCTCGGGACGTGGAAAGGTCGTATAGCTTACTTCGAAAATACTGGCGATGGATTTAAGGCGGTAGATAAGTCATTTCTTGATCTGGAGAGAGGAAGTAATAGCGCGCCCGCCCTTGCAGATATTGACGGCGACGGCGATCTGGATTTGTTTGTCGGCGAATCGGGCGGCGATATTCATTTCTATCGTAACGAAGGCAATTCCCAATCGCCGGATTTTGCGCTCGATATAGAGGCTTTCCCTGATGTCGAAGTCGATCATCGAAGTGTTCCAACGCTGCACGATATAGACGGAGATGGTGACTTAGATCTTTTCATCGGCACCAAGTCGAATGGGATTAAATTTTATCGCAACACGGGCTCGGCCGAGAAAGCGGTTTTCACTGAAGAATCACTTCCGGTTTCGATCGCCGGTCCACGCCTGGCAGCTCCACATTTTGTCGATTTTGATGGAGATGGCAACGCAGAATTATTATCCGGTGGCCGGGGCGGAGGTCTCATCTATTTTGAGCAGATGACACAATAGGTTCAGGATATTCTATCGATCCCGCTTAATAATAATTAACGTAATGTTTTTCTAGAGCATTAAAGTACTGGCTTCACTATTCATAACCTTTTTTACAACCTCAATGATATCTTTAAGCAGATTATCGATATCCAGGTTAGAATTAATTGGCCGGTGAGATCCATAAGTAAATTTAAGCGGTCGCTCTCGGGCAGCTGCCACCCAGATTCATTTTGCACTCTAGTAGATTGATCCATGATTACCCATCTGGTATGAATAATAAATATTTTTATTTAAAACCCGGCTCTAGGTTATTAATTTTATTCGATCAAATTCGTATAAATGTGCAAATATTTTATATTAGTAGCTGAAATTTTAACCGGAGAGACAATTTTAAAACAGATATGAATTATGAATTATACAATTAATGAGCGTTACAATTGCATTATCATAGAATTTAGCGGGAACCTGATGGGAGGGCCCGATGCCAGCGAATTCAATGACGATCTACATGATTTGATCGATGAAGGAAAAAAAGAAGTGGTAGCCGATTTATCGGATGTAAAATTTATGAACTCATCCGGGCTTGGTATTCTGATTGGCGGTCTTACAACAATGCGTAATGCAGGCGGAGATCTGCGTATTGCAGGCGCTGATCAGCGCATAGAAAGTTTGCTTATGGTAACGAAACTGATAACCGTTTTTAATCATTATCGTACTGTAGAAGAGGCGGTAGAATCGTTTCAGAAAGATGAGGAAGAAGAACAAGATTAGCTCTACTTTATAATTTCTTTCAACAGGGTGGCTATTTTCTCTCCTTCCCAAGCTCCAGCTTGGGAAGGCTTTGCTTTGTAGCGTTACGAAGCAGTAGATAAAAAAGTAACAAGATCGATTATACTTTTCTTAAGTAGGATAATTTCAAATCCCTGTCAGGATTAAAACCTGCCAGTTTTTATTTTACTGAGATTACAACAGAGTTGCCGGCAGACGAAAAAGATGAATACCCAAAATAAAAAAAGCCGCTTTAGAAAAAGCGGCTTTTTCTTTTTATAAAAATAAATAGCAGTGGAAATTATGAGTTTTTGATCTCATCCACTTTTCCAGTGTTTTTCCACTCTTGAATTTCCATTCGAATATCTTGTGCCTTTTTCTTCATTTCCTGAAGAGTTTTTCGGGCACGAGTACCAGCAGCTTTATTACCCTTGTTGTAGAACTTATTAATGTCTGGTTCTAGCTGATCTAGCAGTTCGTTCATTTCATCAAATCGGCTCATTATGTGACTCCGTTTAATTAATGTTAATAGTTAAAAATTCTTACGATGCACTATTAGTGATTGCATCGAATGGTCGAATCTAGGTATATGGAACTGTTGTGTCAAGTAAAAAAGCCGTTTTTAATACAATAAATGGGTTTTATTGGCAGAATATGTCTAAAAGTAGTCGATAATGCGTTATGAAGTTGCTGAATGAATAGAAATTGCATGGCCGAGATTCGGTATCTGATTAAAATCACGGGCAGTAGTGAGTTTCACGGGACGAGAAAAGTCTCGGAAATCATCCGGAATTCGCTGTTCTTTAAAACTACTGTCCATGGTATCCCATTGTAAACTGTTCGGAAACTCGTTTTCTGTAAATACTTCTGATTCATCTGATTTTATAAAGATGAATAACTCTTCGGCTTCCAGCTGATTGTATAGAAAAGATGTCATCCTGGGCAAGTCGATTGCTACCTGCCGATTGTTATCCAAATCCTGGACGAGTGTTGAAAGCAGCAGCACCGGTTCGGGAGGCAGCGTATTGAAATAATCAAAATCGAGGTGCAGCGAATCATTTTTATAGGTAATAAAATCACGCTGATATGGATTGATGCCGATTGTTGACACACCCTGGTCGGCCAGTAATGCTACCAGCCGGTTATTCAGATCTTTGACACTGCGGATAGTCGCTTCATCGCGCATAACACCTGTCTGAATGATACGTTCGGTATATTCACTGTCGGAATGTACGATAATCGGTCGCACATCCTTATTTTGCTGTTGCTGTGAAAGGGATTGTGCCAGCGTTGAAAGGAAAACTCCGTTGTCGAGATGCTCATAGTCGAGTGCTGCTATATAGCGCATAGTAAATCCGTAACTCTAAAAATTATTGGTTTGAAAGTGAAGATGAACGAAAGCTGTGTGGCAGCAGGTCATTGCTGAAGTGAACTGATTCCGAGAAATCGGCATGATGCAGGTGAATTTGCCGGTCGGGCAAGTGCTCAATGATAACCTGCCGACAAGCCCCACACGGACTGCTGAATTCACCATCGCGGGTATGAATATGCATCGTCTTTAAATTTTGGCTACCATATGTTAACGCTTTTGCAATGGCGATACGTTCGGCACACAGCCCCAGGTTCCATGCCGTACATTCCACATTTACGCCACTGAAGAAGCCTTGCTCTGTTGCTATGAGTGCCGAAACAGGGAAGTTGGATTGTTCTACTACAGCAAGATCCAAGAGTTCAACCAGCTTTTTCTCGATATCGATATCATCTGAAATCCGGAGATCAGCGAGATTATGGTCTGGCAATCCATTTTTACTAATTGGATGAATGGAGAAGGTAAGCTCTTTTTGCCAAAAGGATAACAACGTGTTGTCGGGATTATCAGTGTAAAGCTCTTTTGGCTGGTGACCTTCACTGAGACAGCAGAGCAGGGCATTTTGTATAGCATCGATACTCAGGGGATAAGCTATGTTTTCAATTCGTACACCGGCAAACCATGCTCCCGATCTGCTTTGGACGAGTGCTACCGAAGATTCCCCGGAATAGGGAACATAATTTTGCTCATATAGCTGATTGAATTCCATTATTCAATGATTGATGACACAACCGTATCCGCAATGGTTGCACGTATGTTACTGATATTTTTACCGTATGATCGGTGCGGATATGTTCGATTGGTTAAAATGATAATAGCCATATTTCGTTCCGGATCAATCCACCAACTGGTACCCGTAAAACCGGTATGCCCAAACGATTTGTCACTGGTGAGCGATCCGGCGGTGCTGAACTCCTCACCTTTTCGGTCGAATCCATATCCGCGATTAACCAGATCCGATTGTCGCTTGATAAATTCCTCGACAGTTTCAGGACTTAGATACTGGCGGTTCCCATACGATCCTTTATTAAGCAACATCTGGCAATATGTGGCAAGATCGCGTGCACTCGAAAACAGCCCTGCATGTCCCGCAACTCCATTTAAATAGTAAGCCCGTTCGTCATGAGCTTCAGCATGGATAGTTTTCATGCGATAAGTGGTATCAATTTCAGTGGGAGGAATACGATTCTTAATCCATCTGTTTTTATCCTTGGGATTAAAAAAGGTCGTATTCATCCCGAGTGGATAGTAAAATTCATCACGCACGTATTCCTCCAGCGATTTATCAGTGACTGTTTCGACAATTTCGCCAAGCAGGATAAAGCCAAGATCACTGTATTCATATTTCGTACCAGTGACAGAAGTTAATGGTTCATTCTTAATTGCTTCAATTATTTCTGGTTCCGTCTGTAACGAATCTATATAAACCCGAAATGCGGGCAAACCCGAATTATGAAGCAGCAGATTACGAATACTAATGTCAGCTTTTCGCCCCTCGGCAAATTCGGGTATATATTCGCCCACACTGTCATCAAGGTTGATTTCTCCTTCATCCACAAGTTTCATAATAGCAGGTGTAGTTGCCGTTACTTTTGTGAGCGAAGCCATATCGTAGATTGCATCCTTTCTAACGGGATTAAGTTTATCATACGTTTGATAGCCGAACCCTTTTTGATAGGCAATTACCCCATCTTTGACTACCGCTACAACACCACCCGGGAAAGTAGAATCAAACACGGCTTGGTTCATTATAGAATCAATTTTACGCAGCGAATCCGGGGAAAGCCCTACAACCTCCGGTTCGGCTTCACGAAGCGTAGTTTGCGGAAGAGTAATACCGTGATTCATCGGATACATCTCCGGAATTTCGATAGGCAGCTTGCCACTTATTGCTGATCCTCCAAAAAGGGCAGGAACAGTATTTTTAACCTGGCTATCGTTGGCTGCCCACGCCATAAGCTGGGCATCGGTGTCGGATAAATCTTGTACTACATACGGATTTCCAAAGGCCACCAGTACTGAAGGTATATCATTCGTCAGCTCCTTCAGAAAATCGAGATGTTCTTCGCTCAGTTGTACTTCCTGTCCCGATCGTACGTAAATAAACGATCCGATAATGATGAGATCAGCTTCTTCAGCATCTTCCCGCATCTCCTCCTTCTCTTCTTTACTGGTTCGCTTATCGAGCACATGCGAGTTGACATCGGGATGACGGTCTTTGATTCGCGAGACAAACGAGGAGCCTGCATTTCCGGAACTGCCGTCAGAAACGGAAACCACCATCACATTAGGGAAATCTGATACTCGTATAGGAAGGATATCACCTTCATTTTTAACAAGTGCCAGTGATTTGCGACTAATTTCATCGGCAACAAGCTGGTTTTCACGCCTGCTTATTTTGGAGCTCAGCGAACCAATATCAACCTGGTTATCTTCAAAAAGCCCCTTTTGTTTCTTCCATCTCAACAGTTTGCGTACAGATTGATCGATTTGCCACTCTTCTATTTCACCCGACTTTACCGCGTGCTCAATTTCATGGATAGCTGTCAACTCATCGGGACTCAGCAGCATGAGATCGACTCCGGCTTTAAGAGCATTTATAACTGCTTCTCCTGGTGAGAAATTAGAAGAAATACCCTGCATCTCGAGTCCGTCGCTGACGACTGTACCCTCAAACCGCAGGCTGTCTTTCAAGATTCGATGAAGAACAGTCGGATCCATGGTCGCAGGTATACCGAGCTGTGAACTAATTTCGGGAAAAGAAATATGTGCACTCATTATACTGGAAATGCTATCGCTGATAGCTGCACGAAAAGGAACCAACTCTACAGAATCTAGACGGGCAAAATCATATTTGATAACTGGCAGTGCAAGATGCGAATCGGTATCAGTATCGCCGTGACCGGGGAAATGTTTTGCTGTGGAAATAACATTCACTTCCTGAACTCCCTTAATAAATTGATTTGCAAATGTTGATACTGTCTGCGGATCTCCCGAAAAGGAGCGCACGTTGATAACAGGATTTTCGGGGTTGTTATTGACATCAAGCACGGGGGCGAAGATCTGATGCACACCCAAAGCTTTGGCTTCTTGTGCCGTAATTTTACCCATCCAGCGGGCATATTCCGGATTTTGTGTGGCTGCAACGCCCATTGCCGGCACAAATCGCGTCGTTCGGTCAACACGCATAGCAGCTCCATATTCCATATCTTGCGTTACCCAAAGAGGTATTTTGCTGGCCCGCTGCAGCTTATTCGTAAGCACCGCCTGACCATAGACATTCCCTTGAAAGAAAATAAGACCGCCTACATGAAATTTCCTGATTTGATGGAGTAGCTCCTGGTAATTCTCGTCACTATTACTTTGAAAATGACCATAAGCCGGAACAAAAAACAGCTGACCTATTTTTTCACTAAGCGTCATATTCGACAACACGGAATCGATATTAACAGAATCAGCTTTCTGTTTAACGTCTTTGGTATCTTTTTCGGCAGGCGGAATATCAGTAGTATCAACAGCAATGGAATCTATTTTATTGATGATGCTTTCCGGCTCATCAATGGCTCCAATCGGTTCGTCCGGTTGATCGCTTTTGGTCGTCTGCTGACTGGTAGAACATGAAAGCGTTAGGACCAGTATTACAGCCGCTAAAATAATAGGATGCTGGAATTTGTTAGCGATAAATGGAGTAAAAAGCTTCATGAGAGTGTGAAGAAAATTTAGGCTTAATAAAAAATTGGAAGTAACATACTTGAATACAGATGCTGAATCAATAGAAGAGGAATATTACCACAAAATGTGATCACTTTTCAGGTACAAGTTTCATAGTTCTATATTGATTTTCGTTAAAGAACGTGCTGTCCTGATACAAAAACTTATACTGTCCTTCGAGCCAGCTTTCGGTCTGATCGCCGTAATACTGAGAAAGAGGATTGCCCGACTGACCGGTCGGGATTATGGACCAGGTTCTGCTTAGATCTGAAAAATCAACAATACGTCGGATCGAAGGTCCAAGCACCATCTCGAATGGATCATTCCAGTCATATTCACCGTTGTTTATGGTCATATTATGCCCAGGAACAGCATGAGGGCCGCTACTAAGCAAGTTATTGACGATCAGCTTCAGCGATTGTGGTGCGTCGGGGTCTTCGGCGGCTTCTCCCAGCAGCGACGGTTTAAGCGTGATAGTATGCAGCTGTTCCCATCGCCATTCAAACGGCTCTTCACCGTAATTACGCTCGAGAAAACGTATGGTCTCATCCATGCTTTGTATGATGATTTCATTGCGCGTTTCGGTATAATCGGTTGTTTCTACATTGTCAAAAAAGGTGCTGCCGTCTTCGAGGAATCGCATAAGAGCCCGAGCCGGGAGTGCTGAAAAGCGGACAAAATTTTCATATGCAGTAGATCCCATCTCATCCTGAAATGTATTTTCAGAAAGTTTGAGCATGAATACATCCATGATCGAGGCGGCTGTCTCTGACTCTTCATAGGAGTAATCCCAATTCTCAAGATATGAGATAACAGTTTGGAAATTATAGTCCTCGCTACTTTTCAATACCGGCAAAATAATTTCAGTCAGCTCTTGTGCATATAGCGATGTGGCATCGTTTTGCATCTGTTGGAAAACCTGTGGAGAGAACTGACCATCGCTTTGCTGCAGATATTGTCTGATGCGATCGTATCGGGCATCCGGCTCCCAGTAAATAGAGATATAATGCGGATAGCTATCGTCCACTGGCGGATTGTTCGCATTTGCCACCCAACCACGTTCGGGGTTAATGTCTGCCGGTAACTGATTGTGAGGGAGATAGCCTTGCCAGTTTTGTGTGGGGTCCCAGCCATCCCTGAGCAGAACCGGATTAGGTTCTCGAATGGGAATATTAGCAGCCGCAAGTTGTGCTATATTGCCGGATTTATCAGCGTATATAAAATGCTGGCCCGGTACTTTGAAATTTTGTACTCCCTGCTGAAATTCATCGAATGATTGTGCCCAATTTATAGTATATAAAGCTTCAACCTCATTACTTGCTTCGTGACCGGTCCATTTCATGGTAATAATCTGATCATCAATAAACTCCTGCTCGGGGAAAACATCAGAGATAACGGGACCGTGATTCGTAAGGCGGCGCGTAAATACTGTGTCATCAGCATTTTTTATTTTGATCACTTCTTCCTGTATTTCAAACTCCTCATATAGCGGCTCACCTGCCAGTGAATCCAGAACATATTCATTATTATTTTGGGGATTCACGGCCTCCCGGAAGAAATCGGTATCATCGAGCATAATGTTGGTCAGGGACCATGCCATATGATCATTTTGCCCCAGCACAACGGTAGGAGCTCCGGGTAGTGTAGCTCCGGATAGATTCTTACCGTCAACATTCAGGTGTACTTCATACCATTTGCCAGGCATATCCAATCCCAGATGCGGGTCGCCCGCCAAAAGCGGCATGTTTGATGAGGATTTTTCTGCACTAACCGCCCAGGCATTACTTCCGATATGAGATCCCTGTTTACCCATTAACTTGTTGAGTTCTTCGTTTTTTTGGAGTAACGGCATAAGTGCACTGGCCCAGGATGTGGAGTCATCGTCTGCAGGTATATGGGTGACGAAATCATTATCGGGTAACAACTCGATAAATTGCTGTGGCGACAGCTGTTCAGAAAGATAGGCATAGGTAAGTTCTGACTTCCAGGCCAGATTTAACTCCCAGGCCATCAGTCGCGAAAGAGCAATAGAATGGGTGATCGTCCACGGAATAGGATCTAAGTCAGTCAGTGAAAACTGTATGGGCAGGCTTTTTGGATGTCCTTCTGCATAGGCGTTTACACCGTCGGCATAGGCCTGGAGCTTTTCTTTAATTGAATCAGAGAGATTTGCTTCAATTTGCCGGGCGACGCGCCAAAATCCAAGGGTACGCTGTAGCTTATCGTATGGAAGCAACTCTTTGCCAAAAAACTCTGCAAAACGTCCCTCTGCGGCCATTTGATTTAATGTCATCTGCCAGAGGCGGTCTTGTGCATGCGTATATCCCAGACTGTAGTATAAATCGTGTTCGTTATTCGCATAGATGTGAGGTATGCCGTGATTATCCCAGTGGATATCAACCGGCTGATGAAGCTGCGGTTGTTCAATAACGGTTTGGTAATCGGGCAGGGGGCGGTAGAACGTCCAGTAAATAGCCAAGGCAGCAATACCGGCTATAAGTATCAAGAAGAAGATCAGATATCGAAAAAAACTATTCATGCATCGCAAAATTTTTAACCGTCAAACGAGAAGGTAGCAAACATAGTGATAAATGAGTAATGAAACAGGTCGGGAATAATGCCTGCCCTTTTATCTCGTTCCGTATCTCTGGTACGGAATGTGGTGAGGGGACCCTCTTACTCGGTTCTTAAATGCTCCTTTAGCCCAGCCTTAAAAGAATGCTATGACTTTTTCAAGTGTCAAGCGGCTTTTTTGTCCCGGTCAAACCGGGAGGTGTGATTCGGATCGTAAGA
>NZ_JBYEIR010000017.1:0-16792 GCF_058386985.1 Fodinibius sp. GM108
TTTGGTATCAAATTCGTGCGTGAACACAAGTTTCCAAGGCCGGTAAGCAAGCGTATACCCTTTGCTTTGGTTGTTGTGAAAAAAACACCGCTTCTCCGGATCGTCTGAACTGCCCGTGTAATAGGTTTCCTCTTTCTCCGAGCGGAGTATGTACAGAAAATAGCTCATGATTTCACAAATAAATAAAAAAAGGACTAACCAGCTTCTGCCGATTAGTCCTTCTTTTCTTTTGCCTAAGCTCCCCGGGTAGGATTCGAACCTACGACCCATCGGTTAACAGCCGATTGCTCTGCCGCTGAGCTACCGAGGATTATGTACCAAAATAAAAATCTTTTATCTCCCCGGGTAGGGTTCGAACCTACGTCCCGACAGCTGTCGGGATAACAGCCAATTCTCCGACTGCATTCTACCGAGGATTATAAATCAAAACAAATTTTCAACCGTCTCAAATAGAGCACAAATATAATGCATTCATGTAACGCAAGTCAAGTCCTTTTTCCATCTTTTTTGTACTTAACTTTTTCCAAAATGAGTCCCTTTGCCGAAGCACCGTGCCCGTTCTTTTGTTTGCTTGGTCGTTCAACCATATCTACAAATTCCTCAACAGTCCGCTTGCCCTGTCCCACCTCGATCATTGTGCCTACCAACCTGCGCACCATATGCCGGATAAACCGATTCGCCTCAATATAATAGATCAATAACGGATCATTTTCAGAAAACGCTGAATGCGTCACTTCACATACAGAATCGGGATTTTCATTGTCGGGTTTTGTAAAACTATCAAAATTGTGTGTCCCCCGCACTTTTTGAGAACAAAAATGCATCGCCTCCATATCGAGCTCATCCAGTATTATTTCGGATGTAAGTCGCCACAACGGCGTTGGGCGCCGGGCAATTTGGTAGCGGTAGCGGCGGGATACCGCATCAAAGCGGGCATGAAAATCTTCGTCAGTTTCCTGTAAATCCCAAACTGCGATATCATGTGGTAGTACTCCCAATAATGCATAAAGTAATTTATCACTGTCGAGCTGCTCGGGAAAATCAAAATGAGCTACCTGTTCTTCGGCGTGGACACCACTGTCGGTACGCCCCTGGCCAATCACGTCAACTGGCTGACGCAAAATCTGTGAAAGAGCATTTTCGATCTCTTCTTCAACTGTATTGGCATTGGGCTGCTTTTGCCAGCCGCTATAGTGTGTACCATCAAATTCAATTGATATTTTGTACCGGGGCATACTAAAAATCCACTTTCACGTTAGCCGTCAATCCGCCTGAAAAACGATTGGGTAAAACAAATATTGATCCACTGAACCGACGAGATTCCGCCTCTTTCTTTGCCCTGTTATACGCGCTGATACCGCTGATAATTCTGTTTGCGGCCATCATCACCAAAAGTGCGGGCAACTGCCGGTCGATTCGTTCAAAGCGATTGCGAAGGCTGTTGTATTTCTGGCGTTTTGCTTTATCCGACCAGTACCATCGATTTTCGGGGATATCAGCAAAAAGCTGATCCCAGTTTCTGCTGCGGCGCTGATAGTCGTTATAATCATCAAGACTGTTGAAATCACCGACAGTCAACTGGAACCGGCGGCTTCGCCCATCGATCTCTACACCCGTTTCATGACGTCCATAGGTAAGCCAGTTTTCCTGCATATTATTTGTGTGGATTGACAATCCCAGATAGCTAAGAACCAGACCTGCCTCGGCAGCCAAATGATATTTTCCCCGCGTCCAATCCGACTTATCCACGTGGTGGTGTCCCCAACCTGGCAGAGCCACCGATTTAAGAAAAGCTACTTTAGGATCGGGTAAATCTGCTTCGGACTTCAAATCCTGGGCCATGGCTCCTGAGGTAACTGACAGTATCAGGCAAATCAGGATCCACTTCATTTTTGTGCCGTCTTATGAATTATGATTTCTTCCGCTCCCTGTTCCAATGACGGAATATTGAAATACTGAATCCTATCATTAACAGGAATGTACCCAGCCAAACAACTGATATAAACGGCTTTTCCTCGGCCGAAAGCAATACCCACTCATCTTCAACATTTTCGTCTACCCCCCTAATCGTAAGCTCAATACTGCCATTAGACGGATCTACACTGGTAAACTGTATGGTACCTTCATGCCCAGGAATGGAAACAGGAGGCGAATAAGTCCAGTTTTCACCGTCATTGGAATAGATGGAAAACAGCGGATTCAATGGAGCTGAACTGTCGCTGCCGCGCTGCTTTATCTCTAAGTTTGCACGTACTGCAACCATCATGCTGTCTCGCAGTTCCTCATTGTCCACCTCTCCATATCCCTTAAATGTAAGATCAAATTCTCCTATGGGTTTGGTTTCACCGCGCTGTATGGAAACGTTTTGCACGCGAACAGAATCTTCACCCATGGCAGCCGGCTGCGTATCGGACTGCTTCTTCGCTTCTTCATTTCTTCGCTCTACAAAAGAACTACCCGCTACATATAAGTAGATATCACTTAGAAATCCACTCCGCACATCCGGATCCACCGACCACTCTATATTTGAGGCCGATGATGCCGTAAGCATAGGATATACATGAGGATTCAGATAAAACTGACTGCCCTCGCCGTCAGCAGGCTCAAATTTGATGTGGTATTCCTGCTGACCGGGTCGCTCCTGGTCTTTTAAGGTATATCCCTCATAAGTAACCTTGTACTTATCGCCAACAATCTTGGGTTCATTCAGCTTCAGCTCCAGGAGGTTTACTTTTTGTGTCTTTTGGAAACCCTGTTCATCTGTTACCTCTCCCCGCTCGATAGCGGCGTTATAGCGTTCTACAGATTCATCAAGCAGATGATTGTTATAGGCTGACGAAGCCAAGATTCCCAGCAGTAACACGCCAAAACCTATGTGCGACAGTGTACCTCCGATAACAGTCGGATTCTTACGTGCCAAACGAAACATTACGAATCCATTACCGATCACGGCAAACCAGGCCGTCAGAAGATAAAGCATATAATATAAATTGCGGACCTCACCAATCATGATCGTCGCCAGTGTCACCACACAAGTAATAGCTACAGGCCAGACAAGATCTTCGGCCAGCGATTCCGCATCCTGTCGCTTCCAGAAAAGGAGTTGTCCCAGAACGGTCATAATGGCGGCAATAATAGCCAGCGGCATCGTCCATTCGTTGTAGAAACTCACCTCTGGAGGAGTGGGATTTTCTACAAACAAGCGACCAATAATAGGTGAACTCGTACCCAGAATAATAACAAGCCCTATTAGAAAGAGTATCATTGCACCGGCAAAAGTCATAAACTCGCGACTCAGAAACTTGGACTCTTTTCTCTGGCGCGGCAGGTCCTTATATCGATAAAAGAACAAGCCCAACCCAATACCGGTAACAGCAATCATAAATATGACGAGCTGATTATATAATCCCAGATCTACGAAGCTGTGCACTGAGGAATCAGCTAAAATCCCTGACCGTGTAAGGAACGTCTCATAGACAATAGCCACATAAGCCAGAATTGCAAAGATAATCGAGGCTTTTTGGGAGGTCGAACTTTTACGCTGAATAATCATTGTATGAATACCGGCGGTACCAAGCAACCACGGAACGAATGATGCATTTTCCACCGGATCCCAGGCCCAGTACCCTCCGAAGGAGAGTGTGACATACGCCCAGTATCCGCCGAGGAAAATAGCCGTGAGCAGTGCTACATTAGCACCCAATGTCCATGGCAAGGCAGGATCAACCCACTCATTATATTTACGTTTCCAGAGAGCGGCCATGGCGAAACAATACGGCACCGTCATCATTGAAAAACCGAGAAAAAGTGCCGGCGGATGAATCATCATCCAGTAACTTTTAAGAAGATCATTCAGACCTTTTCCATCCTGAGGTACAAAATCGGGATTGGATTGCAGGAACGGCGCATTGGGCATCGCTTCGGCCAGAGTACGAAATGGTGAAGCACCAAGCGTAAAATCACCGAACGAGATGCCGGAAATCATCGACAGCAGAAAAATCTGGGTCAGTGTAAGGAAAAAAAGCACTGGTCCCCGATAGGGTTTACGCGTCCATCTCATCAGCCCCAATCCGATCAGTACAGAGAACAGAATCCACAGCATGAAGCTACCCTCCTGGCCGCCCCAGAAGGCGGAAATCAGGTATTTGAGCTGTAGATCACTGCTGGTATAATTATAGACATAATAGAAATTGAACTGGTGGGTCAGAATGATATATAGCAACAATCCCGAAGCAGCCAGTAAAAATAATCCCTGAAGACCAAATAACCAGTTCGATATTTTAAAGTATTTGTTCCTGTCGTTCTGGGAGTAGAGGAAATATCCAACAGCAGCCAGAATAGCACATAAAAAAGAAGCGTTGACTAGTAGATCACCGGCGAAACCTATCATATTATTTATAAATTACTATCAGTGTTTACTCTTTCGAATTCAGCATTTTCCCCATCATTGTATTTCGAAGGACATTTCATCAACATATCATTCGCATAGAAAACACCATTTTGCATTTCTCCGATTACTACAAGTTGATCAGCCTGTTCAAAGTTGTTGGGTTTAGGGTTGGGGAATATTACGCGGCGTACATTTCCGGCTTCGTCTTCCATATAAAAAGAAAACTGTTTGGTCTCCATCGAAAAGCCATAATCTTTCGAATCATCCCACGTGCCAACAACATGGGCTCCTTCCATGCCGGAAGCCTGTTCAAAATTCACATATGTGCTGATACTGTTTCCGAAGTTATACATCAACAGTGATGTAAAACCAACGATGGCAATGATGCCTACTATTAACTTAGGTTTCATGATTCTGTTACGTTAGATTGATTAATTTCCCTTTCAAGTTCGCCAACTTTTTTATCTACTCTGATGATAAAAAAGAGAAGTACAAACCAAATAATGAGACTTACTCCCAGCACGATAAAAATAAGGTCATTCGACGCTGCCGCCTGAATCAGCGGACTTGCTTGTTCTAATCCCGCCGAGCCATCCCACTGGGTAGAATAACTTTCTGTTAGTGTATCAACGGCCGCGACAGTATCTTCTTGTACCTGAAAATTAGAGAATTTCATGCTCCTTGTTGTTCAGTTATTTGCTTAACAGTTTTATACCGATTTAGAATTTCATTCAGCCAAACTGCCAGCGCAATGAATCCGATCACTGCCGGATAAAATATATAACGCAGCTCTGGCGCCGTGATTTCGCTGAAAGCTGGATTACCATCGGCTCCGGGATGCAGGCTCGGTAACTGCCGAGGTATTATATACAGCAAAAATGGTATAGTGGTTGCCGCAAATACATTAAAAACGGCGGCAATTTTTGCTCTTTTTTCAGGATTGTTAAAAGCGGTTCGCAACACAAAATACGCTACGTAAATCATCATTCCCAGCGCCGACAAATTCATCCGCGGTTCGGCAAATGTCCACCATGTACCCCATGTAAATCGCGCCCAGACAGCGCCCGTTAACAAACCGCAGATCCCGAAAAGGAGTCCCACCTGTGTTGCTGTTTCGGCTTTGCGATCAAATTCTATGCGGGGATTATTGAGGTACCGTATGCTGTAATACAATCCGCCTGCAAAACACACTGACATTGTAAACCACATGGGCACATGTAAAAACAAATTTCGGGCCGATTCTTTAAGAATAGGTATATCCGGAATGGGGATGAGAAATCCGACCGTAATAACAGCCGTCATCCAAAAAGCCACAATGTATTTCCAGGGTTTCAAACTCATTCTATTGTTCGCCAGAGCGGGTATTTATTTTAAGCTTGGTAATATACGAAATCTGTTTTGGAAAAATTAGTTTTTCCGCCTTCGGTTTTTCTGAATTTTAGCTAAGTTTACCATGTTCAAATAATGAATGACAACTGATCCAACATTTATGGCTGATCAATCCCAAAAAACCATCGATCTTCAACCAAGCTGGAAGAATCATATCCTTGGATATTGTATCTCAATTCTTTTGATCCCGCTTTTTGGCATTGGGCTTATCGGCTTGTATTGGGTATATAAACAACACAAAAAGTATTCTTACACATTTACTGATACGCAAATTTCTGCGCGGGATGATAAATATCAGCGCAATATTGATCTGGTAAATATAGAATATGTAAATCTTGAGCAGAGCTGGCTGCAAGAGAAAATGGAAGTGGGCGATCTGGTGCTGCATACCACTGCCACCTCCCTGAAATTGAGAGGGATGGAAAATCCAGAGACGCTGAAAAGTATGCTGGAAAAAGCTATTTCAGCCGAAAAACAGCGTCAAAAGCAAAAAAAGAAAGCAGAGCCGCGTCAGCCCGACCGAAAACCCGGCACAATGGACCGGATGGATTATCTGACAGGCCTCTGGCAACAGGGTCTTGTATCGGATGAAGAGTTCGAAAAAGAGAAAAAGCATTTCGAGTAGATACTGAACGCTTTTCAGACCCGGATCTGTACGGATCACTTACCACTCAGATCACAAAAAACACTAAGATATTTGGGGATATCCTCTCTCTAAAAAGATAGTAAATGAAGCAATTACATGTGCCCTTTTCATTTACTATCTGGTTTAAAATCCATGGAGCGCAGAAATAGGCTGATATGCATAAGGCTACATTTTCGTTAGCTGTACCTAGGATTCTTCAAAATCTCTAACCTCCCTCTTTCTGTTTGTCGCCCATCTCCTTTCCACTTTTTTGGAACAGATACCCCTACTGATGTTCTTGATTACTAAAGGCACCAGAAATGTTTACTCAGACGCATTTTAAGCTGCCTTTAACAATATCCAAAGGGAGAAATATGGATATAAAAACCATAATACCAATTAAATCTCAAGAGCTATGTTATACAGTGTTTTAGATAAGTACTGATGGGGAAAAGCAATCCCCGAGTTTAGATTATAGTAAGAATAACATCTACGATTCCCCCGGGACTTTTTTGGTTCGTTCCAGTGATTTTCTGGTCCCGACTGCTGTCGGCGGTTTTGGTCACAAAAAATGAACAGTAGATGGTCCCGAGCCACCGGCGGAACCTGATGGGACAGTTTTCGTCAGTACAGCCTACGTATCCCGACAGCCGTCGGGAGCAGTAGGCCCTTGATCTTTTACTAGTCTTTTGGACATGTCCGCCTACCGGCGTGATCAAGCCAAAAGACGGACAGAAACTTCCGAATTCGTGCGCCGAAGTTCTGATGCTTCGGAATATGTTTTACTGCACCGTTGCCTGCCCCAAATTTTTTCGGGGCTCATTCAAAAGGTGCAAAGAAAGGTCCCCGGTTTCTTTTTTACTTTCTTTTACGCTTGGTTCTTTAGCATTGATTAATTCAATTTTATAAATAATAGGAGCAAAACTTAAACCAACCACATTTATCAGTTATGTTCTCACTTCTATCCCGATTTTCTATTCTTGCAAGCTTCATTTTTGCATTCACTTTCGCTGCCATTGGTCAGGCAAATTTTGAGGCAGCTGAACGTTTCACCGAAGAGAGAATGGAAAAAATGACCGGAAGCACGCAGATCAATCCTCGCTGGATAGAAGACCAAGACCGGTTTTGGTATAGCTACGAAAATCAATCCGGCCAAAACTGGTATTTTGTTGATGCCGCTGAAGGTGAAAAACGCCCTCTCTTTGATCGAAAGGACTTAGCTGCTGAACTAGCGGAAATATTCAATAAACCTTTCAATCATAAAGACTTATCTCTGCAGGATTTTGAATACAATGTGAAAGATGAACTTTTCACATTTCACGTGGACAGTATCAATTTCAAGTATCGGTTTGAAGAAAACGAACTCGTTAAAGGTGACTCGGTAAAAGAAGAATCCCGCGAACAATGGGCAACGTTCTCTCCCGACAGCAGCTGGATCGCCTATGCAAAAAATCACAACCTCTACCTGATGAAAGCCGACGATCCGGACAGTACCGAATATCAGCTAACTGATGACGGCGAACGCTGGTATAGTTTTCAGGCTGATGAAGGCGATACCACCAGCAATGAAAAATTGCGCTCTTCTGCTCAATGGTTCGAAGACTCCGAAAAACTCTACATCAGACGAACTGACGAACGTGATGTTGATGAACTCTGGGTAATCAATTCTCTTGGAGAACGTCCCGAGCTGGAAACCTATAAATATGCTATGCCGGGCGAAGAAAATGTGCCACAACACGAAATGTGGGTTTTTCAGGCAGACACTGTGGACAGTACTGATGGTGTGCAGCTGGATATTGATAAAGAAGAATGGAGCGATGAAGTAATCGGCGGTGCCTATTTCAACAATGGAGGTATCTATACCGGCACTGGCTCAGATTATCTTTATATGCTGAGGCGCAATCGCGAATGGAATAAAATTGATGTACTGAAATCAAATACTGAGACCGGCGAAACAGAAGTACTTTTCAGCGAAGAAAGCAATCCTTATTTCAATGTGATGCTTTCGAACCTGGCGATTATTAATGAAGGGGAAGAATATATATGGTGGTCGGAACGCACCGGCTGGGGACAGTTCTACCTGTATGATGAAAATGGGAACCTGAAAAATCGAATTACCGACGGACATTTTGTGGCCGGCGATATAGCAAAAATCGATACCACCGAGCGTACACTCTATTTCGAAGGATACGGCCGCGAAGACGATATGAACCCCTATTACGCTCAGCTCTACAGGGTTAATTTTGATGGATCTGATATGGAGCGGTTAACACCTGAGGATGCCACACACGATATCAGCGCTTCGGAAGAAGGTAACTATTTTGTCGACAATATTTCACGGGTGGAGCAGCCTACGAGCTCTGTAGTTCGCAACGGTGACGGAGAGATAATCACTACGCTTGAACAAACAGATGTAAGCCGTATGGAAGAGGCCGGCTGGCAGCCACCGGAGACGTTCAAGGTAAAGGCCGCTGATGATGCGACAGATATTTACGGCGTCATGTGGAAGCCTTTCGACTTCGATTCAACAAAAAGCTATCCCATCATCACCTATGTCTATCCCGGTCCGCAGACTGAGCCCTTCCCTATTGGCTTTAGTCATGAAGATGAAACGGCCCTGGCGCAGCTTGGTTTTATTGTAGTAGCAATGGGTCAGCGTGGCGGAAGTCCCATTCGAAGCAAATATTACCATAACTACGGCTATGGCAATCTGCGTGATTATCCGCTCAAGGATAACAAGTATGGATTGGAACAGCTGGCTGCCCGTCATTCGTTTATCGATCTCGACAAGGTGGGCATTTACGGTCACTCCGGCGGTGGATTTATGAGCACTGCTGCCCTGCTTACGTATCCGAATTTTTATGACGTGGCGGTTTCTTCAGCCGGTAATCACGACAACAATATTTACAACATGTGGTGGAGCGAAATTCATCATGGTGTGGAAGGTGTTGAAAAAGAAGTTCGAGACACTACCTCGGCTGATTCGGTAAGAACCAAAACCGAATTTCAATCAGAAATCGATACCAATATAGATCTTGCTCAAAATTTAGAAGGACACTTACTGCTTGTCCATGGTACAATTGATAATAATGTGCATCCGGCGAATACAATCCGACTGGCTAACGCGCTAATCGAAAAAGGGAAAAAGTTCGATTTTATGATGATGCCGGGGCAGCGACACGGATTTGGACAGTATTCCCCTTATTTCGAACGGATGCGCTGGCGCTATTTCGCCGAACATCTGCTTGGGGATTATCGTCCGGATAAGATCGACTATAATATTCCGGAAGATGAATAAAATCTTATAACATGGAGTCCACCTTATCTGGGGAATCGCTCTCTCAAAGGCATTCCTCGTTTACTGCAGGACTCACTTTAACTTTTTTCCAGTTTGCTCCTGTCCCAGCCGGCATTCTCGGCTGCAGCGTTATAGGTTGTCTGAAGAAATGAGAACAACATATCATCCGGTTCAGAAGCCATCTGCACCGTCTTATAGGGAAGAATAAATTCAGCGAGTTCTTCATGGTACTTAGCTTCTTTGGGCTTAATTTTAGCTGCTTTAAATCCATCGGGTGCGGGATAAGCGTATGAATAGAACGCTGCCTCTCCCAAACCGGTGCCGGGCCAGAATCCTGCGCTTGACAGCTCGTGAGAGTAGCTCTCTTCCATAACCCAATCAGGACAATTTGGTATTCCTCCCGGATGTTTTGGAGCCGGTCGACCGGAGAATCGAGTGACTGCCAGATCAAATGCGCCCCAGAAAAAATGTACGGGACTGACTTTACCCGTAAAATCAGCTCTGAATTGTGTAAAAACCCGATGGGTGTCTGTCAGCGCCTGCCAGAAAAGCTGAATTGCTTCGGCGTCGTAAGATGTGTGGTTCGTATCTTTATAGAAAGGCGTAATCGGATCAGGCAATTCAGCCGGCATGGGGTAAATACTGGTTTCTATTCCCAGCTGGTTTAAACTATCGAAAGTTTTATCGTAGAAATCAGCAACAGATAGTGAATCCAGTGCGAAATGCCGGTTCTCGCCATTTACCTTTTGTATCTCCAGCAAGTGATCCACAAAATTGAACTCTATTTCAAATCCGCCTGATTGATGCGGGATGAGCGAAGTGGTCAATCCATGTGACGAAACATAAAGAGTAACATGCCATGAGTGATTTATCCAGGGCATATTTTCCAGCCGTATTTTCCCGATAATTTGTGACCATAAATGCACCTTCTTCAACGTTTCTTGCCACTCCGCTACAGAAGGTAGTTCCGGCCAGTAATATTCACTGTGGGTTTCCGATATTTTTTCTCTCATTTCATTGATTTTTGAAACTGTTCATTTTCTCTCATCCGGTGGACAACTTAGAACAACGGATCTTGCGTCTTTCACGACGGATATTAAGTCATTGCCTACAACTCTCTCGATTATTCACTAACCACAATAAAACTCAGAAGATTTCAGTAATTTGAATTATGTCTCCACCCTCTCAACAACTGTAAAATCTTCTCTCTCCTCTCGATCCAGTTGATATTCATGCTCCTGCGAAGCCACGGTAAAGTGCCAAGATATCCCTGCAACGACCAGTAGCACTGCATAGAGAATCATCGTCTGCTGAATCGTAAGCCAGTCATTTTCTAAAATCCAAGAAGCAGCAATGACTGAAGCCGACTGTGTAAGCGTAAACAAAAGCCATTCGGTACTGAATATGCGTCCCCGGAATGGATCGGGGGTACGCCGCTGAAGAAGTACCGTACTCATCACCCAGTTGGCACCCGAAGCGGCATGAGCAATAAAGACGAAAAACAGCATTATGCCAAGGCTCGTCGTCATCCCAACGACAGAATACATCGCTCCGCCGAACATCATACAGTAACCCATTGCGCGCACCCAGTCGCGCTCGCTATCAAATATTCGACGTCCTATAACCGGACCGATACCCGTCCCGACACCGCGCGCCGAATACAATAATCCCAATCCAACGCTTCCCATCATCAAAACCTCCTCGGAAACCAGGATCAGCATGTATGTTAATCCACCGAGCAGCATGGTAAAGCAACCTTTTGCAAGTGTGGGACGCAATACTTGGTGATTGTTAAACAGATAGCGAAATCCTTCTTTGATGCCTGTTAGCGGATTGCGGGTTCGTTTTCGTTCGGCTTCATCCATCTTCTTTTGTGGAATCACCGCCCGGTATATAAACACGGCTGATATGACATACGAAACAGCGTTAATAATAAATACCAGATCGGTACCAAGACCAGCCGTTGCCAGTCCGCCGATACCCATTCCGATCGTAAATATAATACTCCAGCTGGCCGCCGAGAGTACGTTGGCATCTACCAGCTCTTTATCTGTTGTTACATTGGGGATGGATGAAGTTTTGGCCGGCTCAAAAATAGCGGAAAACATCATCTGCAAAGCTGTTAAAACATACGCCAGCCAAAGCGTCTCGTAGGATCCGATCAGCAATAGTCCCAATACCAGAAGTGCGCGAACCAGATCGCAGACAATCATAATTCTGCGGCGATTGAAGCGGTCGGTAATATAACCTGCAAAGGGAGAAAAGCTGGCCAGGCTCATCATCTTAACTACTATGATAAGTCCCAGCAAAAATTCGGAATCAGAATATTTGGTAATCAGCGCATAAACGGCCAGGATTCCGAACCAATCCCCAAAATTGGATACAACCTGACTAAGCCACAACCGGCGATAGTTCTGATTATTGGATACCAGATCAATATAGGGACGTATCTTGTCTAACAAACCCAGTTATTAGGTTAATAGTTAACGGTGATTAGTTACTCCTCGATAGAAGTCGAGATTACGTAGGACAAGTAAACATACAACAAATAACAAGTGACAAATAACCAACTCCTACTTCACACCAGTGCTGCCAAAGCCGCCGTCGCCGCGCTCTGTTTCGGTGAGATCTTCTACCTCATGAACGTCAGCCTGAACAACGGGAGCTATGATCATCTGCGCCACGCGGTCTCCGTGATTGATGACAAACTCTTCCTCTCCCAGGTTTACGGCCAGCATTTTCAATTCACCGCGATAATCGGCATCAATGGTGCCCGGTGTATTGAGCATCGTGACACCGTGCCGATAAGCCAGTCCGCTGCGGGGACGCATCTGGGCCTCATATCCTTTCGGTAGCGCCATTTTTAAACCAGAAGGTATCAACTTTCGTTCTCCTGGTTTTAGTGTGACAGGTTCTTCCAATGCCGCCCGTATATCCATACCGGCTGCATATTCTGATTCATAAGATGGCAGCGGTAAATCCTCAGCATGAGGTAACTTTTTAAACTGTATATTCATGGTTTTTTAACTGTAGGGATTTGAATATTAGATGTTTTCACAACTATAGTGAAATAATTAGCAGAAATAATAATCACTTCTTATCTATTGAATATATTAACACGTAATAATCGACTATGGATGATACACCCATTAACTCCCTCTCAAGAGGGTACTGGACCTTATCAAAATCCTAGACCTGCTTACCGGACTCTCGGTTCTTTTTTATAATCGGTCAATCGTACTTTGACATTTCCCAGCCAAACTTTTGCATGGGCTTCCACTGGAACCCGAAGATCATCAGTAGTATACCATGCTTTATAATTGCCACTAAAACCGAAGGGACCGTCAATATCAGCAACACCATCACTGTAAAAAGTCCTTACAGGTTTTTCAAAAGCATCGTATTCCCGCTCCTCGATTTCAGTAGTATTGCGACCATTGATATATCCCTTTTCTCTTTCGAGGTATACGGGGAGCTTAAAATTTTGATCACTGCCTGCAAAAAGCCGTGAATAGTAAAATACCAGCTGTCCCGAACTGGAATGCTCAGTCAGTTGAAGCGTATCGACAGGTTCACCCTGCTCGGAGTAATATACTTCATAATTCTTGTAATCGAACGCATATCGTTCACTGTTAAACTCCTTTTCATCTACGTTATCGCGCCAGTAAAGCTGGGTATAGGGCAGGCTGTCAGTTTCAACCATAAAGGTGTTATAGTGATTTTCTTCAGTGCCGACAAAAGGTATTCCCGAATTGGACGTAATAATCGTTCGCAGATGCCAAACTTTTTTTCCATTGTAGGTAGTATCTCTAAGAATTTCGGTCTGCACTTGCCCCAGTGTAAAGAAGCTGTATTTTACTTCATAAGTAAACACCTCTTTCCACTCCAGAAGCTCCTCCATGGTCGGCGGACGTTCGGAATGCTCAAAAGTAAATAAGGAATCTTGTGCGAAGCTCTCCAAAGAGCCTGCCAATAACAAAAATAACAGTGCACAGAATAGTCCGGTTTTAAAGCGCGTCAAATGACTTCAAGTTGAGTTTAGAAAATTATTTTAAATAAACGTCCAAAGTTCGATATTATAAGACTTAATCTGAAATATTATTGAAGGTATCATAGACGAATTTCGTTTCATGCGAAGCAATCATTTCCTCTATCTTTTATTTCTGCTCTATACCAGCTTACTTCTGATATCTGGGTGTTCAAAAAGTGACGATCAACGTGAATTTGAGAGGCAGGCTCTTGCTGAACCGCAAGGGATTACAGAAACTGATCAAAACGGCAATGTTTTAAAGACGGATCCTGACGACTGGCGAATTTCGCCAATGTATCAAGGTTTGATCACAATTGGTACTCCCGACAATCAGCCGCCCTATCCTAACCCACTCTCTTTCAACCAGGAATTGACAGTTAATATCTATATTCGAAGTATTGAAACCTTAAACAGGCTTGAAATCCACTCATTTGAATTGCCTGATCAAGGATTACCTACTATTGCTGTACGCGATGAAATTTCATCTCCAACGCTGGAAACATTCACACTGAGCGGTCAACTTATTTCGGGATCTTCGGGTGGTAGCCAGGCTTCAGGATTATACCGTATTCTCATTTATGACGGACAACAAAATGTCGTTACTTACGGAGATGTTCAGATCGGGTCATCAGATGCAGGAAACGGATCATAATAGGTTGTTTAAGAGTATAATGCCTCCTATTTTCAACTTTAAAAAAAGCATTAATGGTATGGCTAAACGAAAAATCACAAAATCAGAGCAACAGGTGCTTAACAAGCTTATTTACCCGGAAACCTTTCAGGATATCCTGGATGAAACCGGCCTGTTATACGGCGAGCTGCGGGATGATCTGATCAATCTGCTCAGTTACCACCTGATTGAAGCATATGAACGAAGCGGCAATAAGATTTCACTAACCAGCTTTTATGACGCCGATAATCTGCAGGATTTCACTTTCAGAGCTACGAGTAAGGGACTCAGTAAAATAAAATCACAATAAGATGAAATTTGAAGCTATTATCAACGGTGAAACAACCGAGCTGGAATTGTCTGAAGAATCCGGAGAAGTTGAGTTTGGAGATGAAAGGCACTCTTACGAGTTTCATCGTCAGAAAAACGGCCGTTACCTCCTTCGAATGGGAACAAAGCTTTACAAAATTGATAATGTAAAATACGACAAGCATACCATAAGATTTACTATCGACGGACAGTGGCATGAAGTTGATGTGCGCAATGAGCAAGATCTGCTCCTGGATCGGCTTGGCTTCAAACGTCCCGGTGAAATCGGTGAAGGTGAACTCAATGCTCCCATGCCCGGCAAAATCCTGGAGGTACTTGTCAGCGAAGGTGACGAAGTAGAACTCGGCGACCCGGTGGCTATCCTTGAAGCCATGAAAATGGAAAACGAACTTAAAGCTCCCATCAAAGGCGTAATCTCATCGATCGCCGTAGAGCAGGGAGACTCACTCGAAAAAGACGCTTTAATCTTAGAAATAGAAGCAAGTGGATAAATTTGTTATAGAAGGACCTACCCCTCTCAAAGGATCTATTCCAATCAGCGGATCAAAAAATGCGGCACTGCCCCTGATGGCGGCTGCACTTTTAGGTGATTCGCCAACTACTATTACCAATATTCCGAAATTGCGCGATATATATACATTTAACAATGTTATCCGCGTAACGGGTACACATGTAGATTTTGATGAGGATGAGGGTATTCTCACTATCGATCCCAAACATCTCTCCCATTATGAAGCTCCGTATGAGCTGGTTCGCAAGATGCGAGCATCCTTTTATATGCTGGGCGCTTTAGTTGGCAAATATGGAGAAGCAAAAGTGTCGCTGCCGGGCGGCTGTGCGTGGGGACCTCGTCCCGTTGACCTGCACCTCGATGGCATGCGCGAAATGGGGATCGACATTGAGCTTGACCAAGGATATGTCATTGCCAACGCACCTGAAACAGTAGAAGGCGGCACATTTACCCTGGAGCCCAGCAGCGTAGGTGCAACAATCAATTTAGTGTTGGCATCAGTACTGCGCGCCAAAAAGTTTACGATCCAAAATGCGGCTAAGGAGCCAGATGTTGTGCTTTTTTGCGAAAAACTGTCTAAAATGGGCGCCGATATAGAGGGCATCGGAACAAGAAAACTTACCATCAGAAAAGTTGACAGCCTCGAAGGTATTGAAGCCCGTAACGCATCTGACCGTATTGAGACAGGTACCTTTATGATCGCAGCGGTCATGCATCCCGAATCGGATATAACGCTGACTAATGTAGATGTTGATGATTTGGGGCATTTTCCTGAAACGTTTCGAGAAACGGGCGCCGAGATGACTATTAAAGATAGCACTATTCATATTGAAGCTCCTGGCGAAATCAATCCGACTTCAATTAAAACGGATGTCTATCCCGGATTTCCCACCGACCTGCAGGCACAATGGTCCACCATGATGACCCAAGCCACCGGGAGTACCTCGGTCACGGATACCATTTACGACGACCGATTCAGTTATGTACCCGAAGTAGTACGTCTTGGTGCCGATATGGATGTGGAAGGCAATACTGTGCACATTGAAGGGAAAACCCCACTCAAAGGTGCCTCTGTCATGAGTACTGATCTCCGGGCTAGTGTAAGCCTGGTGTTGGCAGGACTTGTTGCCAAAGGCAAGACCGATGTTCTTCGAATCTACCACCTCGATCGCGGTTATGAGGATCTGGAACAAAAGCTTACCAATGTGGGGGCCAATATTAAGCGCATGGATCAGGAAGCGTAGAGCATTATTTTTCCCCTCTGCTCTGAATCCTGTTTTTCTATCTTGGAAATAAGTATGGGAAATCCGAAAGAAGGTCGCTTTGATTGAGGACAATTCGGCATAACAGATAAGCTATCTCTCCACTACGATCGGGGACAATGCTTTTTAGAGATTTTTCAGTGGAACTCTGCTTTTGATGTTTATTATCCGATTCTCAGCTGTCTTCAGACAGCTTCTGGCTTTTTAGCTCAGTCTGTTAGACTTATCTCTTGTGTTGAGAATTGCCATTAACTTCTTCTTTTTAAAGTACCAGCAAGCGGAAGAAA
>NZ_JBYEIR010000018.1:0-15109 GCF_058386985.1 Fodinibius sp. GM108
GGCCTGCATCAAGAATTCTTATCTAACCCCGAATACTCGGGGCGACAAGGGCTCGACGTGCGATCGTCTGTATGTTCCAATATTTGAAAGAACTTTTGACTCCTGCCTAACTCTTTTGGCAGACTTCAAAGATAAAGCTTTTTACCTCTTGAAGTCAACTATTTAATAACTAATTTTCTTTAGTAAGACTTCTCTTTCGAGGCGGTGCAATGATAAGAACTTATTTACTTGGATGCAAATAATTATTAGCACCACATTTAGGTAATAATAAGTTTCTTGTACTCAGGATAAATAAAAGAAAGTTGAAACTATTCTTCTTCTGAACTATTGCCGGAAGAATCAGTTTGATCCCCGGAAGACGACTCAGTCTTTTTATCTTTTTTAGACTCAGCTCCAGAAGAGGTAGTCTTTTTGCTCTGACCTGCCCGACGTGTGCGCTTCTGCTTTTTACTGTCCTTAGGCTTTATATCATTATAATCTACAAGCTCTATGACAGCCATCTGAGCATTGTCACCAGATCGGTATCCCAATTTAACGATCCGTGTATATCCACCAGGACGATCCATTGCCTTTTGTGCTACCTCATCGAAAAGATGAGAAACAACTTCTTTATTTTTGAGCTTCGAGAATACTTGCTGCCGATTATGAGGCGTATCTTCTTTCGCCTTTGTAATCAGAGGTTCAACAAATGGTCGAAGCGCTTTGGCTTTAGCAACTGTAGTTACAATCCTGTGCTCCTTCAAAAGAGCTACAGAGAGAGCACTTAATGTTGCTTTTCGGTGTGAGGTAGTTCGACCTAGTTTTCTTCCTTTTTTTAAATGACGCATTTCTATCTATCTATAAAAGCTTTATGAATTATCTAAATACTTCTTAACATCCATTCCAAAATGAAGATCCTTACCTTCAATTACTTCAACAAGTTCGGCCAGAGATTTTTTTCCGAAATTACGGAACTTTAGTAAATCCTGCTCATCTCGGGCAACAAGTTCACCAATCGTATTTATATTAGCAGATTTGAGGCAGTTGTAGGAACGAACACTCAGATTCAGATCTTCGATGCTTGTTTTAAGTAAATTAGCTATTCTTTGCTTTTCGGCATCAACTTCTTCTTCCTCCTGAGTGAAGGGTTCATCAATTTCTTCGGTGATGAACTTCTCAGTATGCTCCTTCAATATTTTTCCGGCTATGGTAAGCGCTTCTTTCGAATTAATGGATCCATCTGTAGTAATGTCCATAACAAGCTTCTCATAGTCGGTACGCTGACCAACCCGGACATTTTCTACATCAAACTGAACTTGTTTGATAGGTGTGTAAATAGCATCGATAGGAATTAGGTTCACATCTTCTTCCGTATCTACACTCTGTTCCTCGGCAGGGACATATCCCCTTCCGCGACCTACATGAAGTTCCATTTCGATATTTGCATCTTCTGCCATGGTGGCAATAACGAGATCGTTGTTCAACACCTCATAATCAGCAGTGGCTTCATTGATATCATCAGCAGTTAATGAACCTTCGCCTGATTTTGATATATGTACAATACCACTACTTTGCTCAACCTGCTTAAAACGGACTTCCTTCAGATTAAGGATAATCTCGTAAACATCTTCCTTCACGCCTTCAATGCTGGAATATTCATGTTCTACACCGTTGATTTTAACAGCGTTTATGGCTATTCCAGGAAGTGAAGAGAGAAGAATTCTACGAAATGAATTCCCAATAGTAACTCCGAAACCCCGTTCCAGAGGTTGCAATATAAAAGTGCCAAATGTATCCGTAGCCTCTTCAACTTCTAACGGTTCTGGCATTTGAATGCTATAATTACTCATATCAAAAACGTTCTTGAACTAGTTTTAAATTATTTGGAATAAAGCTCAACGATAAGCTGGACATTGATATTTTCTGGAATTTCTTCCATCTCAGGCATATTCAAAAACTTGCCCTTCATATCCTTCTTATCTATCTCTATCCATTTATATTTACTTGTTGGAGCGTGTTGTATAGATTCATTTATGATCTCTAAATTCTTTGACTTGGGACGCACGCTCACTACATCGCCAGGCTTAAGTTGGTAAGAGGGAATATTCACTACCTCTCCATTGACCACCATATGTTTGTGATTCACAAGTTGTCGGGCCTGTCGTCGAGTTCTTGCAAAACCAAGACGATATACGGTATTGTCTAAGCGGCTTTCCAGTAGTTGAAGCAGAATCTCACCAGTTACTCCATCTTTGGCGTTTGCTTTATCAAACAAGTTAGAAAATTGCTTTTCCAACAAACCATATGTGTACTTGGCTTTCTGCTTTTCTTCTAGCTGAATAGCGTATTCTGATTTCCTCGAATATCGAGAACGTCCATGTTGTCCCGGCCCATATGGTTTACGCTCCAGTGCTTTACTGGGACCAAAAATAGGCTCTCGGAATCGTCTTGCTTTCTTTTGTTTTGGACCTCTGTATCTTGCCATAACTGTTAACTGATAATTTCTTCTTTAAACTCTTCGTCGTTTAGGTGGTCTGCAGCCGTTGTGTGGAATAGGTGTACGATCTTTAATCGAAGTTACTTCCAATCCACTTGATGCGATAGCCCTCACCGCAGCTTCTCGTCCGGATCCAGGCCCCTTTACAAACACTTCAACACGCCTTAAGCCCATCTCATGTGCTGCAGTAGCTGCAGTTTCAGCGCTAAGCTGTGCTGCATAGGGCGTATTTTTCCGTGATCCCTTAAATCCTTCTTTACCAGCCGATGACCAGGAAACTGCGTTCCCTTCTGCATCAGTTATGGTAACAAGTACGTTATTAAAGGTAGCCTTAATAAAGGCCATACCGTTGGGATCAGAAAGCTGCTTTCGTCGTTTCTTTTTTGCAGATCTACGTTGTCTCTTTGCCATTTATTTGTGCTTATTATTTTCTTGGAGCTGATTTCTTACCTGCAACAGTCTGTCGCTTACCTTTACGGGTACGCGCATTGGTTTGCGTTCTCTGACCCCGGACCGGTAATCCTTTTCGGTGGCGATTGCCACGATACGATCCAATCTCGATCAATCGGCGTATATTGGCTTTTACTTCGCTACGTAAAGCCCCTTCCACCTTATATTCGTTATCTATTTTTTGACGGAGATCAGATACTTGACTGTCGGTCCAGTCTTTTACTTTGATATCACGATCGATCTCCAGCTCATCAAGTATATCCTGAGCTGTTGACCGACCGATACCATGTATATAGGTCAGACCTATTTCTCCACGTTTATCTTTCGGTAAGTCTATTCCAGCGATTCTTGCCATAAAAACTATACAGGTTTATAAATCTATCCTTGTCGTTGCTTGTGACGAGGATTCTTTTTATTGATTACATATACACGACCATTGCGTCGTACAATCTTGTCGTCTGAACTTCTTTTCTTTACTGATGACTTCGTTTTCATAGTACTAAATTCTTTAAATTAGAATTTATTTATAACGATACGTTATACGTCCCTTCGTTAAATCGTAGGGAGACATTTCCACGGCGACACGATCGCCGGGAAGAATTTTGATATAGTACATTCTCATTTTTCCAGAAACATGGGCTAAAATTTCATGCCCATTATCGAGCTTCACGCGAAACTGCGCGTTCGGCAATGCTTCAATAATTTCACCGTCTTGTTTAATTGGCTCTTCTTTAGCCATTTCTAAATCTTTGCGTTTATTCGACTTTTGGTGATCTCTCTAATATAATCAAAAGTACTTAGAATTTCAGCTTTTCCTTCGCGGACAACGATGTCATGCTCATAATGTGCAGCTACTTTTTTATCCGCTGTTACAACAGTCCAGCCGTCATCCAATGTTTTAATTTTCCAAGATCCCATGGTGATCATGGGCTCAATGGCCAAGGTCATACCTGATCGCAACCGATCTCCGCGCCCCGCTTTCCCAAAATTAGGAACCGAAGGGTCTTCATGAAGTGATTTTCCGAGGCCATGTCCCACCAAATCTCGCACTACACCAAATCCTGCATCTTCACAGTGCGTTTGCACAGCATTGGAGATATCTCCGACTCTGTTGCCATGCACCGCCTGTTCTATACCTTTGTAAAGGGATTCAAGTGTAGCTCGTAACAAACGAATTTTTTCGTCTTCACATTCCCCAACTGCAAAAGTATAGGCATGGTCGCCGAAATATCCTTCTTTTTCGACGCCACAATCGATCGAAACAATATCTCCTTCTTTTAATTCCCTTTTTTCGCTCGGTATTCCGTGAACAACTTCCTCATTAACCGAGATACAAAGTGTAGCGGGAAATGTATTCCCCTTAGGGCCATAACCTTTAAAAGCAGGACGACCATTATTTTTTTTAATAAACTCTTCTGCGACACGGTCTAACTTGGCGGTCGTCACACCTGGCTCAATATATTTAGCCACTTCTGCTAATGTCCGGGAGACCAACTGAGCGCTTTCGCGCATTTTCTCTATTTCTGATTCACTCTTCAAATAGATCATTATGCCCTTCGACGTCCTTTCATTTTTCCGGTTTTCATAAAGCCGTCGTAGTGACGCATCATCAAATGACTTTCAATTTGCTGCAGCGTATCCAGGGCTACACCTACGATAATCAAAAGACTTGTTCCTCCATAGAACAGAGCAAAGCCAGGTGTAACACCCATACGAGCCACAATCGCAGGCATAATAGCTATAATTGCCAAAAAGATAGAGCCCGGGAGCGTAACTTTCGTCAGGATATTATCGATAAACTCCACGGTTTGGTTTCCTGGACGTACTCCGGGAATAAATCCACCTTGGCGTTTCATGGTATCCGCCATTTCACGTGGATTAACTGTAATAGCTGTATAGAAGTACGTAAAGAACACTACAATTATTCCAAAGATAATTGAGTAGGTAACTCCGGTAAAATCACTTGACCAAGCTGTTAACATTTGGACAGTCTCATTATTCGGGAAAAAGGTCCCTATTGTGCTTGGAATAAACATAATTGACTGGGCAAAAATAATCGGCATAACTCCCGCTGCATTCAATCTAAGCGGTAAGTATTGTGTAGTTCCACCGTAAACCTTTCGTCCAACAACCCGTTTTGCATATTGCACAGGTACTTTTCGCACACCCTGGGTCAGCAATACGCAAGCAGCAATCACCAGAATTAGCGCTGCAATTTCCATAATAACGATGATAAGATTTCCTTTTGTGGTGACCTCATTAATCAAACTCGCAGGCAATCGGGCAATAATACCAATCATAATGATAATGGAAATACCGTTTCCGATTCCCCGATCCGAAATACGTTCGCCCAACCACATTACAAAAGTGGTCCCGGCAGTTAAGATAATCATCGAGGTTAAAACAAAGGTGAAGTTACTGACAACAATAGCGTTGGGGGATGTAGCCATTAAATTTATGGCAAAACCGATAGCCTGTACCAATGTAATCCCAACTGTGCCATAACGTGTCAGGCGATTAATTTTTCGTCGTCCTTCTTCACCCTCTCGTTGCAACTTTTGGAAATAAGGGACAACAGCGCCCATAAGCTGAATAATAATTGCAGCTGTAATGTAAGGCATAATTCCTAGCGCAAATACACCTGCACGAGAAAAAGCACCACCCACAAACATATCAAAGAGTCCCAGCAAACTTGAGGCGTCACCTGCCTGCTGCGTGAGCTGACTCGCATCAATCCCCGGAAGTGTGACAAAACTCCCGATTCGGTAAACCATCAAGATACCAATAACATAGAGGATCCGATTTTTCAGTTCCTCTATTTTAAATATGTTTCGAAAGTTTTCAATCAAACTCATTTAGAAGGTGGCTAACTATTTAATTTTCATTAACAAATGTAATGTTACCGCCGGCTTCTTCAACTTTTTCCTGAGCTGATTTACTGGCTTTATGCACTTCAATATCTATCGAAGCTTCGATGTCACCATCACCCAACAGCTTTATCAAATCATTTTTTCCGGCTAATCCTGCATCCCGCAGATCTGATAATGTTATTTTTTCGCCTAATTTATCATGCTCAATAAACAGTTGAATAGTTCCGGTATTTACAGCAACATATTCCGTACGGAATTTGCTGTTGTTAAATCCCCATTTGGGGATACGTCGCTGCAAAGGCATTTGACCACCTTCGAACCAAAATTTCTCTTTAAAGCCACTCCGTGATCGTTGCCCGTTATGACCTCTTCCAACCGTATGGCCCCCTCTTCCTGAACCTTGTCCGCGACCGATACGTTTGGCGTTTTTCTTGTTGGGTTCCGGAGCGTTTAAATTGCTTAAATCCATCGTATTGTCTTTGGTTAAATTCCTTAGATCTATTAGCCTTCAAATACTTTATTCAATGAAACTCCTCTTCGCTCGGCAACTTCCAGCGGATCTGTTAAATTCTTCAAACCGTTATAGGTTGCCTTTACCATATTATGAGGATTTGATGATCCTACAGATTTCGTCAAGATATTCTGAAGACCTGCAATATCGAGCAGTGCCTTAACAGGTCCACCTGCAATTACACCGGTACCCTCAGATGCAGGTCTGAGAAGTACTTCGCCGGCTCCTTCTTTACCTGTAATGGTATGGAAGATACTGCCGGTTTTCGTCATCGGTACCTTAATCAAATTCTTCTTAGCATTATCAAATCCTTTTTGGATGGCATCAGAAACTTCGTTGGCTTTACCGAGACCATGTCCAACAACACCGTCTTTATTTCCAACAACCACAATAGCATTAAAACTAAAGCGGCGGCCACCTTTTACTACCTTCGAGACCCGGTTAATATGCACCAGTTTCTCTTCAAGGTTCAGATTTGTAGGTGTTATGTTATGTCGTCGTTTTATTTTAGGCATAATAATTCTTTTTAAAAGTCTAATCCTCCTTCACGAGCACCTTCTGCCAGTGCTTTAACTACGCCGTGATATTTATAACCACTGCGATCGAAAACAACTTGGTTGTATCCTTTATCCTCAGCAAGTTTTGCCAAATGCTTTCCAACAATTTCGGCAGCTTCTTGCTTTGTCTTATCCTCGATTTCATCGCCAAGCTCTTCGGTTTGGGTTGAGGCGGAAACCAATGTCTGCCCCAAACGATCATTAACGAGCTGTGCGTAAACATGTTTATTACTTTTGTAAAGACACAACCGTGGACGATCTGCCGTACCACGTATCGTTGAACGAATACGGCGTCGTATTCTATCTCGACGTAATTTTTTGCTAATATTCTTATCCATCGTAATTATAAATCCTGTTATGCTTGTGCTTTAGCAGCAGATTTACCGGCTTTTCTGCGAACCCACTCATCAACGTAACGAATTCCTTTGCCTTTATACGGCTCGGGAGGACGTAATGAGCGAATTTTAGCGGCAACCTGGCCAACTAATTCCTTATTAATTCCTGATATAATCACCATTGGGTTCTTTTTTGACTTGGTATCAACCTCAATATCGACCTCATCCGGTGGTACAAAGTAGATCGGATGAGAGAACCCTAATTGCAATTCCAGAACTCCGTTACTTATTGATGCTCGATAACCTACACCAATAATTTCGAGCTCCTTTTTATATCCTTCTGTTACACCAGTCACCATATTGCTTAATAGTGACCGATATAACCCATGAAGGGATCGATCTATTTTTTCATCAGCAGTACGGCTGATAATAAGTTGATTATCTTCTTTTTCAACATTAATACTGGGATCAATCTTCAAGCTATCGCTACCTTTTTCACCTTCAATAGTAACGACATTATCAGCATTAATGCTGAACTTAACATCATCTTTTAATTCAACCGGTTGATTTCCGATACGAGACATAATTCTATAATCTTATTTTTAATAAACAGTGCACAATACTTCGCCACCCACATTTACTTTGCGGGCCTCTTTATCGGTCATAACGCCGCGAGAAGTAGACAGGATAACAATACCCAGTCCATTAAGAGCCCGGGGAATCTCATCAGCTGAACAATATTCACGCAGTCCAGGCTTAGAACGACGTTTCATTTTCTTTATTACAGGATGACCATATGCATCATACTTCAGAAACAAACGAAGCATCCCCTGTTTGCCGTCATCGATGTTGATATACTTATTTATATATCCCTTATCTAACAGGATTTTGGTCATGGCACGTTTTAATTTCGATGCCGGTATATCAACACGACGATGACCCGCTTGTTGTGCGTTACGTATTCTTGTTAAATAATCTGAAATTGGATCAAACATAAAAGTTCTTCGTTAAATTTTTTACCAACTTGCTTTTCGCACGCCGGGAATTTTTCCGTCGAGCGCAAGTTCACGGAATTTAATACGAGAGATACCATACTTGCGAATATAGCCTCGGGCACGGCCGGTCAAGCTACAACGGTTGTTTACCCTTGTAGGACTGGCATCACGTGGAAGTTTCTGTAGTTCCTCCCACTTTCCTTCTTCCTTTAGCTTCTTCCGCTTTTCTGCGTACTTCTCTACTGTTCGCTTTCGTTTTTTGTTTCGTGCTATCCAAGCTTTTTTAGCCATAATAGAGTGTGCTTGTGTTATTTAATTTCTTCGTTGAAATGGCATTCCGAATTCTTTCAACAGAGCATAAGCTTCTTCATCAGTCTCTGCTGTCGTCACAAACGTGACATCCATACCATGAATGGTATCCACTTCGTCGGTATTTATTTCAGGAAATATCGTATGCTCTTTAATACCGAGCGTATAATTTCCTCTTCCATCGAAACTCTTATCAGGGACACCTTGAAAGTCACGTGTTCTTGGCAATGCCAGGTTAATCAACCGATCCAGGAATTCGTACATCTTTTTCTTCCTCAGAGTTACCTTACATCCGATAGGTACTCCTTCCCGAATCTTAAAATTAGAGATCGATTTTTTAGACTTCGTCAAAATCGGCTTTTGTCCCGTAATCTGAGCAATATTTTCTGAAACAGTATCCAATCGTTTCTCATTTTCTACTGCTTCTCCAACACCGCTGTTTATTACAATCTTTTCCAGTTTCGGGACAGCCATGACGCTGTCATACTCAAACTGTTCCTGCAGATTTGATATAATTTCTTCTTTATACTGTTTGTAAAGTCTTGCTTCTGCCATTCTATAATAACTTCTTATTTATCAATGATCTCGCCACTTTTTTTCGCGTAGCGAACCCAACGTCCGCCACTATCGTCTTCAATGCGTTTTCTACCAATACGAGTAGGTTCTCCGGTAGAAGGATCAAGTATCATTACATTAGATATATGAATAGGAACTTCACGTTCGATACGCCCACCCTGTGGATTTTCCTGCGTTGGCTGGTCGTGATGTACGCGCATATTTATTCCTTCAACCAATACTCGTTCTTTATCCGGAAACACCGCTAATATGCGGCCTTCCAGACCTTTGTCATTTCCAGCGATTACTCGCACTTCATCGCCTTTCTTAACATGTAATTTCTTCTGCTTATTTTTCTTACGTGGCATAATAAAAATCTTTTTTAAAGCACTTCTGGAGCAAGTGATACAATTCGCATATAATTCCGTTCACGTAACTCTCGGGCAACCGGACCAAAGATCCGGGTTCCTACTGGTTCACTTTCTTTATTTATGATAACAGCTGCATTTTCATCAAATCGTATATAGCTGCCGTCATTTCGGCGGATCTCTTTTTTGGTTCTAACGACTACCGCCGTTACTACTTCACCCTTTTTTACGTTACCACCAGGTATTGCAGTTTGAACGGAAGCAGAAATCAGATCACCAATTCGTGCATATCGTCGCTTGGAATCTCCAAGGACTTTAATACACTTGATCTGACGAGCGCCGCTGTTATCAGCAACATTTAATTTTGTTTGTGCTTGTACCATTGCAAATTCCTAAAATATATATCCGTTATTTTGCTCGTTCAATAATTTCAACAAGTCGCCAAGATTTTCTTTTTGAAAGTGGCCTGGTAGACATAATCTGTACCAGGTCTCCTTCATTGGCCTGATTATCTTCATCATGGGCCATATACTTGGTCGTCTTGGTAATATATTTTCCGTAAATCGCGTGTTTAATTTTTCGGTCGACAGCAACAGTAATAGTTTTATCCATTTTGTTGCTGACTACGCGACCTTTTCGTTGTCTTCGTTGTACTCGTTCTGGTTGTGCCATTGTGTTAGCTATTCAGCACTTTCTTCTTGTTCTTTTTCAGTAATGATTGTATGAATTCGGGCAATCTCGCGACGTGTCATCGTAACACGAGCGGGATTTTCAAGCTGACCGGCAATTGCACGGTTAAATTTCATATCCTGCAATGCCTGCTTTTCATCTTTCAGCCTAGCCTTCAATTCAGCAATAGATTTATCTCTAAGTTCGTGAGCTTTCATATCTTTTAAATGCTTTGAAATTAAGGTCCGTCATAATCGCGACGAACAATAAATTTCGTTTTAATTGGGAGTTTATAATCTGCTCTTCGCATCGCTTCCCAAGCCAATTCTTCAGAGACGCCGGCAATTTCAAACAAAATTCTACCAGGTTTCACAACTGCTACATACTCTTCAACCGCACCTTTTCCTTTACCCATACGTGTTTCTGCCGGTTGAGCTGTTTTCGGCATATCCGGGAAGATACGAATCCAAGTCTGTCCATCACGCTGCAACTGGCGTGCAATAGCGATTCGGCAAGATTCGATCTGCCGAGATGTAATATATTTAGGCTCAAGAGCCTTTAAACCAAAATCGCCATATGCAAGCGTATGTCCTCGCTGTGCCGTACCTTTCAGGCTTCTTCGATGCTGCCTGCGGCGTCTTACATTTCTTGGTTCTAACATAATCTAGTTATTTCCTCTGTTAATTAACTTCTACTTCGTCTTCTTCGACGCGACCGTTTACCTCCTCCGCGTCGGCTTCGTGAATCATCTTTCTGCTGGGTGTGAGCATCCCCTGGAGTAAGTTCAATATCTCCAAGAATTTCGCCTTTGAAAATCCATACAGTAACACCAATGGATCCGTAAATAGTATTCGCAGTGGTGTTATAATAGTCAATATCGGCACGCAAAGTATGCAAAGGAACTCTTCCTTCACGGTACTGCTCTGTACGTGCCATCTCAGCACCACCTAATCGTCCGGCGCAGCGAATCTTGATTCCTTCCGCTCCCATTCGCATGGCAGAAGAAATAGCTGTCTTCATTGCTCTTCGGAACGATATCCGGGCTTCAAGCTGCTGTGCAATGTTTTGGGCGACCAAGCTTGCATCGGTTTCGGGTCGTTTAATCTCACTTACATTAATTTGAACTTCCTTATCCGTAATTTTCTTCAGCTCTTCACGCAGAAGTTCAATCTGTTCACCACCTTTACCGATAATAACACCGGGGCGGCTGGTTTTTAATGTAAGAAGTATTCGTTTTGGTGTTCGTTCGATTATGACTCGCGAGAGCCCTCCATTTTGAAGACGCGTATGCAAGTATTCGCGCAGTTTTGTGTCTTCGTATAAAATTTCAGGCTTATTCTCTTCGGAATACCAATTGGAATCCCAACCGCGAATTATGCCGAGTCGTAAACCTACTGGATGTGATTTCTGTCCCAAGGTATTATCTCTTATTAATTAACTAATTCTTCTTCTTTTTCTGCCACAACAACCGTGATGTGACATGTACGTTTGCGAATCTGGTTAGCGCGTCCCATAGCTCTTGGTTGAATGCGCTTCAGAGTCGCACCTTCGTCTACATAAATTTCTTTGATATATATATCCTGGTTATCAAGTCTGGCCTCTTGAAACTTGTCCCGAATATTAGCAGCAGCCGATTTAACAACTTTAATAACATCAGCAGCTGCATCCTTATGAGTAAATTCAAGCTTTTTCAAAGCCTTATCGACCCTGTCTCCTCGAACAGCATCAACCACCAAACGAGCTTTCCGTGGTGATCTACGAAGATGCTTCTGTACAGCTCGTGCTTCTTTTATATCTTCAGCCATAATATCTTACATTCCTGGTTTTTTCGGTGCTTCTCTACTTGCTTTCGATTTAACAGGGTGGCCACGGAACGTTCGCGTAGGTGCAAATTCACCTAACTTGTGGCCTACCATGTTCTCGGTAATATAAACCGGGATAAATTGCTTCCCGTTATGAACGGCTATTGTCAATCCAACAAAATCAGGCGTAACCATAGAACTACGCGACCATGTTTTAATGACATTCTTACTGCCGCTCTCATTCATTTCATCGATCTTACGCTGTAGTTTGTAATATACGTAAGGTCCTTTTCTTAGCGATCTAGGCATAACTAATTACTTTTTAGACTTTTTACGACCTCGGACAATATATCGGTCCGAAAGCTTCTTTCGTTTTCTCGTCTTTAATCCTTTTGAAGATTGCCCCCACGGCGAACGCGGATGTCCACCAGAGGCCTTTCCTTCACCACCACCCATTGGGTGATCAATAGGGTTCATTGCAACACCCCGGGTATGCGGCCGCTTGCCTTTCCATCGGTTACGTCCGGCCTTACCCAGTGAGGTATTAAAATGATCCGGATTACTTGTGGAACCTACTGTTGCAGTACACTTACCTAAAATCATTCGAACTTCGCCAGAGGGTAATTTCACTGTAACATATCTGTCAGATTTCGCAATCATCTGTGCAGATGTACCAGCACTCCGGCAAAGCTGTGCACCCTGTCCGGGATGCAATTCAATATTATGGATAAAGGTTCCCGGCGGCATAAATTTCATCGGCATAGCATTACCGACATCAGGTTCCACATCAGTTCCACTTACTATAGTGTCTCCAACCTTTAACTTATCCGGTGCAATGATATATCGCTTCTCACCGTCGGCATAAGCTACCAGTGCAATTCGCGCAGACCGATTAGGATCGTACTCAATCGTCTGAACTTTTGCAGGGATATCATACTTATCGCGTTTAAAATCGATATAACGATATCGACGTTTATGACCTCCGCCGCGATGGCGAGATGTCATACGCCCCTGCTTATTTCTACCACCAGTGTTATGCTTACCCTTTACAAGCCTTTTTTCCTTAGGCTTGCTCACGGTAACATCATCAAACACAGGAGCAATTCTGTGTCTTTCACCGGGCGTTGATGGATTTGATTTCTTTGTAGCCATTGAACTATTGGTTTCTAAATTTCACTAAAGAAGTCAATTTCGCCTTCTTTGAGAGTTACAATTGCTTTCTTCCAAACTTTTTCTCGGCCTGCGACATACCCACTCTGTGTGTATCGTCCTTTAGGTTTTGAAGGCATAATCATCGTATTGATCTGATCGATCTCCACAGTTGGATAGCGGTCTAATACCGCTCGTTTGATATCCGCTTTGGAGGCATACTTATCAACCTCAAAAGCGTATTTGCCTTCTTCCTGTAGCCGAGTAAGTTTCTCTGTAATTAATGGTTTTTTTAATACTTGTTTCATGCTGCTGCCTCCTCTGAAGATTCAATAGATCCTTCTAAAACATCAATTGCACTTTCCTGAATCAAAATCACTTCAGCATCAAGGATCTGATAAGTCGTAGGTTTATTTGCTTCCAATACCTGTACATCAGGAATATTACGAGCAGATTTATACAAAATTTTATCAGTATCTGCCGTAAGTATTAATACCTTTTTTCCGTCAATATCTAATGCTTTAAGAATGTCAGCAACTTTCCGCGTCTTTGGCTCTTCCAGTGATAAGTCATCAATAATCTTTATAGCCTCATCATTTGCCTTTGCAGACCATGCTGATTTTCGGGCCAACTGGCGCGAGTTCTTTGACATTCGGAATGAGTAATCGCGTGGACTCGGACCAAAAACTGTACCACCACCTTTTAACAAAGGTGAACGGATGGATCCTCTTCGAGCCCTTCCAGTTCCTTTTTGACGATAAGCCTTACGTCCACCACCGCGAACCTGTCCTCGTTCTTTCGTATTTGAGGTTCCCTGGCGCTGGTTGGCCATATACCGTCGAACATCTTCATATATAACGGTTTCATTGGGCTCAATTCCGAATATTGAATCGAGCAGCTCAGCCTTTTCGCCGCTATCTTGTCCTTCTGTTGTTAAAATTGGAAGCTTCATTGCTATTGTTTCTTACTATCGATTGTAAATTTCTACAAAACGCCCATTCGGACCAGGCACTGAACCGGTAACCATCATTAAGTTTGACTCACTGAATATTCTGGCTACGGTTAAATTCTTCTCTTTTGCTCGCTCGTTTCCACTGCGTCCGGCCATCTTCATACCCGGAAATACACGTGAGGGATCAGATGCCTGACCAATCGAACCTGGATGACGCTGACGATCATGCTGACCGTGTGTTGCTTCACCAACACCGCTAAAATTGTGTCGCTTCATGACGCCGGTAAACCCTTTGCCTTTACTTACGCCAACGACATCGACCTTATCTCCGACATTGAACACATCTTCAATATTTAGCTCGTCTCCAAGTTCAAATCCTTCAGGAACAAAATTTCGGAACTCTCTAATATACTTTTTAGGAGTTGTTCCCGCTTTCTCAAAATGACCTTGCAAAGGTTTTGAGGTGTTTTTCTCTTTCTTATCGAAAGCAGAAAGCTGAACAGCCTCATAGCCATGCTCATCATTGGTCTTGATCTGAGTAATTACATTCGGATCTACTTCGATAACAGTAACGGCATAGTTTCGACCGTTGTCATCGAAAACATTTGTCATTCCGATTTTTTTACCAATTAAACCACTACTCATTGTTCAGTGACTGATAATGTTACACTTTAATTTCTACGTCTACACCAGAGGGCAACTCTAGCTTCATCAATGCATCGACGGTTTGAGATCCGGTAGAAAGAATATCGATCAAACGCTTGTGAGAACGATATTCAAACTGTTCTCGTGCTGTTTTATTTACGTGCACAGAACGAAGTACAGTTATAATATTTTTCTTAGTCGGAAGTGGGATCGGTCCCGATACCACTGCTCCCGTCGATTTTACTGTTTGTATTATCTTTTCAGCCGATTTATCGATCAGGTTATGATCGTACGACTTTAATTTTATTCGAATCTTTTGTTGTGTTGCCACAGCTAGTAAATTTCTTTTATCGCTGCTGACACCTTATCGATGCCAACAGCCAAAATTCTTATTCAATAATTTCGGTTACGACGCCGGCGCCTACGGTGCGGCCGCCTTCGCGGATCGCAAAACGCAGCCCTTCTT
>NZ_JBYEIR010000019.1:0-11982 GCF_058386985.1 Fodinibius sp. GM108
GACCGAATGTCTCCTGCTTTGTCAAACACAATCGCCCGCGAACTGGTGGTCCCCTGGTCTAATGCTAGAATATATTTTCCTTCCATAGCATCTATCTTTTTCTCATTAGTTATGAACTGAAATGTTCAGCTTAGCCAGGCAAATAATATACTATTAACCTGTGCAAGCTGAATCTTCAGCTGTTAAATAATGAACGGACAGTTAAAAAGCTAATGGCAACTTAGAAAGGAAGTTAGAATAGGCTTTGTAGATATTATCCAGCTGAATCCCGCGGATTTCTATACCGATGTCATGAATAGCTTTTTATTTCTTTGAGCAATCTCTCTTAACATTGGCAATCACAGTAGTGGGGTAAGATCTCGTTTAATTAGAATAGGTCCTTATAATTTTTCCATTATCCGTATAATGGTCTTTCCAGGTTACCAGATCCTGACCGGTTTCCTGCTTGTACCTCCAGTCAAACATCTCCCACTCTTCATCTATTATAAATACTCGGTCATCAGTGGTAATAAGTCTGGTCAGTCCCTTATATTCAGGACATTCATAATAATGCTTTACCTCCTTAAGTCTTAAACTCATTTTTATTTCCTTGGAAGGTCTAACGTTGATTTCTCCTATAAGTGACTCCAGAATCAAATCCTGATCTGATTTTTTAGGGATTAAGGCCGTAAAGGTGATCATTGTGTTATCTTCATTCATAAAACATACTGGTTTACAGAAACTTTTCTTGCAAATGATGTAACAAAGTTATTGCCGGACTCTTGAGGAAGTCGTCATCAGAGGCTTTGAAGGCAAAGCTTTTTGTAGTATTTGGACCGCCGTCAAGGTAATAAATATTAATATCAGGATCTAGTATAAACTGGTAATAATATTGGATTTAGCAGATGCCGAAAGAAAAGATGATGTCTCAAATGAGAATGATGTTCTTCTATCTTTGCGGTTTAATCCGATTCATACCCCGTCATTTCAATGAATCCATTCCCGCTGATTTCCTCTTCATTCATACTCCCGGAAACAGACAGCGCACCCTCGTAATACTTTACTGATACTGCCATCTCCTGATCGGCAAACATGGTGGACAGATCCAGGGTGAGATTGGCTTTGGGAATACGCATTATCCACTTTGATGGATAAGCAGAGTTTGTGTGAGGACTCTGACTATATATTTTAGATAACTGAAGATTAATAGAGATTATTAAAATAATCTAGGTACTTTTAGGTTCAGTTAATTAGGGAAATTATTTAGGTGAGGGTTTCACTCTTTAAACTAGTTAATTTAAAGTGGTTATTTTGGGAAGGCATGCCTTTTAATACTCGAACTCTCGAAGTACAATAACAAGACAAGAAAAAATGGAAGACAATAACACATTTAATCAGAATGAGCCACTAATAGTAGGTATAGGTGCTTCGGCCGGTGGTCTGGAAGCACTCAAAACTTTCTTTGCTTCCCTCCCCGAAAAAACCGGTATGGCTTTTATCGTGGTCGTCCACCTTTCGCCGGATCATGAAAGCAGTATGGCAGAACTGTTACAAAACCATACTTCTTTGGAGGTTTTGCAGGTAAAAGATAAAACTCAAATCAAAGAAGACTATGTATATGTCATACCGCCTAAAAAGAATCTTTTGGTCAAAGATAATCACATTGAATTGTCGGAACAGGATTATGATGAGCGTCCCCCGCATATTATAGATCGCCTTTATCGCTCTCTGGGTCGAGAGAAAGGGGACAAAGCAGTATGTATAACACTATCCGGGGCTGGAAGCGACGGCGTACTAGGCATGAAGACCATCAAGGAAGAGGGTGGTTTAAGTATTGTTCAGGATCCGGAGGAAGCACAGTATAGCGGTATGCCCCAAAGTGCTATTGATACGGGGCTTGCGGATAAGATTCTTCCTGTTGATGAAATGCCTCGGGTATTAATGGATTATAAGGAGAATCTTTGGGCGGTTCGTATTCCTCTTCAGCCGGAGGATTTATCAGAAGAGGAACAAGGAGTGCTTTTCGAGATTTTCAAGAAGATCAGGAAAGAAACACAGCACGATTTCAGCCAGTACAAGAAAACCACCGTACTACGGCGCATTGAGCGGCGAATGCATGTTCATAATGTCAAATCACTATCGGAATATCTTAAGGTTCTGAAAGATAACTTCGAAGAAGCCGACGAGTTGTTTAAAGATCTACTGATTAGTGTAACTCACTTTTTTCGGGATCCGGAAGCTTTTGAGGCATTGAAGCAAAAGGTGATACCCGAATTATTCAGAGACAAGAATTCTGATGAAGAGTTGCGTGTATGGGTACCAGGCTGCGCCACTGGAGAAGAGGCCTATTCTATTGCCATGCTCTTGAGGGAATATGCTGAAAATATAGATCAACCTCCCGAGATAAAGATTTTTGCTACTGATATTGATGAACAGGCATTACAGGTCGCCCGTGAAGGAAGATATCCTGAATCTATCGCCGAAGATTTAACAAAAAAACGGCTTCAGCGTTTTTTTACAAAAGAGAACTACGAGTATCAGGTTAGTGAGAAACTACGGACCATGATCCTGTTCTCTCCACATGACCTGCTCAAAAATCCTCCTTTCTCAAAACTGGACCTTATTTCCTGCCGAAACCTGCTGATTTATCTGAATAGAGAACTTCAGAGCGAAGTATTCAACCTTTTCCATTATGCAATGAAGCCGGGAGGTTACTTATGGTTGGGAAGTTCCGGTTCCAACCTTAAAGCTACCGAACAGTTTAAAGCTGTAGATAAGGAACACAAAATTTATCAGCAACGAACCAGTCATACGAAGGTAAATCTGCCGGATATCCCTTTACAGTTCAATAAGAACAGACCTTTTGATACCCGTTCCTGGAAAATGCCTTCTAAAAACAATGTTAATATTAAACAACTGCATCAGCGGCTGATAACCCAACAGTATGGCCCACCCAGTGTGCTTATTAATGACAATCAGGAAGTACTTCATTCTACAGCGGGTATCCATACGTATTTAAATTATCCGGAAGGGAAGCCGAGCCAGAATATTTTTGATATGATAATTCCCGAACTGCATCATCCGCTGCGAAACATGTTTCATCAAGCTAAGAAAGAAGAAACGGATCTGCCTATATGCAAGCAAGTACAAGTTAATTTAGACGGTGGATCATCACACATGGTTGAGGTGAATTTGCACAGGGTAAAAGAGAAAGATTCTCCCAATGATCTTATGTACCTCGTGTTTCGAAAAATCAGAGAGATTGATACCCCCGATGTCAGTGAGTCGATTAATAGAGATGATCTTCCCAAGGAGGGAAAGGAGATTATTGAAGCGCTTGAAAAAGATCTGATGCTAACTAAAGAGCAGCTTCAGATGACTATAGAGGATTATGAAACCTCTAATGAAGAGCTGCGATCCTATAACGAAGAGCTGCAGTCGATGAATGAAGAGTTGCAGTCGACAACTGAGGAACTGGAAACAAGTCAGGAAGAACTGCAGTCGGTAAATGAAGAACTCAAAACGGTGAACAAAGAACTGGAATCCAAAATCGAAGAGCTTCAACATACCAACAGTGATCTGAAAAACCTGATGGAAGCCACTGAGGTCACAATAATCTTTGTTGATCAGAAACTAACTCTGCGACGTTTCACCTCTAACGCCAGTGAGCTTTTTAACCTGACCGCTTCTGATGAAGGCCGACCTATCAAGCACTTTACGCACCGGCTTACCTACGATTCAATTATAAGTGATATCAACAGGGTACTTGAAAATAAAGAGAAGCAGCGAAAAGAGGTGACCGATGAAAGCGGCAATACTTATATTTTGCGGATGACACCTTATCGTACAGTGGATGGTGAGACTGATGGTGTGGTTATCAGCTTTGTGGATATTACTGATCTTAAGGGTGCTGAAGCAAAACTGGCGGAAAAGATTGAGCAGAATAAAAAACTGCAGCGTCAAATTTTGAAAACCAACATTAATGAACGCTGGAAGCTTGGTCAATTTCTTCATGATGAGTTAGCCCAATTGTTAGTGGTTGCCAAAATGGCGTTGCAACGCCTCAGAAATGATCTCGATATTGATGAAAAAGTTTATGAAGAGCAGTTTAATGAACTTACAGATCTTCTTAATAAAGGCATGGACGATGTCCGTAATTTATCACACGAAGTTATTCCCGTGAATATTGAAGAGGGCGGAGTGGCAAAGACGTTTAACAGTCTCTCTAAGCATTTAGAGAAAACCTTTGGATTAAACTGCATCTTGGAAGGTATTGAGGTCATGGAAAATATCGATGATCTGGAAATAGCCACAAATCTCTATCGTGTTGCCAGTGAAGCCGCAAAAAATGCCGCTATACACGGTAGTGCCAAGAATGTAAGAATTGCATTGGAAGTGGATGATAAATTCCTGCATATGATTATCGAGGATGACGGAAAAGGATTGACAGTTTCAGAAGAGCAAGAAGATGGAATGGGCATCCATATAATGCGGCACAGGATAGAATTAATAGATGGTACATTTGAAATTAAAGAATCTTCCGAATCAGAAAAAGGGGTAGTTATATCATGTAAAGTTCCACTGCATAGCAATAATTAACGCCCTCCGCTTCGATGATTAGTAATAGTAAAGTGACCTTGAAAATTGTTTTCCGCTCAAACCTTAGCAGGATCAGAGCTGGCCAATGCAGTTGATGGTGGAATTTGAAAATATGCAAAATATACCAAAAATTATGTAATACCCTCTTGTTGAAGTTTTGTAAGTTTCATATTGAATACGCATAAAGATTAAAAGATATGTCTGCCGTCGAAAAAGTTACGTTCAACAACAGCACCAGCCGGGAATTCAGTAAAACCGTAAAACAGCGGGTCGACCAATATTTTGAGGAACGTGATCTCTCCAAGCATGCCAACTTGGAGATGGTAGTCAAAACCATCGTATTGCTGACCCTCTACTTCGGTTCCTACGCACTGATCATCTCGGGACAGTTTTCGCTCAACTTCATGTGGTTTTTAACCTTTTTGATGGGAATCGGCATGGCCGGGATCGGATTCTCGATATCGCACGATGCCCTTCACGGCGCTTATTCTTCAAACAAGCATATCAATAGGGCCCTGGGATTTACCTTCGATCTGCTGGGGGCGAATGGGTATATCTGGAAAATAACCCACAATATTATCCACCACACCTACACCAACATTCACGGACACGATGAAGATCTGGAGGTGGCAGGATTTATCCGGCTATCACCGCATTCTGAGTATAAGCCGATCCATCGCGTTCAGCATATTCTGGCATTTTTTGCCTATAGCCTGGCCACCTTTTTCTGGGTGTTTGTCAAAGATTACAAGTATTTCCTCCAAAAGAATCTCGGTCCATACGAAAACAAAAGTCATCCCCTCAGCGAATGGATCATTCTTTTTGTAACGAAAGGCATATACTATACCTACATGCTGGTACTACCGATGCTTCTGCTTGATATTACCTGGGTGCAACTGCTGATTGGATTTACAACACTTCACCTGACGGCCGGTCTGATACTCGGTATCATATTTCAGCTTGCTCATGTTGTGGAGGAAACCGATCATCCGGAGCCGAACGAAGAAAACATGATTGACGAACACTGGATGATTCACGAGATGGTGACTACCAATAATTTTGCACGCGATAATAAACCATTATGCTGGTTTGTCGGCGGACTAAATTTTCAGATTGAGCATCATCTGTTTCCGAGAATATGCAGCGTGCACTACCCGGCTATCAGTCACATTGTAGAAAAGACGGCCAAAGAGTTTAATATCCCGTATAATCAGCACGACACGTTTTTTGAAGCAGTAGCCTCCCATTATCGCACGCTCAAAAAATTTGGAGATCCGGAGTTTACCTATTCTGAACCTGAATATGAGTTTGATTTCCAATAATTTGTTTTTCTTACGTAGAAATCGCTTCTCTACTGCACTTGAAAATCACAGGTCCTCGAGGTTCTTTTCCCGTTTCTCTTTCAGGTCTTTAAAATAGGTAGGAGTGAGACCGGTAATCTTTTTGAACTGGTTAGACAAATGAGCGACGCTACTGTAGTGAAGTTTATAAGCGATTTCGGTCAGGGTCAGCTCATCATACAATAACAGTTCCTTTACTCGTTCAATCTTATGTAAAATTATATACTGCTGTATAGTGATTCCCTTCACTTCAGAGAATATATTGGACAGGTAGGTATAGTCGTACCCCAGTTTTTCGCTGATATAGTCGGAATCGTTTACTTTTGGTACTTCATCCTGGTAATGGATCATTTCCACAATCACACTTTTTATTTTTTCAACCAGGATATTCTTTTTGTCATCGAGCAGCTCTAGTCCGGATTTTTTCAGTTTTTTATCAAATGCTTCAAGCTGTTCTTCAGTAATCTTATCCCGAATCTCGACCATGCCAAGATCGACTAATAAACAATCTATACCAAGCTTTTTTAACTCTTCCTTGACCAGCATCTTGCAACGCAGGCTTACCATATATTTAATGTATAGTTTCATGTAGTGTCATTCTTAAACAGAGCAAGAAAAATTAATACTCATTCTCACCTCATTAAAAAACACCTGTATGTTAGAATACGATCCTACGTTTAAATATTCTAATTTCATGCCGCATATTTGGCAATTTCTCCATTGGCAAATCTGTGATATATGTAAGCCTTTTATGATGCGATATAACACTTGTGGGGTGTAAAATAGGGATCTTTGTAAATAATAAATCAGATTAAATTAAAAGGAAGCACATATGACCCCAACCAAACAAGTTAACCTTTTTCTTCTGTCCGCACTTATCACTGGTTTTATTATAGGCGGATGTCAGTCAACAGGGATGGAACGCTCCGATAAGACCAGAATCTCGCTTCAAACCATGAACGATGATATTACGTCGGCGATCTTGCAATTGGATGCAACCGGGGCCGCGCTGGGTGATCTTTTCAGACCCGATCAACCCGACCTGAAGGAGGCACTGGAAGTCTTTTCGGATAACGTTGCCAAAATAGTTGCTACCGAGACCAAGTTTGGCCGGCATGCGGACGAATTAACTACACGCGGCACCGATTATTTTGAAGAATGGCAAAAAGAGGAAACTGAATATAGTAATCCACAAATACAACAATTGAGTGACCAGCGACGCTCAATACTGGGTGACGTTTACGGCCGAATTTCTGCACAGGGTAACAGCATTAAAGACACGTTTAAAACGTATACCTTGGATTTAACAGAAATACAGAGTTTTCTCTCCAATGATTTATCTAACAACGGAGTGGCCGCTATTGCCCCGATCGCAAATCGTGTTATTAGCAAGGGTGACAGCCTCCAACATGCCATGCACAATGTCCAAAGTATAATTCAGAGTGCACGTAAAGAGATGTCCCAAAGCGGAAGTGGCATATAGTGATTTTATGGAAAGAAAAATGAAAAAGCTTGCTGTCATATTCGTGTTCATCAGTGGATTGATTGTTGCCGAAGCGGCCGGGGCACAAGACAAGATACCAATTCCCCCGCAGTATCGACTCGTTGAAGGGATTGTGCAAATATCGAAACCGGGCGAAGAGTCGGTGTTGATCAACCTGTGGGGAGATGTAAACGCTCCCGGACGATTTATGGTCCCGGCCGGAACCACACTCATCGAACTGATTTCTTTAGCACGCGGCCCAACCAGTTTCCGCACGGGCGAAACCACACTTGACTGGTCTAAATTACGGGTTGAAGTTAACGTATCCCGACATAACCAAGAGCTGAACATTGATGAGGTGGTTAATTTCAGGTTTCGCTATACGCAAGAATTACCAACTGGAATGCGCGATTTCATCTTGCAAGAAAATGACTTCGTTACTCTTGAAGTTAAAAGGAGGCCGGCCTTTGTCGATTATATGCGGATAACAGGTCCCATCGTCACAGTTGTGGCCACGATGATACTGCTTGTGGACAAGCTTTAACCGAAGGAACAAGCTGAAAACATAGGAGCAAATGCTTTTTTGAGGGAATGCGAATCAAACACCCATTAAACGGGCAAATGATGATCCACTTTTGCTGGTTTTTCCAGGTTCTCATTCTCCTTCTCTCTAATACATGTGATATATATAACTCTCCGACGGTGATCTGTAATGCTTCCCGGAATTAGAATACCGATATTACTTCTGTGAAACTAATTCACACCTGTCCCGCCAGTCGCGGGCAATAGAAAGAGTTTAAGATGAAATTACTAAACCGAACCTATACTTGGGCGTCTGCATTACTGATAATCACTGCATTGGGCATTACCAGTTGTGCTTCTACAAGCATGCAGCGTTCACAAGACACCAGAACAACCATGGAAACCATGGACAATGATATTCAAGAGGCATCCCGGCAGCTTGATGTTACTGGGACATCCCTCGATGAACTTATAATGCCCGGCCAAACTGATGTAAAAAAAGCGTTTGAGTCTTACAAGAATAATGTGGAGAAAATGGTGACCTTAGAGCAAAAATTTGCCAAGCATGCCGAACAAATGAAAGAAAAAGGCAATACTTATTTCGAAGAGTGGAAAAAAGAGGGAAGTGAGTACAGCAACCCGGAGATACAACAACTCAGTGATCAGCGACGAGAAGAACTGAGAAAAGTCTATGACAAAATTGCTGAAAATAGCATCGGCGTAAATGAGGCATTTAAAACCTATGTGTCTGACGTAAAAGAAATCCAGACATTCCTCTCAACTGATCTGACTACAAAGGGAATTGCTGCCATTGGTCCAACATCCGAAAAAGTTGTTAGTGATGGAGACAGTCTGAAATATGCCATACAGAAACTTCAAACTGCCATTCAAGATGTACGGGCAGAAATGACCCAAAGCGGGTCTAAATAATATTGGTGACCGGGAGTGAAGGTGGTAAACCACAGGATGTTCCCTAGATGAAGTTCTTATGATTTAAAGTAAAACTTTAACAATTTAACCCAGCCATTTATGAGAAATCAACTGTGGTTTATAGCAACAATATTTATTATTGCGTGGGTGATCGGTTCAATTGGATTTGGAATGAATGGCTTTATACATATTCTGCTTGCTTTAGCATGTATAGCTTTAATATTGAGACTGGAAGATCCCATTTTCAGATCAAACCTATAACAAACTCAATCTCCGAAAACTTAAGGACAGAGTTGATCTTCTGTCCTTTTTTATTTGAGCATATCGAATTATAGGTTAAAAATTATACCTCACATCGGCCAAAAGATAGGCACCACGAAAATGACTATAGTCCACAGCATTAATTCAAGAAGAAGACCAACTTTAAAGAAATCGGTAAACTTATAATTACCTGGTCCATATACCATAAGATTCGTCTGATAACCGATGGGGGTGATCAAAGACATAGATGCGACCAAGGTAATTGCGATGAACAGGCCGCGTGCTTCAATCCCCTGGGTTTCGGCAACTGATAAGGCAATCGGAAACATCAGTGCCACAGCACCGTTATTGGTAATAATTTCAGTAAGCAGGCCAGTTACAATAACAACCCCGGCCAACACCGCCCGGTGGCCGTATGTGCTGGTAAGGTCCACGATCCATCTTCCAATAAGTTCGGCCGTTCCACTTACCTCCATAGCTTTGCCCAGGCCAATAGCTGCACCAATCACAATCAAAACCGTCCAGTCTACGGATTTTCGAGCTTCACCGGCGTTAACAACGTTAAAACTCAATAATACCGCGACCCCTAGAATGCCGGCTAACGCGATATGGACTATTTCCAATGCAACCAGTGTTACAATGCTTGCTAATACACCAACCGAGACGTATAAATTTTTTCCTCCCGTGCGATGTTCCTCGGTGCTTGTTTCTGCCCCGGCTGCTTCTCCACCGGCCGCACTGGTCAGAAAAAAATCTTTGGTATCCTCATAGGCTTCGCGAAATCCGCGGTTTGTATCAAGCAGCAGTACATCTCCGGGACGCAGCACAAACGGTCCAAGGGGCTGGTCAATACGTTTACCTCTTCTCCGCACGCCGGTTACTGCGGCTCCGAACCGTTCAAGAAGCTTAGCTTCTTCTACAGTGGACCCTACTAATGATGATCCTTCTTTTACAACCACTTGGTGAAGTTCCCGTTCTGGCTTTTCTTTCTGGTCGATATCTCTCGGTGGCTGCTGAACAACCTGAAGTCCTGAATAGTCGACCAAGTTGGGCACTGTGGCGGCAATGCCTCCTTTAGCAGCATACAAAAGATGGTCGCCCTGGCGTAGTTTTTCGTCTTTTGGAACAGGAGCTATTTCACGATTCGTGCGATTAATACGGGAAAGATAAAAACCCTGAAACTCACCTAACCCTGTTTCCTGTATGGTTTTGCCAATTGTATCTGCTTCTTCTGTAATCTCAATCTCTACCAACAGATTCCTTCTCCGTTCCTCTTCGTACCGGATATCCCGCCGGGCCGGCGTCAACAAGGGTGAAATGAAAACGAGATATAATAGTCCTACAACAGCGCAGGGAACACCAACCCAGGCCAGTTCAAAAAAGGAAAGGCCCTCAAATCCGTGGCTTTGCAACAGCCCATGAGTAATCAGGTTAGTGCTTGTGCCGATTAAGGTACAGAGCCCTCCCAAAATAGCGGCAAAAGAGAGGGGCATAAGTAATTTTGATACGACAATATTTTTTTTCAGCGCCCATTGTCGAATAGCGGGAATCCCCATCGCCACAACCGGCGTATTATTTAAAAAAGCTGAATACAGGGATACGCTGGGGCATAAGCGAAGCAAAATCCGCTGAATGCTCCTGGTTTCCTGTCCTAAAATAAAGGCACTGGCCCAGTCCAGCGCACCACTTTCGCGCATAGCGACTGATACGACGTAAAGGCTGCCCAAGGCTATTAATGTAGTATTTGCAAATCCCTGAAAAGCCTGCTCAAGGCTGAGGACACCGCTGATTGTCAGGATGGCCAGGGCCGTCAACAAGATAGCATCCGGACTCCATAGATCACTTGCCAATCCGATAAAAGCTAATAATAACACTCCAAAAATAAGCAGCTGTTCGAATCCCATTCAAAAAGCGAATTATGGTTTCATTTATAAGTTTCCCTTGCACAAAGGATGATTTAGAATTTTATTAGCTTCTTTAACTATATTAACTAGACGAGCCAATTCACTCCTTGATAGTTTGTTTACCACTGCTTTTTACCAGAAAACCCAGGACCAACCCTGCTACAAATCCTATTGTCCCGGTTAGAAAAAGCAGCACGACCAGCGACATTTCTGTGGTATAACCTAGAAAATGTGCCTGAACCGAAGCTGTATTTTGTGCCACAAGCAAGACCAAGAGCAAACTCAGGACCAAGAACGTTGCCCATTTTAATTTTTTCATAGTATATCTCTTATTTCTTTGGTATGATAATTTTCAACAGCCAGTATTTTACTATAAAAATTCAAAACACAAACGAATCTTTTGTTGGCCTTAATAACCAATATGGGATAATTCTGTAAAATAAATAAAGGTATAAATAGGTATTAGACGTAATTAACATTAACTTGTAGTGTTAAAATAAATTACCCACCTGACAAGCAAACTTTACTGAAGCGACGCGTTAACCAACTCCTTTCACGAGAGAAACCTACAGGTGCATAAAACAATATATGTTACAACAAGGCAAAGTAAAATTTTTCGACTCCCAAAAAGGGTTTGGATTTATCAATCCTGATGAAGGGAACAAGATATTTTCGTTCATAGAAACAACGTTGAAAATCTTGGTGTTGATCAAGGTCTTAAAGACGATGAGGCTGTGGAATTTGATGTCGAAGAAACACCCAAAGGCTTAAGTGCAATTAACGTGCGAAGCCTGGATTAATAATTCCATTATGCATGTTAAATTCAAAGCCCCGGTTTTGCCGGGGCTTTTCTTTTTATAAGAGCTTGTTCCTTTCGGTTGTTGTGGAAAAAACACCGCTTCTCCGGATCGTCTGAACTGCCCGTGTAATAGGTTTCCTCTTTCTCCGAGCGGAGTATGTACAG
>NZ_JBYEIR010000002.1:0-650646 GCF_058386985.1 Fodinibius sp. GM108
TACGGCTTCCGCCCTCAATTCAGAGGACAGCCCCGCGGCACCTACAAACTGATATTCAATCCGCTCTTTATCAGTACAATGGATGAAGATATCGTAGGTATGGATCATACGCTGCAATTAACGAGACCGTAAATAAAAATTGGTTGGGAGGGAGCTCTGCTCCCGACCTATCCCTAATAATCGGGATGCTCGGGGTGTGTACTTAGTCAAAAGGGAGCTCTGCTCCCGATACTGTTTTAACCAATTGGGAATAAAATACTTTTACCCACGGATGAATCCGTGGGCTAAGTATTTTAAAAGAAGCTCACTTCAAGTGAGCTTTGGTTTTCTGCTTCTTAGCCTGATGATTTATCTTCAGGCTTTAAGCTAACAACATAACAAAAGCTCCTGCCTGAGAGTGCATTTTTTGGGGAAGTAGAGCATGGTAGTGTCACCAGTAGTCGGGAGAAGGATCGCGCTGATGGGCGGACAGCCGCCAGCTGGCTTAAACCTATCTCGTTCCGTACCTCTGGTGCGGAACGTATAAAATATTTGAGTTAGGAGGGGGCTCTGCTCCCGATTATACTATCCAGGCTTATCACGTTTTGTGCCCTTTGTTTGACCCACCCTGTAGCCCTCCCTACAAGTAAGGAGGGACAAAAACGTAAATTGGCACTGAATAATCTTCCCTTGAGGGGAAGTGACGTCCTGAAGGTTGTCGAGACGATAGGTGTTAACCATAAACCCAGTTCTGCACTACGCCCGGCATAGCATCATTTTCCACCACAAAACCTATTTTGTCATTTCGAACAATACCGAAAACGTTCGGGAGCAGTGAGAAATCTTTGTTTTTTTTCTCGTTTCCATTTGTCACCTACTCTAGTTGAGAGGGAGCTCTGCTCCCGATCAATAAATGCTTTTCAACTTTTTTGGAGTTGAGATTCTGTCCCCTTAGCCCAGATTTGAAAAACTGGGCTAAGGACATGAAACAAAGTTGTCTAAAGACAGCTGGTTAGCAGACAGTTAAATTTTTGCACAATTGCTCTCCCTGTTGTTTTGTATTCTTTAGAGAAACTCTGCGGAATAACTGACAGTTCAGTATTAATTTGTATAGATCTGTGGCGTTCGGAAACTGTGATTTGTTAACTATGATATTTACAACTCCACTTCCTCACGAGCAGATGTTTCCTGTTGTATATTGTCCAGGCTGTTAGAGATGAGCCGGTCTACATCAATCCGCTCTTCCAGCTCCACGATCTTGTCTGTTTCAGAAGTAGTGGCAGGCTGGTCGGGGGCAAAAAGTACGCAGCAGTCTTCAAACGGTTGTGTTGAAATTTCAAAAGTGTCAATGACCTTGGCCTGATCAACGATTTCCTGCTTATTCATCCCCATTAGCGGTCTCAGTACTAGTGTCTCGGTGGCTTGGTCTATAACAGAAAGATTGGTCAGAGTCTGACTGGCTACCTGTCCCACACTGTCGCCGGTTGCCAGGGCACCATGTCCCTGCTGGTTAGCCAGTCTTTCGGCAATGCGCATCATAAACCGGCGGTGAAAGATCGTCCAGTACCGGCTCGGAATCTTGTCCGCTATTGCTTCCTGGATCTCGGTGAAGGGACAGATCCAGAGTGATATATCATCACCGCTCCATTTCCTGAGGACGTCCGCACTATTTCTGACTTTCTCCAGTACTTTTTTGCCCGTGTATGGGGGGCTGTGATAGTGGATGAGGTCAACAGCCAAACCTCTCTTCATCAGGTGCCACGCAGCAACCGGACTGTCGATACCGCCGGAAAACAGGCTCAGAACACGTCCGCTGCTTCCAGTCGGAAGGCCGCCCGGCCCTTCATAGCGATTGGTATCCGTATAGATGTAGATGCCCTTCGTGCGGACCTCCACATTAAACGTCACATCGGGGTTATGGACATCCACCTCGAGGCCTGTTTGTATCCGAATAGCATCGCCAAGCTCATCATTGATATCCTTAGACCGTTTTGGGTAATCTTTTTTACTCCTTCGAGTTTCAATCTTGAACGTCTTATAGCCACGGCTTGCATGGTTTTTACCCCGTTCTATTCCGGTTTTGAGCAAGATATCATAATCGAAGCCGACATTGTCGGTAAGGGCGAACCAGCTTACACCGAATACCTTTTTCATACGAGAGACCAAGTTCCGGGCCTCTTTGTTCTGAGGTATTTCTATATAAAGTCGCTTTTGATAATGGGATATCCGTTTCCTGTTGAGTCCGGTTTGCCGGGCGATATTTTTGATCAGCAGTTTGACAAACTTCGAGCGGTTTTTACCCTTCAGGCCGATCTCATCGTATCCGGTAAGAAATAGTTGGCGTTTCATTTCCTGTAAATTCTAAAAAGTGGTTTTTTGAGCTACTTTTTTGAGTCTCGGAATGATCTCTTCGAGAACATTTAATGTCTGTTCCAGCTCCTGTTTCTTAGTGTATCGTGACATGCTGAATCGCAAGCTGGAATCGATCACCTCCGGGTGCCGGTTCATAGCCTTCAACACGTGACTTCGATTGCTCTTTTTGCTTGAGCAGGCCGAGCCGGTAGATACAAATATATTACGATCAGATAAAGCGTTTACGAGCACCTCTCCCGGAACACCGGGGAATGATACATTCACCGTAGAGGGGATAGACTGTAATGGGGTATTCAGTACGATATCATCAAAAAGATCTTTCAACTGATCTGTAAAATATTGCTTGAGTTCAGAGAGCTTTTGCATTTCACTTTCTCTGGATTCGGAGACAAGAGCGGTTGCTTTCCCGAAAGCCGCAATGCCGGGAACATTCTCGGTGCCGGAGCGCCAGCCGTGTTCATGTCCGCCGCCCGTTATCTGTGGCCTCAGATAACTATTTTCCGCTAGATACAGCATGCCCACTCCTTTGGGAGCATGAATTTTGTGGCCGCTTGCGGAATAGGCATCAATATGCGTAAGGTCTGCCGGTACTTTGCCAAATCCCTGAACACCGTCGGAATGGAAGAAAACAGATGGATCCTCCGTCTTAACCCGGGCGGCGATCTCCTCGACCGGCATTATAGCCCCCGTCTCATTATTTACATGCATTACTGATACCAGAATTGTATCGTCAGTCAAAGCATCAACAACAGCATCCGCAGCAATAATACCATCTTCGTCAGGGGAGACGTAGGTAATATTCAATCCTTCTTCTTCCAGCTGGTGTAAGGTTTCCAGCACGGATGGGTGTTCTATAGAGGTTGTCACAATGTGACGCCCCCTTTTCCTGTTGGCATCCGCCACACCTCGCAGAGCCAAGTTGTTGCTTTCCGTGCCTCCCGAGGTAAAGATTACCGTATCCGGCTTTACGCTGAGGCTGTTCGCAATGATTTGCCGGCTTTTTTTCAGTACCCGGTCGGCCTGAATTCCTTTTTTGTGGATGCTGGAGGGATTTCCGTACTGTTCGTTTAGATACCGGTTCATCACCTCCACCACTTCGGGAGCCGTAGGTGTGGTCGCATTATTGTCCAGGTAAATTTCGTCCATGACTTGTGGCGGGAGTGTTTTACAATTTTCTATACCGTCGCTTTGGTATAAATTATTAATTCCATGAAAGAAAATCGTGTGAACTTACTGTAAATCGTTGGATTTATAGAAGGAATCTTTGGTGGATGTTTTATGACGAATGTAGCATCCAAAGCCAAACGAAATGAATCCGAGCTATCTTACCGACCGTGCGTTAAGGCGTACACCAGGATGTTTGTTCCCATCTGGAGCGCTTCTTCACGGACTGAGGCAGGATTATTATGGACATCGGGATTGGCCCATCCGTCGGCTAGGTTGGATTCATAGGTGTAGAACAGGACCATCCGTCCATCTCTGAACAGGCCCAAGCCGCGCGGTGCTTCGCCGTCGTGTTCGTGAACCTTTGGCAGTCCTTCGGGAAAATCAAATACCTGGTGATAGATCGGATGATCAAATGGTATCTCCACCAGTTCTTCGTCGGGATATACCTGGCCGATAACTTCCCGAAAGTGTTCATCGAGTCCGTAATCGTCATCGATATACAGGAACCCGCCATTGTCGAGGTATTCTCTTAGATTTGTGGCTTCAGCCTGATTAATTTCGATGGTGCCGTGACCGGTAAGAAAGGCAAAGGGATATTCTGAGAGATCGCTGCTGCCCAGGGCAACATCATCGTATTCGGGATTGAGAGCGACAGGTACCTGCTGCTGTGTAAATTCTGCAAGGTTTTTCAGGGAGGAGGGATCGTTATACCAGTCACCGCCTCCGCGATATTTTATGCGTGCCAGTTTGAAATCCTGTCCCTGAGCGAGCGTCGGCAATAGCAATCCCATTGCAAAGCTGAAGATGCAAAAAGCAGTGATTGTTCTTTTCATCATCTGTTTAATGTTTAAATCTGGCATATCAATTCATTCTTATTCGCTCCGTTAATATAATGAATTGACGAACTTCTTATTTCGGTTATTCAAAAAAAGCGATGTCATATGAATGGAGCGCCAATAAAAGCAATGTCATACTGAGGTATCGGAGCGGAGTCGAACGTATCTCCCTGAAAAGGTCCGCGTAGGATCTAAAGAATTATCCTTCACTCGCTTGCGAACTATTTCCGGGTGATATTACAGTTTGTCGTCACCGAAGGCTTTATCGGTAGGCAACCAATTAAAATACAGGTCATGACGCGGAACAATCTTGCTGTGGTAAGCATCCACGTTATCAAACATTAATAGTTTCAAGCGTGGACGCTTGAAACAGCAAGTAATTGCTAGCGACGAGGTAGCTCAAGTGCAGATACAGGCTAACAGTACTCCGAGGGCAAGACATTGCCACATTTGACTCCTCACCGCTTGTCGGCTTAAACGGATTCATTACTGAAAAAGCCACAGCATTAGTTGGGTCTCGAAATCTCAACACGAACCGTATCGCTGGCCATGCTGCCGAAGATTCCTATGCCGCCTTCAACATTGTATTTCACATTCTGGATTTCGCCGGGCGAAAGTGTAGCACCGCCCCCCTGTACTTCCTGAGTGCGAAGAAAATCATACATGTTATCATCAATCGCATTGGCGATGACATCGTTTTCCCCAAAAAAGGCAATGGACAGCCAGGGTAACTTCAGGGTGATAGTTTCATCCGGATTACGTTCGTAATTTCCTTCATTAATAATTCCCGAAGAGTTGATATAGAAATTTTCGATTTCGGCATCATCCTCAACCAGATCAAGATAAAAAGGGGTTAAGTTTTCTCTGGTTGTATCAACAGCATTGACAGTAAAGATGTAATATGTCTGACGTTCGGTGATATAGGAGCTGGGAGTCGTCTTAATTTCAACCTGGTTGTTACTCTGATAGATGTAGCGATCTTGTAGTTCATCCTCGTTTACAGACTCAAAGTTGCCGGGCACGTACGTGGTGGCCGTAATTTCATTATCTTCATGAGTGACATACAGGCGATAAAGACGTTCCGACTGCACGGGGACACCTGTTGCTGGAATATAAGTACCTGCCCTGTTTTGTATCTGCTGATAAGAGTAGGTTTCGGCAATAGTACTGTCGTTATTTAGCAGTTGGATCTGAATGCTGGCGTCTGATACGGCAGCATCTTGAAAATTATACTTTTCTTCAATATTGGTGGTTTTCGACAGGCGTACGATAGGCAGGTCATCGCCGGCAACAAGATATGATTCCACGACATAGTATTCCTCATATTCATCCTGCTCATAAAGTTCACAGCCGGTAAATAGGATGAGTATTGCTAAAATGTAGAAGATTCGGTAGTGCATGATAATCAAAAATCGAGTGTGTAAGAGATTGTAGGTAATATAGGCAGTAGCTGTACTGCTTCTCTTTCAACGGGATTTTCATCCAGATCGTAATTATAGAACCAGATATTACGGCGCGAATATGCGTTAACAAGTTGGAACTGCCATTCGGCTTCGCCGATCCCAAAAAAGGTACCTTGGCGACTAAAGCTGATATCGAGACGGTGATATGAAGGCAGTCGAGAGGCATTGACCTTTCCAACTATCAGCTGGTCGAGGCTGGTTCCTGATGTGGGGAAATCGACTGCAACAGTGCGCCCAAGAGGCTTGGTATAAGCTTGTCCGGTGGCAAAGCTAAATACAGCTGTCGAGGACCAACGAGAGCTTAAGTCATATTCCAGAACCAGGTTAACATCATGAGTACGATCGAATTTGGGGGGATAGTATCGTGCCGATTCGTCGGATGTCAGCGGTTTATTAAAGTTGGGAAATTTACGGCGGGTTACACCGAATGTATAGCCGGCAAAACCGGTCAGACGCCCAACTTGTCGTTCAAAGTAGAGTTCAGCGCCATAGGCATAACCCTTTCCAAATCGGAATGTCTCTTCATATGGCACTCCTGCCGGATCCGGAAGAAAAGGATCCAGTTCGAAGAGATCTTCCATAGACCGGTAATAGAGTTCAAGATCAAGGCCATAGCCTTCCCAGGGGATGGTTTTTGCTCCTACTACATATTGATTTCCGTAAGCGGGAGGTACTCCTTCGTCCGTAGTTAGCCAAACGTCAAAACCGGTAAATGCTTCATTGGAGATGAGCGTTAAAAATTGATTATATCGGCCATAGGCTCCCTGCAGGCGTATCCTGTCGGATGGACGATACTCCAGGGAAAGACGTGGCTCCAGTCGAAGATAATTACCTTCGGTAAATCCGGTTAAACGGATTCCCGGTGTGGCCATCCATCGATCCGAAATAGTCCATTCATCCTGTAGGTAAAAAGAACCATACTGTGACTGAATGCGGGAGCTGAATGTTTCCTGTTCGTCAAAGATATCTTCGAGCTTAAGGGTCATTGATCCCACCCAGAAACCGGTCGTAATTTCATGTTCTTCAGTGGGCAGGTATTCAACATCACCTTTTAAAGAAAAGTCATAGATATTGTTTGAGCGCTCGAAAGGGGTAGAGGCGATATTGAATGAGGGAAAATTAAAGTAACGCGACCCGGTGAGAGTAAAATTAGAGAATACTTTTTCAGAAAAGATGTGTGTCCATGTCGAACTCAGTGTTTGATTTCCGTAATTGAGATTTATTCCGGCATCTTCACCAAAAGGAAACCTGAGATTATCGGAGCCCGAGTAGAAAGCAAGTGATAGCTTGTTGTTGTCATTGAGGTTATAGTTCAACTTGCCGTTCATATCCAGGAAGTAAAAGCTGTCGGGAATATTTTCTGTGTTTTGCCTGAGAATCGAAAGAACGGGCTCCAGCGTCGAGCGACGAAAAGCGAACATGTACGATCCATCACCGATCGGCCCTTCAATTGAGGCTCGCGAAGCCAGCATGCCGAGGGTTGCTGATCCCTGTAATTCATTGCGGTTACCGTCTTTGTTGTAGATGGTCAACACCGAACCAAGTCGACCGCCAAATTTAGCGGGATAGCCGCCTTTGTAAAGCTGAACGTTTTTTACGGCATCGGGATTGAACGTGGAGAAAAATCCGAAAAAATGAGATGGATTATAGACAGTGGTACGATCGAGCAGTATGAGTGTCTGGTCTGGGCTTCCGCCGCGGATATATAATCCGCTGGAAAAGTCAGAGGCCGCTTTCACGCCCGGCAGAAGTTGCAGTGATCGGAACACATCCGCCTGGAATACTGATGGCACTTTTTTTATGAGTTCGGTTTCCATCTGTGCCCTTCCGATATTCCGCTGTTCTTCAGTTTCTTTTTTGGATTGCACAACTAACTCTTCAAGTTGGTAATCCTGCGGTTTAAGGCGGATGTCCAGTCTCCGGTTTTCACCGGCCTCAAGTGTTACTTCCTGTTCATAGCGCTGATATCCCACATAAGTGGCTACAATGGTATAGGTGCCGGGTGAAAGATCAGTCAAAGTAAAATAACCGGAGGTATTGCTGGAGGTGCCCTTGGGACTGTCTTTCAGTGCAATATTAGCAGAAATGAGAGTTTCGCCGGATTCTGCATCAGAGATATATCCGTTAACAGAAGCCGATGGCTGTGCAATTAAGGAGATAGGAAATAAAATTATTGCAAATAGGAGAAGAAGTTGCCTCAAGTGTAACAGACTCTTATTGGATGAAATTAATTCAGGTTTCAAAACGTAATGAATTTACAATATTTTCTGAAGTTAATATTTCGAATAATTCTAAAAAGACGATCCAGAGATTATTATATTTCTGCGCTCCAATAATCAGTACACAAATTTCGAAAGGATTACATAAGTAAAAACATTTAATTAATTATTCTGAATTCAAGATGTCCAATTGGGTTGTTTTAAAGTTTGGCGGAACCAGTGTATCAAGTCTTAGCAACTGGAAAAATATTGTGTCGGTCATACGGCAGCGCCGTTCGGAAGGTTTCGCAGTTTGCCTGGTTCATTCTGCGCTAAGCGGTATTTCTAATTTACTGCAGGAAATTATTGATAATGCCTCGGATGGACCTTTTGATGAGCAGGTTAAAGCAATAAAGGAACGGCATATAAAGCTTGGAAATGAGTTGGAGGTGCCGGCTGATAAACTTTTGAAGGATGACTTCAAGGAGCTTGAACAAATTGTGAAGGGTATTGAGCTTATTGGCGAAGCGAGTTTTCGCGTGCAGGCCCGGTTGCTGTCGATGGGGGAATTGATGGCAACGAAGTTGGGAGCGGCTTATCTGGAACAACGGCTAGAAGATACAACCTGGCTTGATGCCCGGCATTATATCAAAACGGTAACGCAGAAAAATGCTACTGAGCGATCGCGCATTATTTCTGCAGTGAGTCCTACTGATTTTGATCAGAATGTGGCCGATGCTTTGAACGAGAACGGTCCGCTGGTAATAACCCAGGGTTTTATTGGGAGTGATTCAGGTGGTAAAAACGTGATTCTGGGCCGGGGTGGGTCGGATGTATCAGCAGCCTATTTTGCGGCAAAGATCGGGGCAGAACGCCTAGAAATATGGACTGATGTGCCGGGTATGTTTTCTGCTAATCCGCATCTGGTACCTTCTTCGCGGCTGTTGAAGCATCTGAGTTATGAAGAGGCTCAGGAGATTGCCACGAATGGCGCCGGGGTATTACACCCGCGAAGTATAATGCCAGCGCGCAAACATAAAATTCCTATTCACGTGCGCTGCACACAAAAGCCAGAGCTCTCTGGTACGCAGATCTCATTGGAAGCAGCCGATGATGAAGCATTGGTTAAAGCTATTGCAGTTCGCCATAATGTGATATTGGTGAGTATGGATTCGTTGGGAATGTGGCAGCAGGTAGGTTTTTTGGCCGGAGCATTCGATATATTTAAGGAATATGGTTTATCAATTGATCTCGTTTCTACCTCGCAGTCGAATGTGACGGTGTCGCTGGATCCCGGATTGAATGATCATTTTCAGGATATTCGCGATCAATTTGTTGAGGATCTTAGCAATATTTGCAAAGTCGATGTAATTGAGTCTGTTTCAGCGGTAAGTCTTATGGGGCGGCGAATCCGGACTATTCTACATCGGCTGGGATCGGCTTTTGAAGTTTTTCAAGAGCATAAGGTATACCTGGTAAGCCAGTCAGCTAATGATCTGAATTTTACTTTTGTTGTCGAGAGTGAGCAGGCCGACCGGCTTGTTCGTCAGCTGCATGAGCAGGTTATTCTGCAGTCTGGCAACGAGCAATCATTTGGTCCCACATGGCCCGAACTGATGGAGGAGGAAAAACAGGAAGAAGCCGACGAAGATGCCTGGTGGAAACATAAGCGCGACAAGCTATTGAATATCGCTTTCCAAACAGATGCTGCGTATGTTTATGATCGGGATACTATAATGCGTTACGTCGGATTTATCCAGAGCTTGGATGCTGTAAACCGTTCGCTCTATGCGATGAAGGCCAATGATAATCCTGAAGTACTTAAAACTTTTCGTGATCTCGGGCTCGGTTTTGAATGTGTATCGATTGGCGAAGTAAAGAAAGTGATTAATCTCTTTCCGGATATTGATCGTAAAGAGATACTATTTACGCCCAATTTTGCGGCCAGAGAGGAGTACGAAGATGGACTGGACCTGGGAGTAAATGTAACGCTCGATAATATTTATCCCTTGCAGCAGTGGCCGGATATATTCAGGGATCAAGAGCTTTTCTTAAGAATAGATCCCGGACACGGCCACGGACATCACAAGCATGTAAAGACAGGGGGCGTGCATTCGAAATTTGGCATTCCACGCTTTGAAATTGAAGAAGTATCGGAGCTTATAGAAAAGCTCAATATTAGTATAAAAGGATTGCATGCCCATCTTGGAAGCGGAATCAAAGATCCACAATCGTGGACAGATACTGCTGTTATTCTCCATGAAGTGGCCGAAGAGCTGGGCGGCGTTGACATCCTTGATTTGGGCGGTGGATTTGGTGTTAAAGAGAATGAGACCCAAACTCACTTGAATATTAAGGAGGTCAATAAATCGCTAAATAGATTTAAAGAGGCCCATCCCGAATATGAAATTTGGGTAGAGCCGGGTCGGTTTTTGATTGCTGCAGCCGGAGTGTTGCTTGCGAAAGTCACGCAGCTAAAAGGAAAGGGGGAAGTACGTTATGTGGGAGTCAATACCGGAATGAACTCATTTATACGTCCGGCACTGTACGGCGCACGACATACGATTGTCAATCTGTCTAAGCTGGATCACCCCAATACTCAAACAGTTAATATTGTCGGGCCCATTTGTGAGTCGGGGGACAAGCTGGGTATTGATCGGATGTTTCCCGATTCTGAAGAGGGAGATATTATTCTGCTTGCGAATGCGGGAGCATACGGGCAGGTGATGAGTTCGAATTACAATCAGCGTCCGCCTGCAGAAGATGTGGTTATTTGATAGCTATCTGTAGCAATATTCTTTCTTCAGGTCTTATGATTGGCGCGGGAATTAATTCCCGCACTAGTGATGTGGACACAGATACGGGGCTGTTCAACAGGAGCAGAGCTCCTTTAAAAACTAATGAAAGTAATAAAGTTGCAGTTGATAGATTTGGAGCCACAGTCAGCTATCTCACAGAAATAGTCCGCAAGGTGTATACATTAGATTCTACGCGAGCTTCGTCTTGGAGATCTCTCTCACGACAGCTGTAGGGACGGAATGACACTATTATCTCGTTCCGTACCTCTGGTGCGGAACGCATGAATAGACGCTCTGCGTCACTGATTCATCAACATGCTATTAATCTATTCATTTTTCGTGACTTAAAGGTATGCGGATAATATAGTTCAGCAAGTATTTAAAAGATAATCCTTTAGATTCTACACGACCCTTGTCGGGGAGATCTCTCCCTTACGTTCGGGATGACACTGCTTTTAATTAAAGTTGATGTCATCTTGAGCGGATTCGCCTGCTGTCGGGAGGAGTCGAAAGATCTCCTGGAATAAGCCGCAAGAGGTATGAAAGTCAATCCTTGAATTCTATGCAGGTTCAGCTATCATATTGTAATCATAAAATAGTCTTGGTAAACGTGAAGAAACGTCGGGGTGGATTTGAGCTTGTCTCCCAAACTTTTTCACCGTTATACCATATTATTTCCGCTATTCCTCCACGTCCCTCTTTACGTCCTTGAATCTTCAGCGTATCCAGATTCTTGCTGGGAAATTCAATTAGAGTCAGAGATATACCATCAACAAACTCGTGATTGGGGAACACTTGCAGAGCTACGCGAGAGCTCTCTTGATCTCTGTAAAACGAAAATTGATTAGAGGCTGCAGGTTCGCGCACAAATTTTCCACTTTCTTCATCTTTGTGGAGATAATAGACGTTAAATAGATCCAGAGATGTTGTATCTTGTTGAAGCAGATCTACTCCACTGTCGTGGACATAACTTAGGCTGACATCCATCGCAGGGGGAGGGGGACAGCAAATTTCATCGTCGAAACAACCATTTATGAGTAACGCCAGTATAAATGCCGAAAAAAACAGAAGTGAATATCTATTCATGATGATCTGGCAGGCTGGAAATTAGTTTTCCTTTAAAAGCAAGGTAAGGTTAGAGAAAGGAATTAGTCAACAAATAGATTGATTTTTATATGAAATAATCTGAATTTTATCGCGTTTTGATGTGTTATTAAAAAGACGTAAAGAGATTCAATCCAGAAGTTCTTTGAAAATTTGGGGGTGTACCGGATTCGACGGAATGAGTAGAATCGCAGGCTGCATGCCGAGTTTGCGCGATGAACTCGTACAAAATCATCCTGCAATTAAATGTAGTTGACAACAACTATTCTTATAGCTTGGCTGCGTAACGCAGCTTAGCCGTTCTCACGGCTTCTTGCCTGTCAGTGCCGTTGAGAGCGCCGACTATGACAGGATAGCGCAGGTTCCGCTGACTGTCGGACTTGCGTAAAACTTTAACAGTCTAGTCTGAAGTTGCCTGTTGCCGGGCGATGCTTCAGGCGAAACTTAAACGGCAACTAAGCATGTAGATGCTTGAACGATATACCATTTCGGACCGGGGTTCGACTCCCCGCACCTCCACTATTATATTTGCAAGTTTATCAAACGCCCAAAGATGCACTCTAAAGCATTGAGGGCGTTTCGTATTAATAAGAGGTTTAACCATCAGGATTCTATACGGTGACCATCGAATGAGATAAGAAATGGTCACCAGCTGTCCTCTTATCAGCGAGATATATTTAAAAATAGATACGTTAATTACACGCTTTTAAAGCTATATTCCCCATTGAGATATTGCCATTTAGGATTTGCAATATCTCCTGTTTTCTTTCCTCTGGGCAGTTAGCATCTGCAATTTCAGTTGCTGTATCTTCAAGTCGATCTATAACATTTATTGTCAATGTACCCAGCACTTTTCGTGCTTCGTCATCATTTGATTTATCTCTGACAATCCCTTCACAGACTCTTAAAGATCCGCCTACCTTTATTGCATATTCTTCATCTTCAATCATTTTACAGGCGTTGGCAATTGGGGAAAAAGACAGGAATTCATTTTTTAGCAATCTTGTGCAATCGGCCAGTGTCCCTTCAATTTTGTGTTCACCGTCCATCATTATAGTAGATTTTGTAACTTTTAAAGGCATAGTAAATCAGATTTGTTTATTGTAGATGACCTAACAGAGTTTTTTCGAGAAGGCGAATGTAACTTCCTGATTTAATTATGTGAAAGTTACTACAACTGATAGGTTAAATTTATTACACAATTTTAAATAATAAACTACCCAATATAAAGGCTAATCCACCAATTTTATCAGTTTATTTTTTAGTGAAAGGTAAACTTCCAAAATCGATCCCCAAGAAAGAATTTGTATATCTGTTTCATATGCACGTTAATAGTTATGTATCGTTTTACAGATATTAATTACAACTTCTGCTAAGTCTATGAATTATCGATTGTTGGAGCTCACGGCTCCAAAGGAAAGCATGAAAGAGGCACGGGATTTGGTAGAGCAAGAAGAACACGTCATTGGTGTTTGGTCAAACGAGATCGATAACGGCACCTCTATATTGCGTGTACTTGTCGACGCAGATAGAATAGAAAAGCTTTCTGATCAGCTTACAGAAAAACTCTCCAACGTCGAGGGGTTCCGGATAATGCTTTTTGAAGTTGAGGCTACCGTTCCTAAGCCAGAATCCCCAGAGGATATAGAAGAACCAGGGAGTGGACCTGAGCCCGAAAAGAAATATGCAGGACGTATTAGTCGCGAAGAACTTTATACTGATGTATCAAGTGGAAGTGAGTTAAGTCTGGTTTATATGGGACTGGTGATCCTCTCAACAGTAGTAGCAGGTGTAGGACTGGTTCGTGATGATGTAGCGGTTATTATTGGTGCAATGGTAATTGCCCCACTACTGGGACCGAATGTATCTATGGCACTTTCCGTAACCCTCGGCGATCTGGAGTTGGGATGGCAATCACTTAAGACAAATGTTATAGGTATCAGTATCTCATTATTGTTAGCTCTGGTACTGGGAATGGTAATGGATGTGACGTTGGAATCTCAGCAAATAGTAAATAAAACAAATGTGAATGCCGGAGATATTGCTATTGCCTTGGCTGCAGGGAGTGCCGGGGTTCTTGCTTTTACACGTGGAGTACCGGCTGCCATAGTGGGAGTGATGGTTGCAGTTGCTTTATTACCTCCTTTGGTTAATGTAGGATTATTGCTGGGGGCTGGGTTTACCAATCTGGCGATAGGATCCGCAATTCTTACAACAACAAACCTGATATGTGTTAACTTGGCAGGTATTCTAACATTTTTAGTTCAGGGTATTCGCCCGCGATCTTGGTGGGAGGCGGAAAAGGCAAAAAAGGCAACAAGAATTGCAGTAGCTATTTGGTTTACCCTGCTGATAGCTCTGGCCATCCTTATCTGGTATTGGAATCTTACTGTAGAATCAGTTTAGCAGAGAATAGCATAACGAATTTACGTAAAAAGTGAACAAACTGAACTAAAGGGGATTACCCCAATGATTTAGCTCGATACTCTGATAAAAATTTTTATTTTTGTAATCGACCTGGCTCAATCACTTCTTCATGTTAACCATAGCCCTGGTTTTTTGAAGAAATTTGAGCCGGGTTTTTTATAAGCTCTAGTTCATCATCAAAAGGGGGCTCTTTAGCTGATTAAGCACACTTTCGATAGAATTTTTCAGCAATGATTGATTCTTGGGGATGATAAACAATCCTGCATTTTGCTGATTGACAAAATGAGTGATTCGCCAAATATCAGGATTTGTTAGTTCCAGCACTTCAACTGGTAGCAAAGTTCCTTCTGTTATTTCTTTAACTTCTTCTTTATTTGCCTGGTCTCTTAGAACCAAAATCGTGATACCTTTTTTTTCATCTGCGAGTGACAGAGCTAATTGAATACTATGCTTACTTTCCTCTGATCCATCATACAGAGCTGTAATATTTTTACCTAACTTCAATCCTTTCTTTAAAATTAGGATGGGTTTATCCGCCGACTGGATGATTGCTTTGGCAGAGGATCCCAATTTCTTTTTTTGGGGAAATGAACTGCCCCGCCTGCCGATAGTAATGAGATCTGCTTCTTTTGCCGCTTCTAATATTTCCTCTTCTACACGTCCGCGGACTGTTTTCCAGGTGTGCGAAATTTTATTTTCCCTGCTGATTGTCCTCAATTGTCGACGTAGTCGCTTCGCCAATAAATCAATCTGCTCTTGAAGATCTTTCTCTTCAAGGCTCTGTGTAGCTCCCGTTAGCTCATTAACTGCCGTAACGGAAGGCATTTTACATATTTTGCTCCACACTTCATCCTGGACAAAAAGGCCAAAAAGCTTCCCTTCCATTTTTTGAGCAAGAAGGGCTGCTGCCTCCAGAGCGGCACGGCTGTGCGAAGAGGTATCTACGCCAACGAGGATGCGACGAAAGAAAACCGTTTTTTCTTTTTCCTTATCCGAATTATCAGCCATAACTACTCTTTATTGTTTCCTGTGGATGCAAAAATTTTCCGTGTTTCGGCCAGTTGATCCAACTCATTCGATATGTTGTAGTTTACAGTTCCTTCGGGATAGTTGCCCTTTTCATCGGCTTCGCCCATATCAAGACCGGTAAGTAGCTCCATTCCTTCTTCAATAGTCTTTATAGAATATATATTAAAATCATCATTATCGACGGCATCCAAGACGTCGTTGCGGAGCATCAGATTTTTTTCATTGGATTCGGGAATCAGTACTCCCTGACTGCCGGTAAGTCCTCGTTTTTTACAAACATCAAAGAAGCCCTCTATTTTTTCATTCACTCCACCGATCGGTTGTATCTTACCGTGTTGGTTAACCGAGCCCGTGACGCTGAAAGATTGCTTAAGCGGGATTTTACCGATGGCTGAAAGTAAGGCAAATAGCTCGGCAGCCGAGGCGCTGTCGCCATCAATGTTAGAGTAAGACTGCTCAAAAACGAGGCTTGCAGACATAGAAAGCGGGCGATCCTGGGCATATCGTTCACCCAAATATCCTTTTAAGATCAGCACTCCTTTTGAATGAATGGGACCACTCATATCAACTTCCCGTTCGATATTGATAATTTCTCCTTTGCCCAGCTGAACCCGTGCTGTAATTCGGTTGGGACGTCCGAAAGAGAGGTTGCCAATCCGCATAACCGAAAGTCCATTGACTTGTCCTACTACTTCTCCTTTGGTATCGATATAGATATAATCCCGATTAATAGATTCCTGCACTTTATCACGCATGCGGGCCGAACGATATATTTGTTGATCTATAGCTTTTTCCACATCCTGCTCCCGGACAATATCATGACCATTTTGAGTGGACCAGTGATGCGATTCGACAAGCAGATCTTTTACTTCTTCAGTTTTGGTAGAAAGCTTTTCATTATCACCAACCATTCGTGAACTCTGTTCTATAACCTTGGCCACTGCCCGTTTATCAAAATGTCTTAGATCGTTTTCTTGAATAAGACCGGTGATAAATTGGACATACTTCCCATTATTTTCGGAACGGTCTATTTCATCTTCAAAATCTGCCTCAACCTTGAATAATTTTTGAAAGTCAGGATCAAATTGACAAAGCATATAATAAAGTAACCGTTGACCAAGTAGTATCACTTTTACATCGATATCGATAGGATCGGGCTCGAGAGAAACGGTACTTATCAGGCTGTAAGATTCGCCGAGCGATTCAATCTTAAGTTTTCCAGACTTGAGTGTTCGCTTTAGGCCTTCCCACGCAAAAGGTTCGAGCAGAACCTGACGTGCATCTAGGATAAGGTAGCCGCCGTTTGCTTTGTGCAAAGCTCCCGGTTTTATCATATTGAAGTTTGTAGTTAGTGCTCCCATTTTCGACTGGTATTCCACGCGACCGGTCAAGTTTTTATAGCTGGGATTATCTTCATAAATAACGGGAGCTCCTTCAGTTTCACTGTTATCAACAAGCAGATTTATACGATAGCGATCCAGTATCGGATTGCCTGAAGAAGAGGGCATTTGTTGATTTTGTTGTTTGCCTCCCATCAACTGGGCCAGCTGACTTTGTCCCTGCTGCTGTTCTTGATTACTCAAGATAGCCTGTACATTTTCTATTACATCAATCTCTACACGGTCCAGGAACTCCTGGACTGTATCCAAATCCGAAAATTCACTGCGGATTTCCTCAAATAAATCTTTGATTGCAAAGGTGGCAACTTCCTGGTCCAGTTCTTTCTTTTTTTCTCGCATCTTGCGCTTTTGGGCGGGCATTCTGCGAATAATATCCTGAAGTTCTTCCTGCAGCTTTTTGGTTTTTTGCTGCAATTCTTCTCTTTCTTCTTCAGAAAGCTCTTTCACCTCTTTTTCGTTTAAAGGATCGCCCTCTTCATTAACAGGGGTAAATGAGAAGCCGGCCGGTGTCCGCATTAATGCAAGTCCCTGGTCTCGTGCTTTATTTTGTAGCTCTTCGAATGTTTGATCTTGTTGCGCCTGAACTTCATCCTGAAGCGCTTGCTGCCTGTTTTGGTATTCTTCGGTCTCAAATGCTGATTTTAAAGTGGGCGGCAGCTCTTCAATGAGTTTATCCATTTTCTTTACAAAAACGTGTCCGCGACCGGCAGGTAACGAAATAACTTTGGGTTTATATCGGTCATCAAAATTATTGACGTAACAAAGATCTTCGGGGGTGTCTGAATCCTGTGATTCTTTTTCTAAAAACTGCTGGATATGGCTCTGTTTATCGGTTTTGTTTGGACCGAGTGCAAAAATATTATAGCCTTCACGGTCCATCTGCATCCCAAACTCTATTGATGAGGTTAGTCGATCCTGACCAAGTACCGTAGTGAGGTTCGAAACTTCTTCAGTTGTTTCAAAATCGAACTGTTCAATAGGACTTGCTTTTCGTAATACTGTTCTCTCAAGTTTTTTCACGGTAAATAATTTTAGTCCGAATTCTGTTTCTGTATTTCTTAAATGACAGCCTTTGGACTTAAGTTCCACTGTTTTTTATACAGAGAAACTTTTGTGAAGATAGGAGGTAATCCTGTTTATAAGCATTTGGAGATTCAGGAATGATAATTTTTGAATCCCAGTAGAGCTGGAAACTCAGTAATATCTTACAGAAGGCTTGTTTATGTTGAGGATAAACGTGAAGATTTATACAGATGATAGAAATGTAAAATGAATTATATAGGGACATGGGGCGGCCCGTGTCCCTATTTCACAGTCTATGCCTTAAGTTAAGTATTATATCTCTTTATCTTCCGGTACAATGGAGATCTTATCCAATGAAAGTCCCTTCATGATTTGATCGTAATGGGTAATATCTTTAGGAATAATCACATCATTATTTTTATTGGCCAGTTTTGACAGCTGGCTGATATATCGTTCCGCCAACCGCATCTGCATGGCTTCTTTGCCTTTGTCTTGAGTGAGCGCATCTGCAATTTCTTCAATTGAAATAGCAGTTGCTTCTGCCAGGGATTCAATTTCTTCAGCCACACCCTCGGCCTCATTGATGCGTCGCTGCATTTCACCTTCCGACTTATTAATGATCTCCTTTTTCTCACCCTCCGCATCATTAATAGTTGATTGCATAATACCTTCGGATTTTGCAATGGTAGCACGCCGCTCGCGTTCGGCTGTCATCTGGCGCTCCATCGCATTCTGGATCGTCTTGGGCGTATAAATATTTTTGATTTCATAGCGCAGTACCCGAATGCCCCAGGCCTGCTCCATTTCACTGAGCACCTTTACAACCTCTTTATTGATAATTGCCCGATCTTCGAAGGTATCATCAAGATCCATAGTACCAATAATTGATCGGGTTGTAGTCTGGGCCAGCTGTACGGCAGCAAACCGATAATCGGTAACACCATAACTCGCGTTTACCGGATCAATAACCGCCAGATATATCACCCCGTCAACTTCTACTTTTACATTATCTTTGGTAAAGCATTCCTGTGGCTCAACTTCGATGGTTTCTTCACGCAAATCCTGCCGATATTTTACCTTGTCAAAAAAGGGCACCAAAGCATGAAAACCGGGGCCAAGCGTCTTATGATAGTTTCCCAGTCGCTCAACGATGTATGCTCGTTGTGTTGGGACAAGTTGAATAGATTGGATGAATTTGAAAAGTATATAAATACATAGAAGTCCGAGTACTCCCTGGCTGATGAGTTCTATCATTGTTGTCCTCCCCTGGTGTTTGTAGTTGCTGATGCTGGATTAGTATGGTCGCTGACCTTTTCTACTCCTTCAAAAAATGTTTTCAAGTTTGCGGTTTCGGTAGGCAATACCGATACATTGGATTTCTCAATTACATCCCCAAGCTGTTCAATAAACTGCTCAATAAGCTGTGTCTTTACTGCCAGGTCACCACCGGGTTTTGCAATAGCTTCTGATATCCGCTTTATGCCTTTTGAGGTGGCCTTGGCAATCAGCTCTATTTCCTTGGCTTTGCCTTTGGCTTCATTGATTCGTTTTTGCCGTTGTGCTTCTGATAACAGAATAGCCTCCTGCCGTTCACCCTGCGATTCGTTAATTTTATAATCGCGGGTTCCTGTAGAAGTGGTAATTTCGGCGCGTTTATCCCGTTCGGCTTCCATCTGCTTTTCGAGCGTATGAATCAGATTATCCGAAGGACGAATATTGCGTATTTCATAACGCAGCACTTTAATACCCCAGGGATCAGAAGCCTTATCGATCTCACGAACAATATTTTCGTTCATCTGCTCTCGTTCCGAAAAAGTATCATCAAGCGTAATCTTTCCGATTTCGCTACGCATTGTTGTTTGTGCCAGGTTAATGGCCGCTAACTTATAATTGCCAATACCATAACTGGCTTTATACGAATCCATCACCTTAACATATACCAAACCATCTACTTCTACTTCGATATTATCTTTGGTAATGCAGGTCTGGCTGGGTACATCAATAACTTGCTCACGCATCTCCTGGCTGTAAGCTGCCCGGTCTACAAAAGGAATAAGAAAATGCAGCCCTGGTTTCAGTGTTTTGATATACTTACCCAACCGCTCCTGAATAACTTCTTCGCGCATCTCCACAATGATGAACACCTTGGTAAAAAGAAAAACGCCCAAGGCTATCAGAATAAGAATGGTTGTCCACATGATATCAGTTTTAAATTAGCATGGAAATAAATAATCGATACGGTTAATTAGCTCTTTGGATATATTGCTTTTTGTGAATGTTATTCTTCAAGTTCATCAAGGGGCTCAACAATCCAGGTGACATTGTCACGATAGCGAATTTTCGCTTTGGATCCGGCGGGAATTTTGCCTTCCATCGTTCTGGCCTGCCACGAAATCCCCTGGAACCGAATTCTTCCGGAATTATCATCTGCGTTTACCGGCTCGATAACCTCCACAATTTGATCCATCGCCTCTACGTCTTCATTGGCTAACTTGTAGCTGCTTTCGCCGCCCCAGTATTTCATTAGCAGGGGGCGCATGGCAAGAATAAGAGCTACAGAAGTGAGAAGCCAAGTCATGGCTGCAGTAACAGGATCCTCCAGAAAACCAAGCCAGCGCAGAACTCCCACCAACACCCCACTAACTCCCAGGAAAAAAGAGACGCCGCCCGGAATTAAGGTTTCAATAATCATAAGGGCTACGCCCCCGATAACAAATATTGTTGTCAGTGTTTCTGCATCCATCAATAGGTCCCGATCGTGATTATTTTTTAAATAATAGGTAAAATAAAGTAATACGACAATTATCTATTGAACGCCTAAATGATCTTGATTTATAAAAATAGTTACTTAATATGAAAGAAGATCCGATATAATAATGTTTAATGAAACATCAGCAGATTTTATCTGGTAAGAAATTCCTGAAAATTTGTAACAATTCCATCTTGTAATACTCTTGCTATTTCAGTGATTAAAATAGGCATGTCAAATTTTGTACAGAATATAATGGAAGGATCTAAAAAGGTATTGATTGTAGAAGATGAGATGATAATAGCTCTGCTTCTTGAACGTATGGTGCGGAATCTCGGTCACCAAGTGATTGATAAGGTAGTTTCGGGAGAAGAGGCAATTTCAGTGGTGCAGAAGCAACAGCTAGATCTTATATTGATGGATATTCGTCTGCAGGGTGAGTTAGATGGTATTGAAGCGATGGCTCGTATTCACGAGATGAGTGATATTCCAGTAATCTATATTTCCGGAAATACTGATGCCCTGGAAAAAGAGAAAATAAAACAGACGGAATATATTGAATTTCTTTCCAAACCGATTACCATATCAGATCTTAGCCGCTCTTTTAATTTGGCTTCGTAAATTTTATAAATTGGATGTATCTTTTGGCTGATTCATTCGTATTGCATGCATAAATAAAAAAGATTGCATTATGACAGCCAAGTTTCAGAAGCTCAAGGAAGACCTGAAAACTTTAGAACAGGATGATATGCTATCCCGTCCCGTAATGAGGAAAAAGGGCGATGGATTATTTCAAGCGGGACTGTCATCCCCCAGCTGGCTTAAAAAAATTCTGTTCACTGGGTTTGTGGGAGCTTTTCTTCTCTATGCGGGAATCACATATATTAACCCACCTTCAACGGTAGAAAATCCTTTTACAGTTGTGCAGAACTGGATGAGTCAACCCAATGAAGAGCTGCTTCAGGGAATGGGTACATGGATGGAAGAGATGGGATATACTGGCTTAAGTCGCGAAGACCTTATCGATCTCCGCCAGCAGGGAGTAACCGCTACATTTACCTCAAGAATGCGTGATTTGGGATATGAAGACCTTTCCTTGGAACAGATCGTGCGCCTTCGACAGAACGATGTTTCTTCAACATTTGCAGCTATGATGAAAGAGCTGGAATACGATTTGACAGTCGATGATTTAATCGAGCTTCGTCAACATGATGTAACTGCCTATTTTACCAGCAATATGCATGACTTAGGGTATACCGATATCACCAAGGAAGAGCTTATCCGACTGAAAAATACCGGCGTTCAAACTTCTGAAGTGCAGAAACTGGTTGAGGAAAATGATGAACTTCCGACCATCGAAGAGATCATTCGTTATCATATCAGCAACCAATAGTAGTTGCACATTGGAACAATGTTAGAGCTTTTATTCTATAAGGAGAAAAAGTAGAAATAAATCAAGATTCTTATGAAGAAGCTACTAATACTTCCAATATTCATTTTCTTGTTGACGCCTTTTTATGCTAATAGTCAGAGTTTAAGCGAATCTGTTTCAAATCAAAATTTGAATGAGACATCTGCCTATCAACAGACTACGACAAATACTACAATTCAGAATGCCTTCGGAATAGGACCGCGTCTGGGCTATTATACAGCGGAGGATGCTGATGAGGGAAGCTTTTACTATGGTCTTCAGATGAGAGCACGTATGAGCGAGGTTGTCGGACTAGAGGGTTCTGTGGAATATCGACCGGGAACCGAGACTGGCGTAGAAATTGGCGGTGTTGATCAGACCTATGAGACCAAATTTGTGCCTGTTACGGGTTCTTTGATGCTATTTATACCTGCTGAAGGTATATCCCCTTATGCCCTTGGAGGTGTAGGAGCCTATTATACCATCTATGAAGCTGACGGTGACTTTGTAGATGACTGGGACAGCGAATTTAATTTTGGATATCATGCAGGTTTAGGATTGGAATTCAACATGAGTCCTAACGCAGCTTTAGGTTTCGATTATAGGTATCTGTTTCTTACACCCGAAAATGAAAATGCACCGGAAGATGCGGACTATAGTGGAAATGTAATCACTGCTAGTCTGATGTTCTATTTCTAACCCGAAGGTGTTTTTTAGGATAAATAAGCCTGCCCAACTCCGGGCGGGCTTTTTTATTTTCAAGAATCCTTTGGATGATTTTTCACTTGTTTCTTTGGCATAACCTTTACAAATTCAAAGCCGTTTAAACTAGATCTAAATAACGCATTTGAAGCAGCATTTATGCCGGAAATAAAGCTTCCTGAGGTAGAATTAAACATTTACACTCCCAAAGATCCAGTGGAGGTACCGATCGTTGAAAATAGGATATGCACAAAAGAGAGCAGTCCTAACTTTGTACGACATGTTACCTTTGATATATCGGGAACAGATTTGGTGGATCACGTTCGTGTTGGCCAGTCAATAGGAATATTACCACCCGGCAAAAATGAGAATGGACGTGATTACAAGCTTCGATTGTATTCAGTGGCTTCACCAACCAAAGGGGAGGGGGGTAATTCGCATCTGATCTCGACAACTGTTAAGCGTACAATTGAGGAGCTCGAAAATAACGAACTCTATTTGGGCGTCTGCTCAAATTATTTGGCAGATCTGGAACCCGGGGATAAAGTAAAAATGACGGGACCAAGCGGCCGGCGATTCTTGCTGCCTGAAAACGCTACTGATTTCAACTATATTTTCTTCGCTACAGGGACAGGAATTGCTCCTTATCGTGGTATGATTATGGAGCTGCTCGAAGCCAATATAGAAAATGAAATTGTACTTGTTTTCGGATGCCCTTATCGAACGGATTTACTATATGCCGATTACTTCGAATCCCTCGACGAAGATCATGACAACTTTCATTATCTGCCGCATATTTCCAGAGAAGACCGCCGTAAAGACGGCTCTAAAAAATATGTGCAAACCTGTTTATGGGATAAGGCGGAACTGCTGGATCCGCTGTTGGAAAAAGAAAATACCTTGATGTATATCTGTGGACTAAAGGGAATGGAGAACGGGATTTTCAGAACGTTGGCTAAAAAAGGATTGAATCAATATTTGGATATCAGAGAGCCGGCATCTGGCAAAAAACCTTCTGAATGGAATGAAAAAGATCTGAAGAGATATGTCAAAGCTTCAGCACGTACATTTGTGGAAGTCTACTAAGAAATATTGAACAAATATCTTAGATTTTTCTGATAGGATTTTAAGTGATGTAAGATGCAGCGTTCCTGTCCAACCAGTTAGATTTCATAGTATCTTTGGGAAATAGCCAAGCAACTTGGTTTCAATTTTTTGTCTCAGATATATTCGTGATTCCGCCCGATATAATATATTTCATCACATCAGCAGAATTTAGGTGTAAGGGAGTTACATTTTGTGATGGGATGAAATAGAGATTGCCTGTAAAGTTATAGGAATGCGGACAGAAAACAGCTACCATATCATCGATACCTAATTGCGAGAGATCTTTTTGTGTTACAAACCCAAGCCGTTTTGCTTCCATCCCGCGTACATCAATCAGAACTGGTTTGTTAAATCTTTTTTTATCACCAACAAATGCTTCTGTGAGTTCTTTCAGGGAGGTATAAATAATCTTGACAATGGGAACGCGTTGTAAAAAACGTTCAAAGTAGATGACTACAGGACGAGTGATGGCGCGGGAAAAAATATATCCTATGACTGATATACCAAAGAAAACAGTGATGATACCAAGGCCGGGAATATCAAGGTTCAGCCATTCGAATAACAAGCCGTTCAAGACATTGTTCGACCAACGAACCGCTGAAAAGATAATATAAATTGTAGCTCCGATTGGAAAGACGAGTAGCAGTCCACGTAAAAAGTTATTGAAAACAGTACGCATGAGTCGAAAAAATTTGTTTAAAAAATAATAGCCGAGCGGACAAGTTATAATTGCAATGGCGGTTGCACAACAAACTGATTTGAAAAGTTTATCTTGAAGGTGAGTTCAACGTGAATTTTTGCTATTTTCTACGGTCTTAAGAATAAGGAATTCAATCTACTATAATTCAATGCCACAGAAGAGTTCTGCTGAAATTCGCCAAGATTTTTTAGATTTCTTTGAAGAAAAAGGTCATATCACTGTGCCCAGTGCGCCGGTGGTTCCCCAGAATGATCCCACGCTGTTGTTTACCAATGCGGGGATGAATCAGTTTAAGCCTATTTTCCTGGGGGAACAATCTGGCTACGAAAAAGAAGGTGAAATCTGGCAGCGGGTAGTGGACAGTCAGCGCTGTATACGCGTGAGTGGAAAACACAACGATCTCGAAGAGGTGGGCCACGATACGTATCATCATACTCTTTTTGAGATGCTGGGTAACTGGTCTTTTGGCGATTATTTTAAACGCGAAGCCATTCGCTGGGCTTGGGAACTTTTGGTTGATAAATGGGGGCTGGAGCCCGATCGCCTTTATGCCACCGTTTTTGAGGGAGATGATGAAGATGGACTGCCGGTGGATGAGGAATCAATTGAACTCTGGAAAGAGGAGACCTCCATCGATCCCGACCATATTCTTAAGTTTGACAAAAAAGATAACTTTTGGGAGATGGGAGATACCGGCCCATGCGGTCCCTGTTCAGAAGTACATGTCGATGTACGTCCCGATGAAGAGCGTCAGAAAAAAGACGGGGCCGAACTCGTAAATATGGATGATCCCCGCGTGATGGAGATATGGAACCTCGTATTTATCCAGTTTAATCGTCAGCCGGATGGGTCACTGGAAAAACTGCCGGCTCAACATGTGGATACCGGCATGGGATTTGAACGAATTTGTGCTGTTCTTCAGGACAAGCGATCAAATTATGATACGGATCTCTTTACGCCGTTGCTCAATAAAATTGGTGAGCTGGCCGATGTTACCTACGGACAGGATGAAAAGGTCGATATCGCCATGCGGGTGATTGCCGATCACATCCGTGCCGTAAGCTTTTCGATTGCGGATGGTGCATCGCCCGGCAATGAAGGCAGAGGTTTTGTGGTCCGACGAATACTACGGCGCGCAATCCGTTATGGCTGGGATAAACTAAATCTTAAAGAGCCGTTTTTCCATAAACTGGTTCCCACGCTTGCTGATCAGTTTAAGGATGTTTTTCCGGTGCTGGTACAACAGCAGGATTATGTTAAGAACGTTATCCAATCCGAAGAAAAAAGTTTCCTCAATACGTTGGGACAGGGAATTGAGCTGTTCAATGAGATGGCGGAAAAAGAGGGTGAAATTTCCGGTGAAAACGCTTTTAAGCTGCACGATACATACGGATTTCCTATAGATCTGACCCAGCTGATGGCCAGGGAGCGCGGTATCGATGTCGATACAGAGGGTTTTAGTGAGCGAATGCAGGAGCAGAAAGAGCGTGCCCGCGCTGCTGGTAAATTTAACGTTGATCAATCATCCCAAAATGAATGGACAACAGTTACGGATACTGATGATTTTGAGTTTATAGGATACGATTCACTCTCATCATGGAGCCGTATCAGAGCATTGAGAAAAGATGATGATCGTAACGCTATTATATTAGACAAAACCCCATTTTATGCCGAGAGTGGTGGACAAGTAGCAGATACAGGCATAATAAGTGATGGTGAGGAGCACATTCGCGTTCTCGATGTGCAGAAATCGCCCGATGGATATGTTCATTTTGTGGATCGGTTGCCAAAGAATCCCGAAGGAGAGTGGGAGGCGATGGTTGACGGTGACCGCCGGCGTGAGATTCGAAAACACCATACGGCCACTCATCTTGTGCATGCCGCTTTAAAGCAGGTGCTCGGCGATCATGTAAATCAGAAGGGCTCGCTGGTGGATGAGAAACATCTGCGATTCGACTTCTCCCATTTTGATCGTATTTCCCTGAAAGAATTAAATGAAATCGAAGAGATCGTCAACCGGCGAATTCAGCAGAATATCCCCAAAGAAGAAGAGCGGGAAGTACCAATCGAAGAAGCCAAAGAGCGTGGGGCAACCATGCTTTTTGGAGAACAATATGGAGACCGGGTGCGTATTATCACGTTTGATCCCGACTATTCGATGGAGCTCTGCGGCGGAACACATGTCGATGCCACCGGCGAAATTGGCTATTTCCGTTTTACGGATGAATCATCAGCCGCGGCCGGTATTCGCAGAATTGAAGCTCGTGTGGGCGAAAGCGTGGATAAATTCTTGCGATCCGAAAACGAGCTGGTCCAGAAAATTCGTTCTGAAATTGGTCAAAGTGAGAATATGGTGCGTGATATTCACCAGCTAATCGAAGAAAATAAGGAGCTCGAAAAAGAAGTAGAACGACTGCGCCACCAGCAGAGTCTTGCAAAGCTGGATCAGTACATGAGCAAACCTCGTCAGCTGAATGGCGGCGTCAAATTAGTGTCAGGCGAAATTACTCATGCCGATATGGACCTTCTCAAACAGCTGGGATATGAGGCTCTTGAAAAGAGCAAGAAAGAGACGATAACTGTTTTAGGAGCTAAAGACCAAGAGCAGGGTAAAGTGTATATTGCGGCTGCAGTCACCGATGATCTGATTAAAGAAAAAGATATTAAAGCCGGTAGTCTGGTTGGAGAGCTTGGTAAAATGCTGGGCGGCGGTGGCGGCGGGCAGCCAAACTTGGCAACTGCGGGAGGAAGAAATCCCGAAAAGATGAAAGAGATGTTTGATCAACTTGATAAAATCATTACCAAACATATAAATGGCTAAGGATCAAGGTAAGTTTTGTAATGCATATATTACTTTTTTATCAGACATTTGAACCAATTTATAGCATAAAAATCACATGTATAGTTTATAAAATCTCTGATCCTGTAATTCTGTAATCTTCGATATTTTTGAGTATATTCCCGCCCCTTATTTTGTGTAATTTCAATGGTTAAACTGAAATGGCGAAATTCGCTGTAACATCATGGCTAAGAAAAAGAAAGAATCTGAAGAAGTAACTTTTACCCCATCAGGTACCGGTATTCGTACTAATGGACAAATTGTACGAAGTACTGAGCTGCCATCACCAACTGAAAAGAAGCATGATTCACTGGGTCTTTCTGATGATGACGTAGTGGATATGTTTGAACAGATGTATCTGCAGCGTCGGTTTGAAGAGCGCGCTATGCAGATGTATCAGAAAGGAAAATTTGGTGGATTTCTTCATCTTTATATGGGGCAAGAAGCCATCTCTACCGGAACTGTATACGCCCTGAATGATGATGATGATATTATTACCGCCTATCGCGACCACGGCTGGGGATTGGTCCGCGGCGTGTCGCCTAAAGAGGGCATGGCCGAGCTTTACGGCAAGAAAACCGGCTGTTCAAAAGGCAAGGGCGGATCGATGCACTTTGCCAAAGCTGAGAATCATTTTTGGGGCGGTTATGGAATTGTAGGCGGACATATTCCACTCGGCGGGGGAATTGCTTTTGCCAACAAATACAAGCAGAATAATAGAGTTACAGCATGTTTTTTAGGTGACGGTGCTGTGGATCAGGGTGCGTTTCACGAGACTTTGAATATGAGTCAAAACTGGGAGCTGCCATGTATATATGCCATTGAAAATAACGGCTACGCAATGGGTACGGCGGTACATCGCCACTCGGTCGGTGAGCTCTATGAACGTGCCGAAGGTTATGGTATGAAAAATGCGGTTATTAACGGTATGGATGTGTTTACCGTTTATGAAACGATGAAAGAGATTGCCGAGGATGTCCGGGAAAATTCCGAGCCATGGCTGCTGGAAATTCGCACCTATCGTTATCGCGGCCACTCAATGTCGGATCCCATGAAATACAGAACTAAGGAAGAGCTCAAAGAGTATGAAAAGCAGGATCCGATCGAGCGAATCAAAAGGTATCTGACAGAAGAGGATATCATTGATGAAGATAAGATTGAAGAAATTGAGAATGGTGTAGAAGATACTGTTATGGAAGCAATTGAATTTGCCGAAGAAAGTGAATTTCCTGATGAGGATGCACTCTACGACGATATGTTTGTAGAGGATGATTATCCATTTCATACTTAGGCATCAGGATGCAAGATGCAGGATGCGAGTTATCCTGTAACCTGCATCTTATATCGTGAGGAAAGGATAAAAATTCTTAACCGATATAATCTTTTTTGAATTACAACCTTGAACTAATAAATAGAAATGGCTGAACTACAATTCAGAGAAGCAATCCGGGCTGCTATTGACGAAGAGATGAGTCGGGATGAAAATATTTTTGTCATGGGCGAAGAGGTCGCTGAGTACGACGGCGCCTATAAAGTTACTGAAGGTCTTTTAGATAAATATGGGCCGAAGCGAATGATCGATACGCCGATTTCGGAATTGGGTTTTGCCGGAATAGGTACCGGCGCTGCGATGAATGGCCTTCGTCCGATTATTGAATTTATGACGTTTAATTTTGCCGTGCTGGCAGCTGATCAGATCATCAACCATGCCTCGAAAGCTCGTTACATGACAGGGGGACAGTTTGATGTTCCTATTGTATTTCGGGGACCCAATGCTTCGGCGGGTCAGTTAAGTGCTACGCATTCCGTTTCTTATGATTCGATGTATGCCCATTTTCCCGGGATGAAAGTTATATATACATCTGAGCCTGATGACGCCAAAGGATTGTTGAAATCGGCTATTCGGGATGATAATCCGGTATTGTTTATGGAGTCGGAGCAGATGTATGGATTGAAAGGCGAAGTTTCTGAAGAGGATGATTACACCATCCCCATAGGAAAAGCAAAAGTTAAGCGTGAGGGAAGCGATGTTACGGTCGTAGCGCACGGCAAGATGTATCACGTGGCCAAGCAGGCGGCGAATCAGCTGGCAAAAGAGGATGTAGAGGTCGAAATAGTTGATCCCCGTACGGTCAAACCGCTGGATATTGAAACGATTGTAAAATCAATTCAAAAAACAAATCGGTGTGTAGTTGTGGATGAAGCCCATCCTTTTGGCGGGTTGGCAGCAGAAGTTGGTTATTTGATTCAGCGCGAGGCGTTTGATTATATGGATGCTCCAGTCCAACGCGTAACGCTTCCTGACACTAACGCGCCTTTTGCGAAAAATTTATTTGATAAGTGGCTACCCGATGCCCAGCAGGTTATTGATGCGGTTAATACCGTAACTTATCGCAAGTAATTTAAACTCATAAATTATTAATTACTATGGCAGTTAAGGTTGAAATGCCCAAGCTCAGCGATACGATGGAAGAAGGCGTTATCGCGAAGTGGAATGTTGAAGAAGGAGATAAAGTAGAATCCGGCGATATTATTGCCGAAGTGGAAACCGATAAGGCCACAATGGAAGTAGAGGTATTTGATTCGGGGACCATTTTGAAAATTCTTGTCGAAGAGGGAGATGCTGTTCCACTTGGTCAGTTAATGGCGGTAATCGGAGAAGAGGACGAAGATATTAGCGATATTCTTGAAGAAGCAGAGTCCGGATCCGGTGAAGCAGCACCTAAAGAAGAGGCGCCTACCGAAGATGAGGCGGTTGAAGAAGAAACTTCGGAAGAGGAGACAAAAGAACAGGAAAAAGATTATGAACCTGCTTTAGATGATGTTGAAGGGGAGGATGGACGTATTAAAGCGTCTCCACTTGCCCGGAATATGGCCGAGGAGCAGGGTATTTCGCTTTCGGATGTGAAGGGCAGCGGTCCTGGTGGGCGTATTATCAAACGTGATATTGAATCGTATGAGCATTCAAAGGCTCCGGCAGCACCTACGGTTTCCCGAGAAGATAAAGAGCACCGCGTTTCGCAAATGCGCAAAACTATTGCGCGTCGACTGTCTGAGAGCAAGTTTAGCAGTCCGCACTATTATGAAACCATGGACATTGATATGGAGCCGGTGTGGGATGCCCGTAAGAAACTTAATGAAATCAGTGATACCAAGATCAGCTTTAATGATATTGTTGTTAAGGCGTGTGCTACGGCACTTCGCAAGCATCCCGATATTAACAGCTCGTGGAAAGGCGATAAAATCATTGAACACGGAGATGTAAATATTGCGGTGGCCGTAGGTATTGAAGAAGGATTGGTTACTCCTGTTATTAATAATACCGATCAGAAAGGATTACAGCAGATTGCTGCTGAAGGCAAAGAGTTGGCCGAAAAAGCCCGAAACCGTGATTTAGCTCCTGAACAGATGGAAGGAAGCACATTTACGGTAAGTAATCTCGGAATGTTCGGTATAGAAGAATTCACCGCTATTATTAATCCGCCCAACGCTTGTATATTGGCTGTTGGTGCCATTCGAGATGTGCCCGTTGTAGAGAACGGAGAAATTGTCCCGGGCAAAAGGATGAAAGTAACGCTTTCCAGTGATCACCGCATCGTGGATGGTGTTAGTGCGGCTCAGTTCTTGAATACGCTAAAAAGTATACTGGAAAATCCGCTGGGAATGGTTCTTTAAAATTACCTGTGAGCTGAAAGATATGGACAGGTTTTCTCAATGTATCTCTGCGGTGACCTCTGTGTACCTCTGTGGTATAGTACCCCAGCCTTCTAATTTATGAGACTTTTGCCATTATATGCATAACAGGATCTAGATTATTTGTTTTTTTAACAACCCCTCTTACATCTCCCCTTTTGTAAGGGGAGAATTTTTAAGTCATCGTAATTAAGGAGCTCTTAATAATAAATCGGCAGGATAATGTAGGGAGATTGGTTTTGGCTAGAGTAGAGATGAGCCTTTCTCTGGGCAACTCTGTGATACCTCCGCGTACCTCTGTGATAAATACCCACTCTGTTAAATTCCGTGAGTTAGATTTTCATTGTTATAGGGAAGATCTGATTATTCACTGCAGAATAGCAAGTAAGTATAGAAAGTTTAGTAAGTCTCCTTACAGCAGAAGTGTGCTGTTCATTTTTGTGTAACATCATTCCTCCACTAGGATTATTAGCGGGTGACCGACGGAAGGTATTTTAGAAAGTTTTTGCTGTAGATCTTGTGCCTGTCTCCATGAGGGAATATTATCAAAAATAATCATATCTTCTTCTGTACGTTTTAACTTAACATTAGAATATCCTTCAAGTATTGAAGCAATAGCTGTTTTTGCTGACTCATTGGTGATATTATTAACTTGAATCTGGTACTTAAAGTCCATTTCTCTTACTGTAGGTAAGTTACTCTGATCTTGAAAATTATTGAAAATTGAGACAAAAGCATTTTGGTAAGGGGATCGGGTATTTCGGATCCGTGTCAGCATATTCTTTCGCTCTGCAATATCTGAAAAGGATTCATCTATATACACTTTGTATAATTGATCTTGTGCGTTAAATGAAAGATCAGTTTTCATATTAAGAATGTTAGCGGAAATACGTGCATAATCTTTAGCAGAAAGTTCGTTTTTAAAAGCGGCAATCTGGATCTGATTGTCTTCATTGATAAAAGTATTTTCATAGGAATATATATTCCTGACAGAGTTTATCTGATTTTTTAGTTCTTCATCATTTGAAAAATGTTCGTTCAGATAAACCTTGTAAAGTTCTGATTCTTTGTGGTATGTTATTGCCGTTTCATATTTGAGTTTTTCAACAGATTGCTTTGCGAATTTTTCAGCTCTTTCTTTAGTGCTGAAGGCTCCAATCTGGATAAATTTTCTCTCGTCCAGATCTGATTTTTTGGAATTACTTACAGTTACTAAGGCTGCACTTTTAAAGGAACTATTGTGAAATGAGATTATCGATTCCGTTGCTTCCTCTTGATTGGAATAGGGAAGACTGCGAATGGCAAACATACCATTCTTACTGTTTTGCACCACACTAAAAGATCCACCTAATCGATTTGCAGCCTCCATAGCCATCTGTTTGGCTTTTTTTCGGGAATAAAAGCTGGCCAGTTGTATTTCATAAAAGAACTCTTTATTGCTAATATCTTCTTCCTTTGAACGGTTTTTTGCTCTTTGGGTAGTGGAAGTATCAGGGGAAGAAGTGTCACTAGCTATCGGCGTAACGGTAAAATCAAGCCCTTCGACAAAGTCTCCTTCTGCCAGGCTTTCTACTTCTACATTCATGGTATCTGGCTGTGACTCGGCCCCCAAAAATGTCAGTTGTTTTCGATCGATATATAAATGATATGAGTCGGGAGGGATTTCATAGGCATAAAAGGTTCCATCGTTGAACGTTTGCATCTCTTCTGTGAAGGAATCGCCTTTCGCCTCCAGATACACTCTAAGCCCCGACAGCGGACGTGTTTTTCCTTTTTGCTTTTCTATAACTTTTCCTGATATAACACCGGAGGTATAAAAAGGTATGTTTATCGGTTTATACTGATTAGGATCGGTAACGATTGAGAAATTATCGATTTTAGGGACCAACATTGGATTCTTAATAGCCGATTGATTGATCTCCAGGTTCATCCTGTTATAGGCCTGTAGCTGACTCAGATAAATAATACCGCTGTCATCCATATTTGTGACTCCTGAACGACCAATACGCACAGCATTATCTTTTATGATCTGTTCATCGGAATCATAAGTGCCAGAGTTGTTTTCATCCACATAAAGTCGAACGGCTGTGGCTGCCCGACCTACCTGTTGGCGGTTGGAAAAAATGGTGTTCTTAGCATTGCTGTCGTATCCTATAGAGCCCAAAATATTTTGAGTTACGGAGGTGCCATCTCGTGAGCTTCGAACAGTAGAAGAAGTACGAGTACCTTTTAAATCTATCGTCAGACCCAGACTAAAGAGATTAAACCCACCCCGGAAATTTCTGCTGAAAGAAGCCTGAAGACGACCACTCTCAAATATATTTCGTGAGATCTGCAGATCCGATTGGATAAGTTCAGATAAGTTGGGATTATACCTTAGCTGTCCTCTGAAAAAAGTGCCTTCCATGACAGAAGGCAGGGAAGAGGACCGTCCCACATAATAAGTCGCCGCCGTAGTGAGTTCTGAGGAAGATGAGGGTCTTAGGTTGAAGTCGCCTGATTGTAGATCGGAATAGCGAAGCCGTAGATTTAAACGATCCAGCCGAGTATTCAGATCAACACTATAGCGAGTAGGCTGGGAGTTTTCCTGGATGACATGATTTCCCAGCAGACGAATATTGGTAGATACTCCAAAAATGTTAAAAGGTAAGTATACATTACCCGAAATCTCCTGCTCACTATCCAAACTGTTATAAATCCCCCTGTCAGTATAATAAGAATATGTTAAATTCCAGCTGGCGGAAGACGGATAGATAGCGTTGGTTGAAAAACGATAAAATGTGCTGGGAGCTATATCTGCGTTAAACAGATATTCTTTAAATAAACGAGCCGAAGTTGAGCCGTAAACGAGAGGTGATTGATCGGAAAATTGGTCGAGATACTCAACTCCAACTTTTTGGGTCAGCCAATTCGTAAGACCGTAAGAAACATCACCCTGTGCTATGTTTCCCCGCTCTGTACTGCCAAAAATAGGATTTTCAAGTTGTCCGGCATTAAGATTATAATTTAGCTCACCAGGTTTTAGAAAATTAAAAGGCACCTGAATGCGCCGAGAAATTTCCCGCACGCCTCCGGCAGGATCGTATATTCTAAGATTCAGCCGAGAGCTGCCATAGGTAAGGGGGGCTAAAAATCGATAACGACCGTTTTCATTTATCTCTGAGTAGTCGTAGAGAGCATCATTGAAGTAGAGTTCAACCTCGGAGCCGGGTTCTGCATTTCCTTCAATTTCCATTTCATCAAAGACATAACGAGGCTCAATGGGCTCATTCGAAATACTGACACCTAAAAATCTCCTGCTAAATAAACCGTCAGAATTTGACTGACCTACCTGCACTTGTGATATGGCATTATTGTCGCGCCATGCATAACGCCAGCGGAAATTATCCGTAATAAAGTTTGAAGTGTTTACAGAATAGCTGCCGAAAGCATTACCCTGCAGATCACCACCCAAAAACTCGGTTCCAAGTCTGGTATTATACGTATAAAAATTATCCTCCGAATTCACATTAGCTGACAGGGAATAGTCAAGAAAGCCACCTGCAAAGAGTTTTCGATCCCGATCGAATTCCAGATCATAGTAATCCTCCCGCAGGGTATAACGATCTTGTCTCTCTCGCTCTTGTGCCCGTTGGTGTTCTTTTACAACCGGCAGATCATATTCCGTTTCCAGCTGCAATAACAGATTATTAAAGTCCACCGAAAAATCCAGATCAAAAATCTTTTTAAATATTTCCAGTTTCACATAGAAATCAGTCTCCCGGATCAACATTTGATCCGCATTGAATGAAAACTCTCCTTTACTTTCGAGTTGAATGTTATAATCCCTGAAATTTAGCTGAAAGGTATTTTTTGCTTCCAGGTAAGAACCGGAAATAACCGGCGGACTTACACTTACTTCATGAGGTATTTTCAATGACGAAAATATATCGGAGACCGGCAGATAGAATTCTCCATCATCATATAATGCAATGACAACCTTGTTGAAAAGATTCTGGTAATTAAAAGTAAGAAAAACTTCTTCTGGTTCTTCTTCATTAAATGAAACAGGAGGTGAGTTATTCCAGCCCCATAACTGGAGCGGAATAATGAAAAGGAGGGATGTTAATAGTATTGCTGACCACTGCCTGCGCAATTCACTGGACCGTGAAGTTTATCGATTCTTTTATTGGATCCGTTTGAACCAAGTCGGATCGGGGGATATCGTTTCGCTGTGAGATATATTCAACTTCCGCTTCGTATTCACCCGGAGAAAGTTCACTTCTGTTGAGTTCAAAAACCTGACGGTAGTCAAAATAGATAGAAGTGGAAGTTCTTTTTTCTGCTACCGTATTCCCCTGCTGATCTCTGACAGTTAATTCGATGCTCCCCAGAAACGGGGCATTGCCTGTTCGGCTGACATCGGCAATAACTTCTACTGCTTCGCTGTTTTGTTCGGCCGTAATATCTTTTATTTCCAGACCCGTGTTGACATCTCCGTGTTTGTAAAAGACAGTGGTGACTTGTTCAAATTTGTAGGTGATCTGCGTGGTTATTTCATCGTCTGCTGTTTCGCCAACCGGTGGAGATTGTGGATTGGATGTAGTTCTGATGCGCGACCAATACATGCCATCCTGAAATTCCTTTGGGCGAATCGTAAGGCGGACAACTTGTCGTTCTCCCGGCTGCAGTGTGAAGTTTTGTGGGAAGCCGCGGATGGCGTCGCTGATCCCCCATTCTTCAGCCGTAGTACTATCATCGTAAACCATCTGGGTTTGTCCCTGCTCATCAGTGATCGGATATCCGAATGGAAACTCAATGGAAACTTCCTGAACCTGTTCTGAACCGTTCATAACCATCAGTGTACCAAACCGGTTTTGCTCATCCAGAAATAGCATTATAGGAGCGATGGTGATTTGGGCAACAGCGCCTTTCAGACAGAAGATAAAAAGCAAAAAGAATACTAGAGATGAAATCTTTCTAGCCATAACGCATGATAAATTCTAAATTTGCCCCAACCTAATAAATTTCTATAAAAAAACCATGACCACTTTCGCAGCCATGGTTTTTAAAAAGAAAATTTCAATAATATTAATTATAAGTAGCACTTAGAGTAACAGTTCCAGAATAACTACCACTTGGTTGTGTATTAGTTGGTTGGGCTTCTCCTCCAATGAAGACTGAAATACCGTCGCTATCCAACGTTGCGGTTGGTGTAGCAGTAGTGGGATCGAAAGTAGTGTTATCCGCACCTGTCGTATTATCACCATCTGTTGACCAAAGTGCATAGCTGGAACTTGCGTAATCAATAGTCAGAGTATTGCCAGAACCATCTGTAAGATTATCAAGGGTAGTGAAATCTAATGTTACATCGGCCCCGCCCGAACCACTGACTGTAAATTCTCCCACTGCTACATCAGTGTCGTTATTACTTCCATTAGCGTTAACTGTTTTATTCGTGCCGGGTGCTACATCACCAAAGTCTAACACTGTTTGGCTTGCTACATTTAACTGCTGTAGAACATTAGCAGTAGCTTCATGAGTGCCGGTTTCCTGAGCAAAAGTTACTGTAGAAAAAATTCCAAGTACTAAAAAAGCCGTTAATGTTATGAGTATAAATCGTTTCATAGTAGTTTCCTGTAGATAATTAGCCGTCGTTTTTTTGCTACAAGAAATTAACCAGTTTTATTACATAGCCCAAGTTAGAACCTTTTAATTTAACTAAAACTGACAGCAGGCGGTTGATTTGATAAGCTTTCAACCAGCCTTAACAACGATTTGCATCCTTTAAAAGGCAACTTTATTAAAAAATTATAATCACTGCAAAGCCGGTGGGCACCAACCATCGATAGCAACTTCTGGTAGACAACTATCGATTGAACTACTGAAATAAGTCATCAATGGGATTTGATCCCTAATCTCATAGCAGCACCCCCCCGCCGGGGAATCAGCTTGGGTCATACGAGTCGTTGGTAAAGCACCCGCTTATCTCGTTCTTCCCCTGCCGCGCGAGATCCCGCATTGTGGTGCTGGATGACGTCGAGGTGGGTTTTTTTGCTCTTGCCAGTATCAGATGCTCTGCCAAAATTTTCTTATCTGGCATCTTTTTTTAGCTGGCTATACATTATGCAATTCACCAAATGACTTCATTGCGGACCCTGATCCGCAATCTCGTACGGCAAAAAGATACGAATTTGCCTCTGGATGATACCAGCGGCTGTAATCATTCAGATTACTGACAAAAGTACAGCAATTCATTCATCATTCAACATTACTTCTTCATTATTCGATATTCCCATTCTTATTGGTATTCCACCGTTAGCACCAGCGTTCCGTCATACGTCCCCTCAGGTATGTCGCCAATGGAAATATTGCCGTAGATATACACGTAAGCTGATTGCCACGGTTGTTTCTTAGAAAACGGACTATCTTCACCACCTATCATAAACCATGCCCTGTTACCGGAAAAAGGAAGTGATTGGTTAATATCGTCTATGCCGTTAGTATAGGAGGCTTCAAGCGTGATGGGGATACTCTGTTGGATATCGGGATTGGAATGCTGGAGTTCTTTTGGAAGGTTGAGGGTAACGGCCACAGTTTGTGTTCGCAGCCCCCGGATTTTAAAAATACCCATATTAGGACTTCCTTTTTCAATCTGCTGTTCTCCGGAATCTGTAATAAAATTACCAAAGTTCAGATTTTGCACTACGTCGGTACTCATTTCCGATTCCACACTCATTTGAAAGTGTATAAACTGAGCCTGCAATCCGATAGGGGTGATTAAAAGGGATGATATAAGGAATAAAAATATTTTCTTCATCAGTTTTGTTCTTCATAGCTGACAGAAATATCTATAGTACCGGTGTACATCCCGGCGGCAAGGCTTCCTCCTTCGGTATTGCTGACATCCAAATCTCCATAAATATATAGATAAGCTTTAGTTGTTGGCGTTGTGGAACTATTGTCTTTGGGAGTAGGGGGAGGGCTGGGCGGTTTGTTCTCGCGTGCTAATACGGGAAAACGTACACTGGTACCGCTGATGATCCGGGCCTGAGCTTTATTATCGTTTCCTTTGTTTGAATAGGCTGCCTTAAATATATAACTCATTTTGTTATCAACATCGTAGACCAATTCGCTGGGAGGAGTAATCGTAACAAAAACATCTTTATCAATTTCTGCCTCGATGCTAAATACTACAACCTCCGGGTCAGTCAGTTTTATACTTACTATTCCGTCTCCTTCAATAACTTGTCCAAAGTCCAACGCCCCGGAATGAGGACTTTCATTAGTAAGCACGATACCTTCGGTAGCATATTTGCCGAAATTAATTTCCTGGGCATTCGATGCTCCGGAAATCACAAAGAAAACAAGTATGACAATGAAAGAATGCTTCATTTATAATGATTAGATATACTCAATTTCAATTGTAAATTCTCCCTCATAATTACCGGGTGAAGCGTTTGTAATGTCCACACGTCCTCCAACCCAGAAATAAAATTCACCGTCAGCGTTAAAATACAGATCCCTGTTATCGGTTTGCAACAGTTCAGCTGTATTTTGATCGTCACTTGTATTACCTGCTACTCTATAGAAAAAAGTTAGTGATTGCCCGCCGCGATCGTTTGTCAGTTTCCACTCTCGTAAAAAACTGACGCGGATTCGGGCTTCAGGCATACCGGTGGCAACCATCTTTCCAGCAGTTGGATCATTAACAGGAGAAATATCTATTTCTTCCTGACCTGGTTGAACATCTCCAAAGCGCATATCCCGGATGGTTGTCATATTTATACTTTCTATGACACGAGCGTTAACCTCGATATTTACGCTGTGTGAATTATTTCCACTTTGAGCTATTAATTGGAATGGGAACAAAACGTAAAAGAATATAACACCAAGAATAAGTAACGCTTTCTTCATAGAATTTGGAATGATGCCTTTGCCGTGAAATTATCAACAATTATAAGTAACTAAAACAACTGTAGATTGCGGAAACCGTAGACTATATTTGCTCCAAAGATAAAAAATACGCAGAGAGGTTCCTATCCATTAGTAAATCTTAAAGCTTGGAATAACTCTCGTCCGGTTTTATTGTATGTCTGGAAAATCACCGCGAAAAGCTGTTGAAAAGAATCGCGTTTAACTCTCTGTTTTTAGAACTTATCGTAAGATATCGAGCCATTTTTTCGGTTATTTCCCCTTCCGAAGTTTCAAGAAAGAAATTATAAGTCAGTTGTTCCCCACTGGTGGATGGAGGAAAGTTAACTTTGGCTTCATAAACACTATCGACAGGAGCCTTATCTTTTAAATATACTTTTCGGGAATTTGTTAATGGAAATACATCCCCCTTTAAATATATTGCATCTCTTTCCGGGATAAAGACGCTATCCGCAAGCTGGGGTTTTAAATTGACTTGGAAAGTGATGTTGGCCTGTGCACTAACTGTATTTTCAGTTATTGCAATAAGAAAGAAAATAGAGACTAGCAGGATTTTACAGTTTTTCATGTTGATAGCATTTTCCCTGAAGTAAATAGTTTATTTATAAAAAATCTACCGGTTTCTCTTCAATATATTGTACAGAAAATGTACTTGCACGAGGGTAGAATGGAGGGTTTTGTTGTGCCAGTCTGCTATCGTAATTGTAATTTTTATTATAACCGGATAAACCTCCCCAACGAGCTTGTGCCACAGCCCCTCGCGTGTCTTGTTGTATTCCTCCCAGCAAATTCAAAGTCCCGCGAAAATTACCATCATCAAAACTTTGAACCCGAAAAGAATTTCCTTGTCCTGTGGCCATTAATGAACCATTGATGGTAAGATCTTGATTACCGTTAGTTCTATGAGCATCGGAATTGACGACAATGTCTCCCTGGCTAACAATTCCCAACAAGTCAGATGAATTTTGGCTTTGGTCCTGATATGTAATATCGCCTGAAATTCTAACCTGTTGTGAAGAGTGAAGAGTTGCCTGTCCATTTACCGTACCCTGAACCGTTACAGTACCAGAAGAAGAAATTACTCCGTTCCAGTTGTCTAGATTATAATTGGTTGGAGGATTTGCTCCTTGCGAAATATCAACGGTGCCATTGTTATTGAATACTACAGTAATATCAGTATTGAAGGAAAGACCTCCATTCTGAGCCTGGCTGCGAAGTTGATTTCCCTGTGTATTATCTGGCATAGCAATTGGCTGGGCGTCAAAGTCAGTGATACCATTAAACTGGGGATTGGCACTACCTCTCCATCCATTAGAGCTTGTTACTGGTCCATTAAATGTGGGACTACCTGTCATATTCAGTGTTCCGTTCGTATGAACGGGACCGTTTATGACATCACCACTTCCAAAATAGATCCCATTTTCATCATTGCTGAAAAAAGCAAACCGAGAAAACGAATCTTGGGTAACAGAGGCTTCTACTATAGCCTTTGTGCGATCTGTTTCGACAGTGCTAACGAGTAGTATAGTCCAACGATTCCAGTTTTGAATATTGTGATCGTTCGGAATATTTGGATTGTTATTATCGAAATCATCAAAGTCAGATACTTGGAGTGTTGCTTCTGCTCCCATAAAATCATTTGAAGAAAATCCCTCATCCCAGGTCTGATCATTTCTAATTTCTTCAATACCATACTCAATTAGGGTATTAGCAATATTTTGAGCATCCGTCTCTTGATGATAGTCAAATGTGCGCTGAGGTATAGCTTTAAGTCGCTCATTTACTGACATTTGGACAAAACCTACAATGACGACCATCCCTGAAGCAAGAATTAATAATCCGCGTCCCATAATATTGTATTTTTATTAAATTTCTAAAGCTGCAGGTTACTTGGCACAATTAGTTTTTCCCACACTGTTTTGGGATAATAGGGATCTCCCGAACCGGTGGAAATCGGTTCAGGAGATTCGGTGATAATTTTAATTCGAAGACTCTTGATTTCATCCTCATCTGTTGTTTCATTCGTACCCTGTACATCGCTGTATCCCGTCAATTCAAAATCAACAACATAGAAATCTGTTGGTTTAGAGCCTCCCGTATCATCAACAGGGCCATTACGTTTCAGGACACGATCATCAGGATTAGAGGTCTCTTTAACCTGAACGTTCTCCTGGAAGTGCCATATAACCGTTGAAGTACCCTGACCGTGAACATCTGCGCTGAAATTGATAAAATGGGGAGGGTTAAGGTTTTTTATTTCACTACCATCGCCAAATCCAATGCGACTAAAATCTTGAGTTATTATTTGGCGAATTGCCTCAAACTTAGTTTTATCACTCGAGTTAACAGTAATTTCGTAGGAGTTTTGAAACACTTGGTTATTGAGGTACAGCATTGATACAAGAAGAAGTCCGCCGATTATAAAACTGGTTGCGATACCTAATCTCATAGAAATCCCTGGTTAAAAGCTTTTTATATATTGTAACTGTACCCCTGATCCATTGTTTGATTCTAAATATTCGTTGGTTACTTCTACAGTAACTTGTTTATTCTCAACATTACTGTTGGGAATGGAAATATCAGATGTGTTTACCTCTACATCATAAAAAAGTGTATCACCATTTACTGCCAACGGAACTTCTTTAGGGTACGAATTTACATGGTTATTCAGGTCCGATTCAGAGTTTATCCATCGCACGCGGTCAATCTCATTTTGTGCTATGGATACAGCATTATATTCTATTTCCGCCTCCATCTGAATTTGATTATTCATTTGAAAAGTCCGACTTACCTGTAACGAGAGCAATGAGAATACAATCATTGCCCCCATTAAGAATATCAAGTCGGAATAATCATTCATAATCTGCCAACGTGTTCCAATTTTTCTGCTCTTAATAAAAAGAGTGGCTACATCGGCAGTTGTTACAAATCTTTTACCTAGCTAATTACATTGAACCACTTAATCTATTCTAAAGGTGTTGTTATAGAATCAGGAGAGGAATAAATGACGACCTTCTATTTGATATAAGTCATTTTTTTAGAAAACTGTTTGCCCCCCGCACGCATCACTACAATGTAAACACCGCTCGCCAGTTGCGTTGGATTCCATTCTAATTCGTGAAATGCTGCTGGGCGGCGTTCATCGAGGAGGGTCATAACCCTTCGGCCAAGAATATCATAGATCAATAACTTAACTTCTCCTTCAACAGGGGTATTAAATTTGATTGTAGTTTGCTCACTGAACGGATTAGGATAATTTATGCCCAGTGAGTACTCATGGGGTATGTCTGATCCATCGGCACCGGGATCAATGCGCAGAATAAACCGGCTCTCTTCTGATTGATTACTCTTTGCCTTTACATTATTCACCGGAGCTGTCAGATTAAAATTTTGGGCGGTATTTGTCAGGGGTTGTTTTTCCTTGGATTGGGAAAGATCGAAACTATAAAAGGTATTATCCTGCAGGTCTATCTGCTTATCAGTTTTTTTATCTATTAATGTTAGGGTCCATTCCTCCGGTACATCGCCAAATTTAGGCCAAGAGATAGTATATCCTCCATTGATAGGTTTTCCTGATTTAAAACCGCCTACAATCAGCGGAATTGAAATTTTCTTTCCAAACGAGCGAGATAGATTGTTGATGGCCAATTGTGTTCCATCTTCCAATGTGCTATAAAATTCCAGGTAGGTATCGGTTTCGAAAGGCAACAGGCGATAGGCATCAAGACTGTCTTTATTATTCCTACCGTCGGAAGAGAGAGTGATATGTGTTTTTTTGGATAGATCTCCGGCTTCAAGCAGAAATTCGATTGAAGCAGGAGCTTTATCCGACTTACCATAAAAATCTCCTCCTGTTGCTTTGGCTGATTTATCAACAGCAAGAACTGGATTTTCATTATTAGCTTTAATCCAAAAAGCTTGAAAAGGCTTTATCAATCCATTATTAAGTGATCCATCTATACCATTCCAGGTTAAGTAATCATTGGTTTCGGGGTCCCAGACATAGATCACGTCATCGATATATGTTTTAGTCCAATTTCCGGAGTCATCCCAATCAATCGTAGCTGCCCATGGATTTCCAACTAGATTCCAGCCCGTATCGGCTTTGGCTGTGTAGGTAACTGAACTAAAAGTAAATGAACTGTTTTGGTATTCGTATTCCTGTCCACTTACATTCAGAGTCACAGGTAGTGTATCGTTGTAATCGCTGTCATTATCCACATCTCCGAATACGTAAAAGAAAAAACCGCGTCCCGTAGAATCAGGATCTTGAAAGGAATTGGTGATATCGTTTGGTGTTCTCCAGCGTTGGTTATCCGTTCCCTCTATTGTTTCATTATAGTACAATAGATTAGGTTGTCGGTCGGGATAGTCAGATCCCGTCATCCCTTGTACTGTCAGCTCATCAAAAAGGTCGTCAAATCCATTATTAATAGGTGAACTCATCATAACCCATCCCTGGGAACTTATAGTACGGTGCATAGAAATGGAACCGTTATTATATGTTTGGTTGGGGGCGATAAGGCTCTTCCCGGATGTGATAATGAGTTCTCCGTTTTCAAGAGTTAAATTCCCGTCTACAACAATATCTTCGAATGTTTGAACCCCCTGATCATTGTTAATGATCGCATTTTTCATTTCACTGAGATTAGAAATTGATTGTTGCGACAGATTTGCACTGGCAGGATCTTCTCCCAACCTGACACCAAATATAATAGTGGCCTGACTGGCATCAATATTATCAAGATCAATATCTCCTCCAAGTACCAGCGTATTACCATTGATAACAAGAGTACCTGCCCCCTGAATTGAATTGAAAACATCCAAGGTATCATTTACACCCGTATTCAATTCAAAAGTGTTGTCGGCTTCAATGCTTAAGATGGAGGTGTCGATAAGTTCATTGCCTGATTCGACATTAACATCATTTTTAATATTCAGATTTTGCGCCAGTATATTAGTTCCTGTTATTGTTTGTGGACTGGATCCATTTAGCGAGATTTGTGTGCCAGATGTACGGGCTAAGAAGTTTTCAATTGTCATGTTACCAGCAACTTTAATCGTGGTATTATTTCCTGCGGCAAAAGATCCTGTGCCGCGAAAACTACCTCCTGTTGTAACTTCTGTGTTATCTTCAATATCAAGATTCCCATTTAGAGTAATATCTCCGGAAACATTAATTGCATTTCCACCGAACAGCGTTAGTGATGCGCCGGATTGTACTTTGAAGCTGCCCAGAGAAATATTAAGATCAAGTTCCGGCATATTTTGGACGTCAGGAATGATGACAAAGCTGTCACTGTCAGGCACTTTATCTTGAGACCAATTTTCAGAATTAGTCCAGTCGGTTTGCACCGTTGAGGGGCCGCCAGCATCACCTTCCCAGGTATTAGGTATGACGATATCTACAGTATCTGTTTGTACAATTTGAGTATCGGTTGAGCCGTAAACGCCAGCAATTTCAATGAGTTCGATTGTGGAGGATGCGCTAAGAGTATCCCGGTAAACTCCTTGAGTGGAATTAAATGGAATATCGTTTTTATTGGCAAGTGAAGCATCCGCATTACCGTCGGAAGAGCTGTTATTATCTTCTTCTAACTGGGTAAGCTCCAAAGAAACTGATTGTTGCTGATATATTCTGTTTTGATAACTATCCCGAAGAATGACAGATATGACAGATTCCGAGGAAGTTTCATTGAGAAGAGTAGTTGGGTTGGCATTTAATTGAGATTCAGCAGCATCAGGATCGTTCGGAATCACAACAAAAGTTTTACTGGTACCTGAAATCTCAAAAAGATCATCTGCTTCTGCAGTAATCGTTGTGCTGGAATCGGCTTTGGTTAGGGTAATGGAGTGATTATTTAGCTCTCCATTGGTAAAGGATGCACTACCTCCCGAGCTAATTGTTGAGTTTGTGGTAAACGTTACAGTGCCATCAAAACCGGTGGCAATATTTCCTTGGTCATCAATAGCATCCACATCAATCTCAAATGATACGCCTGCGGTCTGTGTAGCAGGATTCCCATTATTCTGTGGTAGTGAAAAAGTAAAACCAACAACTTCATCCGGGACAAAATCCACCGTTGCTTCATCTGAAATAGATCTGCTGTTCACATCACCTGAAATAGTGGCCGTTTGGCTTGCATCGGTAGTAGAGGTTAGATCGGCACTGTAGGTTCCGTCGTTGTTATCCGTTACACTACCCAGGCTACCAGCTGTAGTTGATAAAGTAACCGATTCTCCCCCGCTTTCATGGTTATTACCAAATTCATCTTTTAATTGTACAGTTATGGTAGAAGTACTATTTCCATCGGCAGTTATGGAGTTAGGATCAGCGGTGATGGTTGATGTGGAGGTATCGATAGAATCGGAGGGTATAACGTTAAAGGAGTTGCTTTCTCCGGATATATCTTCGCTTGCGTCAGCGTATATTTTGGTTGTACCCGATGATATAAGTGTTAAACTGGTTGTAACGCTTGAATTCCCGCTTTGAATCGTTACATCAAAATCACCGGATTCTATGTCACTGTCAGCTGTGATCGTAAGAGTGCTGTCACTATCAAAGGTAAAATCTTTGTCACTGCCGTCTTTAGCGGTTATGGTAATATCAAAAGAATTTCCGGCCTGCTTTTGTGTAATGTTATTTCCGTTGGTATTTGTGATATCATATCTTGCCAATGCATCTGAACTTATTATCAGAAAGGATTTACTTGTGACCGGAGAGTAGATACCGTTGAACTGTGCAGTTAACTGTACAGTATCCGGTGCTGTCTTATTATTGAGTTTGATATTGTCAAAAATAGCAATCCCGTTTGTATCAGTATTTACGGTGAGTGTACTACTGTTACTGTTTATGAAATCTTTGTTCCCTTCTTCACTGAGAGATACTGATGTCCCACTTTCAGGAACGCTGTTTCCAAATTCATCCAGCAGTTGCAGTTCAACCGGAGGATCAATGACATTATTTTCTCCCGTGTTGGTTGGTTGCACAATGTACTCCAGATCTGAAGCTGCAGCAGGATTGACAATGATCTGATTGGAAGTAAGTGAATTAAGGCCTGCACTTTCAAATCCCAGAGATATTGTATCTGCAATGGTAGCAAATAGATCAGTAAAAGCAACTTCTCCACTCGAAGCTGTTTGTGTGAGCGTACCTGAAAGGGAGCCATCGCCAGTATTTATACTAGCAGTAACCTGGGTAGTGTCGTCCGTGGTAACTTTATTACCGAATTGATCTTGTAGAAGAATAACAGGCTGGGTCGAAAAAATATTACCTGCAGTTGCCGAAGAGGAAGGCTGAGTTTTAATTAGAATTTCATCTGTTTTCCGTGGCTGTACCGTGATCAATCCTGAGCTCACAGAAGTAGCTCCACTGTAAGACGCCTGAATTTTGGTGGTGCCTGTAGTTTTGGAGGAAAAAACTGCGCTCTTCAAGTCGCTGGAGGGGTCCAGGGCTGATTGGGAGATCTCTCCATTTCCGCCGGTGACCGTCCAATCTGATCCACTTGCCAGAGCCACATTTTTTACAAAGTTATCCCCCACATCCCTGCCAATAGAATAGACGGTAATGGAATTGCCGGCAAGTATGTCCTGAGCAGGAACTATCTGTCCACTTCCGTCCGAAGCAGTTTCAACCTGTACTTCCTCAATAGCGCCTACAGCTGTACTAAGATCACCATAATTTTTGTCCGGGCCTGTGGTGCCGGTATTACTTATTTGTTTCTCATAAGGCACTTCAAGGGTATCGGGTCTTAAATATAGACCACTAATTTCAACCCTTCCCGGGCCTTGTCCTTTACCATTAGTTGTGCTTTCACGGTCAACAGTAAAAGTAGCCTTGGAAGAGGTGATGGAGGTAAAGCTAACCTCAAGTTTAGTATTTGCCGCACCAGTAGGTTCTATTGTAATATCGATAGTACCCCCATTATCCACCGATTTTAATGTGTCACTCCACACAAATCCGTTTGGTAATGTGAGAACAATAGTACCACCTGATGTCAGTTGACCAGAGCTGGTTTCCCGGATAGTAGGTCCGTCAATGGCAGTAAAACCTTGTGTTGCTACGGAATCAATTGATAAATTTTTACCACCAGAGGCTTTAATGATATCAGCTGTTTGACCAAAAACATTAGATGGAATTATATAAAACAATCCTAAACCTATTAAAAATAGGATATGTTTTTGGAGTCTGTAATATAGCTCACACGTTGCCCTAGTCAAGCCGTCGATGGTATTAGATATGGTACACTGTTTATATAATTTCTATTACAAAGATACCAAGTACAATAATAAACAAAGAATTAAAATGCTTTAAAGATCACCAAAAACGGATTATATTCGAACCAAATAATATTCAGTTACTGCAAAAGAAAAATATGAAAGGCATCATCTTAGCCGGAGGAACCGGATCGCGTTTGTACCCTTTAACAAAGGTAACCAATAAGCACCTGCTGCCCATTGGCAATAAGCCGATGATTTATTATCCGATAGAAAAGTTAACAAAAGCAGGTATCAAGGAGATTTTGATTGTTACGGGGACAGAGCATATGGGGGATGTGGTAAACCTGTTGGGATCAGGAAAGGATTTCGGGTGCCGCTTTACATACAAAGTGCAAGATGAAGCCGGTGGAATAGCCCAGGCATTGGGTTTGGCTGAAAATTTTGTTGGTGATGATAGTATGACAGTTATTTTGGGAGACAACATTTTTAAAACTTCGCTCGACAAGGCACTATCTAATTACCCAGGCAGTGGAGCGCAAATTTTATTAAAGGATGTAGATGATCCCGAGCGTTTTGGTGTTGCCGAAGTTGAAGGAGACAAAATTATCGGCATAGAAGAAAAACCCGAGCATCCAAAAAGCAGTTTAGCCGTGACGGGCGTTTATACGTATGATGCACAAGTTTTTGACTTTATTCGAGATCTGGAACCTTCTGACCGCGGTGAATTGGAGATTACGGATGTCAATAATCGCTATATACGGCAGGAAGAAATGCGATTTTCAATTATGCAAGGGTGGTGGACTGATGCCGGAACGCCGAGCTCGTATAAACGTGCCAATGAACTTGTAAGTGACGGATTGGAATGAAAAAGATGATCTTGCTTGGAGCATCGGGACAGTTGGGAAGTGAATGGCAGCATTGTTTTCGAAGTAGAGACACTGCATCGCAAGAAGATGCCATAATACCCTATACCTCCGATCAACTTGATATCACAAATAGCGAGCGGTTGTCGGAGGAGTTGTACAAACAGCAGCCGGATATTGTCATTAATTGTGCGGCTTATACCGATGTGGATGGAGCCGAAGAACATAGAGAGTTAGCCCGGCGGGTGAATACCGATGCTGTTGGTAATATTGCAACACTTGCTGATGAAATAGGGTTTCAGCTCATTCACTATTCAACTGATTATGTATTTTCAGGGAGTAAAAAAGGTAAAGAAGCTCTGCCGGAGGGATATCCTGAAGATTATCCTGCTGATCCCATCAACTGGTACGGACAAACAAAATGGGAGGGGGAACAGACTGTTCGTCAAACAACCGATAATCACTTGATAATTCGGTTATCCTGGCTGTGCGGACAATTCGGGCAGAATTTTGTTAAAACAATGCTACGGCTTGGCCGCGAGCGAGATCAGTTACAGGTTGTGAATGATCAGTGGGGAAGTCCAACTTTTACTAATGATGTGGTAAAGAAAACTTTGGACTTATTGGAGAAAAAGTCTGCTGGTACTTTCCATATTACTTCCGGAGGGATAATCACGTGGTATGACTTTGCCAAAGCAATTTTCGAGTACAACAATATCGATGTAGATGTGGAAGCCGTATCATCAGCGGCTTTCCCCACGAAAGCCGAGCGTCCGCATTTTTCCAAGCTTAGTACGAAGAAGATCGAATCAGTTTCTGGCAGTGAAATTATACATTGGCATGAAGGATTGCGAGATTTGTTAATGAAAATAGATAGCTGAAAACAAGTAGGTCGGGCATCTTGCCCGACCTATAAACGCAATATTAATTAAATGGGACGGGCAGGATGCCCGTCCTACAGATATGGCTTTTTATCAAAGACATTTGCCACATTGGCAACCTGAGAATGCGGAATTTTTTGTGACCTTTCGACTTGCAGGTTCTTTACCACCAGAAGCTGTTAAAAAACTGCAGTTTTATAGGAAGCAGATTCAAGAAGGGAATGAAGTTGATCAAGATCAGATCGTAAGAAAGATCATCCAGAAATATGAAGAACTTTTAGATAAAGCCGAAATAGGACCAACCTGGCTTAAACGGGGAAAGATTGCAGAAACTGTTCAGAACGCTCTTCACTATCATGATGAGCAGAGATATGATCTTTATTGCTATACCATAATGCCTAACCATGTACATTTGATTTTTCGGCATATCGGTTCTTCGCACAACAACGAAAACTCAGCGAATGGTTATCCTGTTACAGAGATTCTCCATAGTATAAAATCATATACAGCACTTGAATGTAATAAGATTTTAGGCAGAAGAGGTGCTTTTTGGCAGTCGGAAAGCTTTGACAGGGGTATCAGAAATCGGAGTGAGTTGGAGAATAAAATTTGGTATGTATTAAATAATCCAGTAAAAACGGGAATAGTTGATCATTGGCAGGATTGGGTATATAGTTATTGCACACCAGAATTTCTTTATAACCTGTAGGTCGGGCATCTTTGCCCGACCATAGATTTCAAAAAACTAAAATGGACGGGCAAAGATGCCCGTCCTACAAGTACATGAGGTCTCTCCTGTAACTTTGGATAATGGCTAACAATCATGAAAAATATTCTATTTGTAAATCATTATATTTGCTTCTCATTTGAAAACTGATGACACTGCTGATGCAAGTTACCAAAACAGAAATTCCGGATATATTACTGTTAAAGCCTGAGGTCTATCAGGATGACCGGGGTTTTTTTCTGGAAACCTACCGCGAAGAACATCTGGAGTCACAGGATATTGATGTGTATTTTGTGCAAGATAACTTATCCAAATCCCAAAAAAATACTGTGCGGGGACTGCATTATCAGATTGAGCGGCCACAAGATAAATTGTTAATGGTTATGCAGGGAACGATCATGGATGTTGCTGTGGATTTACGGCGTGGTTCTCCTACTTTTGGTGAATATGTAGCTACGGAACTTTCGGCGGAAAACAAGCACCAGATGTTTATCCCCAAAGGCTTCGCCCATGGTTTTTCCGTACTCTCTGATTATGCGTTAGTCTATTACAAATGCAGTGACTATTACTATCCCGAGGGAGAGCGGGGCCTTCTTTGGAATGATCCCGATTTGGGCATTGACTGGAAAGTTGAGAATCCCATAATTTCTGATAAAGATCAGGATCAACCAACATTAAGTGAAATATCGAATGAAGATCTATTTTAATGAAAGAACGTATTCTAGTTACAGGCGGAGCGGGGTTCATTGGCTCGAATTTGTTACTCCATTTGCATAAAAAATATCCCGAGAGTCATTTTTTAAATATTGATAAGCTGGGTTATGCCTCGGATACTTCATATCTGAGCTCTATTAAAAATTCCAGCAGATATACTTTCAAAAAGCTGGATATCGTCAATCGTGAAGCAGTTCGTGATGTTATTCGCAGCTATAAGCCGCAGGGGGTTTTCCATTTAGCCGCTGAATCACATGTTGATAATTCCATAAAGGGGCCGGAGCCGTTTATCAAGTCGAATGTACTGGGTACATTCAATATACTGGAGGAATGTCGGAAATTCTGGATGGAAGACGATCAGCGATGGGAGGAATCTCGCTTTTTGCATGTTTCTACCGATGAGGTGTATGGCGAACTTGGAGATGAGGGAGCCTTTTCGGAGGAGACGCCTTATGCTCCCAATTCACCCTATTCGGCTTCGAAAGCGGGTAGTGACTTTATAGTTCGCTCCTACTTCCATACTTATGGGATGAAAGTGGTTACGACAAACTGTTCTAATAACTTTGGTCCGCACCAGCATGATGAAAAACTAATACCCACCGTTATACGCACTGCCTTAAATCATGATGATATACCCGTTTATGGGAGGGGAGAAAACGTGCGGGATTGGTTGTATGTGAAGGATCACTGCGAGGCGCTGGATCTCGTTTTTCAGGATGGAAGACCGGGAGAAACTTATGTCATCGGCGGAGATAATGAGTGGAAAAATATCGAGTTGGTGAAAAAAATATGTGATATTCTTAATCAGGAAGTCAATGATGCACCGGAGTCGGATTTCAAAAGCCTGATTTCTTTTGTTACCGATCGTCCGGGACACGATTTTCGCTATGCTATTGATGCCACTAAGATAAAGGAAGAACTAGGATGGAAATGCCAGAGTTCGTTCGATGAACGATTGAGAGAGACGGTTCAATGGTATATAGAGCGATACCGTGGATGAGGTAATAAATACCATTTAAATAACAATAGAGGCGTTTTTTAGAATAATGAAGTATTTTTTTTACAAAAATTGCCTGATAATTACTACGGCATTTATGGGAACCGATTCCCATTACCCCACCTATAACCATATAGTCATACAAATTAATAACAATTATATATGAACAAATCACCATATATAAAAAACAAAAAAGGTTATAGTTATGTTAAAGAATAAAATCTTATACGGAGTATTAGCTCTATTTGTAGGTTTTGCTATTTCATTCAGTACGGTTAACGCTCAAGTTACCGGAGAACAAGAGAGAGAAAGCCTAAACAATTTCAAAGGTAAGGTGGTGGATGCGTCTACAGGACAGCCTCTTTCTGATGTAACTGTCCGAGTTCAAGGGCAGGACCAAGAAGCAACCACTGATCAGGAAGGTATATTCGAGTTTGATAATCTTTCTGCAGAAGGTTCAACCACTGAAGGAATGGGCGAAGCCGGAGAAATTACTATTGAAATCGAGCATGAAGGGTATGAAACCCTCTCAGAAACGATTAGTCCTGAGGATTTAAGAAGTCAAGGACAACAACAAGGCCAAGAGCAAGAACAAGGCATGAATGAAGATATCATGACCTTTGAGCTGCAGCCTAAAGAAGGTGACTATTAATCATCTGTCTTTTTCAATAGTCTCTTTTTAAAGTCTTAAGCCACCCTGTCTCAACGGGGTGGCTTTTTTTGTTTCAAAGATGAGCTATTTCAAATGGTTGTAAGGTAATTCTTGTCCAAATTGAAGATTTTTTTACAAAAATTGCCTGATAATTACTACGGCCTTTAGTGGAACCGTTTCCCGTTACTCTACCTATAATCATATAGTCATATAAATTAACAACAATAATATATGCGTAAATGTGCATAAAAAAGGTAATCAACTATGTTAAAAAATAAAATCTTATACGGAGTGTTAGCTCTATTTGTAGGTTTTGCATTGTCATTCAGTACGGTTAACGCTCAAGTTACCGGAGAACAAGAGAGAGAAACAGAAACAATGAATCAATTTAAAGGTAAGGTGGTTGATGCCTCAACAGGAGAGCCTCTTTCTGACGTTACAGTCAGAATACAAGGGCAGGACCAAGAGGCCACAACCGACCAGGAAGGTATGTTTGAATTTGACAACCTTTCCGCGGAAGGTACCACTGAATCTGAAGGGGTAGGACAAACTGGTAGTGAAGTTACTATCGAAATTGAGCACGAAGGTTATGAAACCCTTTCAGAAACCATACGACCTGACTATTTAATGAGTCAAGGACAACAAGTTCAAGAGCAACAAAATGTTTACATGACTTTTGAGCTTCAGCCTCAAGAAAGTGACTTTTAACTTTTACTAATAGCTCTTTTAAGCCACCCTGCAAATAGCGGGGTGGCTTTTTTTATTTTATAGATCAATTTTCTGGCATATCATTTCCACGTGGCACGAAAGCTTGGATATCTGTGATTTCACGTCCCAGGATAAGACCGTGAATATCGAATGTGCCTTCATAAGTATTTACAGATTCCAAATTCATCATATGATGAATGACGCGATATTCGCCGGTAATGCCGTTAGCACCATGCATATCCCGAGCCATGCGTGCTATTTTTAATGCCGTTCCACAGTTATTGCGCTTTGCCAGCGAAACCATAGAGTGATGAGATCGCCCCTCATCTTTAAGCTTACCCAGTCGCCACGCCAGTAACTGCATCTGCGTAATATCAGTCAACATATTAGCTAATTTTGTCTGTGGTAGCTGATTGGCCCCGATAGGATACCCAAACTGTGTGCGATCAAGCACATATTCACGCGCTTTTTGATAACAGAATTCGGCAGCTCCCACTGTGCCCCAGGCAATGCCGTAGCGAGCACTGTTGAGACAGGTGAACGGTCCCTTTAGTCCGCGAATATCGGGAAAAGCATTTTCATCGGGTACAAAAACATCCTCGAAAATCATTTCGCCTGTTTCTGAAGCGCGAAGCGACATTTTATATTTTGTCGCCGGAGCGCTGTAGCCCTCCATATCTTTCTCCACAATAAATCCACGAATTTCGCCTTCATCATCTTTATTCTCCTTGGCTTTGGCCCAGACAATTCCTACATCGGCAATAGGTGAATTGGTAATCCACATTTTGGCGCCGTTGAGAATCCAGCCGCCGTCGGTTTTTACGGCTGTGGTAGCCATCGAGCCGGGATCCGACCCGTGATCGGGTTCTGTTAATCCAAAACATCCAATAAGTTCGCCGGTAGCCAGCTTGGGCAGAAAACGCTCTTTCTGTTCATCCGTCCCGAATTTGAAGATCGGAAACATTACCAGCGACGACTGCACCGACATAAACGAGCGATAGCCCGAATCCACGCGTTCAACTTCACGGGCAATCAGTCCATAAGCAGTCTGGCTGGCATCTACACCACCATACTCTGGCGGCAGATAAGAACCAAGCAGTCCCAGATCGCCCATTTCCTCGGCGATATCCTGATCAAAATATTCTTCCTGATTTCCTTTTAGAGCCCGCGGCTCTAGTTTACTCTGTGCGTAGTCGCGAGCTGTCTCCATGATCAGGCGATCATCTTCTTCGAGCTCGGATTCAAATTGAAAGGGATCGTCAATGTTAAAACTGTTGCTAGGCATAGATAATGAATTGGTTGCTTGTTTTTCTTCCGGTGCAAGGTAAGCGCTAGTCAAATAAATGTAAACGGTAATCGTACGCAGTTGGCAGTTACCAGTGAACAGTGGTGCACTCTTCTGATTCCTGATAAGTGATCACTGCCAATACTCTTTTTTAAGCTCACGTGCAATAATCATCCGCTGCACTTCGGAGGTACCTTCGCCGATCGTCATTAGCTTGGCATCACGCAAAAAACGCTCAACGTGATACTCTTTGATATAGCCGTAGCCCCCGTGAATTTGCACGGCCTCATCCGCAGCACGCACGGCCAGTTCTGAGGCAAAAAGTTTTGCCATCGAAACCTCTTTGGTAAACGGCTTATCCTGATCTTTCAGCCAGGCGGCACGGTGGACAAGAAAACGGGCAGCATCAATTTCAGTAGCCATATCGGCCAGTTTTTTTTCGATAGCCTGGAAATTACCGATGGGCGATCCAAACTGCTTACGTTCACCCGCATATTTCATCGACTCCTCCAGCGCTCCGCGCGCAATACCCACCGACAAGGCGCCAATGCCGATACGTCCGCCATCAAGAACTTTCATTGTGTCAACAAAGCCTTCGCCGAGTTCACCGAGCAGGTTTTCTTCAGGTATCTCCACATCCTCAAAAACAACTTCGGTGGTGTCACTGGAATTCATTCCCAGTTTCTCCATTTTTCCGCCCGGCTCCACGCCATCCCATTCTCTTTCGACAATAAAAGCGCTAATTCCTTTTGTGCCTTTATCGGGATCTGTCTTTGCCAGTACAACGTAGATATCTCCAACTGATCCCTGCGTAATAAATATTTTAGATCCGTTGAGAATCCATGTATCACCATTTTTTGTGGCTGTTGTTTTTAATCCCGATGCATCACTACCTGATCCAGGTTCAGTCAGGCACCAGGCTCCCAATTTTTCCCCCTCTGCTAAAGGTGTTAAGTATTTTTCTTTTTGGGATCGGTTTGCTGCAAGTGCTATGTGTCCGGATGCCAGAGAAGTATGCGAAGCTACTGTTAGTGCCAGTGAAGCATCCCAGCGGGCAATTTCTTCGATAGCCAGACAAAAGCTGACATGTCCCACGCCGCCGCCACCATACTCTTCAGGATGAATCATACCCATAAATCCTTGATCGGCCAGCCTCTCGATGATGTCATGTGGAAATGATTTTTGGGCATCGCGCTCTTTTACGCCGGGTGCAACATGACGTTCTACAAAATCTTTCATGCTCTCTTTGATAAGCTGTTGTTCATCGGAAAGATCGAAGCTCAAAGCAGCTGATTCTTGAAGTACATTTTTACTCATAAGACAGAATTACAAATGATTGAAGTTTTCTTTTAATAAAAATAAAAAAATTGGGGCAAATCATTTTGTAATAATTGATCAGCTGATAAAAGGCAGAAGAGAAATTCCAGTTTGTTGTAAAGCTTCTTGTTTTGGAACAACTGAATTTAAATCGAGTTGGTATAACTGATAGTTGACTAACTAGATAAGACACTGTCAACATCTTTTAATAAAGGACAATAAAAATAAAGACGCTATATGTATTTATTTAATAAAAAAGTTCTCATTTCAGCGCTAACGTTAATGATTGGACTTGCAATGATTTCTACAGAAGCACTGGCTCAAGAAGATCAGCCAGCGGAATTGACAGGACAAGTTGTTGATGCTTCGAGTCAAGAGCCTGTTGCTAATGCTCAGATAACATTGCAAGGCGAGAATCAGGAGACAACTACCGGTGACGACGGAACCTTTACTTTTGAAGATATTGAGCCCGGTACTTATACCCTAACGGCCTCAGCTGAAGGTTATCAGGATTGGGAGCAAGAGGTTGAAGTCACTGAGCAAGGTGGCGCAGTTCAAATTGCACTAGAGCCATCTGGTGATTCATAGAATTCAATTATAAAAAAAATACAGGCCGTCCATTGGGCGGCCTTTTTTATTTGCTGATCCATTCAGAGCCATTCTCTTTCTTAGCTTATAGCAGATATTAGGGTTTCCACGCAGAGCCTGGGGTAGTTGGTTACGACGTAGAGCATCGTCACGAGATAAAGTAACAACTCGTGGGACGACAAATCCAGTCGGTCCACGAGGTTACTATCCGAAATTCCAGGTTACACCGCGGCCGATTTCAGGATCGGGATAATTCCACTCTACAGCGCCCTGATCACAGGCATACATGCAGGTTCCACATTCGATGCAATCCTCCACCTGGAAATGAACATCGCCATTTTCATCCATCGTGTAACAGTTTGCAGGGCACACATACACGGTACACTTATGCGGACAAACATTATTGCAGATATCCGTATCTACCTTAATATGAGGCTTAATTTCGGATTTGGCCTGATTTCGATAACTGACCAGTCCCAGTCGTTCCGTAAGATCGAGTAATTTCATAGTGACTTTGCTCCTTTAAATCCTAATTTCATTAAATCCCAGTATGAAGAGTGCTCTTTGACCGATTCCATAAATTGCTGCCGTGATTTTTTGGTGGGGCTGTCATCAATAGTGAAAAACTTACGCCCGAAATCGCAAACCAAATTCGGTACATCCGTAAACATTTCTGGTTGGTGCAACATTCGAACAGCATCCTGAAAGTTGCGCATATCCTTCATCACATAACTTTCCTCCAGCGCCTGGCGATATTCCTTCATTGTATCGCTGGAAAAATCATCGCGCTCTTTGGCTTTGATGATAGTCTCGGCGCCCAGAATTCCAGATCGCATAGCGTAATCCATTCCCTGAATCGCTTTTCCAGCATTCATCAACAGGTTCGCCGCTTCGCCGCACAGCAGTAGTCCATCTTTATAAACCTCTTTGGGCATCACGCGCATATCGCCGGATGACACCACATGTGCAGAATACTCTACCACTTCGCCCCCTCGAATCGTATCTTTAACTACAGGATGGCTTTTGAAATGATTCAGAATATCCTGCGGCTGTTTTTGTTTGTTGCACATATCCTTGATGCCAACCACCAAACCTAGAGAAATAGTGTCACGATTGGTGTATAAAAATCCACCGCCTTCTACGCCGTCGGTCGAATATCCCAGAAACTCATTTGACATACCGCTGAGTCCATTCAGCTGAAATCGATCTTCCAGCTCTTTCTGATCAAACCGAATAACTTCTTTGATACCCGTTAGCATATGGTCGGCGGGTACATAATCATCCTGTAGTCCAACCTGACGCGTCAGCAAATTATTAACGCCCTCGGCAATGATTACACTGTCGGCATGAAATTCCTCTTCACCGGTGCGGATCCCAACAGCTTTATCGTCTTCCATAAGTACTTCATCAACCTTGATATTTGTGGCGATGAACGATTCCATAGCATAATCACTGTTATCGATCTCTTCCTGAACCTTATTTGCCAGCCAGCGGTCAAATTTGGAACGCAGTACTACAACGCCAGAATAAGGAGTTTCATTGAAGTGAGATGATTTAAAATCTATCGAAAAGGTTGACTGATCATCCATGAAGGTGAGGCGCCGGTGATTGATATAACGTTCCCAGCCGCCATCTTCTTCCTCCCAATATTCCGGGACGAGCCGGGCCAGATCACGTCCCCACAATACGCCACCGGAGACGTTTTTAGAGCCGGCAAATTCGCCTTTCTCGATGAGCAGAAACTTCATGTTATTACGGGCTAGTATCATAGCTGCGGCCAAACCAGCAATACCCGCTCCTACAATTATACAGTCAAACTTTTCATCCATCATTATTTTATGAGGTTATTTAAAACTTATTAGATAGCGCAAGCGTCCGCTTGTGCTATCGTCCGAGCGAATGCCCGAACGATGGTTATTTTGATCTCGTCGCAATGCTCCGCGTTGCGACGGAAGGATACGTGACGACGCGGAGCATCGTCACGAGATAGATCGCTATTATGCTTTAATCTTCTTGAGTTCCTCAATAAACGGTGGCAACACCTTATAGAGATCGCCCACAATTCCGTAATCGGCAATATCGAAAATCGGGGCATCGGGATCTTTGTTAATAGCTACAATCACTTTACTGTTCGACATACCCGCTACATGTTGGATAGCTCCTGAAATCCCAACAGCAATATAAAGCTGCGGGGAAACAACTTTTCCGGTTTGTCCGATTTGCAGGCTGGGATCCATAATACCCGCTTCAGTGAGAGCCCGTGAGGCACCAATACTTGCACCCAAGACTGAGGCCAGCTCTTCGATAAGCTCTTGTCCCTCTTCATCCTTGGTCCCGCGGCCGGCTGCAACAATCGTTTCAGCCTCCGATAGATCAACTTTATCTCCTGAGGCTCCGACAACTTCGCGAAGTTTCGCCTTAATTTCACTTTCGTCGATGCTAAAGTCGATATTTACTACTTCGCTGTCTGCAGGGGATTCTTCGAGCTCGTACGATCCAGAGCGGACAGAAACAAGAATTGTATCGTCGGAAGCTGTAGCTTCAGATAATATTTTTGCCGCCATAACCGGACGCGTGGCTTTGATGCCATCATCCGTAAGCTCAAATTCTGAGACATCCGACAGAACCGCCGCATCTCGTCGGGCTGCCAAAGCACCGAGAATATCTTTGGTGCTTTCTGTTGAGCCGAATCCAAAAATGTAGGGATCGGCTTCGTCCATCACCTGTGAAAGTGCTTTGAGCAGAGGAGCATTCATATGATTTTCAAAAATAGAATCCTCTATAGTATAAATTTTGGAAGCGCCGTATTGTTTAACCTGATCGACATAATTTGAAGCCTCAGCATCAATAATGACGGCTTCTGTAGTATGGCCGTTTTCTTCAGCTAACTTCCGCAGATGAGACAAAACTTCGAGAGAAGCACGTTTAATTTTTCCATCACTGATGGCAATATGTGTTAGTAGAGTACCCATGATTGTAATATTTCGTTCTAAATTTTGTTGACTGGTTAAATGCGTGATCCCGTAATGCATGAAATGTAGCTCACCACGCATTAGGCGTTACGAATTAGACTACTTTTGCTTCTTCGTCTAGGAGCTTAGCTACTTTCTGAGCCATCTCTTCCGGTTCACCCTCAAACTTTTGTCCGGGTTCACGCTCCGGCTTTTCCATGTAACCGGTAACTTTGGTTTTGGCAGCCAGCTCATCTTCATTCAGGCCCAAATCATTAAGCTCAATCGTTTCCATCGGTTTGCGCTTCGATTGCATAATGCCTTTAAGACTGGGAATCCGCGGCTCGTTCATATCATTGGAACAGGTTACAAGACAGGGATGAGGCAGTGCGATAATCTCTTGTCCCGCATCACCCTGACGTTTGACAACCAAGGCATCTTCTTCTAATTCGAGCCCCACCGCATTGGTTGCATAAGGCAATCCCAAATGATCAGCAAGCATTCCGCCGGTCAAGCCTGCGTCGGTATCCTGCGACTGCTTTCCACAGGAGATTACATCGTATTCTTTATCCTCGAAAAAGGTTGAGAGAATCTTTGCATATGTAGCAGAGTCATATTCCTCATCGCCATTTGTCTGGATATGTGTTGCTTTGTCGGCGCCCATGGCCAGAGCCTTGCGAATCGTCTCTTTTGCTTTGTCAGGACCTACAAGAACTACTTCAACCTCGCTGTCATCCTGATCTTCTGTTAAGACCAAAGCTTCTTCAACAGCAGAAGCGTCGTAGGCATTTAGGATCATTCGATCGGTATCCTGAATCAGGTTTCCGTCCTTTATCTGAATAGGCGCGTCTACGTCCGGAACCTGCTTGATGCAAACATAAAATTTCATACGATGAGATTATTTTCAGTTAGAATGGAAATTATTGTAATGAACAGGCGAAGAATATACAAAACCTGAAGTTAAAAATTCAGTGGGCAGTGCTCAGACAACAGTTGGCAGGATGCAGTTGGCGGTAGGTGGTTGGCAGTAGCAGTGGACTGGTTGCACAAAATCGTCATTCAAAGTTCACCATTCATTATTCAGTTCACTGTAGCTTGCGGTATTCGGAGAGGTGGCTTTGGTCAATTTCAGAGAGAAGATTAAAAGCTTCAAGCCGCACTTCTGGCTCGGCATCCTCAAAGATTGAGACTAGTTCCCGGTATTTGGCATTGAAGAAGATATCAAACAGTACATCACTGGATGTATTCCTTTGTGCCTGCTGTATTTTTTCCAATGCTTGTAGTACTTGTTGACGAGCTTTTTGTGGATCATCTAAAAATAGATCCAGGCCGTGTCTGTGATACTGATATATCGCTCGACGATAGGGTTCAAAGCTAGTGCTTAGCAGATCTGATGTCAGCTGCGCGCGATTTCTTCGATTGTTACCCCGCGACCAGCCATCCGAAGAGGTCGTTTGTGCCAGTGATACTATATCCTGTGCCTCTCTATAATAGGATGAGCCGCCCAGTTCTTCGAAAGAATCGAAGTCAAATCCCAAAACGATATATACATAAAAATCTATAAAACTGGTCAGTTCATCGAATTGCAGATCGTCGTGAATAAGACTCCGATTGGGAGTATAATTAAAAACCCAGTTATCATCACTGAAAAGAAAAACAGCGGTCTGGCGTGTAGAATTATAAACAGGTCTGCGGCTGCGGATAAAAACCTGGGCCTCTACATTATAATCATTGTCAACGCTAAGCAGCGTGATCTGCATCTGCATATTAATGCGTTCATAATCACGAAAACTGGTACTGGTCCATTGATATTCGCTGATATATGATTCCAGCTCGTTCGACAGGTTATCAAGGAAGCTGAGCGACGTACCACTCACCTGACTGCGATCGATTGTGATATCGGCATCAAGCTCCTGAGCCACTATGGATCGAGTTATCCCAAATGCCAATGACAGTGTCATGCAGCAGATTAGAAAATTATAACGGAAAGAATTATTCATTTCGATTCAATAGATTGTTCATCAGATTATTCATCGGGGTATAATTATATCCACCTCATATGATACGAAAGCTGTTGCATTTACGCAGTAATTTGAGAGTCGTTCTGAGTGCAGCCTTTTTATTGCTGTTTTTCGGATCCCAGCAGGTTAAAGCCCAGGCTGTGATTGGTGCCAGGGAATTGGCAGTGGGACAGGCTGAAACGGCTCTTGTGGGAACGACATGGGCCATGTTTGCCAACCCTGCCATGATGCCGGAGAATCAGCGCAATGCTTCTTTCTTTGGTGTTCGCCATTTCGGTTTTGCTGAAATAACAGATATGGCAATGTCGCTTACCCATCCAACAAAATTTGGCGTACTGGGAATTGGTGCTCACCGCTACGGTTTTGATCTGTTTAACGAAAACAGGCTGCGGCTGGGCTACAAAAATTCTTTTGTGGGATTTCATTACGGGGCTATTCTCAATTATAGTCATGTCGTGCAAGGTGGTGGTTATGGATCAGCTGGAGCATTTGGCGTAGATGTAGGACTGGCAGCACGGATTATTTCTGATCTGTGGATCGGAGCCAAAGCCACGAATGTCAATCAGCCGGAATATGGATCGCGCAACAACGAAAAACTGCCTCGTGAACTTAGCGTGGGTCTCTCTTATCAATTGTCCGAGATGGCTTTGTTTACCACAGACGTAGTGAAAGACGTTCAATTTCCCATTTCGTACAGGGGAGGAGTGGAGATCAATATCATTAAGGGATTAACAGGCCGTGCGGGTATTATAAAAGCACCACAAATGTTTACGGCCGGATTTGGTTACAGCGGATCATTCTGGAGCGCCAATGTCGCTGTCCAGCGACACGAAGATCAGGTTTTGGGATACAGCCCTGCCATCGATTTTAAAATTTGCTGGTGATGGATCGTATCTTATTATTATATATAGTATTAGGAATATCTTTGCTATGGTCAACGCCTTCAGCAGTTTGGGCACAGGATCAGGATACAACTCGTGCGGAGGTCGAAGAAGATCTTGAAGAAGCAATTGAGGTTTTTGATCCCCAAAACACGGAGTTCGACAGTGAAGAACTTACCCAGTATTTACAAGAATTAGCAGAGAATCCCATCAATATTAATCGGGCCGGAGTAAAGAACTTGCTGGAAGTGCCGGGACTCAACCTCAAAAAAGCTCGAGCCATTATCGATTATCGGGAAAACGAGAAACCGTTTGAATCGATTTCTGAGCTAAGTGATGTATCTGGCATTGGACGTGTAACGCTCGAGAAAATGATGCCATATGTGACTGTCGGCAGTGGATTGGAGCTGACTAGATCGCTTTTTACGGATTACCAGTACTGGACCAGCGGCGGGCGGTTTCAGGCGTTTAGCAGATATCAACGGGATTTGCAGGAGGCGCAGGGATATCAGGAAGATCCTTCTGAGGGAGGATATATCGGCAGTGCCGTTAAATATTACCAGCGTTTCGGTTACCAGAGTGACCACGTATCGATGAATATTACTCAGGAGAAAGATCCCGGTGAAGAGCTCGTGGGTCCAGTGCAGTTTGATCACCAAAGCTGGCATGTGGCCCTGGAGAATAATGGCAACCTAAAGATGCTGGTTGGCGGAGACTATAGTCTTTCATTCGGACAGGGATTGGTGCTGTGGAGCGGAGTTGCGTTTGGGAAAGGCAGTGATGTGGTGGGAACGATAAGCCGAAACGGTCGCGGGATCAAGCCCTATACTTCGGCGCAGGAGACCAATTACTATCGCGGTGCAGCGGCCACGTATGGCGACAAACTTCAGATTACCGGATTTTTTTCGAGTCGCAAACGCACTGCAAGTGAAATCAGTGAAGATACCACACGCTTTCCGCAAACCAGCGGTTACCATCGGACAGAAAGAGAATTTCTTCAGCGAAATAATCTACAGCACAAGTTGTTCGGTGGGAATATCCAGCTGGAATTGCCTTTCGGTATTATCGGTGCCACCGGCTATCAAACTATCTTTGATCGATATATAGCTGCCAGAAATCAGACATATGCCCGATATGATTTTGAAGGAAAGTCGAATTCTGCTTTCGGAGTTGATTATCGTTTTATCGCTGGTCCGGCCGTAGTTTTTGGAGAGGCGGCTCGCAGTGAGAACGGAGGCATGGGATTTATTACCGGAGTGGAAAGCGAGCTTGGTAGTAAAACAGAGATGACACTGGCCTATCGCAATTATCAGAAAGAATTTCAGTCGATATTGGGCAGCGGATTTGGAGAAGTATCGGGGCAGCCTAAAAATGAGGAGGGCGTATATTTGGGATTGCGGCATACGATCGGCAGTCGTATCACTTTGAGCGCTTACGTTGACCAATTTCGATTCCCTAGTGCACGGTTTGGTACTAACCAACCTACACAAGGTTACGATTGGTTGGGTAAGGCAGAGGTGGAGCTGACGTCAGATTTGAATTTCTATGTTCAGTTGCGGAGTGAAATTGAGGATGATGAGTATGAGACGACGGATGATTTTGGGCGGATTCAGCGCGAGCTGGGGGAGGCCCGGCGGACCAGCTTTAGGGCCAATTTGGCGTATTGGGTGAATTCAAAAGTACGACTACGGACGAGAGGAGAGCTGGTCCAAAGTCAGCAGGCGGGAGAAGAACTGGAAACAGGGTATCTGATGTATCAGGATCTCCGACTGCTGTTAAATGATCGTATCCGCCTTGATACCCGCGTTACTATGTTTGATACCGATAGTTTTGCCACGCGTGTTTACCAGTTTGAGAATGATCTGCTGTATGTATTTTCTAGTCAATCGCTGTTTAATAAGGGACAGCGTTTGTATCTGCTCTTGAATTATGAGGCGACTGATTATTTCCAGCTTTGGGCAAAGTTTGGTGCTACCGTTTATGAGGATGAGCAAGTGGTTGGCAGTGGATTAAATCAGATTGAGGGAGATACACGAAGCGAGATCGGATTGCAAGCAAGAGTAGTGTTTTAGAATAATCACCACTATCCTATTTCTTTCAGTTGCTCTGCGACTGAAGGCTATGGACGCTCTGCGTCCGCCTTTTAAATAGCTTCAATCCTAGTACAACCGGCAGAACCGCTCGTGTGTCGTGCTTGATGTTCTAATGAATGGTCGGGCAGGATGCCCGACCTACATCAAAGCTAAATCCTGTCCATCCTTCAATCCTGATAATATCGGTTCAAATTATTGATGTAGAAAGTAGATAAAGGGCAGAGTTAGCAAACAGCCTTCAGGCAACTTCGGTTTATATTTTAGCCCGGTTCTTTCCCCGAATCCTCGGGACAGGCCCTGTGGAATGCCACCTTGTGGCCCTCCGCTTACTCGGAGGATTCCACGAGGGCAGGCAAGGCCGGGCTAGAACTGAATGCTTATCAGCCGGGTAAGATGGCCGACCTACAATATTAGTTCTGTTTAAGGAACAGCTGATATTCTTTTAGGGTTAAAAATTTTGGCTATATTATTCATTTGCAGGAAGTAAATAAGAGCGAAGGAAGGTGAATGCTTTGAGGGGGAGAAAAATAAGAAGTCATCTATTTGAACCTGCCGATTAGCTACCAATAAAATATTTTTGATAAAATGGATCGAGGCTATCTATGACAGTTGGGGGATGGATACTCATATTGGTTATACTCTTTTGTGTCGGAGTGTTGGTAGCTACCAGCATTTCTCCCGATGTGGTATTTTTGGGGGGACTTACAGTCCTTATTATCACCCAGGTTGTTTCACCGGGAGAAGCACTAGTCGGTTTTTCCAATCAGGGGATGCTTACTGTGGGGGCATTGTATGTAGTAGCGGCCGGACTGAAGGAAACTGGCGGTATTCAGCTGATTGTAAACAGGATAATAGGACGTTCCAAGAATATACGTCGGGCACAAATCCGCATTATGACGCCGGTAATGATTGTCAGCGCTTTTTTGAATAATACGCCGGTTGTGGCCTCATTTATTCCCGCTCTTGAGGACTGGGCGCGCAAAAATCGAATTTCTGCTTCCAAATTACTTATTCCCCTTAGTTATGCTGCCATACTCGGAGGTACCTGTACCTTAGTCGGGACCAGCACGAATCTGATTGTCAATGGATTACTTATCGCTGAGCCGAATACGCGGGCTATCGGGATTTTTGAACCGGGCTTGATTGGAGTGCCCTGTGCTATTATTGGCTTTTTATATATGGTGGTTGTGGGCCGAAACTTGTTGCCTATCCGAGGATCAGGCTTTGACAGTTTTAAAGATCCACGGGAATATACCATTGAAATGATGGTGGCCAAGAGAAGCTCACTTGTCAATAAAACTGTTGAAGAGGCAGGATTATTGGATCTGCCCGGTCTTTTTGTAGTAGAGATAAATCGTGGAAATCAAATTATTGCACCAATCGATAATAATGTGGTTCTGAAGGGAGATGACCGAATAATTTTTGCGGGTGTGTTGGAGTCTATCATTGATCTAAAACAAATAAAAGGATTGAAGCCTGCTACTAAGCAGATCTTTAAATTAGAATCCACAAAGCGGGAACGTCTTTTGTTTGAGGCAGTTATTTCTCCATCCAACCCTTTGGCAGGAATCTCTATCCGTGAAGGTAAATTCAGAAATCGTTATAACGGAGTGATCCTGGCAGTATCCCGCAACGGAGAACGTATCAAAAAAAGCGTGGGAGACATTGTGCTTAAAGCCGGGGATACCTTGCTGATAGAAGCTAATCCTAATTTTCTGGATCAATTTAAAAATTCGAGTGATTTTTATTTGATAAGTAGTATTGGCGACTCCAAGGAGCCAAACTACAGCAAATCAGGAATGGCATGGGGTATTCTTGGAGTGATGGTGATAACGGTGGCCTTTGGAGTATTAACTATGTTTGAGGCATCCTTTGCAGCTGCGGGATTAATGATAATTACGGGATGTCTTCAGCCCAGCTCAATGAAAAAAAGTATCGACTGGATGGTATTGCTGGTGATTGCAGCAGCTCTGGGGATTGGCAATGCCATGGAAGTAACCGGTACAGCTCAGTATTTGGCTATGGGGATGATGGAGTATCTGCAAAATAATCCTTACATGGCTTTAACAGGTACCTATCTGGCTACTTGGTTATTAACCGAGCTCATTACCAATAATGCTGCCGCTGTCTTAATTTTTCCTATCGCTATCTCAGTTGCAGCTTCCCTTGGTGTTAGCGCAATGCCCTTTGTATTTGTGATTATTATGGCGGCTTCGGCCAGTTTTTCTACGCCTATTGGTTATCAGACGAACTTGATGGTTTACGGTCCCGGTGGGTATCATTTTACCGATTTCACCAAAATTGGTTTGCCGCTTAATATTCTTATTGCTTTTGTAACGCTGATGTTGGTCCCAATTATTTGGCCGTTTTGATGTTCGAGGGTACAACCCTCTCACAACATTCAATAATGTTCCGAGGGAGTTGAACTCCCGAGGTTGTTCAGTTCGGAGGTGCAACCTCCTCACAACTAAAATTGAGATGGGAGGGAGTTGAACTCCCGAACGTCATATTACACCATTAATGTTCAAGAATGTCAATTTTCAATGGTAGTTCAGAATACCCAGCATAATTACCGGCACTGGAATACACCCAATGTTCTGGTTTATTTACATACCCTTTGCGTACTGGGTTTTCATGGATGTAATTCAGCTTTTGTAAGAAAAAATATTCCGAATATAAACCAATGGGATGAAATCCTGATTGCCAAACTTTATAAGTTTGATCCTGCTTATCAGAAGCTGCCTCTCTAAAAATACGTAGTGCATTTGACTGTTGATCTGTTGTTAAATGAGTGCTTATTTCCTTTGAGGTATAACGTTTCCAATCTCTGACAATGCTTGAGAGGCTTGTATTATTATTTAAAGATAAAATTAAATGTATATGATTAATCATAATTACATATGCATGAATACTTAGCCCTTTATTATTTTTGCAATAGGTTAGACTATCGACAACTATATCAAAATATTTAGTATCAGTGAATACAGGATAGAAATCTGTAATTGATATTGTGCAAAAATAGTAAAGCGTATCGGAATGAATTTTCCAGGAGCTCATAAATGGTTTTTAGCAGTAAGACCCCCAGAAAAAGTAATCCTTACAATTTTTAATGACTGTTTTCTGTTCGAGGGTACAACCCTCTCACAACAAAGAGTGTACACCCTCTCACAAAATTTCCAACCCAGTTCCGAGGGAGTTGTACTCCCGAGATTGTTCAGTTCGGAGGTACAACCTCCTCACAACCAGATAGAAAAGTCCCCTCCCGCGGGAGGGGAGCGAGGAACGGGGCGGGGTGGGTCCTGAGACTGATTTTATCCCAGTTGTTTTGATCTGTACAGATCTGCGGCTTAACCTCTTAAACCATCTACAGCACCTAATAAATAGCAGCTGTCTACACGTGCAAATTTGAAAGCATCTGATAATTCGTTTTCTTTGTTTCTGAAAAAACAGAGAACTGTGAAGAGTGTTAACCGTTATGACCCTGGCCGGATGGGCAGTTATTGCCGTCATCTTATTATGCTTGTTTATGCTGATAGCCACCCGGATATCAGCAGATGTTGTGTTTCTCGGTGGTTTGACACTGCTGATTTTGGGTCAGGTAATTCCTCCATCCGAAGCAATTGTAGGCTTCTCTAATCAAGGGATGCTGACAGTTGCCGCCTTGTATGTTGTTGCGGCCGGACTTAAAGAAACGGGAGCCATCCACTATGTGGTAAATCAGATCATAGGGTTATCAAAAAATATTCGCCGCGTCCAGATCAGGATTATGGCTCCGGTCATGGTCTTTAGCGCTTTTCTGAATAATACGCCTGTTGTTGCTTCATTTATTCCGGCTCTGGAAGATTGGGCCCGTAAAAACCAAGTGGCGGTATCAAAGATTCTTATCCCCTTGAGTTATGCAGCTATTTTGGGTGGTACTTGTACACTTATTGGTACAAGTACCAACCTGATAGTTAATGGATTGTTAATTGAGGAAGCATCCACCAGTGGTCTCGGCATTTTTGAGCCTGCGCTTATTGGGATACCTTGCGCAATTGCTGGCTTTTTATATTTATCTATTTTCTCAGAAAAACTGCTCCCCGCCCGCGGTTCTGGATTTGATACTTTTAAAGATCCCCGTGAATATACAATCGAAATGATTGTTGATGACGGAAGCTCGCTGGCGGGAAAAACTGTTGAAGAGGCTGGTTTGCGTAATTTGCCCGGCTTGTATTTGGTGGAGATATACCGGAAGGATCATATTATTGCGGCTGTGGATCCGGATCAGGAATTGCATTCGGAAGACCGCCTGATTTTTACCGGCATTGTCGATTCCATCGTAGACCTTCAGCAAATTCAGGGGCTAAAACCGGCCACGGATCAGGTTTTTAAACTCAATTCATCGCGGCGCGAGCGTCTTCTGATAGAAGCTGTGGTGTCACCTACCCATCCTGTAAATGGGAAAACCATCAGAAACGGACGCTTCAGAAATATCTATGATGCCGTAGTCCTGGCGGTATCGCGCAACGGAGAACGAGTAAAAGAAAAAGTAGGGGACATACGGCTAAAAACCGGTGATACATTGTTGTTGGAAGCTCACCCCAACTTTTTGGAGCAGTATAAAAACTCCAGTGATTACTATCTGACGAGTGGAATCAGCAATTCCAAACCTCCCAATTATAAAAAGTCAGGGACAGCATGGGCTATACTAGGTTTGATGGTTAGTACGGCAGCATTTGGTTTATTTACTATGTTTCAGGCCTCTTTTTTAGCTGCGGGATTGATGGTGGTTTCGGGTTGCGTAAATGCTTCTGTTGCCAAGGATTATATCGATTGGTCGGTGCTTCTGGTTATTGCGGCCAGTCTGGGTATTGGCGGTGCACTCGAATATACCGGCGCGGCTACAGAGTTGGCAGAGGGATTTTTAAGCTATACGGCCCAGCATCCATACTTGGCTCTGGCAGGCGTATATTTTTCTACATGGATACTAACTGAACTGATTACCAATAATGCTGCTGCGGTTCTTATATTTCCGATAGCTATTTCGCTTGCCAGCTCATTTGGAGTGGATTATATGCCTTTTGTAATGACTATTATTATGGCTGCTTCGGCCAGCTTCTCGACACCTATTGGCTATCAGACAAATTTAATGGTTTATGGACCCGGTGGATACCGATTTACGGATTTTACAAAAATAGGGCTGCCATTAAATTTGATGGTTGCCGCAATAACAATATTTTTGGTGCCGAAGATATGGCCATTTTGATTTTCAGGATACAGGGATGCAGGATGCAGACTTTATGTTGAAAGGTTCAAAGTTTGCACCTAATAAATTTTATCTGGTTGCGACGCTCTGCTTCGCAACCCGTATATCTTGTTTCCATGCTCCGCGTGGAAACATAGCCATAGACGCTCTGCGTCTGGTTTATTTGTGTTGTGAGGGAGTTGTACTCCCGAGCCGGAGGTAGCGTTAAAAATTACTGCAAATAATTATGCTGCATTAGTTAAGTGGTTCGAGGGTGTAGCCCTCTCACAACCGTAGAAAAGTAAATCTTGTTTCCATCTCTGCGTGGAAACGTAAAAGCCGCTGACGCTCTGCGTCATCTTTTAATTAGAATAATGAATCAAGATTTAAAGCTACTACCATTCTCCCCTTAGCAAGGGGAGATGTAAGAGGGGTTGGAGTAACATTAAGGTAGCTGAGTTAGGACTATACTTCATTTAAAACAAATATTAATTATTTATTACCAGAAAATATGCTGAAAGAAATCATAGGAATTGCCCAAAAGGCAGGTGAGGCAATTTTAGAATACTATCATCAGGAAACGGATGTGGAGATTACCAAGAAAGATGATAACACTCCGCTGACAAAAGCTGATATGGCCGCTCATCATATCATTATTGAGGGACTTGAAAAACTTGATCCGGATACGCCGATTATTTCGGAGGAGTCAGGAGTTCCCGATTATGAAGAGCGTAAGGACTGGAAAAAGTTCTGGATTGTAGATCCCTTGGATGGGACCAAGGAATTCATAAAAAAGAATGGCGAATTTACGGTCAATATAGCTCTCATTGATCAGGGAGTACCAGTGATGGGCGTCGTCTATATTCCCGATAAAAATATAACCTATTATGCTTCCAGGGAAGAAGGAGCATATAAGCAGGAAGGAGTAGAAGCACCGCAAAGAATTTTTTCCGAAGCCAGCAGTAAAGAAGATCAACTGGTAGCAATGCAAAGCAGATCGCATGGATCCGGAAAACTTGTTGAACAGTTGAAGGAAAAAGGATTGAATGTAAAAGAGACGATCCCCGCGGGAAGTTCTCTTAAATTTTGTCTGGTAGCCGAGGGCAAGGCCGATATCTATCCGAGGATGGGTCCCACCATGGAGTGGGATGTTGCCGCCGGCGATGCGGTATATCGCTATTCAGCTGCGGAAGGAGTTCATCCGTCGCCATTAACCTATAACAAGCCGGATCTGAAGAATAGTAGTTTTTTGATCGGACTGGAAGAGAATTTTGAATGGTGAAATAAATTGTAAGCATTTCCTCCTGTGGAGGTCTTATTAGTACGACGGTTGACGGATGACGGGCGACCGCAAATTAATCTAAAACAGGAGATGATATGTCTTATAAATTTGAAAAACTCGAAGTTTGGAAACTGGCAATGAAATTTAACAATCTTTCTTACAAAATAGCCGAAATGCTTCCAGAGAGTGAAAAATATAATTTGAATTCTCAACTTAAACGAGCCTCAACTTCAATAGCCTTAAATATTGCTGAAGGATCTACCGGACAAAGTGATGCAGAGCAGCGCCGATTTCTCTCTTTCGCTATTCGTTCTCATATAGAAGTAATTGCATGCTTTAGATTAATCGAAACCAGAGGATATATTAACAATGATGATGAACTTTTTGCAAAACTGCAAGCCTTTAAACGTGCTATTGAATAGATTTTAAACGGTCGGCAGTCAACGGTCGTCGGTCAATTTGAGAATAAAAAAATGAATACATTAGCTTATGAAAAACACAAATAGTGCCCTCAAGCCAACCGTACTTTGGTTTACGGGATTATCGGGATCGGGGAAAAGTACCATATCCGAGAAAGTATATGCAGAATTAAAAGATCGGGGATATGAAGTAGAACATCTGGATGGGGATGCCGTCCGCGAGGTATTTCCGACTACGGGATTTTCAAAAAAAGAACGTGATGATCATGTAAAGCGGGTAGGTTTTGTAGCCAGTTTGTTGCAGAAACACGGCGTTTTTGTGGTAGCTTCATTTATCTCACCCTATCAGGATGCACGGGATTTTGTCCGCGATATGTGTGAGGATTTTACCGAGGTTTTTATCTCAACTCCCTTGGAAGTATGTGAAGAGCGCGATGTAAAGGGATTGTATGCCAAGGCTCGCAAGGGTGAGATCGATAACTTTACCGGTATCAGTGATCCCTATGAGGAGCCCGAAGATCCGGAGCTCGAAATTAATACAACCGATATTACGCCTGAAGAAGGGGTGCAGATGGTGTTTGATTATTTGGAGCAGCAAGTGACGGACGACGGCTGACTGGTGACCGTTGATGACGGGGAATGGATGTATAGCATGTAACGTACCTGGGTTTTGTATTCGAGAGTAGGCAAACTCTATTTTGACAGTTCCGAGGGAGTTGACTCCCGAGGATAAGGTTCGGAGCTATAACCTCCTCACTACTAAGACGGGGAATGGATGTAAATAAGAAGAAAATCAGCGAATAACCGCATAATCCGTCTCATCTGCGTTCAATTACGCGAACTTTCATGCTGGTTCTGGACATTAAGTTTTTTATACCTGATGAAAATACATAATCAATTTCCCTATTTTTATTTTAACCAGCTGCAAGTAGTTATTGTAGTATGAAATCCTTAATTTTGTTCGCTTTCGTTTTACCACAAAAAATATTGATTAATTAATGCATTTATATAAACTCAATCATATCCGACAGCTAGAGTCGGAATCGATACACATCATGAGAGAAGTTGCCGCCCAGTTCGAAAATCCGGTGCTTATGTTTTCCGGAGGGAAAGATTCGATTACCATGGCGCGGCTGGCACAAAAAGCTTTCTGGCCGGGAAATATTCCTTTTCCGTTTCTACACGTGGATACCGGGCACAACTTTGATGAAACAATAGAGTTTCGCGATCAGCTGATGGAAGATCTGGGCGTTGAGCTTATTGTGGCTCACGTTCAGGATATGATCGATGCGGGTAAGGTGAAGGAACAGAAGGGACCAAATCCCAGCCGCAATAGATTACAAATTCCCACGCTCTTGCATGCACTGGAAGAGCATGGTTTTGACGCAGCCTTCGGCGGCGCCCGGCGCGACGAAGAAAAGGCACGGGCCAAGGAGCGATTTTTCTCCCACCGCGATGAATTCGGGCAATGGGATCCCAAAAACCAGCGACCGGAATTGTGGAACTTGTATAACGGACGCAAAAATCATGGCGAACATTTTCGCGTATTTCCGCTGAGTAACTGGACGGAGATGGATGTCTGGCAGTATATCGCAGCTGAAGGTATCGACATTCCGAGTTTGTACCTGGCACATGAGCGTGAAGTGGTCAAGCGTCAGGATACCTACCTGGCGAAATCGGAATTTATCACCCTGATGGACGGTGAAGAATATGAAACGAAGAAGGTTCGCTTTCGCACGATTGGTGATATGACCTGTACCGGTGCGTTTGAATCCGATGCGACCACATTACCGCAGATTATAGAGGAAGTGGCTTCAGCCCGTATTACCGAGCGCGGCAATCGTACCGATGACAAGAAAGCCGAAGCGGCCATGGAAGAACGGAAAAAACAAGGATACTTCTAGTTGAATGTTTAAGGTTAAAGGTTGAATGTTGAGGAGTTAATGGCGTCAATTGAGAGATTTGAGGATTTGGAAATTTGGCAACTTGTAAGAGAGCTTGTCAAACAAGTTTATGAATTGACTCGAAAAGAAGAGTTCTCTAAAGATTATGGATTAAAGGATCAGATTCGCCGTTCTTCAGTTTCTGTGATGAATAATATCAGTGAAGGTTTTGAGAGCAGGACGACAAAAAGATTTATTGACTATCTAGGTAGATCAAAAGGATCCTGTGGCGAAACCCGATCAGTGTCTTATGTAGCGTTGGACTGTAAGTATATCACAGAATCTGAATTCCGGATGCTTTATGAACGATGTACTACAATTTCTAAAAAGACACGAAAGTTGATGGATTATTTAGAAGGGTATAGTTCCAATGACAGGGTTAAAGATGTTTTAGTTGATTATCATATATAACTTTTAACCTTCAACATTGCAACCTGCAACTCTACTAATTTCGCAGAAGCTTTTTTATTGAACAAGTAAAATTACATAGTAATGAGCACTAAAAAGACCGAAGCACAGAAATATTTAGACATGGATATGCTCCGCTTTACGACGGCGGGCAGTGTGGATGACGGCAAGAGTACCCTTATCGGGCGCTTGCTGTACGATTCCAAATCCATTTTTGACGATCAGATGGAAAAGATTGAAGAGTCCAGCCGTAAAAAAGGTGACGAATATACCAACCTGGCTCTGCTGACCGACGGTCTTTCGGCCGAGCGTGAACAGGGAATCACCATCGACGTGGCATATCGCTATTTCTCGACACCCAATCGCAAGTTTATTATTGCCGATACACCTGGACATGTGCAGTACACCCGAAATATGGTGACGGGTGCCTCGACTGCTAATTTGGCCGTTATTCTGGTTGATGCCCGAAATGGCGTAATTGAACAGACATGTCGGCACTCATTTATATCATCACTGCTGGGCATCAAGCACGTTGTGCTCTGCGTAAACAAGATGGATCTGGTTGATTACAGCGAAGAACGCTTTAAAGAAATTCGTGAAGAGTTCAGAACCTTTTCTTCTAAGCTGGATGTGCCGGATATCCATTACATCCCCATCAGCGCGTTGTATGGAGATAACGTAGTGGAGAAATCAGATAACATGCCCTGGTACGGCGGATCGACGCTACTTTATACACTGGAAAACGTGCAGGTTGACAGTGACTTCAATCACGTAGACAGCCGGTTCCCCGTGCAGTGGGTAACGCGTCCGCAGTCAACAGAATATCCCGATTACCGGGGCTATGCGGGACGTGTTGCCGGTGGTGTTTTTAAGCCCGGTGATGAAGTAATTGCTCTGCCTTCTGGCTTCACCAGTAAAATAGACAAGATTGAAACGTTCGAACATGAAGAGGAAGAAGCGTTCACGCCGATGTCGGTGACGATGACCCTGGAAGACGATATCGACATCAGTCGCGGTGATATGATCGCCAAACCCGACAATCAGCCTACGGTGGGGCAGGATATTGACCTGATGGTTTGCTGGCTGAATAAAGAACCGCTGGATCCGAATGGAAAATATGTGATCAAGCACACCACCAAAGAAGCGAGATGCCTGATAAAAGAGGTGAAGTACAAGGTTAATATCAATACGCTGCACCGTGTAGAAGGTGATAAAGAGATAGGCCTAAATGATATCGGACGTATTAAAATCCGCACTACCGAACCGCTTTTCTATGACAGTTATAGTCGCAACCGCAAGACGGGTAGTTTGATTATCATTGACCAGTATACGAATGAGACGGTCGGTGCCGGTATGATTACAGAGAGACAGTAGGGTAGTATTGAGTAGTGAGCGGACCCACCCCAACCCCTTCCGCCGGTAGTCGAACAAGCTCCTGCAAGCATGGAGGGGCTCCTCGTTGTGAGAGGGTTGTACCCTCGAACAAAAAATTTTTGCTCTGTATGGAAACTTAGCAGTCGGTATGGACGAAGGATGGACAGGATTGGCGTGCAGTAGTCTATGGGTTTAGGAGTAAGCCAGAGAGCAGAAGTTAAATATCAACCACGACGTCATGCCGCACTCCGATGCGGCATCTCGAATAGAATAAATATGGCAACGGATAGTATCAGCGCTTTGCCAGTAGGTCAGGCAGCTTGCCCGAATATTTACGACGTCATCCCGGACCCGCCTACGCTGAAGCTTCGGAGGACAGGCTTGATCCGGGATCTCGCACAGCAGAAAATGAAAGAAGTAGGCAGTGATAGTATCAGCGGCTAATATTTCCTGAAGATTTGAACCAGGATAAACAGGATATACAGGATTTAACTTAGTAGTAGGTCGGGCATCTTGCCCGACCCCTATCACTGTTAACAATATCTCGTTCCGTACCTCCGGTGCGGAACGTACAAGGTTATTTTTCCCGCTACTGATGCAAGTTTGCATTGGAAATTTGTACCAGATGATCTGCTGCACAGCCCATATCCCGGCCTTGAAAGACCGAGCTAAGAATATAACCAAAGTTGCCTGAAGGCAACTGGATTTGACCCATCCCAAACTCCTTTCGCCGGTAGACGAACAAACTCCTGGAAGCATGTAGGGTTCCTCGTTGTGAGAGGGTTGTACCCTCGAACAAAAATTAACTATGTTCTGCGTGGAAAATTGATGGCTTTTGACGCTCTGCATCTGGCCATCAGCCCAGCCTTGAAAGACTGGGCTAAGAGTGAACCTAAAAGCTACCTGAAGGTAGCTATTATCTGTCGCCGCAAGGAGTAGTTGCTTTCTGAGACGTGACGGTTTCTCAAATCTTAAAAATAACAGTTGTGACTTAGTAGATCTCATTTGTACGCTCTTCCTAAAAAACTGATCTGCAGCTGCTTTATAATCTGAAACCAGCCTGGAACAGGAGCTAAGAATTAAAAGCAGCTGATGCCGATGACTGTATGTTGGCTATTATAACTACTTGCAGCTCATAATCCGTAATGAAGGTAATATTTTTGGTTCAAAAAAAGTAGTTGTTTTAGTACAAGAAAAACATTTTTTTAGTACAAAGGTTGTTGGCTAAAATTTATTTAGGAGAAAATATATGCGTGCTTTGGTTATTTTATCATTGGTATTTCTAATTTCATGCAGTCATAAGAACGCACCAGTTGAACCTGGTAAAGAAACTGTGGATCAGGCAAATAATATTATTCTGGCAATTAACGAAGAACCGAGAGAAAGTTATCAGAATATAACCCAATATTTGTCTGACAAAGGATTTCGGATGCATATAAAAGATGAAAGTTCTTTGACTCTTCAAACCGCTTATAAACCTATTAATATAGCAGAGAATCCTCACAGCTATATTCGTATTCATGCTTCTGTTATCGATACGACAGTCCATTTTTACGGTCAGGTAAGCAGCGGAAGTCTGGAAAAGCAGATTAAGAATGAAAAAAATCATCAAAAGGCATGGCAGGAGCTAGTCCAAATTGCGGAAGGATATCCGCATGGAGAAATATACTTCAGCAGGAATTAGCTTCCCCCAACCTTGCCTGCCCTCGTGGAATCCTCCCGAGTAATCAGAGGGCCACAAGGTGGCATTCCACAGGGCCTGCCCCTTGGATTCGGAAAGACCGGGCTAAGAACATAAACCTACGTTGCCTGAAGGCAACTGGGTCTGCCCCCCCCACCCCTTCCGCCGATAGGCGGACCAGACTCCTGCAAGCATGGAGGGCTCCTCGTTGTGAGAGGGTTGTACCCTCGAACAAAAAATTTGCTCTGTATGGAAACTTAGCGGTCGGTATGGACGAAGGGGCTAGGATTGGTTTGGATGTCGAGCAGCTTGCCCCGAATACTTACGACGTCATCCCGGACCCGCCTACGCTGAAGCTTCGGAGGACAGGCTTGATCCGGGATCTCGCACAGCAGAAAATGAAAGTAATAGGCAGTTAATAGTATCGGCGGCTAATATTTTCTGAAGATTTGAAGCAATGTTATCAGCCTTTGATCTTTTACGAGCCCTTGGTCTGTCTGCCACTGGCGGGTGGTGATAAATAATAGGCTATAGCCTTTAAAAAGTTGACCGTTGAACTTCTCGTTGTTCTGTACCTTTTTTTAATGAGCAAAAAAGGCAAGAAAAAACTCACCGTCTGCGAAAACTTGGCCTGATTGCTCGTCATCTCCACTAAAATCATTTAAACTCGTCCCTTCGGTCCTCAAACAGAAATGATTTCTAACGCTCCGATTCTGATCAATCCGGGCGGCCAACTTTTCTAATGCCGGAAGATTAAAACCGTGAAGTCACCAACGGTTGTCATCTCAAGCTCGGAGGGAATTGTATTCCCAACCCGATTGCGCCTCTCGTGCTTTTATTTGACCCCTTTTTCGCCGGTAGTCGAACAAGCTCCTGCAAGTATGGAGGGGTTTAAGACCGTGAAGTTCTGGTAAAGACATGGAGTTACGACTGCATATGAAGTTTTTCTGAGTTTCCCCCGCTCGGCGGCTGTCAGGACGAACGGATGGTGATTGGCTTTGCAGTAGTCAATGGGTTTAGGAGTGAAGAGGGCAGAAGTAAATACCAACCACGACGTCATGCCGCGCTCCGATGCGGCATCTCGAATAGCAAGGACCAATAAATATGGCAACGGATAGTATCAGCGCTTTACCAGTTGGTCGGGCAGCTTGCCCGACCCCTATCACTGTTAACAATATCTCGTTCCGTACCTCCGGTGCGGAACGTACAAGGTTATCTTTCCCGCTACTGATGCAAGTTTGCATTGAAATTTGTACCAGATGATCTGCTGCACAGCCCATATTCCGGCCTTGAAAGACCGGGCTAAGAATATAACCAAAGTTGCCTGAAGGCAACTGGATTTGACCCATCCCAAACTCCTTTCGCCGGTAGACGAACAAGCTCCTCCAAGTATGGGGGGGCTCCTCGTTGTGAGAGGGTTGAACCCTCGAACAAAAAATTAAACTATGTTCTGCGTGGAAAATTGATGGCTTTTGACGCTCTGCATCTGGCCTTCAGCCCGGCCTTGAAAGACCGGGCTAAGAGTGAAACCTAAAAGCTACCTGAAGGTAGCTCTTACCTGTGACGCGAGGAGTAGTTGTTTTCTGAGACGTAGTGGTCTCCCAAATTTTATCAGCCACCGTCATTTCGAACGCAGTGAGAAATCTTTGTTGTCAGCAATGGCATTGCGACGGATCCCTCGAATAATAGAAGAATTCTGTTCAAATCTTGATATTACAAGGCCGAGACACATTTACTTAGACACTTAGTCTCTTTATTACTTAGTTAGTGAAGTGTAAAACTCATTGAGCATTATCCACCGACTTTTGTATTTTAGCGGAGTATAAATTCACAAGTGAACAGCTAGAATGAAGCGACTTCTGATTCTTGGTCTTATGTTATTTCTGATGCCTCTTTTAACCTATGGCCAGGAGCTCCCTTTCAATTACTCGGTGGAACTAAAGACTGCAGTCTCAACCAATGGCGAGCTCCCCTTTTGGCTATACGCCAACCAGTGGGGAGAAGTAGATCGATACGGCGCCAATGCTATTTTGAATACAAAGCTGTCCAGGAACTTTTTCGAGCAATCAGAGCGCTGGGATCTGGAACTGGGAACCGAGCTGACCAGCAGGTATTCCAAAAATCCCTCCGCCTTTTTCAAGCAGCTGTATGCCAAAATCGACTATAGCTTTTTACGTTTGGAAGCCGGTCGCTACGAAGACATAACTGGCAATGTATATGAACCGCTGTCGATGGGATCGATGAGTTTCAGCGGCAATGCTACGCCGCTGCCTAAGATTAAGTTGAGCATTCCCGAATACCAGCCGCTACCATTGACAAACGGCTACATTGAAATACGCGGGGCCTGGGGACATGGCTGGATGGAAGAGGAACGCTATACCAGCAACGCACTACTTGTCGAACAGTATGGCTATGCCCGTATAGGTGGTGATCTGCCTGTGAATCTGATCGGCGGAATGCATCACTTTGCTTTATGGGGTGGGAATAATCCATTTTTTGGGACGCTACCTCAATCTATTAATGATTATTTTAATGTTGCTTTAGCACTTGGAGAGGGTGGAGTAGATTCACCCGAGGGTGATCAACAGTATTTTTTAGGGGATCATAAAGGATACTGGGATTTTGGTGTGGTGCTTGATTTTAAAAACATGAAAATAAATCTTTACCGGCAATTTATCTTGGAGGATAAGGATAATATAAAGTTCAAAAGTCCTCAGGATGGTTTATATGGAGTAGCATTTGAAAAAAAGAAAGGAGATCTGATAGAAGCTTTTTTGTGGGAGTTCTTATACACCAAGTGGCAAAATGGTCCTGTTCAAGATATAGGAGAAGGGGGGAGAGGAGGAATAGGAGGAAGAGATGATTACTACAATCACTGGGTTTACCAGTCTGGCTGGACATATTTTGGAAAAACAGTCGGAACACCCCTGCTTATCTCTCGAGAAAACGGGCGCGGAGTTTCAAATAATCGTGTGCTGGCACATCATATCGGGATTGAGGGAAGATCTTTTTCTTCTATTAATTACAGATCTATATTTACTTATAGCCGGAATTATGGAACCTATAGTGATCCTTTCGAACCTCGGCTGAATAGTTATTCGATCATGTTGACAGCCAACTATCAGCCAGACCAATGGAATAACCTGTCATTGAATACAGATCTAGCAGCGGATTTCGGTGAATTACACGGACGTAATTTCGGAATAATGATTGGTATGAGATGGAGTAATTAATTCATTTATCGTTTATGAAAGCTAATAAACCCAATTTATTTATTGTTGGCGCACCCAAAAGTGGTACAACTTCTATTTATCATTATTTGAAACAATCCCCTGATATCCATATGAGTCGGGATAAGGAACCACATTTTTTAGCATTTGATGATAATAATATGTTTAAATCTATTTTTGGTGATATTAATAGTTACAAATCTCTAAGAGGGAATCCCAGGCCAGTAACAGATGTAGAAGAATACCAAAAGTTATTTATGACAACTGGGGATTATAAATATAAAGGTGAAGCATCTACTTTATATTTGTACAGTGAATATGCATCTGCTAGAATTTTTGAGAATTATAACGGCAATAACTTGAAAATTTTGATTCTACTGAGAAACCCTGTAGAAAGGGCTTATTCACAGTTTTTACATCATGTTCGTGAAGGTCTGGAAAATACAGATGATTTTTTTGAGGCTTTTGAAAAGGAAGAAGAACGTCTAAAAAGAGGTCCCTTTTGGCATTATCGGAAGGTGGGATTGTATGCTCGTCAAGTAAGGAGGTATTATGAGTTATTTGATAAAGACCAAATAATGACTATCAAATTTGAAGATTTTATAAATAAAAATGCTAAAGTAAAGAGAGAAATTTGCAATTTTTTAAATATAGATTTGATTGAGGAAACAGATAAGAAGAGGTATAATGCAACTGGATATCCCATCAATAAGTTTATTCAAAAGATGCTGATTAAATTATCATCAATACCTTTAAAGAAAAAAATTATGGAATATTCCCCCGAATATATTCTCGATATCTTTAGGGGAATTAGACAAAAGAATTTGTATAAACCAGAATTGGATAATTATAAAAAAAAGGAATTGTTAAAATACTATTCTCAAGATATAGAAGAGCTTGAGCTCTTAACAGAAATGAGTTTTTCTGAATGGAAAGTTTGAAAATAAAATATCATCTTTTTTACCGTATAAAATATTCCGTATTATTAGCCGCCTAATCTCGGTTCGATATCAATATAATTAAGAAAATTCTGGGTAACGAAAAGAAACATAACGACCAAAGCAATCCTGAGGAAAAGGTTTCCTTGATTAATGAATATCGGCTTATACCTATACAAGAAAGTAGCAGCAAAGATCTAGGCCCCTCGGTTACGTTGCAGGAGTTACTTGTTACCATCTGGGAAGGCCGTAAGAAGATTTTTTGGTCTGTAATAACTGCTATCCTTATAGGATTTTTTATAATTATTATTAGTCCGGTTGAGTATGAATCCAGCTCTTCATTATTGTTAGAGGATAGTAATTCAGAATCTACAGGTAGTTTAATCAATCGATATGGAGGAATGTTGGGATTAGGTGACTCTGATTCCAGGTCTTCAAGATTGTCACCGAGTCTATATCCGCAGATAGTAGAAGGTTTGCCATTCCAAATTAGTTTGATGAAAGAGCCTTTACGTTTTAGTGGACAAGATTCTACGATTACCCCTTTTTACTATTTCGACACCATATATGATCGACCTTTGACTGAAACAATAAGAAGATATACCATAGGACTCCCCTCAAGAATTGAGAATCTTTTTAGTTCAAGTTCTTCTGACTCCGGGAGAGAAACATTCTCTCAAAATCAAACTTCGGAGTCTATATTTACTGTGACAGCTGATACGATGTATGTTACAAGTCAGTTAAAAGATCGTATCTCAATATCAGTTGAGGATAATGGCAGTGTTATAAAAGTTACGGCAATGATGCCTAATCCATATGCTGCAGCCAATCTTGGAGCTAATACTGTTAAGATATTAAAGGAGCATATAAAAGACTACAGAACAAGAAAAGCTTCTGAAAATCTTGAGTATGCAGAAAAACAGCTAAAAAGTGCAGAAGAGAATTTTAATCAGGCACAGCAACGTTTGGCAGAATTTAGAGACAGTAATGTTAATTTGGCTACAGCCAAAGCTAAAACTCGACTACAGAAATTGGAATCCGAGTATGATCTAACTTTTAATGTTTATAATTCTTTGGCTGAGAGGGTCGAGCAATTAAAGTTAAAATTGCAGGAAGAAACTCCAGGATTTACTACAATTGAACCTTTTCAGGTTCCCCGTAGTAATAGCAAGCCTAATGCTAAACTGATATTATTTGCTTTTGTTTTTTTGGGTTTGGCAATAAGTACAGCTTATCTCTTGATAAAGAAACATGTAAGTGTTTGAGACCGCCAAATAAGTAATAATTAAATATGGTATCCAATAAGAGATTTCATTGTGACGGATGTCAGATTAACATTAAATTAGTGGAGTAAATCCGAGCTCTCGCTCCTTTAAAATCATTTATAAGTAAAGTTTGTATAAGGCTAATGCAAGAGTCGTTAAAGAAAATATACTCATTATTCCCCAGTAGTGACCATTATAAATTGGTTATTCTATTTGGTATGATGGTAGCAGCCTCAATTTTAGAGGTTTTGGGCATTGGTATGATACCTGTATTTGTTAGTACAGTAGCCGCTCCCGAAAAAGTGATGCAGTATCCTGTATTAGGTGATTTGATTAAGAGTTTGGGAATTACTACCTCAGAATCACTCGTTGTATATGGTGGGGGAGTTTTAATTGTAGTTTATATTTTAAAAAATACATATCTGGGATTTTATGAATATATAAAAAAAAGATTTATTGAGAACCGGGGCGTGTATTTACAAGATAGAATTTTCCGCGCTTATATGACCGCGCCTTACAGTTTTTATATCAATCGGAATTCTGCAGAATTGTTACGAAACGTTACAGTTGAAGTAAACAAAATTATAACCGGCACGTTAATGCCGTTCTTGGATTTTGTTTTAAATGCCTGCATGTTTGTATTTATCTTGGGGACATTACTATTCTTTGAGCCGCTTATTACTTTAGTTGCAATTGTCGTGTTAGGCGGCGGAGGGTATTTCTTTTTAAGATATACAAAGGAAAAGACACAAGAATACGGCCGAGATAATCGAGATGCACGAAGGGAAAAGAATAAAGCAGTATTACAGGGTCTTAACGGTTTTAAAGATGCGCGTATACTAAGTCGCGAAGAAAGTTTTTTGGATCATTATCGAGTAAACGCCGAACGTAGCAAAAAAGCAAATATTTACGAATATGTAGTTTCAAAAATGCCCAAGCCGATTATTGAAACTCTTGCTGTGATGGGTATTTTGTGCATTGCCCTTTTAATGGTAGGACAAGGTCGTGAAGTGACGGCTATTATACCCGTATTGGCACTTTTTGGTGCGGCTACTGTTAAACTTATGCCGGTGCTTAATCTTGTTATAAAACAAGCTAATAAAATTCGCTATAATTCAGCCTCGGTTTATGCGATATATGATGATCTTACGCTGTTGGAGAATGATTATCGCTCTTTCCGTATGAAGGTACTAGAAGAACAGAATAAACTATCTTTTACTGATAAGATTTGTTTACGAAATGTAACGTATAATTATCCCAATGCAGATGAACAGGCAGTTTGTGATATTTCTATTACAGTTGATGAAGGGAATGCCATTGCCTTTGTGGGACCTTCCGGAGCTGGAAAAACAACTCTAGTTGATATCATACTGGGTCTCTTGGAACCGCAAAAAGGAACTATAACGGCCGACGGTGATAATATCTTTGAAAATCTTAGAGGTTGGCAAAAAAACGTTGGATATATCCCACAATCAATTTATTTGCTGGACGATACCATCAGGCGAAATATAGCTTTTGGAATTCCCGATGAGGAAATAGATGACAAGAAGTTACAGAATGCTATACAAGCATCCCAACTAGGTGAGTTGGTGGAACGACTGGATGAGGGGGTTGAAACTATTGTCGGGGAACGGGGAGTTCGATTGTCAGGTGGGCAGCAACAGCGTATTGGTATTGCCCGTGCCCTTTATGATAATCCCCAGGTACTGGTAATGGACGAGGCGACCTCTTCGCTGGATAATCTTACAGAGAAATTTGTAATTGAAGCGATTGAACATTTACGTGGTGATCGTACCATTATTATGATTGCCCACCGATTAACCACGGTCAAGAATTGTGATAATATTTATATGATGAAAGATGGGAAGATAGTAAATCAGGGAACGTATGATGAACTTCTTGAGTGTAGTGCTGAATTTAGAAAAATGAGCTTAGTCGAATAATTAAAGGTTGATTAGAATTATTTAAAGTATGGAAATATTAGATTGTACCCTTCGGGATGGAGGATACTATACTAATTGGGACTTCGATTCTGATATAGTTAGTAACTATATTGAATCCTTCAACAACCTACCGATAGATTATCTGGAAATAGGATATCGTGCTAATCCACAAGAAGGATATTCAGGAGAGTTCTTCTATTGTCCTGAATATGTTATGAAAGAGATAAAAAGCAAGACAAACAAAAAATTGGCTGTAATTTTAAACGAAAAAAATGTCAGACCTAAAGATGTTGATAGTCTACTAATTCCTTGCAAAAATTATATAGATCTCATTCGTATTGCAGTTAAACCAAGATTTTTTGAAAGAGCTATTAAATTAGGTGAGGCCGTTAAGAAGTTGGGCTTTGATGTGAGTTTTAATGTCATGTATATGTCTGAGTGGGAAAATGATATCGACTTGATAGATCATTTTTCTAAAGTAGATGATATAGTAGATTATTTATATTTAGTGGATTCTTATGGCAGTGTTTATCCAGAGGATGTTAAGCGGTGTATGAAGATTGCAAGAGAGAAAACCAATGTTAAATTAGGTTTTCATGGACACAACAACATTGAAATGGCTTTAGCAAATACGTTAACTGCCATAGAAAATGGAATTGATATTGTAGATTCAACAATAACCGGTATGGGAAGAGGAGCCGGTAATTTAAAAACCGAATTACTTCTAACGGTATTAAATTCGAAAGGCGAATTAAATTTTGATTTTAATTCGCTTAGTAAGGTTGTTGAGCCATTTCGTGCAATGAAGAGAGAATATGAATGGGGGACAAATCTCCCATATATAGTTTCCGGTGCTAACTCTATTCCACAAAAGAAAGTTATGGAATGGGTAAGTAAACGTTATTACTCCTTTAACAGTATTATTAGGGCTTTATCCAATAGGAGTAGAGGAGTAAAAGATAATGCTGATTTACCAGAATTCGATTCACAGAGACAATTTTCCAAAGTTCTGATTGTAGGAGGTGGAAGTAGTGCTTCAAAGCATGAAAAAGCAATCAAACATTTTCTTAAAAAAGAGAGTGATATCTGTATTATTCATGCCAGTTCGAAGAATGCGAATGTTTTTACATCAATAGATGAAGTTCAGATCCATGCGTTGGTGGGAAATGAAGGACACCGTCTGGAAAAAACTTTGGGAGTCTTAGATACAAATTCAAGAATTGCCATTTTACCACCATACCCAAGAATGATGGGAACTTATGTGCCACAAGCTTTTAGTGATAAAGCTTATCAATTGAATTCATTTGATAATTATGCTATAAATGATGAATCAGTAACTACTTTGTGTATTGAAACTGCTTTAAAACTAAAATGTAAAAAAATTTATTTTGTTGGATATGATGGTTATAAAGGAGATATAAGTCCGATTGAATTAGAATTATTTAATGAGAATGAAGAGATTTTTGCTGAATTACAAAAAACTAATGTAAACTTTTTTAGTTTGACACCTACCAGATATCAAAATCTACCACTTCGATCCATATATTCATTTGTATCATGAAAGATGGTGTTTCAATATTTTTACCTATTAGAAAAGGAAGTAAACGAGTTAAAAATAAAAATACACGTCCATTTGCAAATTACGGTTTTGGTTTGTTAGAACTGAAACTGGAACAATTGACTAAATGTGAATACATAAACCAAATTGTTGTATCATCTAACGACGAAGAGGCATTAAAATTTGTCGAAGAGTACAAAAATAAAGATACTCGTATTCGAACAGTTAAAAGACCAGAAAGATTATGTAAAGATGAGACGGATTTAACTGATCTTATCCAGTATGTTCCTTCAGTTACTGACAATATACATATACTTTGGACGCATGTTACTTCTCCATTTGTAGATGAGAAGTTATATGATGAGGCTGTCCAAGTATATTTTTCTGAGTTAGAAGAGGGGTATGATTCCCTAATGAGTGTAACCCCTTTTCAAAACTTCTTATGGGATAAAAATCAGAATGATATTATAAATAGAAATAATCAGCAACGGTGGCCCAAGACACAAGATTTGAAGAAGCTATATGAAGTAAATAGTGCAATTTTTATCTCAAATAGAGATATCTATCTTAATGAAAAAGATAGAGTCGGCACTAGACCTAAATTATATATAATGAATAAAATTGAATCATTAGATATAGATTGGGAAGAAGATTTTGAAATTGCGGAACTGCTTTATGAAAAAAAATATCTTTAAAAATTTTTCAGTCATATTTTGGGATTTTGATGGAGTGATTATGGACTCCAACAAAATACGAGATAGAGGATTTGAGAAAGTACTGGAAGGTTTCCCAGAAGAAGAAGTTCAAGAATTGATGGAATTCCACGAAAGAAATGGTGGGCTCTCTCGGTATGTTAAATTCCGTTATTTTTTTGAAGAAGTGCGAGGAAGAAAAATTACTGATGAAGAGATAAATGAATGGGCCGATAAATTCTCTGAAATTATGCTAGATCTTCTTATAGAGCCAGACTTACTTATTGAGGAGACCATAGATTACATTAAAAAGAACTATAGAAAAAAATCCATGCATATAGTATCTGGTTCAGACCAAGAAGAGTTGAGATATATTTGCAGGTCATTAGAAATAGATCTTTATTTTGAGTCTATTAACGGTTCTCCTACTCCTAAAAAAGAATTAGTGAAAAATATTTTAAGGTCAGGACCTTATAAAATAGATAACTGTATGTTAATAGGTGACTCTCTTAATGATTTTGAAGCTGCTAAGCATAACAACATATATTTTGTTAGCTATAACAATAAAGAGTTAGAAGAAAAAGTTAGGAATTAATTTTTATGTTTCTGCAAATTGATGGTTGGAGAGGGGCAGGTAAAAGTGCTTTATGGACATTATTAGACGGTCACAAGGATGTTTTTTGCAGCCCTGTACATGATACTTCTTTTGAAGGTTTTACAAAAAAACGAAATGATGAGGATTGGGTAAAGAAAAAGGATATAAGAGAGGTTCGTAACTTATTAAGCAAGACAGGTTATTATAAGTTTGAAGTATTTAGTCACGCCGAAGTTTTCTATATGGATTTTAGTTCTGAGGGTGATCGTTTAGCAATTCCTTTTGATTTGGATTTTTATGGTTTTGATAAATTATTCATGAATACTTTGACGGATGCAGAAGAGTGGGATATAGAGTTTATTATTAAATCTCTTTACCACTCATTACAAAAAATATATAATAAAGACAAAGATAATGGTAAATCGAAGTACTATGCTTCAATGGGTGTGCCCAAAATATGGAAGGATACTAATTTTCATTATGTTCTTCCTTCCGCAAAATGTATACAAGTAAGGAGAGATGTCGAAGGTATTATTTCAACTGTAAGTAATCGGAAAGCTAATCCTTTAGACAAATCTTCTAAAAGCAGTTATGCTAAATCATTTAAAGAAAGAATAAATGACAATGCAGTAGAAAAAATCCTCACATGTTATTCAGAGTATGATAAACTTGTAAGCATGTATCCAGACACATATTATGTTGTTGATTTCAAGGATGTAGTGGAAAATACAAAAGAAACAATGAAAAGAGTTGCTAATTTTTTAGGAATTGAATTTACTGATACTTTAACTATTGCTACAAGAGACGGGGAAGAATTAATTTGCAATGGGAAAAAATATGTTGGTAAAGTATATGATGATCCTGCTCAGTTACTAACAGAGGAGGAAACTAAAACCATTCAGTGGAGGAGAAAAATGTATGAAATTCATAAGAAAGAAGAATATCCTTTTACTAAAACTTTTCTGAAGAAGTCTCTTAAAGATACGATTAAGAAACTTTTTTAAAGATTATCTTTAATGGATAAAAACTTGTTGTTTAAGATTATAGAGAATTGTTAAATTTGAGTTTAAATGAATTTAAGTCTAAATTATTTTAAAGTTTTTACTCTAGAAAATTTTTTTTGCTGGGTACAGCATATTAAAAGATACCGCTATTACAATAGATTAAGGAATTCGGATCAAAAATATTCTGTAAAAGATTGTGATAGAATGCAAACAATATTTGTACACATTCCAAAATGTGGGGGGGTCTCAATCAATAAAGCTTTATTTGGGGATTTAGGAGCTGGTCATAAAACTGTAAAGGATTATAAAAAAATTTTGAGCCCATGGACTTTTTATAAGTATTTCAGTTTTACATTTGTGAGGCATCCCTATACACGTCTTTTCTCTGCTTATTCCTTCTTAAAAAAAGGTGGGTTTGATGATAGAGACAAAAAGTGGTCTAAGGAAAACTTATCAGACATTAATTGTTTCGAGGATTTTGTGATTGAATGGTTAGATAAGGATAAAATATGGAAGAAAAATCATTTCTATCCGCAAAACTATTTTGTATGTGATAAAAAAGGGGATATCGAAGTTGATTTTGTTGGAAAGATGGAAAATATAAAAGATGATTTTGCTTATGTATGTAAAAAACTCAATGTGTCTGTGGACTTAGAGCATCATAATAAGACTCATAGAAGGAATAATTTTTCCTCACTTTCCAATCAAGGAATAAAGGATAAGATTTATTCTTTATACCGAACTGATTTTGAGGTATTTGAATATGAGCCATAGTTAAAATGAATCTAAGTATTTTAATTTCTACAATTGATAAAGGCATTTATAATATCAATTCTATCCTTTTAGATGAGCGGCCTGATGTGGAATATATAGTTTCCCATCAATATACAGAGGCTAAATACTGTACGATTCCAGCAGAGCTTGAACGGCCTGATGTAACCTTATCTCAAATCCCAGGAATGGGGTTATCAAAGTCACGGAATAATGCACTTGTCCATGCTAGTGGCGATATTGGGCTTTTGGCGGATGACGACGTTCAATATAAGGATGAATATTTTGATTTAATTATTGATACGTATCGCCAAAGAAACATTGATATAGCATGTTTTAAAATAAAAACATGTAAATATGAACCAGAATATAAGGAATATCCTTTACAACCTATTCAAATAAAAAATTTTTCACAGTACTCACCTAGTTCTATTGAGATATCATTTTTACTAGATAAAATTCGTGAAAAAAATATAAAATTTGACGAACGTTTTGGTTTAGGATCTGTTTTTATGGGTGGGGAGGAAAAAATTTTTTTAAAAGATTGTATTGACAAAAATCTGATTCCTCATTTCATACCTGAATATGCTGTTAAACATCCATATGAAAGTAAAAATAAAAATATATCAAAATATCATAAAGACGCTATACGAAAGCGTGCTGCTACTGAATTTCGAATAATGGGTTATGAAGCAATTAGTAGCATATTATTTTCCAAAGGCAGATATTTTGATGCATTAATAAATTATGGTGTTAACCCAATAGCGCATTTTTTCCATCAAATAACTACAATTATATACTTAGTCTTTAGTAAAAGTAAAATTGATTAGATCAATTACCAGATTGAAGGAAGATAATAGCAATTGAATTGGATCAGTTGCCGAAGTTTATTTAACTGAGTATAGTTTATAACATGATTATCTAAATAGTCCCTAATCTATTAGTGATAGATGAATTAAGTAATTTACAACTTGCGCTCAACATAGGTGAGTGGGATATCACTATTAATCAACTATTGAAATTATCCGTAACTTCTTAAATGCTTTAATTAACTTTGTTCCTAGTTATTTATTAAATTCTGTATTATAAAACCTAAACCTTAGGAGTTTAGGAATAACTGTCAAACTTGCTTTGCGCTTGTAAGGTTTAGTTCTTTTTACTTATGATCTCCGTTGTTATACCTACTCATGGGCGTCCCAATTTACTTAAGTATACTCTTTCTTCAATTGCTAAATGTACATTACCGAGATCTTATAACAAATTAATTGTTGTTGAAAATGGATCTCAAGCAGGGGCCGAACAATTCGTCACTCAATTACCTAAAAAACTTAACGCTGAGTATCTATATTTAGAGTACGGAAATAAAAGTAGAGCTTTAAATATAGCTCTAGAAGAATTAGATAAAGATCTTGTTTTTTTTACGGACGATGATGCTAGATTCTCTTCCAATATCTTGGTTGCTTATACAGAAGTAGCTAAGAGATATAAAAGTGGGGTTTTCTTTGGGGGACCGGTGTTTGTAGACAGAGAGGAAGAACCACCGGCATGGCTAGAACCTTCATTGCCTTATTCAGCCCGTGGTTATGATTTAGTTAATGAAAGGATGGAAAGCGGTTATCTCGGTATTAATTGGGCAGCATATACATCTGATATTAAGAAATTAGGTGGATTTAATCCTAACTTTGGACCTGGGTCTCCAACAGGGGCAACAGGCCAAGAAAGTGATATGCAAGAACGAATGAAAAAGGCCGGAATGGAAGGAGTCGATGTGTTAGATGCAATCGTGTGGCATAAAGTGCCTAAAAGTAGATGTAGTGAAGACTGGGTAAAACAGAGGTATTATAAAATTGGTAAAACAAAAGGAGTAAAAGCAGATTCTTGGGAAGCAATCATATTTGAAATTTATAACATATTCAAATATTCAGTTCGTTGGTTGTTGCACTTGTTATCATTTAATAAATCTGAAAAGAAGAAAAGTAAAATGTTAGTCATTGCTGGTATAGGTTTTTTAGATTATTTACTTTCCAAAAGTAAATAATCATGCTCCACCAAAGGAAGTGAATTGATTAGCAAGATTATATACTGATTATCCAAACAAGGTATTGTTTTGTTTAACTTTTAATTGGGTATAGGAGGCTATTTACTGACTCTTTACAGCTTGAGTTTTTTTCCAAAATAGAATGATAGGTTTTACTATAATTTTCTTTCCTTAAATTTTTATACAAACGCTGTAATATCGGGATCATTTTACAAGTATTAAATTTGTCCATTTGCTGGTAACTCCAAGTTTGATCGCCATTTAGATGAGAGAGCAAGAATTGTGCAGCTTTTTCAATGCTTCCACTATTGGCACTGCTGTATGACCATAGTTCATTACTTGATGAGGCTACACCTAAGCTATTATATTTCTCATGATGTATGGTGATACTAGCAAGAATTGTAAGAGCGTTAAGGTTATATACTGAATAATGAAAGGGTAGGGTACGATTGATTTCATAAGGTTGTCTTCCATCAGTCGCAATTTGTTCTGGAATCCTTTTTGTTTTAACGCGCCTTAGTACTTCACTTACCTTTTTTTCTTCATCCAAAAAGTAGGCATAGGTGGCAATTTGCACATCATACCAAGAGCCATGATTGTTGGGAGCCTCTTTTTCTGCTATTCCATACTCATGTTCTTGTAACCATTCATAGAACTGGCTAAACCACTTGTCTAAACCAGTATCGATATCTAAAGACCAATGAACACTTTCTTGAAGTATAGGAACAAAATTTAAAATCCGATAGAAATCAACCCCTTCTATTAGCCCGGCAGGCCGCCCTGTAGTTTTTCCAGGAATTCCCTGAGCATATTTCATATTGGGATTCATCTTGGTTTCGCTATCAATAAACCATTGTTTCAGTAATGCAATTGCTTTCTTAGCGTATTTTTCCTCTTCAGAAAAATAGTATACTAGGGAAAGTTTACTTATATCACTTCGCAGATTGGTAAGTGAGATGCGATCAAACTGATAAATCTCTGGGTTTACTTGACCATCTTTTTTAATATAAGGTAAGCCATCTTCCGTGTCAGGGTTGGGCCACCAGTAGCGGCCTCGACTCACATATTCATGCTTGACTCCGTTTGGAGCAGTTCCTTCTTTTGTAACTACGGAATACCCATATGAATTGAGAGCTTTATTTGCCTCAATCAAGAGATTATTATATGCCTCTGTAAATATATTATTTTCTTCGTTTAGTTGGTTTTTAACATAGGCTAAATCGGACATGTTAAAACCTATCGGATTTTTCGAAGCAAATTCAGAATCTTTTTCTTGTCCGGTACTTCCTAAGATATTACATCCGACAACACTGAATAAGATAAATCCTAGCACTGCCAAAATTTTAAGTCTCAACATGACATAACCCCTATTATGCTGGTTGTATATTATTTATTATCATTAATGATAAAGAATACATTTTCTACTAAAAAATGAAGTTTTTTTTCGTTGCTTTAACGGTTGTCATAGTCAGTTGTGGTTGTATGCGGGCATCTTATAATCTTCCCGAGTTTCAAAATTCTGAACAAGAAGAAGTCTTTAAAGTTGTCCAGCGAGTTTACAACTGGCAGATAAAAAATATGAGTGAGGTATCACCAAAGAGTTGGCAAACAGCCACATTTTATATTGGCGGTATATCTGCTTACCAAGAGATGGAATATAGTAAATTTTTAATTGATAGTTATCAATGGGCTGATGATAACAATTGGAAGATAGGTTCTCGTGAATTTAATGCAGATGATCAAGCTGTGGCACAAGTTTATCTTGATTTATATGAGGAGTTCAAAGATGAAGAGATGATCAAAAGTTACCTGAAGAGTGCAAATAAAATGACCGATGAACGAACACCCAGTAAACTTGAAGAGCCTCTTTGGTGGTGGGCAGATGCATTGTTTATGGCACCTCCGGCTTTGGCGGCACTATCAGATGTTACTTCGGAATCTAAATATCTATCTTTTTTATTTAAATCGTGGAAAGATTCTTATAATCTACTCTACAGCGAGGGTGACTCTCTTTTTTTTAGGGATAGACGTTACAATAACGACTATGATTCTCAAGGGAATAAAATGTTTTGGCTGCGCGGAAATGGATGGGCAGTAGCTGGCCTGGCAAGATTGCTTGAAGAAATTCCCGGTGAGCAGAAAAAAATAGAGGAAGAGTTTAAATCTGTTTATATTCAGCTCATTGAAAAATTACTATCCCTTCAGTCGAAAGACGGCCTCTGGAGAAGCAATTTATATATACCGGAGAGATATCCCCAACCTGAAACGAGTGGATCCGCTTTAATTTGTTATGCCTTGGCTTGGGGTATTAATAATAATATTTTGGAAGGTAATAAATATAAAAAAGCTATGCTGGAAAGCTGGCACTCTTTGTCAGAAAAGGTTAACGAATCTGGGAAGTTGGGATATGTACAACCAGTCGGTTATCGTCCGGCCACCTCGGTTTCAGTAAATGCCGAAGTATACGGTAGCGGTGCTTTTATTTTGGCTGGCAGTGAGATGTTTACCTATTTCGAGAATAATTAATGTATTACTCTGATACTGTATGATCGAATCAAGTATCATCATTCCTGTTTACAATGATGCAGAACGGCTGAAAAAAACATTAGATGCACTGGCCCCTCAGGTACAGAATATAGAAACAGTAGAAGTTTTTGTTGTGGATAATGGTTCCGATGACGGATCCGATGAAGTTGCTGAAAGCTTTCCTTTTGTAACTCTTCTCAAAGAGCATGAAAATTTGGGAAGTCCCTATTCAGCTAGAAATCGAGGAATTGAACGGGCCAAAGGTGATGTGATTATATTATTGGATTCAAAGTGTACCCCGTCCGAACAATGGTTGTCTGACGGTCTTGCCGATCTAGATCGATTAAATGCTGATATAATCGGTGGATGTGTATGTTTTGAAATGAGTTCACACGCTACAATAGGTGAATTATATGATTCCATAGTAAATGTTAAAATGGAGCAAGCAATTAAAGAAAGAGGTGTTGCTATGGGTGGTAATCTTTTTATAAGGAGAAAAGTTTTTGATACAATTGGTTTTTTCCCCGAAGGTATAAGATCAGGAGGCGATCTAGATTGGACTGGTAAAGCAACAAGTGAAAATTTCTCCTTGAAATATTCACCGAATGCAAAGGTTTACTATCCGGCACGAAGCAGTCGGAAATTATTTAAGAAACAGTGGAGAGTTTCTCAGGGACATCCTGAAGTTTGGAAGCAACAAGGAAAAAGAATTAATCTGCTTTATTTGATAGCCTTATTTGGTGCAACTGCAGTATTTTTCCCATTTATAAATAAGCTTGATAAAAAAATTAAGGCCAGTAACAGGAAATTGAGTGGATTTCAGAAATTCCATTTATACTCTTTTCATTATTTAATTAGTCTCACTATGAAGGTCGGAAGTATTTATGGTTATATAAAAAGGAAAAGCAATAAATATTTTTCTTAAAATGATAAGTGTAATTATTCCTGTCTGTAATGCCGCTGGAAGCATAGCAGATATTCTGTCAAAAGTTATCGAGCAATTGGATTTTTCCTCTGGCGATGAAATTATTGTGGTTGATAATGGATCGGATGATAACACGCCAAACATTGTAAGGCAGTTTGATAACGTAACTCTACTTTCGGAAACAAAACATCTAAACAGCCCTTATTCTTGTCGAAATCGAGGGATAGAACATTCCTCGGGAGATTATCTCATTTTTTTAGATACGGGGTGTACCCCTTCTGATAATTGGTTGCAAAGTTTTTATGATTGCCTTAAAAAATCGGGTGCCGATCTTATTGGTGGAGATATTCTGTTTAATTTGACTGAAGATTCTACAATAAGTGAATTGGCAGATGCCGTGAGTAATGTTAACGTTGAACTTTCGATTAGTGCAGGCCATGTAATGACGGCAAATTTATTAGTGAAAAGAGAGGTAATTCAAGATCTTGGAAAGTTCCCGGAAGGAATAAGATCGGGTGGAGATGTCCGCTGGACCGGTAAAGCAACTCGGGAAGGGTATAAACTGATATTTTGTAAGGAGGCGTATGCAGTTAAAGAACCAAGGAAATTTAAAAAATTATGCAAAAAATCTTGGCGTGTGGGGAAGTGGCAGCCATATGTATGGCAAGAACATGGAAACTTTGCTTGGTCAATAGCAAAATCAATACTGAAATTTTTAGTTCCTCCCAATCTGGTTAGAATGAAAAGAAAGGCTAAAAATCATAATTATGTGATAGCTCAATTTAAATGGATTGGTGTTTTTTTTATAGTCTGGGTAAATCAGTGGATAAGAAGTTCAGCAGCCTTAATTGGATTAATTCATATAGCAGGGAAGAAATAGAATGAAAATAGTATTAGTAAATACTCTTTATGATCCCTACGTTATTGGAGGAGCAGAATATTCCACACAAATACTGGCTGAAAGTTTGGCAAAAGATCATGAGGTTTACATTCTGACTTCGGGATTGAAAAATGACATTAAAAGAAAGAATGGCGTAGTAGTCATTTACCGAAAAATTCCTCATATCTTTAATCGATATTTTGGTAACAAGAAGGGGATTTTCAAGAAGGTACTTTGGCGCTTATATGAGTATGTTAATATAGTACCTTCTTTTACATTCGAGAACATTTTCAAAAAAATTAACCCCGACATTGTGCATACGAACAATATAGCAATGTTCACACCCAGGATATGGAAGACTGCATCTAAGTATTCTAAGGTTATCCATACTACCCGGGATTATTATCTTATTTGCGCTCGTAGTTCAATGATGAGAAGTGGAAATAGTCAGTGTAAAAAACAGTGTAGTTTTTGTAAGATTTATACTCAAAAATTTCAAACTTATAAATCTTACGTAGATGAATATGTATTTATAAGTAAGCATGTTAAGAAGCAGCACCAAAAATATTATGGAGTGGATGGGTCTATAGTTTATAATGCCGTTGGTTCCTTACAATCTAATAGTAGTTTAGATACTGAAAATACTGAAAGGAATAGTTTTGTTTTAGGTTACATTGGACTGATTAGTAAATTGAAGGGAGTGGATCGGATTTTAGAAGTTGCAAATACGCTTGCAATTCCTACAGTATTGGCAGGAGATATAGCAGCTGGTGAGGATGATCTTCGAGAACAGATCAAGAAAAGTGAATATATAACATATTTAGGTTTTACAGATCAGGAGATCTTTTTCAATAAAATAGATTTGTTACTACATCTGCCTAGATGGGAGGAGCCTATGGGACGTACTATAGTCGAGGCGTTTTCTTTTGGCAAACCTGTGATTACCCTAAGAAAAGGAGGGATAAGGGATTTGGTAGAAGATGGAAATGATGGATATTATATTGATGAAAATGATTTTCTAAATCAGGTCAAAAATATAGTAAATACTTTAAAAGCTGATCCTGCGAGATATACTCAATTGAGTAGTTCTGCAAAGAAAGCTTCTAAGAGATTTAGTACTCGTAATTATGTCAATAATTACCTCGAACTTTATAGGTAAATGAAAAAGCTCTGTTCACTCGGGATTATTTTTATTTCATTTACCAGTTTACCCGTGATGCCCTCCACGTATCGGCCGGTTAGTCTTCTTCTTCTGCTAGTTCCCGGGGTATTGTATTTTTTTTCTGCGCTGCGACGTAAAGATACCTATGATATATTATTATTCCTCTTTGCTATATATTTGGGATTATATAGCTTTATTCTCTATGGAATTTTTGAGTTTAACTATTCATACTTAGCAGAGAGCGTCATAATTTTCTTGTTAGGCATAGTTTCCTATTATGGATTTAACTATACTTTTGAAAATTTAAGTTATGAGCGCTTATTTAAGTCTTTCAGAATTCTGATCAATTTATTTCTTTTTGTTGCTACTTTAGATCTCATTTTATTTTTGGGTGGTGATTTTCTGGGACTTCGATCTTTAATATTTAATTTTATAGCTGATAAAGTAGGGGGACGGCCACAGTATACTACTTCGGAAGCTGCTTGGGCATCACAGGTCACACTTTTTCTAATACCTATTCAGACGTGGATATATGCCAAGACAAAGAATTTTTATGATAAGCTCAAAATAGGATATCTGTACCTACTGTTAATTTTCACCTTCTCGTTGTTGGGGTATGTACTGCTTTTGGCTTATATATCTATTGTTTATGTCTATTTGAATAGAAATAAAGTAAAAGCAATTGCACATATTTTCTTAGTTACCACTATTACTGTGGGAGTGATTGTGGGTACGCTTACTTTTCTTGCTAGCCAGGATAGCTATACTCTCAACCGCCTAAAAAGATTTTACAGTGAGGCAGAGATTACTGATGTCTATAATATAGATGCTTCGGCATATATTAGAACGTTATATCCAAAAGTTGGCTATGATATTTTTGTTGATTATCCATTAGGAATTGGTATGGGCGGATATCCTTTAAAATTCGGTGAATATATAATCAATTATGATTATGAAATGTTATACAATCCCGAAACTCAACAAAATATTCGAAAAAAAAATACTAACCCTAAGAACTTCTATGCCAAAATACTGTCGGAGATTGGTATCATTAATGGGTTAATATTTTTATTTCTTATTTATATGATAGGTCGAAAAGATCGGGGGTTATTCTATAATGATATTGCTACGAGAAAATTGATTTTTTCGCTTAATGTGGTAGTTTTTCTGATATTTATGCAGTTTAGCTCCTTAGCTACTATCCCATTTTGGTTTTGCTTATCCTTAAATAAAAATTATCAAGAACTAGTTAAAAGCTATAAAGTATATCTGACGAATGAGTAAGATATTAGTATTAACTTCAAGAGAAGTTTTTCCAACTCATGGAGGAGATAAGTTGAGAATTTTTAAGATCTGCGAATATTTATCTAAATATCATTCCTTAGATATTGTTTCGTTAACTGAAAATGAAGATTATGACTATCACAATTATTCAAAGATACAGAATGTATTTAGTGAGGCATATACAGTTTATCACAACCCCTTAAGAGCGAAGCTATTTTCTTTAGCTTCCTTCTTTTCTAGAAAATCGATTCAAGAATGGTATTATTATAACCCAAAATTATATTCCTTTTTAGAAGAAAAGAGACAAAAATATGATTATTTGCTGATTCATTTATTTCGAATGGAACAATACGTTAAGGATTTTAGCCCATCTAGAGTTCATGTAGAACTAACGGATGCTATTTCTATGAATTACAGTCGATTAAAGTTGTTTTCTATAAAGAGTTTTATGGAGTTTCTATACTACATGGATCGAAAAAAAATACGGAGGCGAGAATTAGATATATTAGAAAAATATAGGTCAGCTAGTTTGATATCACACACAGATAAAAAATATTTAGGAAAATTCGGTAGTACATCAAATGTAGAAGTTTTTAAAAATGGTGTGGACTTAGATCGATTTAAACTAGTTGAAGGTCCTAAAGAAAATAAAATTGTTTTTATTGGAAATATTCATAGTGCTCAAAATAGAGATGCATGTGAATTCTTTATTAAGAAGATTTTACCATCAATTAATGAAAAATATCCAAATATAAAGTTTAAGATAATTGGGGTTATTCCTGATCAGTTAAAAAAAACTTTCCAGGATTATCAAAATGTTTTAGTAACTGGAAAGGTCGCATCAATACAAGAAGCTGTTGGCAATCCGTTATTTGCAGTATGCCCAATGCGTTATGGAGCCGGTATCCAGAACAAGATACTTGAATATATGGCAATGGGTATCCCAATTATTAGTTCCCCGATGGGTGTTGAAGGGTTGGAAAATATAAGTAAAAATATCTTTATCGCCGAAAACGCGAAGGATTACCTTGAACCTATCCAAATAATCAAAGAACAATCGGATCCTCTTAAAACAGACCCGAATGAGTTGAGAAAAGAGGTCAAGCAAAAATATTCATGGAATGCTATGTTAAATGGGATAGAGACAATGTTCTTAAAAAATAAGGTAGAACATGAGCAGTTATCCTGAGATAAGTTTTCTTAAAGATTCTTGTAATTAATCCGATAAAAATAGGCATTACATCTCATCCCATGGGTATGAAATATACGGCAAAGAGGGTATCAACTAATTGAAGCGGCATCTGCGGCTAAACCTATTATTACTACAGATAATACAGGTTGTAGGGATGCAGTTATTGAGGGTGAAACTGGTTTTTGGTACCTGTGAAAGATGTAGAGTGGCTTACAGAAAAAATCAAGTATCTAATTCAGAACAAGGAGTTGCGGAAGAAGATGGGACGTAACGGACGCCAGTTTGCAAAAGAAACTTTTTCGACAGATATTATCGCTAATAAAACAGTAGGAATTTATAAAAGAAGTAACTAGTCAATTGAGATAATTAGGTTAAGTCTACAAATAAATTGCCGATAAAAAATTTGCAGATAGTTATACATACTGTTTATTTGTGTATTAGGTAGTAATACCCCAACTTAATCGGTAATTTTTATTAATTGTTTTAAAAATATAATAATGCTACCTTCAACCCCTGACTAGGCAGAGACGTTTCTAAAATGAACTGGATTATATGGAGATATTGTTACTGGATGGTTTAGCAATGGGAGGTTTCTTTCTACTCTCCTATTTTATCGCTTACTTATCGATACCCCTTATTGCACGAGCTGCCGAGGAGAACCACATCCTCGACCAGCCTGATAACAATAGAAAGTTGCATTCCCGGGCTATCCCCACACTAGGCGGCATTGCTATATTCTTCGCATTTCTTATCAGTTTTTCCGTAAGTCCATGGGCCAACGGCATGGAAGGGTACTCCTATTTTGTAGGCGCATTGTTGATATTATTATTTGTAGGACTCAAAGATGATCTGGTTATCCTTTCAGCTCCGACCAAGCTGATGGCACAAATTATTGCTTCTTGTCTGGTCATTTTTGGCAGTGGAATAGCCATCACAAATTTCCATGGCGTGCTGGGGCTGAGCGAGATTCCTTATTGGATAACGGTACCTATAACCGTTTTTACTGTTGTCGTTGTTATTAACGCTGTGAACCTGATTGACGGTATCGATGGTTTAGCAGGTGGAATTGGGGCTATTGCCTCGTTATTATTTGGCAGTGCCTTCCTTTATGTGGGACAGCTGCCCCTGGCTATGTTTTCTTTTTGTTTGATGGGAGCCATGTTAGGATTTCTCTATTACAATTTTAGTCCGGCTTCTATTTTTATGGGAGATACAGGTTCAATAATTCTTGGTTTTTTGCTCGCCGTTCAGGCTATTGAGTTTATTAATTTAAGCAGTGTTGCTGAGTTCTATGCTATCTTTACCAACACGGCTCCAATCTTGACAGTTTCCATTTTGGCTTTCCCGCTTTATGACACGTTGCGCGTTGTTTTCAAGCGGTACCGGAGAAATAAATCGATTTTTCAGCCGGGACAGGATCATGTCCATCATGAGCTGTTGCGGATGGGGCTTACTCACAAAACGGCTTCATTGCTATTATATGGACAAGCTTTAGGGTTAGTTATGCTGATGACGTTGCTGGCAATGGCTAACGTCAGTGTTAATGTACTCCTGGGAATTTTGCTACTCACAACTGTGCTGATATATCCGACTAATGGGTTTAAAAGACGCTTATTACATGGAGCGTTCGGTATCGATTGGCGGGATTACCGCAGCAGTTTGTGGGGCATAAAGCTTGCCAAGAATCCTCAAGCCAGGGCAAATGGCAATGGCGCTGCTTACAGCAATGGCCATTCCATGAATTTACAAATGCATTCAAATGGCAATGGAGCCAAAGAGAGTGAGAATGAAAAGCACGAAGAGGATGTAGAGAGTATGATAGCTTAAGTCTATGGGAGTGACTTTGTGACTTGGTAATCGAGTGAACGGTTAAGAGATCGAGTGTTGAATGACTTAATCTATTGATTACATCCCCCGCTTTATATTTTTATGGAAGATCAGTGGGTTAAAAATGTGAAGCTTAAGGAATCATGGTCATCCTGCCAATCTTGCAAATCTTGCAAATCCCGGTTTGATGCCCTCATTTTTCATAAAGCGTGTTCTCTCTGAACAGTAGGGAAAGAACAAGGTCATTAAAACCTTACATCGTACCGGTGGTTTTCCTGTTTCTTGTCAGCGTTTAGGGCTTTGGGAGATTGCCGCATTCCGCTTCGCTCCATTTGCAATGCCACGTTCTTTATCAGCTGTCTTCAGACAGCTTTAATGGGTTCCCCTTCTTAGCCCGGTCTTTCAAGGCTGGGCATAAGCTGGCGTTCCAGGACGCAATCCTCTCAACACGATAATAATGTGAGGAAGTCGTAGTCCTAAAAGGATATTGTTCATTTTTTGTCACCAAAACTGCCGACAGCAGTCGGGACCAGAAAACCACTGGAACGAACCCAAAAAGTGCTGATCCCGTGCAATTCTGCGAAGTATGGGAGGGACAAAAGTGACATCCTACGGGACTGTCGGAACGGAGCGGAGAAATCTATCATGGCAATGTAGTACCTGCAGCTAATCAATGGACCCCGATATTTATTATATCTCGTTTCAACGCTCTGCGTTGAAACAAATGGAAAGACGCTCTGCGTCTTATTAAAGATTTAGAGACTGTGTGTAAATAAAGTTCTAGGGTACAACCCTCTCACAACTAATGTTTCTTAGAAAAGCAGGGCGTCTGACTCAGGAAAATAGATCCATAAGGATAGGAGTATCAAACGCAGAGCACTCCTTTCCCCAAAGTTCTTTGGGAGAATAACATACTCTTTTATCAGCTGCCTTCAGACAGCTTTAACGGGTTTTTCCTTCTTAGCCCAGTCTTTCAAGGCTGGGCATAAGCTCAATGACGTATTCATATCCGTCACAAAAATAGGTATGTACCTTTTAGCTGAGAATTGTTACTTTTGATTCCAATTCTGTGAACGTTGGATCTATCCCCGAAAATGTAAAGGGTGAACAGTGCAGTGGAACAGTACTATTAACGGTTATTCAATATTGTAAGAACAAATGGTATTCAAAAGGCAGCTAATTAGTACGGCAGTAATACTTGTCTCCTTCCTCTTTCTTCTAATCTCCTCAGCAGAGGCACAAAATATAGGATCCATTGACTTTGAGAATTTACGATCTGCTGATCTCTCGGATCAGCAAGTGCGTCAGCTGTGGCAGCGGGCACAGGATCAGGGAATTAATATCCGTCAGCTTGAACAGCTTGCCATATCGCGTGGAATGCGTCCGGCCGAAGTGACGAAATTGGTAAGGCGTATACGTACCCTGCGAGGACAACAGACAACACAGCAGGGGCAAAGACAAATCCCCCAGCTGCGCTCCGTGACGACCCCCGACAGCTTAATGATGAGAGCTGATACCTTAAGGAGAGATACTGCCAAAACTAAAATATTTGGAATGGACCTGTTTCGGCGGGATGAAGTAACGTTTACACCTTCGCTGAATATTCCCACGCCCGAAGATTACCAATTGGGACCTGGGGATCAGCTTGTTATTGATATTTGGGGTGCTGCAGAGCAGACCTATGAGGTCACTGTTTCTCCCGAAGGTACCATTACTATCGACAATCTGGGGCCTATTTATGTAAACGGATTACAGATCGACCGGGCACGCGATCGTATCAAAAGCGCACTTACCAGAATTTATTCCGGCCTTGAGGCTGAGGGCGATGCCCCCACCGATACGCGTGCACGAATATCACTTGGCAATGTACGCAGTATCAATGTTACGGTGTTGGGGGAGGTGCGCTATCCCGGCACCTATAGTCTGCCGTCACTGGCTACGGTTTTTAATGCCCTATATTCAGCCGGCGGGCCAGATTCAACGGGAACCTTCCGGGAGATTGAAGTGATCCGCGGAGATAGCATCGCTGCGACGATGGATGTATATGATTTCCTGGTGTATGGTAATCAGAGAAATAATATTCGTCTGCGGGATCAGGATATTATTAAGATAGATCCCTATATATCACGAGTGGAAGTTGCGGGAAGAATGAAACGCAACGGATATTTTGAATTGAAAGAGGATGAGACGATTCAGGATCTTGTCAACTTTGCCGGTGGCTTTGCTTCCGATGCCTATAGAAGTCGACTTTCGGTAGTAGGTAATACCGGCAGCCAGAAACGTATTAGTGATATCAGATATCCCGAGCAGAAAGATTTCACAGTTCATGACGGTGACAGCTTATATGTGGGAAAGGTATTGGATCGTTATGCTAACAGAGTTGAAATCCAGGGTGCGGTTTTTCGTGAAGGAGATTACGAACTAAGGGATACAACAACCGTTTATTCTTTAATACAGCGTGCAGATGGTCTAAAAGAAGATGCTTTTATGAATCGCGGTTTGATATATCGCGAACAGGATGACTTGAGCACAGAGGTTGTCTCTTTTGATGTGAGAGAGCTTCTCAACAATCCCGAAGAAAATGATATTGAGCTTCAGCGCAACGATATTGTTCGTATTTCTTCCATTTTTGATCTGCGCGAGGACTATACCGTTTCTATAGTAGGCGCAGTGCAGGAGCCGGGGACCTTTCCATATGGTGATAGCATGACGCTCGAAGATATAATTCTTCAGGCTGATGGTTTTAAAGAAGAGGCTGCGCCTTATCGCGTAGAAGTATCACGTCGTATCGATGGAGGTGATTCAACCTTTGTACCTCGTGAAATGGCCGACATCCATCGGTTTAGAGTGAATGAAGATCTGGAGCTGGGGGATAAAGCTGCAGATTTTACGTTGAAACCCTTTGACAAGGTATACATCCGAAGTGCTCCGTCTTATTTTGAACAGAAGGATGTAACAATTAGAGGAGAAGTGGTATTTCCGGGAGAATACACCATAGATGAACAGGGGATGCGGATTTCTGATCTTATTCAGCGTGCGGGAGGATTGACACAATACGCTTATCCGCCGGGTGGTAATTTAACACGCCCTGTAGAAAGAGATACGTTGCAACAAATCAATATTGCTGATGTGGATACATTGGTAACCCGGGGAGATATACAGGAACGGAGAATAAAAGTTGGAATCGAGCTGGAAAGAATAATGCAGCAGCCCGGTTCAGAATATGACTTGATTCTGCGTGAAGGAGACGTGTTGGAAATTCCCAAAGAATTGCAGACCGTTCAGATCTCAGGAGAGGTATTGTATCCTGTTGGAGTAAGGTATAAAGAGAATACGTCGTTTAGAGATTATATCAGGGCTGCGGGTGGAGCCACGGAAGAGGGCAAGCCTAAAGATGCTTATATCGTTTACGCCAACGGAGAGGTAGATCGTGCGGGTAGGTTCCTCTTCTTCAGAAACTATCCTGAAGTGCGCCCGGGTGCAACAATTTATGTTCCACGTGAGCTTGAGAGGGAGGGAATGAGTCCTCAAGAACGCGTTGGATTGTATTCGACTATCGTATCGACATTGGCGATTATGACGAATATTATTAATAATCTGCGGAATTAAGTTATCGACGGATGACGGGCGATGGGGGACCGATGAATCGGAGGAATTTTGAGAGGTGAATTATATCTCGTTCCTATGTTCTGCGTCGGAACGTAAAGTATAGACGCTCTGCGTCTGATCGAAAGATTCATCGACACGATATGTAACGGCCAATTATCTCGCAATCAGTTCGAGGGTACAACCCTCTCACAACTCGGAGAATGTTGAATTATAGTATCATTTCAAATGAAGCTTTATCTCGTTTTTACGCTCTGCGTGGAAACGGGAACAGCAGGTGCTCTGTATCTGTTAGAATCATTTCTTTAAGTTGTAAGAGATTGATCCTCAAACAGCGATAAAGTAGAATTGGTTTGGTGTCTTGATGGAGCAAAATCAGACTGTTATCGCTGCTTTCCCATCATCAATGATGTAATAAAAATTATATAACTCTTGTCCTTTGAAATCACAAAAGCAATTAATAGTTTTATCAAGAAGTAAAAATTTCTACTTTTAGAGAGCGTTAACGTCAGCATTTTCATTCAGAGATCTTTTAATGTCAATCACTAATAACGACAATTTTCCCACTCCATCGGGCAATGGATCTTATAAAAGCGAATTTGAGAGCCCGACCGGTCCGGGTCAGCAAAGGGGACAAGATCCCGATGAAATTGATCTGAAGCGTCTTTTTTATACCTTATGGCATCATAAATTTAAGATCATAGGATCGGTTATTTTATTTACGGTTTTGGCTGGTGTGGCAGCATATATCTCCACACCAATATATGAGAGCGAAGGCTCTTTGCTTATCAGTCAGCAGCAAAATCGTTATTCCTATGCCGGTAGCGATCTTGCCAACCTGTTAACCAGCACGTACGGTATTGGAACGGGAAGTACTATCAGTAATGAACTGCAAATTTTGCGCTCCAGGAAGCTTTCAGTGGAGATGGCTGATACGCTGATGAAAAAGCGTCTGATGAGTAATGGCCGGCAATATCCGGTGCTGTTTAAAAGCTATCCTGATGATTCGTCTATGGCCGTTAAGGATACGGTTGCTTTTCGAATTAGGCAGAATATTTCTTTCGCACAGGTGGACCGCGAAGCCGATATGGTCTCCATAAATTATGAGAGTCCTTCTCCGATTGAAGCTGCCGATGTTGTAAACTTATCTATGGATCTGTATACCCAACTTTCAACGCGTCAGAATCGACGATCTGCCAACTCGGCAGTGCAGTTTCTGGAGAATGAGCGGCAGCGTATTGAAGAACGCTTGAATAAGGCCGAGGATCGTCTGCGAGAATTTATGAATGATGAACAGTTGGTACAGGTTGATGTACAGACCGAAGAGCTTATTGGTCGTATGGCGGAGCTGGAATCCAAAAAACAGGAAGCAAAAGTAAAATTAGTTACTGTTGAGTCTGGAATAGATAAATATGAGCAGCGGCTTAATGAAATAAAACCCGGCCTTGCTGATCAATATGCAGATGCAGTAGGTCCTAATATGACACGTTTGCAATATCAGCTGGCAGAACTTGAAATTGAAAAGATGCAGCTGTTGGCAAGCAATCCCTCATTGCGTGATGCACCGAATCCGCCGAAAGAACTGCGAGAGATAAATGAAAAAATAGATATTTACAAGCAGCAGATTCGGGAGAAAACCCAACAGCTTATTAATGAAGGAGATCAATATCTCGGGTTTTTGGGAGGAGCTGATGGAAATATTGCACAAGCTGTATCTGATATCAATCAAAAGCTGATAGAACTACAGGTGGAGCAGCAGCAATACTCATCCCAGTTAGAGGTTATAAATGAGCAGCTTCAAGAGCAACAGCGTTTCTTCAATAACCTGCCTGATAATATGACCGAGCTTGCACGCCTCAAACGTGAAGTAACAATTAATGAGGAGCTGTTTCTTACTATATCGCAGCAGTATGCAGAGATGTCGCTCTGGAAAGAAACGCAGTTTGGGCTTGGACGTCCTGTTGATGATGGCTATATACCCGAGACTCCGGTTAAACCAAATACAAAATTATACCTGCTGGTTGGTTTTATTCTAGGTGGTATTATAAGTGTCGGTTATATCTTTGTCAGAGAGGCTTTTAACACCAAAATCGATGGTGTTGAAAAGTTAAAACAGTTTGACTTGCCGCTGCTAGCTGTAATTCCCGATATGAAGCACTTTATTAAAAAAGAGTATGAGGGAGGGGAAACAGTGCAGGTGCAGGGAAAGAATATTAAGACCGACCTGGTATCGATGTTGGATACTGTTTCTCCGATTTCGGAATCATTTCGCAGGCTGGAAAGTAATATCATATACTCGAATCCTGACATGAAATTAAACTCTCTGATGATTACCAGCTCAACAAAAGGAGAGGGCAAGACAACAATTGCTTCGAATTTGGGAGTGATACTGGCAGAAGGAGGGCACAATGTAGTTATCGTAGATACAGATCTGCGAAGACCTAATCTCCACAATATGTTTGGCTCTACCCGGGCACCTGGAATTGTAGAAGTACTTTTTGATAATGTCCCCCTTGAGGAGGCATTACAGCAAACGCCGTTGTCAAACTTGTCCATTCTAGCCGCGGGTAATCGTCCCCCGAACCCTTCAGCAATTACCCAAAGCAAAGCGTTTTTGGAAACAATTAAAAGGCTGGAAGAAACACATGATTTTGTAATTATTGATACGCCCCCCTACGGTATTATTACCGATGCTTCGGCCATGATACAGCAAACGGATGGTGTAGTACTGGTTGCACGTTTTAATGAAACAACGGAGGCAGAAGTTTCACATGTAATAGACAATCTGCAGAGAGTTGAGGCTAACGTTCTTGGTACTGCATTAACCGCTTTCGACTATAATCAAACAAGCGACTATTATTATAGTGCCCATTATTATCAGGAGCTTTACGAAGATTACGCGTCATATCATGATGGGTGAGATACCAGCCCGGTCTTTTAAAGGCGGTATAAGGGCAGTATATTTCTTACTAATACAGATCAATCCCCAGACTCAGATTAAAAAAGGGAGGGGCCGATACATAACTCATTCCATTTTTTTCGCTGAAATGGGCCATGATATTGTTTTCAGTGCCCGACAAAGCTAACAGGTTATTTAATGCTACCCCTATTTTAACAGTCCCCATCCTTTTGGTGGCATCAATTGATAGAAAATGCTGTGGTCCCAGGTTTGCTGTTATATTTTGAGTAATACGCATATGTCGATCAATAAAGGAGTCTAGTTGAATTCCATAAATCATATTATCCATACCGACTTCCAGCCCGATATGTTGTTCTAATTTTGCAGGTCCGGGCATTATTTGCTGATCACGTTCTGCTAAATCTAAAGAGAGTTTTCGGGCTATACCCTCAATATTCCATTTCATATATGAAATATTTTGTGTGCCCTGAAAAAGCAATCCATTTGCACCGATCCGTCCAGTCCATCCGTTAATATTGGCAGGTTGGCCGTACCATCCTCGTTTGAAATCTTTGTTTATGATACTTGTTTTGATGTGTATAGCATCGAAATAAACATTCGCACTTAAACTTCCATAAACTACAGTCCAGGGATGCGGGGTGGTTTGGACACTGTTCATCAGATTATTGAGGCCTTCGGATCCCACTGCATCATATAAACGGCCCCCGTTTAAATTGATGAATATATTTGGGCTGGCCTGTATATTTAACTTACCACTTATGGACGGCTCGAGGTCCTGGAAGTCGAATCTTGTTTCAACTGTAAGATCAATATCTTCTATAACTGTTTGCTGATGTGTTAGAACAGATTCATATCGCTGTTGAGCTACGCTGTCGATGGGCCAGGAGTATATACGATTAAAATCGTGGTAATTGACTCGTAATTCCGTCGTGTTATTGCTTAATGCCGCTGTGTATGATATAGCGTTAATTTCATTGATAACTTCATAGCTTAAATCTGGCTCCTTCACATCTCTAAATTCACGACCGTTTTGGTAGATTATACCGGCATCTATAGTCAGGTCGCCGAGGAAGAACTTATGATTTAAAGATATATTAGTGTTCCTGTCATCTTCATGAAGTGCTTCAATATTTAGCAGATTCCCATATTCATTGGTTGATTGGGAATGATGAATAAATATTTCTGTTTCTGTGTCAGAAAATTCAGCCCGTAAAGCCCCAAATCCGGAGTATGTGGTGTTATAAGCATCAAGTTCGGGTAACATATTCGTTAGAATTCCAGGAGGTCCCGAGTGAGAAAGGGCCAGATTTCCAGCTAATATTTGTTCAGTTCCCGATCCAATCGTCAATGTCTGGTTCAGAGGACTAAGCGACAGGTTACCTCGTTTGCGGTAGTTGGATTCAAGGATGATAGGAATATCGGGATTGGGGAATTTTGCACTTGGTTCTTTCGGATTAAGAGTTATAGCTGAATCTGGAATTGAGGAAGTAAGGCTGTTATTGCTTGTATACTTTGTAAGGATAGGAATACCCTGGGGAGTATATAGACGAATTGTTGATGGCAGGTCGCGTTGTAAATCTTTGGTCAATCCGCTTACACTGGTAGTGAGTTCACTTGTTTTGATGAGTTCACCCAATGAAATACTGGGGCTGTAGCGATCTGCTGTTACCACTATATCGTCAAGCATAGCATCTTTTAGCATATACGTGGTATCTTGATTATGAACCAGTATAGGCTTTTGCGCTTGAACAGACTGATACATGATCAAAAAGATAAATATGAAGCATGTCCGGCGAAGGATAGACAATAAAGGCCTCTTCATGATTCTCCCGGTAAGGTGATTCTCTCTCAGTTTCTATATAATCCTTGGATCAACAGATAAACCTGCCTCTCTCTTCACTTTTGGCTGTAGTTAGCTTTGTGATCCTCTGATGTTAAATAAGAGGTACAATTTATATGCCAATACTTATTTGGCTGTAGGTAAAGAGGGTAAAAATGTAGTTGGAAGAATCAGATAGAGATATATTATTTTCTTATTACATACCGGGAGAAAATATTATTAGGACATTTATCGAAATATTATTATCCGATAAATTTTGCCGTGTGCAATTTTTGCACTGAATCATTAGAGAGGGCGCAAGTTATGCGTATATTCTTCACATACTTTTCATGATCCACACAAGTCGTAGATTTTAACAATATTTGTAAGACAAAGTTCTAAGTCTGTGTGAATCAACTTATGAATTTGCTATATTCAGCCCTTCAAAAATAATCAAGGTTTTAGTTATATATTTCATATGATCCAAGAGCTGTTAAAAAAGATAGAAGATAAAGAGTTCACTGTGGGAATTGTGGGGCTGGGTTATGTGGGGCTTCCCTTAATGTGGACCTTTTATGAAGCCGGTATGCCGGTCGTTGGTTACGATATCGATCAGGAGAAGATCGACTGTATACATGAGGGACGTCCATACATCAAACATCTGGGGAAAGAAATGATGCAGCGACTTGCTGAGAATAAACATTGTGATGCAACAGCTGATTTCAGCCGACTGTATGAAGCCGACGCATTATTAATGTGTATACCTACCCCGCTCGACCACCACCGAGAGCCTGATATGCAATATGTAGAGAAAACAGCTATGACTATTGGTGAGAATCTCCGCAAGGGACAGCTTGTCATATTGGAATCCACAACGTATCCTGGTACTACAGAAGAATTGATCATTCCGTTGCTTGAAGCAAAATCAAACTTGGTAGCGGGTGAAGATTTTTATGTTGCTTATAGTCCTGAGCGTGAAGATCCCGGAAATGTTGATTTCAATACTGGTAGTATTCCAAAGGTGGTAGGTGGTCACACTGAAGAAAGCATTGAATTAGCTTGTGCTTTGTATGATACGGCTATTGTTGAAACCGTACCTGTATCCGATACAAAAACAGCTGAAGCGGTAAAGATTACCGAAAATGTATTTCGGGCTGTAAATATTGCTTTGGTTAACGAATTGAAGGTTGTATTCCAAAAGATGGATATCAACGTGCATGAAGTTCTGGATGCTGCGGCTACCAAGCCTTTTGGCTTTATGAAGTTTGTCCCTGGTCCGGGACTGGGCGGACACTGTATCCCGATCGATCCTTTTTATTTAACCTGGAAGGCACGCGAATTTGAGGAAAATACGCGATTTATTGAGTTGGCCGGAGAGATTAATACTTCGATGCCGCAATATGTTGTTGATCGGACGCTAAAAGCTTTGAATGCTCATAAAAAGGCGATGAATGGAAGCAAAGTGCTTGTGATTGGATTGGCCTATAAGCCTGATGTTGATGATATGCGAGAGTCTCCCACCTTCAAAATTATGGACCTTCTGGTTGAATATGGGGCTGATGTTTCCTATTACGATCCGCATATACCCAGAATCAAACCAACTCGCGAGCACGATAACTGGACCGGTACTGAGAGCATTGGTTGGGATAAGAAGACGATCAGTAATTATGATGCGGTTATTATTTCGACAAATCATTCTGACGTCAATTACAAGCAGTTAGCCGAATGGTCAGACTGTATTATAGATTCGCGTCACGAAATGAATGGCATTGAACGCAAATCCGATATTCATATCTGGCAGGCGTAGTTCAGTGAACAGTTTGTCAGTTGGACAGTGGATCAGTTGAACGTTCGCCTACCCTGACGGAGGATGCACATATCTTTTGATTTTCGAACTGTGGCGAACTTCCAACCAACCGTTGTTGTGAGAGGGTTATACCCTCGAACAAAAGAAGCATGTATACCCACCAGCTAACGAATCCAGCGAATAGGTGGGGAATAAAAATAAGCTCTCCTCAAACAGCTTCTTTGTCCAGTCTTTCAAGGTTGGGTTAAGGACTGAGAAATCTATTAGCCATATAAGATTCTCTATTCCATTCCGAAAACATTCAAAATCTAATCGGGAGATGTCGAAGGAGAGAGGTGTAATCACTACCACAACGTCATTTCGACCGACCGAAGGGAGTGGGGAAATCTATCATGACAGGTTCTATGGGATAAAAGTTTTTAAAACTCTAACTGTTCCTGCGCGCTTATAACAGCTGTCTTAAGACAGCTTTAGGTTTTCCTTCTTAGCCCGGTCTTTCAAGGCCGGGCATTACCATGGCAAACTCCTCACTCGAATTTCGTTAGGGATACCTCTCCGCTCGGCGGCGTGATCCTTTAGCTCCACTCCCCGTTAGTCAGGCTTCATTCAGGAGGGCATTGCTTCTTTTGGGTTCCACATAACATCAATTCGATTGGAATCCGCCAACTGGTTTTTGAATAGGGTAGTGAAAACTATGTCAGTTTTCAAAAAGTAGGCTCCGCAATTTTCAAATATCGACTGAGACTATTAGATCATTCTATAATTATTGAATAATAAATTCATAAAAGATATATAGGGAATAGTTTTTAACAAACATAAGTACGTTGGCTAAACATATCCCCAAGGTGTCGGTGATCGTACCCCATTATGAGATGCACGATCTGTTGCCACGAGCAATCAGAAGTGTTGCCGACCAGGAATATGAAAATATAGAGCTTATTATTGTTGATGACGGATCTGATGAGCCCCCGGTTTTACCACAGCTACAGAATAATAATATCAATATTAAATTGTACCGGATAGCGCATAGTGGTAAGCCAACAGCCGTCAACTGTGGGATTAGAGAATCTAAAGGTTATTACCTTACTATTCTTGATGCGGATGATCAGCTGACCAAGAATAGCCTGATTAAAAGAGTATCGATACTTGAAAAAAGTGGCGCCGATTTATGTATCGGAAGCTTTACAGTAAGTTTTAACGGCAATAACCGAGTTGAGCGTAGTATTCGCGAGTTTGAAGATACCACGGCAGAAAATATTATAAATGCCTTTTTGACCAGAATCATTACCCCGTTTCATCAAAATACAATGTTATTCAGTCGGCAATTATTGAAGAGAGCCGGCATGATGAATCCAGTTATGATGCGTGGGCAGGATAAAGATTTTGGTGTTCGTCTCTTAAAGGAAAGTAATACAATAGAACTTATCGTTGAATCAGTATATATTTATCACCGTTACAATCGCCCGATAGTTAACCGGCTTCGTAATAGATATAAAGGGATGAAATACAAGTTATCTCTCGGTTATAGTCACTTTGCGGGGTGGCGGGGACCGTTTTATGTCAGCTGGATATTTACCGTTGAACTAGCAAAGTTTGCCCATGATATATTTGGTATTTATGAACGATAGAAACTGGAATATGGAAGGTATTTCGCGCTTTTAAAATCAACCGACATATTTGGGATAAAGAATTTAGAATAACTTATGCGTTGGCTTCAATCTGATGTAGCAAAATTTTTGATTAAGGTTGTAGGTATCTACCTCTGCTGGTATTTAATATATGAGCTTTGGTTACTACCCGACGGGAGTCTCGATGAATGGCTGACCAAAAATATAGTATCTGTTTCGGCAGGATTTTTGAAATCGTTTGGTTATGATATCTATGCCAGCGGACGCTTGATAGGGATTGATGAGTCACCTGGCATTTATCTGGTTGATGGATGTAGTGGCATAGCTGCTATTGGTTTATTCGTGGGATTTATTGTAGCCTATCCCGGAGAATGGATCCCGCGAATTTCTTTTATAATAGTTGGAATCGGGATTATTTACCTGGTAAATATCATTAGGATTATTACACTGGCCATTATTCAGGTGCAATGGCCGTCAATGTTTGATATTACTCATGATTACTCTACAACAGCGATTTTTTATATCGTTATATTCATCTTGTGGATGGTCTGGGCCAATTTGGGAGATAACAGGCCTTCAAAAGTGAAAGAAGCTACTGTAAGTTAATTATGTCGGTTAACCCTGATCCTTACTCAAAGGGAAAACTTTATTTTTGGGGTACCCGGTTTTTTATCTGTGTGATTATTCTCTTTATCTACATATTTATTTGGCGTCCGCTGCGGGTTACTACAACGCAACAGTTGGTTTATCCCCCGGTACAGTATTTTGAAGACAATCAAAACAACTATTATTCATCACTGGAGAGCGGATCTTTGATTATCGAATATAATTATGGGCAAAAAAGTAAGCAGTTGCATTATCGCCCGGAATTCGGATTTTTCTTTCTTGTTTCCCTCATGGTATTATTGTTCATCACACAGCGAAGGAGATATTACGTTTTATTGGCTGGCCTGCATCTGGTAGCTAGTTTTTTGGCGTTTCTTTTTTTAATGATTGGAGCAATGGGTCTGCCAGCCGGTTATATTGTTACTGATATCATCAGCGGTTATTTAACGCCGGCCCTGACTCTGGCTCTTCCGCCACTGATTGTTACAGGCATTATTAACGAAAAACTATTCCGTTGGTGATCTAGGAGAAGCATTCTGATGTTCGAGAGTACAACCTCTTACAACTCAAGGACAGAGTCAAGAAATCTCCACCGTAATGATTCAGGCAGCTGCTTCTGGGGAGCTTCTAAGTTGTATTAAAGTGAAAGAGATTTCTCCGCGCTTCCGACTTCGTCGGAATTGGTCGAAATGACAACGAGGTGGTTTCTATTGTTCTCGACCTTCATCAAATCCCGGTTCAAGGGATAGATCTTTCCATTCCGGATTTATGGATTCGATCAGCTTTATTTTCTTTCGTCTGCTCCAGCATTTAATTTGCTTTTCCCTCTCGATAGTATCATATACTTGTTTATAAGACTCGTAGTAAACCAACTGATTTACTCTGTATTTAGTCGTAAATGCTGCCGGATCTTCTCCTGCCTTGTGCTGATTGATCCGATGATAAAGACTATTGGTCATTCCAGTATAGATCACTCTGGAAATGCTGGCTGTAATATACACATAATTACATGCTTTTGAGATTTATTTACCTTAAACAGTGAGACCATTGGAAGGACGTAGCCTTACAAAAATAATTTTTATACTTATCATTTCGAGCGGCGTCCGCCAACCGGGGCCTGTGGAATCCTCCAATAATTGGAGGACCACAGCGTGTCATTCCACGGGGCCGGCGGACAGAGTCGAGAAATTTATCATGGCAGTTTTATCGAACAAATCAACACATGTCCCTTCACTGCTATGTTAAAACTTCGTAGCACGAGCTTCCATCTCGTTCCGATGCATGTGCTACGGAGCTTTAGCGAAGTAGTGCTCCACGTTGGAACGTAAGTATAGACGCTCTGCGTCTGATCGAAAGACTCATCGACACGATATGTAACGGCCAATTATCTCGCAATCAGTTCGAGGGTACAACCCTCTCACAACTCGAATGCTAGAACCTTCGACTGAATGACAGTTTTTGAATAGCATTAAATATGTAAAAAGTTCCTCTCCCTGCTTGTAGGGGAAAGGTCAGGAGAGGGTCAGATCTTATGCTAGCAGGTAATGGAGACCGTGTCCGACCACCGGTGATGGCTGGACTTGACATCCGATGGATATAACAAGCAGGGCGTCAACTTACTTAACAAGAATCCTGAAGCAGGTTATCATTGCAACCGAAACTATTCAACCTCAAATGGATTATAAACAGCAATCAGAGTGATGATCTTTACAGCTAACTTCAATAGATTATATAGTTGGTAAGCAAACAGTTAAAGAAGGGGAAACATGAAGCCAAAACGATTTCTTCGAGAACTTTTCCTGGATGGACTGGAATCCTGTTCTCCATCCCAGGCTATTAAAGAAGCAATGAAGTTAGAGGGAGACGAGCTTTCAATTTCAGAGGATACAAGACTTAATATAAAAAAAAGTCCAATTTACGTACTGGCGATTGGGAAAGCTTCTGTCCCGATGTATGAGGCCACGGCGGAAATTCTGGGAGATCATATCACCGGTAGCCTGGTTATCACTTCTGATAGTGAGCAGGGCAAAAACTGCTCTTCCAATGAAGTTATTGTCGGCTCTCATCCAGTACCAGACGAAAGCAGTTTAAAGGCAGGGCAGAGGGTGGTTTCTTTTTTAGAAGAAATTCCTCAACAGTCATTGGTTTTGACGCTACTTTCCGGCGGTACCTCTTCGCTGCTTTGCCTGCCTTCGGAAGGAATCTCAATCCAGGATTTAAAAAAGGTTTTTGATCTCCTTAATAATTCCGGAGCAACGATTCATGAGATCAATACTGTTCGCAAGCATTGTTCGCAAGTTAAAGGGGGGCAGTTGTTGTACTGGCTGAACCCCAACACCACTTTGGTTGATTTGGTTATTTCTGATGTGCCCAATGATGATTTGTCAATCATTGGCAGTGGTCCAACTACACCTGACTTATCTACTTTTCAGGATGCGTATCATATTTTGCTTGAGTATGAATTATGGGAAAAGGTGCCCTCATCGGTGCGGAGACATATCGAGCGGGGAATTGACGGTGAAGAAATGGAAACACTGAGGCCGGAGGATAATCCTATTGAGAAACATCATTCAAAGATTATTGGCTCGGCCCGAAAACTAGCCCAAAAGATTTCGGACCTGGCGGAATCCCGCGGCTGTCGAACCAAGATTGTTGATGAAGCTTTTAATGATGACGTTGCAAGTATTGCAGACAAAATTGAACAAAAGATGAGCGAGTACAGCAAAAATATCAGGGTAAGTGAACACACAAAGCCTTACTTGTTCATCTTTTACGGAGAAAGTACCGTTAATGTAAAAGGGGATGGCAAAGGCGGACGCAATCAAGAGCTTGCTTTGCGAGGAGCTTTAAAAATTTTGGGAAGTAACAATGTAACATGGCTTAGTGCGGGTACCGATGGTATTGATGGACCGACTGATGCAGCGGGTGCTATTGTGGATGGGACTACCATTTCGGAAGCCCGCAGCCGTAGCATAGATCCACAGTACTATCTCGATCATAATAATTCCTATGTTTTCCATGATCAGTTGGGGACTCATCTCAAGACGGGCCCCACCGGCAATAATCTGATGGATATCGTTTTGATTTTGGTCGATAGAACGAGTGATTAAGTTGACCCTCTTTTAATTTCTCCCTACCTGTAGGGAGAAAACTCGTTGTTCCTGGAATTGAAGGTCCAATTCCAGCCAAGTATCTATTAAAAAAGTTTCCCTCCCTATGGTGAATAGGGAGGGAACAAGCCTGCGCTCCGAAACCTTGGTGTAGGAGTGGGTGGGTTCTGGTGCAAATTTGCAACTTGTACCAGTTATCTTGTTTCAACGCTCTGCGGCGTGAACGCTTGATCGAGCTGTAACGAAACGATGATATCCCCTCTCATAATAGTTGAAAAGTAAGGGTAAAATAATTCCATAAAAATAGGAATGCTCAAAACGCAGAGCGTTTACCGCCGGGTCCCGACGCAGAGCATCGGGACGAGATAAAACTTGTCGTGAGGGAGTTGCACTCCCGAACTTTGAACAAGGACTTGTTCTGTTGCCATAAATCTCCACAGATCCTTACAAAAAACAACGTTGATGTCATTCTGAGTGGAATAAAGAGTGCAGCGATGAATGAAGTCGAAGAATCTCCCAAAAATAGCTCGTAGGCGTGTTAAACAACCTTCAGATCCTACACGATCCTCTTCAAGGAAGACCTGTCCGACTCCCGGCGTGATCCTCCGACTGGCGATCAGGATGACACTGCTTTTTTGCGAGAGCGTTTGCTCAATCTCCACAGTTTGAAACTACTGCCCCACTTCTACCTCGTTTCAACGCTCTGCGTTGAAACACTTGACAGACGCTCTGCGTCTGATCGAAAGATTGATTATAGCCACAGCAAGAGCGTCCGCTCGTGCTGTAAATAAGTTCGAGGGTACAACCCTCTCACAACGAGGAGGGAACAAGGTCGCCGACACGCCGTAGCCGATCTGGCGACGGCGCGGTGGGTCAAAACAACTAAAATTTTTCAGCAATTTGGTTTATCTTTAGCAGTTATTTATTCTCTGACTAATTTATAATCCACACCAGCTAATTTTAGTATGATTTGGGAGGATAGTGTTTACTTATGGTTTTTGCTCATTATTCCATTGTTAATAGCCGCAAACTGGTGGTATAACAAGCAACTGGATGAGAAGCGAAAATCATTCTTTGGGTCAGAACTTTTCGAAAAACTGCGATCAGGATTTTGGCCGCTTGGCAAACGTATTCAAACGATCAGCGTTTATGTGGGGATAGCTCTGCTAATCATTGCTGCAGCCGGCCCCAAAATAGGTACTGAAGTCCGGGAAGTGAAAAGACAGGGGGTGGACCTGCTCGTTGCTTTGGATCTTTCTGCAAGTATGAATGTCGAGGATGTGAGGCCCAGCAGATTGGAGAAAGCAAAATATGAAATTTCACGCCTCGTGGATCGCCTTAACGGAGACCGCGTAGGTCTCATCGTGTTTACCGGCGAATCCTATCTGCAAGCTCCGATGACTCTGGATTATTCGGCATTACGCATGTTCTTAAATATTGCCGAAACGGAACAGATGCCCTCATCCACTACCGATTTTAGTGCAGCCATGGAGACCGCTATCGATGCTTTTGACTCGGAAGATGAGCAAAATACCAATGCCTCGAAGGTGCTACTGATTATATCTGATGGGGAAAATCATGGCGATTCCTATGATGAAGCCCTTGACCAATTACGCCAGCAAAATGTATCGGTCTATACACTGGGTATTGGTACAGAATCAGGCGGGCGCATTCCGCTCTATGATGATTCAGGATCATTAATGGGATATAAGCGTGATAACCAGGGTAAAGTGGTTACTTCAAGACTGGAGTCGAGTGTTCTTCGATCAATTGCTGAGGAGGGGGGAGGCGAATACTACGAAATCCGCGGCGGCGGTTCTGGTATTGATAGTTTCCTCGGTCGACTGGATGAGCTCCAACAGGGAGAATTTGCCAGCCAGGAATACGCCGATTTTAAGAATCAGTACCAGTGGCTTGCAGGTATTGGCCTGTTGTTTTTATTGATTGGGATGGTGTTTCCGGAGTTTAAAATCCGTGGTTAAGTAATTTAGGAATTGTGAGATATTTCTGAGGCTGATGGGGAAGGCACTGATAAAAATGAAGTAGCTAAATAAATGGTACCTTAGATTGTGAACAAGCAGATCAAAAATTTTGTAACTCCTAATTTTGTCACATTGTAGCTTATAAAATGATTAAACTATTTATTACCGATATCGACGGCTGTATTTCTATCCCTTTTGAGACGCCGGATTGGGAGCTTCTTTCTCAAATACGAAGACTTAACGAGCAAAGTGTTCATGATATGGCCGTGCCATCGCTATCCATCTGTTCCGGACGCCCGTTCCCTTATGTTGAAGCTGTGGCCCAATGGCTGGGCATTGAAAATCCCGTGGTGTTTGAAAGTGCGGGGGTTTATGAACTGGAAACTAATAAAATGCGGTTACTTCCCGCTTTTGATGATGAAGCCAACCGGCAGGTCAGAGAACTCCAACAGTGGCTGCAGAAAGAAATGGTGCCTCGCTATCCCGATCTTATTATCGAATTTACCAAAAAGATGGATGCCGGTGTAATTCATCTGGAACGGGAAGTGATCCAAGAGATTTATCCCGAGATAAAAGATTATGTCAACGAACATTATCCGGACTTTGAAGTCCACTTCACCGATGTGTCGATCAATATTATTTTGGGAGAAAACAACAAGCGTAATGGTATTCTGGAATTGTGTGAAATGATGGGCCTTGAACCCTCAGAAGTAGCGTATATCGGTGACAGCAGTGGTGATATCCCCGGATTAAAAGTTGTGGGACGTTCATTTGCACCTCAAAATGCATCTGACGATGTGAAAGATGTAGCTGAAGTACTGGATGAGAAAGTCACAAGTGCTGTGTTGGCAGCGTATCGTAATATCATCCAGAAAAATCGTCAAATATTGGCGGAAGCAGGATAAGGCGGGTTCGTGTTGCAGAATGCAAGTTTAAAGTAATTTATCTCGTTTCTACGCTCTGCGTTGAAACATTTGACAGACACTCTGCGTCGTGAGCGCTCGATCCGTGCTGTAAATAAATGTTCGAGGGTGCAACCCTCTCACAACTAAGCAAAGTCGAAGAATCTCCCGGAAATTGCTCGAAAATGTGTGGAAGATAACACTTCGGATTCTACGCGAGTCGATTCAAGGAGACCTGTCCGACTCCCGGCGTGATCCTTCAATGCACTTCGTTTACTCAGGATAACACTGCTTTTTAACGAAAGCGTTAGTGCACAGATTGAATAGGTGTTTCCTTGACCCTGTAATGCTTTCTCCCTGCTCCACAGTAAAAACTCATTGGTCACGGAGTTGAAGTTACTGTTCCGGATAGCTATTAAAACAGTTTCCCTCCATATTTTTCTTATTCCCTTTCGCCCGGCCTTGAAAGACCGGGCTAAGAACTATAAAGCCCGAAGCTGTTTAAAAACAGCTATCAAAACTTCCAAACCTAGTGTCCAACGTTGATGCCATCCTGGTGCAGCGAGGAATGGAGCCGAAGAATTTCCCGAAATAGTTCGGCGTGTGAAAGACAACCTTATAAGCTGCCTTTGCAGATTCCTCCACGCGTCACTTGGCAGTGACTTGGTCGGAATGACGTCCAAAGTAATTAATCTCTCCATGATGTCATTTCGACCGAAGTTCCCGTAGGGAACGCAGCGGAGAAACCTATCCTGGCAATGTAGTATTCACTTGCAGCCAATTAAGGATCCCGTTATTTCTGTACTGGAGGGGATTTACTGCCGACTTGCAATGAATTATCTCGTTTCTACGCTCTGCGTTGAAACATTTGACAGACACTCTGCGTCAGATCAAAAGATTTATAGATATAACGTGAGCACTCGATCGTGCTGTAAATAAGTGCGAGGGTACAACCCTCTCACAACTAAGGAATTGTGACGAGGAAAAAGTTACTGAATAATTTCCTTATCCCGTTTTTGAAGCAGCTCAAAATACTGTTCAATCAGGCGCTGGTAATCCTCAGAAAATTTGGTCCGGTCAGGGTCATTAAGCATCTTTCGGATTTTCTGCTGTAACTGTTCCAGGGTGACATCAGGAGGAACAGACTCCGGCCTGTCCTCGGCTGTAGTCGCTTCTCGTCGATCCTCTTCACCGCGTTCCTGGATCGCTTTTTCAGCACTCAGCATGCGGGATAATATATTTTGTTGCCGTTCCATCATATTACGATCGAGCTGTCCGCCGCGCAGGTCGTTAATGGCATCTTCCATCTGCTCCGACATCCGCTCCAGCTCGCTAAGCACGCGATCACCTGATTCTAGCTCTCCTTTCTGCTGTAGTTCACGGATCTGCTTGCGCAGCTTATTTTGCTGTCTGGACAGCTGATTCAGCCGTTCCATCTGGTCCTGATTGAGTCTGTCGCCCTGAATGTCATTGATCATTTCCTCAATCTGTTTATTTAGCTTTTGCTGTTCTCCAGACATCTTTTTCAGCTGTTCCATAAACTGCTGCATAGTCATGGATCCGCCGCCACTGCCACCCTGTTGCTGATTCTGAAGCTGTTCCAAAAGATCAGCTACCATCGATGAAAGCTCGTTGATGCCTCCCAATGATTGCCGCTGAGCATACGTTGAATTAGACTTGTCACGTTCCGCAAGCAAATCAACCGAGCGGGAGAGTTGCCGTTCTACCTCGGCCTTCTTTTGATTTATCTTGTTGGAGAAACCCGGAATCTCTGATGAAATCTCGAATAAAGAATCCGAAAGGGCTGTAAACTGGCGGGCGATATTTCGCTCCTTTCTTGCTTTATCAACAAAAGCCTGCGATGCAGATGGTATGCTTTCAGTTTCCTTTGTCAATTCTTCCTGATTTACAGAGAGATCGATCAGAGAATAGAGGACGTATTCCAGCGCGGCCATATTAATCTGTATCTGTTGCTGGTTGAGCTGCTGCCGGGAGTCACGCATCTGCCTGGCCATCTGCTGCATTTGTTGTTGAATACGCTGTTGCTGCTCTTTGGTATCGGGATCAGATTGCGGCGATTGCATCTGTTTCTTCAATTGTTCCATATTTTCCCGGAGCTCTTCCCTCGTTTTTTGGAGCTGTTGATCACTCTCTTTTTGTAATTGTTCGATCTGATTACGGGCTTTATCCGGTGCGTTATCGTCAAGATTATCAAGCTGCTCTTGTAAATTCTTTAAATCCTCATCTATGGCTTCTTGCTCTTTTAAATCCTCTGCCGGAGACTGTTTGGATTCACTGATCTCCTTCTCCTGTTCAGCCAATTCTTCCAGCGAGTTTGCCATTTTCTCCAGATCGCTGTTTAATTTCAGCGATTTAAACAGCTCCAGAGTTCTGTCCAGGCGCTCCTTATACTGCTGTTCGTTAAACTCATAATTTTCAAGAGCTTTCCGCATTTCATCCGGATTCATCTCCCCGAGTGATTTCTGAAGTTCTTTCAAAGCCTCCTCTAATTCCGGATCATTGATCTCTTTCATGAGCTTCTGAAGCTCGTCATACGATTCCATAGTCTCCGGCGACAATGCCTGTGTTTTCTCAATCTCTTTTCGGATTTCCTCGAACTTTTTATTCAGCTCCTCTACTTTCTGGTCAACTTTTTTACGCTCCTCATCCACTTTGTCAAGCTGCTGTTTTTGTTCCCAATCAGTGTCGGGATTTTGTTTCAGCTGATTTTTAAACTGCTCGTACTCCCGTTCCATCTGTTCAAATGATTCCGAAACGTCATCCAACGACTCGCTCACCTCATTCTCCCTGGATTCCAGCTCTTCCATATATTCGGTCGTGGAAGGGAAAGTGATTGTCAATCTTTGGGATTCTCCTGTTTTTGCTCCATTGTGAGCGTCGTTATCGCGTACTTGTATCCAAAAAGTAAGCTGGTCGCGCGGCTTGGGATTAAGAGCCGGGATATCCCATTCAAACGCCTGCGTACTATTCATGGATGGCCGGGGCAGATCAATCGTTCCGGTCTCAGGGTTTGGCGTGAAAGCTCGTTGATGCTCAAAATGCAATGAGGCTCCGGTAAGTCCAAAATCGTCGCCCGCCTCATACTCCAGGATAAGATTTTCGGGGGTCTCCATTTTTATGTTTCCCGATGGAGAAATAAGATTCACAAACGGATGCTGATCGTTACGAGGCTCAACAACAAAGCGGAACTTATTTTTATTAGTGAGACCGGCACTATCAGACATACTAAAGGATACAGTATCCGTAGAACCGATCGTCCACTGATAATCAAACTTCCTTATAGTTGAATTATCGTTGAGACTAATCGTATCAGATGCTTCTGTTCTAAGTAACAAAAGCTGCGTTACCGGTTTGTTGGATGTCCCTTTCAGATTGATTTGGGAGCCACGATAGGCTCGGATTTTTGAGAAAGGATATCTGTAGCTGGTGGTATCAAGTTGAGTATATGCAGGAGGCACAACCTCCAGTGCAAGTTCTTCCAGACGCGGACGTAATTGAACAGTTACATCAAACTCTTTAGTTCTGAATCCATCCATCTCAAAGTAATAGCTGCCATCGGTAGTAAGTGAAATGGGAGAGAAAGATGCCTGTCGATTATCCGCGGAGACAGGATTACGCTTTCGAAACTGTTCTTCGATATCTGTTTTGAAAGCAAGTGACAGTTGTTCGGGATAGTCGCCCTCAAAATGTATTTCGGGCGTAAATGATTGCCCGTGTTCTAATGTAAGCGTCCCTGGCTCTATAGAGTAGGTGTAGGGATTGGGCGGTGTATAACTGGTCCGTAAATCGACAAAACGGTTCAACGCGTCGGGCTGCCAAAGCAAAAGACCTGCCAGCAGTAATACTACAGCTGTTGCTGATGATGCACCGGCGCGATAGTACGTGTGGATCGGATGTTGTTTGGAATAGTGTTTCAGGCTGGCTTTTATTTCATCAGGATTTAATTGCCCCAGGTTCTGCTTTATGGCCGCATCCTGTAGTGGCGCCTTCTGTGTGTTTGATTCAAAATGCAGATCAAATGCATCACTGAGATTAGTTTTCCCCGTTGTTTTACTAAATTGTTGATAGAACGCCTTGAAGGATGGACTAGACAGTTTTTTATAATAATAGCTGACTGTTGCAACGGCAGCTACCAATGTCAATCCGACGATACTTATTTTGGCAGCGGCAGGGAGGTAAAAGATTGATTCCAAGACACCCGCCAAACTCAGTCCACCGAAGATGATAGCTGCAAAAATGGCGAAGAGTGCAATTTTATACTTCCGCTGCAGATTGCGAAAGCTCTCTTTTGTAATAGAGATAAATTGCTGAATCAGCGTATTTGTAGATTTATCCTGGTTCATTAGGTATGAGCTTTAGCAGCTGAAGACAGAGATTTTGTATACTCATGCAAGTAAAGTAACGAAAATAATCGCTTTTGAATATGTAAAAATAACAAAACTGTTGTGGATTCCATTGCGGCCGGGGATCGATTATGGAATTTTATAGTGTATCTCGTTTCCACGGAAACGCGCAAGAAAATAAGAAAAATAGTTGTTAGGGAGTTGCACTCCCGAAACCGCGGGATTCAATTGAAAATAACATGGAGCACATAGTTAAAGGTTCGAGGGGGCAACCCTCTCACAACAAAGGTGTCCTATCTGGTTACGGAACCTCTCGTGCGTAACCTTGCAGCTGGGTCGAAGTACCCACGGATGAATCCGCGGGCTAAGAGAATTTTGTAAAAGCTCACTTAAAGTGAGCTTCGGTTTTTATTCTTAGCCTGATGATTCATCTTCAGGCGGTGGGTAAAAACGTATAGTTGCTTTTACCACAGAGAATAGGCTCAGGTAGAAACATAGCGGGAGCGTTCGCTCGTGCTGAATATCAACCAACCATAAACTGGAGCAAAATTGCAATTTTATCAGTTGATTTATGGCACAAGTCACAGATTTGCACACAGTGATGTGCAATTATGGTTTTCTTCATATTCTTCTTATCTCGTTCCGATGCCTGCCCTTCGTAGCTTTAGCGTAGTTGGGCTCCGCGTCGGAACAGCAATCGTACCCACGGATGAATCCGTGGGCTAAGAAAATTTGTAAAAGCTCACTTAAAGTGAGCTTCGGTTTTTCTTCTTAGCCTGGTGATTCATCTTCAGGCGGTGGGGTAAAAACTATAAACTGGTGCAAGTTTGCAACGTGTATATTATTGCAAGACTTGCACCAGTGGAGGATTTTGTTGTTTGAGAGTAAAACTGCCGATATTAATTCTGTTTGTCATCCGAACCCGAAGGCTTTCAGGAGAGGGATCTCAAGTGATACAGGCTGTATTTTACTAAAAATAAGAGTCTCCGAATCAGTTGAGATTCCTCATCATTCAGAAAACCCACTGAATTCTTCGGAAAGACACGGAGATGTTGATGGAGTTTTTTTCATTAGCGCGGGAAATAATTGCCTTACTAATGATGACAGATCGTGCTGGAGTCTTTAAATTTCAATTACCAATATCATCAAGCGTTAGTCGCTCATCAACGGTATACTTCCCATTCTCCTTTTTGACTGTAACCACTTCCTCATTGGCATCATGCTCCAGAAATAGATACCAGTCTTCACCGATGGCCTGATCAAGATACTGCTCTTTTTCTTCGAGCGTCGTTACCGGATACATATCATATCCCATAACCCATGGAAGGGGTAGGTGGACGTGCGTGGGGATAAGGTCAGCCATATAGACGATAGTTTTATGTTTGGCTGTGATTTTTGGGAGTTGTTGCCCCAGCGTGTGCCCGTTTACCGGAAGGGCTTCTAATCCATCCTCATAAACATGGTGCTCATCTACAAGATTAAGTTTATTCCACTCCGATATAGGATTGATATTGTCGGATAAAAAGCTGGCTTTTTCCCGCACATTGGGATTGGTGGCTGTTTCCCATTGCTTACGCGTTACATGATAAATTGCATTGGGAAAAGTATGTTGCAGGTTACCCTCGTCGTCATAATAGGTTGTGCCACCGCAGTGATCAAAATGGAGGTGTGAAAAAATAATGTCAGTAATATCTTCGGGTTTAAATCCGTGATAATCGAGCGAGCTCAAAAGATCGCTGTGCTCATAATCGAGTCGATAGATATTCTCAAATTTCTCATCGAACTTGGTTCCCGATCCTGTATCAACAAGATAAACTTTACCGGTATTTTCGGATTCAATCAGCAAGCAGCGCATGGCCATCGGGATTCGATTTTTATCATCGACATCAAAATATCGCGACCAGAGTGTTTTGGGAACCACACCGAACATAGCGCCACCATCCAGGCCAAAACGTCCGGCTTCTATACTGTATAGGTGAAAAGGACCAAGCGATAGGTCTGATAAATTCATCTCCATTGAATTAGGTTATTAAAATTGACTCGGGAAATGAGAAAGTCTGATCCGCTACAGTTTTTCAAGAAGTTTGTTTAAGAATAAGCGGATCTCCTTGAGATCTTTCTTAACGCTGACGGGGATCTCTGTTTCTTCTTCCTCTCCATCTTTATCCAGAACTTGTTGAGCTCCTTCTGTACTATATTTCTTTTCCTGGATTAGTTCCTTCAGTTTTAAAACTGTTTCAATATCTTTTTCTTTATAGACTCTATTACCGGCTTTATTTTTTTTGGGGCTCAACTGATCGAATACGGTTTCCCAGTAACGCAGCACATGGGCTTCTATATCGGTGATATCACTAACTTCGCCTATGGAGTAATAAAGTTTTTTCATAAGAGGACTAAAAGCGTATCTTTATTGCTAATTATACGTGTTCTGGTGGATTATTTCTAACTCATTGATACAAAATCTTTAATAACACTTTGGCTGAACAAGATTCAAATAGATCAGAGATTGAGCTAAGTATTGTCGTACCGCTTTTTAATGAGGATGAATCACTTACCGAACTTAACAATAAAATTCATGAGGCGCTGGACAGTAAGCGTACTTTCGAAATTATTTATGTCGATGATGGTTCTTCGGACCAGTCATGGAATGTTATCCGAGAAATAGGCAAAGACAGAAATCATGTTCGTGGAATTCGCCTGCAGCGTAACTATGGAAAGAGCTCGGCACTGCAGGCAGGTTTTGAAGTCGCTCGCGGAGAGTTTATTGCTACAATGGATGCCGATTTACAAGACGATCCGTTTGAAATTCCCAAAATGTTGCAGAAGCTCAAAGAAGAGAATCTTCACCTGGTAAGTGGCTGGAAAAAAAAGCGCCACGATCCGGTTTCAAAAACACTGCCTTCACGTTTTTTTAATAAGGTAACCTCAATGGTGACGGGTATTAAACTCAATGATTTCAACTGCGGACTCAAGGTATACAGACGTGAAGTGATTAATCACATTCATTTATACGGGGAGCTGCACCGCTATATTCCCTTTTTGGCTAAACTGGAAGGGTACGACAAAATTGGTGAAAAGGCGGTAAAACATCATCCCAGAAAATACGGAGAAACCAAGTTCGGTCTGTCCCGATTTATGAATGGATTTTTGGATTTAATAACACTTTTGTTTGTAAATCGCTACCTGCAGCGACCGATGCATTTTTTCGGTGCGCTCGGCTTTTTATTTTTGGTGATCGGCGGGCTTGTCAATGTTTATTTATCGATTGAAAAAATATTTTTCGGTCATCCTATCGGAGATCGACCGCTGCTACTTTTAGGCGTTATGCTGATGGTGCTGGGAGCACAGATATTTTCAATAGGTTTTCTGGGTGAACTCATTCAGAAGCGGAATGAGAAACAGGAAAAGCCAAATATCAGGGATAAGATTTAGAGGCTGGAAGCTGGAGGTTAGAAATTTGATGTAGGAGGTTCTAAAGTAGTGACTAATAGTTCCGAGGGAGTTGCACTCCCGAGGTATAGATGCTTTGTTCGGAGGTACAACCTCCTCACAACTAGGCGGGAAGTAGCTCTGCTGCGCAACGTCCAAATTATGCTCAAAATTATCTGATAAATTTCGAAATATATTTTCATGAGTCGTATTGCCTATGATCCGGTAAAGGATCGCTTTGCCATCATTATTCGCAGTTCCAGATTTTTGCGCACGCTATTTTATAAGCTACTGGATCTGTTCTTTCTGCGCAGTTGGTATGTGCGGGATATTTTACGGGAGTACGGTTCCGATATTGACCACGAAAGATCGTGGAAACTGCTGGATGCCGGATCGGGTTTTGGTCAATATGATCGGTTTATCCTGCAGGAGTTCCCCAACGTTAGAGTTAAAGCAATTGATGTAAAAGAAGATTATTTAGAGGATTCCCGCCAATATTTTCGGGAAGAAATCAGTCGTGGCAGGATTGATTTTCAACAGCAGGATCTGTTGCAGATTAACTATGATAATGAGTTTGATTTTACGATCTGTATAGATGTGCTCGAGCATATTGAAGAGGATCGAAAAGTTATGCAGAATATTTATAAGGCGCTTTCACCGGGCGGCTATTTTCTGATGCATTCGCCTTCGGTTTACTCTGAGGAGGATGCCGATGGGGACGATTCCTTTGTGGATGAGCATGCTCGTGTTGGATATTCGAAGGATGATATTCGAAAGAAGCTGGAATCCGCAGGTTTTGAGATAGAGGACATAAAGTATACCTATGGTCCCAAAGGCCACTTGGCGTGGGAGCTGTTGATTAAATATCCCATGCTGTGGCTGACGAAAATAAAGCTCTGGGCGCTCCCGCTGATGGCTGTCTATTATATTTTTACCCTCCCGGTGGGGCTTGTCTTGATGTCACTGGATATGCACGATGATAATGAGCGTGGAACAGGAATTTATGCCCTGGCAAAGAAATCCGGATAATCGACAGATTACCCTTTTCAGTCTCGAATGTAGTATGCACCGACAGTTCCTCACTTGTATATTTAATCTGATTGCCAGGCGGATGACGGGATAAACGTACCTTTTAAATGCTTAATAATTGTACGTCTCGTTGTTCTGTACCTTTTTTGAAAACCGTAAAGTCGGCATCCCAAATTCCCTCCTCTGGAGGGGGGCGTGGAGCGGGGGGTGGGTTATTGATCTGCTTCGGGTAAGCCTGTGACTGGTCTGTGGTACTTTGTGCAAAAAAGTCTAATTATTTCTCCGCCCTGAGAAGGTTTATTTCAGCATCAGCAAACACACTAATCAGTGTTAAATCTGTTCAGATCTGTGGCTAACAATCTAAAATTTCTGCCCAAGCCTTTTCTACTGTTTTATGATCCGAACGACCGCTTAAATCTTTTTTCATGCTTTATTGCTGATTATTAATCGCTTTATCAAAAACAGGCGATGGTTGTATATATCTATCTCCCGGAAGCACAAGCAGCGGTAACTCTGTATAAAAAGCCATCTCTTTTTGGTGATTCCGTTGAGTGATTTTGTCCCAGAAAGATTTATGATATTTAGTCATTACAAGTAGTGCTGTCGAATGGTCATGCAGATACTCCGCAACTCCTGAAAAGAAATCAAGCTCATACTCCATGTAAAAACTGATCTGCTTATAATCGGCTTGTGTAGTAACCAGTTCCCGAAACCCTCTGAATTTAATTTCACTTTGAAGGCTGGGGCCTTCAGCGATGTGCAGCACATCAACAGAAGAATCAAAGATTCGGGCAAGATGAATAATCTGTTGCAGTGCTACCCAATCGCCTTCCCTGTAATCCGTGGTAAACGTAATTTTTTCGAACGGTTTATAGGTGTTGCCTTCTGGTATAGCCAGTACAGGGACATCCGTTTTACTGATCGTATTCGTTGTAACGCTTCCGATAAGAACGCTGCGATCTGCCGTCGCTCCCTTTGTACCCATCACAATGAGGTCGGGTTTCTGATCTTTGACATGATTCACTAAACTGGTGGGTGGCTGCCCGCTCGCAAGGACTGTTGAAACTTCCAGATCTTTGTATTCATTACGGTTTAAAAGATTTTCTTTTATACCGTCTAATTTTTGAGTGGTATTCTCCTCCAGCGGCTCGGTGGCCCCTTCAAAGCTGGTCATAGTTCTGGATTCGCGCTTTGAATGGAAAAGCGTCAGTTTGGCTCCCGTTCGTCGAGCTATTTCCACAGCAAAAGAAAGTGCCTGATCGGCATTTTTGGAAAAATCAGTGGGAAACCAGATATGATTAATTGAGAAATCCATGATATATCAATTTAAATTTGATCAATAAACAGAAGAATAGGGATATAAGAATGAAAAATTTGTAGTGCTGAGTGTTGAGAACTATGTAAGGTTTTTGCGCACAGGGAAGTTCAATATAATTGTAGGATAAAATCTCACAGCATGACAGTACTAAAAGCCTACATCAATGATAGCGTTTGAAATGCCAACAAGGGAGTATGAAAATGCTGATTATTACGAAAGCTGGTGTAAATCTGTTGATGATTGCTGGTTGAAAATAAGAACATAAAATAGGAGAGATTATGAATACAAAACAAATGGTAAAAAATATGAAGCTGGTAAGTGGAGGTATCGCATTACTGTCAGCTGCTGGAATTACTTATGCTATCTCACGTCAAATACGGAAACGCGAACTATATAAGCGGCCTTTTGATCCCAAAAATATAGTTGATGTTGAAGGGAAAATTGAGTCTGTTGAACAATCCGGGGAAAAGAAAGATGAAGCACAAGGGATCTATATAAATTTGGCAACAGATGGTAAAACGATTCCGGTACATCTGGGTCCGGCATGGTTTATCAACCATCAGAATCATCTTTTAAAGACGGGTGATAAAGTCCAGATCAGAGGATCGAAAACCAAGTTCCAAAATCGTGAAATACTAACAGCTGTGTCAGTGATCCACGGTGATGAAGAACTCAAACTCCGTGATGAAGACGGCACACCTTATTGGAACAGCTGGCGTAAAGTGAAAGCATAAAAATCCAGAAGAATCGTGGGCCCGTCAGCATGTTATAGCAGTGGTAATATGCTGATGATGCCTGCGATAGAGACTAACAGGATAATGCCAATCAATGATTTGCTTTTACGAAACCCAACCCAAAAGATAAATAACCCTGCCTTAACCAAAGTGTTGGCGATAACCGATATAACAATACCCAATGTCGCTACTACATCACTCGTTCCTTCAAGTGCCATACGTGATAACGAAAGTGTAATAGCATCAACATCCATCAATCCGGATATAAGTGACAGCAGGTAAATTCCCTCGTCACCATACCACTCTTCGAGGGCGGTAGCCAATAGCATTATGACTCCCAGCAAAACACCGAATTGCAGAGCCGTAAAGAAGTTAAGCGGATTCTTGAGCTCGATCTCCGGCCGTTCCTGCGAAGACTGATTGTATTTCATCGACAGCCAGATTCCCCCACCTGCCGTTAGTATCAACATAACAGTGAGAGGTATCCACAGGGGGTGCAGAAGATTTGGATTCACAATGGCAACTTCTACAGCTACACGGACAAACATAATAGAAGAGGCAACCAAGACGCCGGCAATAAAGATATGACTGCCTATGTTTTTTTGCTGTCTGGCAAATTGAGCAAGACTCAGAGTAACAGCAGTGGACGAGGCGAGTCCGCCTGTAACAGAGGTTAAAAGTGTACCTAATCGCTCTCCCTGGTGTTTGATAAGAAAATAGCCTATGAAAGATAATCCCGAGATAAGTACCACCATCCACCATATCCAATAGGGATTCAGTGCCTGCCAGGGACCATATCCTTGGTTGGGAAGCAGCGGTAACAACACGACAGAAATGACCAGCAGTTTTAATCCCGCATAAATCTCCTTGACTTCTATCTTTCGAAGCCAGCGATGCAATACTGGTTTTAAATTGAGCAGTATCATCACGATAACTGCAAAGCTTATAGCATAAACCCGGTATCCAAAAGCGGCCCATGCAGCCAATGAGAATGTAAGTAACAAAGCAATCTCGGTTGTGATGCCAATATCTTTATTGCCTTTTACCTTGTACTCCACGACATAAGATGCTACGATAAGAGCTCCAATACACAGAAACACAACGGCAAGTATCCATTCAGCTACAAATCCAGACATCTCTGCCCATAAACCTCCCAGTAAACCGACAAGGCTGAATGTGCGGATACCTGCAACCCGATCGCCTTCATCCTGCTCGCGTCCGCTCCATCCGCGCTCAATTCCGATGAGCAGACCAACTGCCAGTGCTGCCAGCAGGTTCCAAAAAATTTGCAATTCTATCTCCATTATGGATCCCGATTACCTTTGCCGTGTACTGAAATTGAACCTAAAGCTAATAGATTTGCCGAATAAAAGCAGGTTCCTTTTATAAGAGGAACAATAGATGATATTTAAGGATAAAGGTTATCAGTTGTTAAACCTGAATCTATGCTATATTAGAAGAATAGATGATTGGTAAAAATTATATCTGGTAATCCAAGTAGAGGTATATTATGAATAACCAAACATTACAGCTGTATGATTATCACAGATGGGCGAACAAACGGATTGTTAATCATCTTAAAAAGTTGCCGGCTGAAGTTTATGACCGGGAAATTAAAAGCGTTTTTAGCTCAATACGCGAGGTGATTATTCATGTTTATCAGACTGACGGTATGTGGCTAAGTGTAATGGGAGGTGATTCGTTAGGAGAAACCATGGATAAAATCAGTCAGCTTCGGGAAAAAAGTACGGGTAGAGATATTTATGATATGCAGTATCTTTATTCAAAGATGACAGAGCAGTATAAAGCTTTCTTTGATGAGCAGAGAGATCTTGAGAAAATTATTGAAATAGAACATCCTAAATTTGGTAAGATGAAAACTGCCATTTCTGCAATGGTTACACACGTTGTCAATCACGGAACTTATCACCGGGGAAATATTTCTGCGATGCTACGCCAGCAGGGACATGAGGGAGTACCGACAGATTATATATTTTATTTATATGAGATTGACTGATCCCGACCAGTCAAGAGTTCGTTAAACGTTTAGTGACGCAAACAGGTTATAAACTTCTACATCATCATTAAAAAGTGTTTTCCTATGGATCTGGAAAATAAAACAGCCCTTGTTACAGGTACGAGCAGAGGTATCGGTCATTCCATCACTAAGGCGCTGCTGGACAACGGTGTTATTGTGGCGGGATGGAGCCGTACAAAACCAAAAGATTTTGCGCATGAAAACTTTCACTATGTGAAAGCGGATCTTACCCAACAGGATTCTGTTGAGGAAGCCTATCAAGAAACCATAGAGTTATTGGGAGAGCAGATCCATATTCTAATAAATAATGCTGGTGTGGGTTACAAAGGAGCAATGGATGAGATGCCGCCGGAAAAGTGGCGCTATCTCTTTGATCTGAATGTACATGGGATCTTCTATATAAGTCGATTGGTAATTCCTCAGATGAAAGCCGATGAAAAGGGACATATTATCAATATTTCCTCGGGAGCAGGGACAAATGGCATAGCAGGTATGAGTTGTTACTCGGCGACCAAACATGCTGTCGTCGGTATATCACGTTCACTTCATCAGGAGTTGCGTGATTATGGCGTGAAAGTTACGTGTCTGTCACCCGGCTCGGTGGATACCGGCTTTTCTGATTCCGTGAAAAATAAGTTGCAGCCGGATGATTTAGCCCAGTCAGCAATATATATCTTGCAATGCCCGCAGAACTTCCATTATACCGATGTGCAGGTACGTCCGTTGCAGCCGTAACAGACGTATCTTTTTTATACCCGGGAAGACTATGCTGATTACTTTCCTGAAGATGAAAATCGAGTTGAAATTATAGCAGATATAGAAGTAACTGGTGATACCACAGTGCGAGGATGGGGCGCTAAATATCCGGAGATAAATTTTCTAGAAATCGAAAGGAGTGTGTGAATAGAAAATTCTTGAGACTATCTGATATCAAGCCGAACTGGTGATCACAAAATTTTATATTAAATAAAAAAAGCCCCTGCATCCGCCGGTTGGCGAATTACAAGGGCTTTATAGAGTACCGCGTACGGGATTCGAACCCGTGCTACCGCCGTGAAAGGGCGGCGTCCTAAACCCCTAGACGAACGCGGCATATACTTAATGGAACGCGGATGATACAGATATTAGTAAAAAAATATTACTTCGAGCTTCCGTCCGATCCGTGTAATCTGCGTTCTATTCCCAAAAAAAGAAGGGAGCCCGATGGGATTTGAACCCACGGCCTCCAGGGCCACAACCTGGCGCTCTAACCAGCTGAGCTACGAGCTCCATAAGTATCAGTAGGTTATCACTGACAGTTGATAATAACGAACTCTGTGTCCCTTTCGTTACCATCAATTTTAAGGCTCCAAAGATACGGAATATTCTGAGAGATTCAATAAAATTTATGGTTGAAATATCTGGTAAAGAAAGCAAATGTATAGTCAAAGCAATTATAGATCTCTTTAGCTCTACATGTGGGGTAATGGATGATCTCTCATCTGGATTAGGGTAATACCCGTCACTCTGTGAATAGTGAAACTGTTTCATTGTAAATGAGTGTTTTTACAATACAAAGCGTATCCTTTTATGGAAGATCGACCTCAAGGACTCCATTGGTATGATACATTACAAAAACAAGAATCTTTTGAAAAGGAGAGAAGTATGAAAGCAAAAACTCCCACTTATCTGGAAAAGTATATAGAAGATGCCAGCCAGTGGATAGAAGAAATTTCTGCTCATATGGAGGTTAATGACAGAAAAGATAAAGATATAGCCTGGAACGCTCTTCGTGGGGTGTTACATGCTATTCGTGATCGGATAATACCAGAAGAAGCTTTTCAACTATCGGCACAGCTTCCGATGTTAATCCGGGGGCTTTATTTTGAAGGATATCATTTCCCAGATAAGCCCGAAAAATTTCATGTGGAAGGATTCAAAAATAGAATTGAAGATGCATTTGGCCCAATGCCTGATATTGATACTGAGTTGGCTTTTAGATCTGTACTTCTGGTGCTTTACTCACACATAAGTAAGGGAGAGTTGGAGGATATCTATAGTAACATGCCGAAAGATATTCAACAATTCTGGGACGAAAATTATAAAACACAAACTGTTTAATAAATACAGGATATATCATGAACGATAAAACTCCAATGACCAAACGCGAAAAGTATATAGATAAACTGACAACCAAACTGAAAAAATGGGATCGCGAACTCGAGGAATTTGAGGAAAAATATGAAAAGCATCTTTCTGAGATAAAACAGGATGCGAAGCAAAGGCTCGACAGATTAAAAATGAAACGGAGCAAACTCAGTGAAAAAGTTGACCGACTGGAGGAAGCTGGTAAAAATACATATCAAGAGCTAAAAAATGATGCAGAAAAGCTATGGAATGATATCAAAAAGGGTATTAAATCTTTGAAAAAAGAAGTCAAAAAATAGCTGTTCTCATTTTACGGCATATCAACCATCTTGAGGTTCAGCCGTTTTTTTAAGTGCCTCTTCGGCGGGTAGTACCAGAAGGGGTACTTTTGTATAAATGGTTTTTTCGATGTGATCCTCCTCAGTCAGAGACTTGAAGAAAGACTTCTTATTACGGGTCATAACAATCAGCTCATCAGTGTGATCATGCAGAAAGGCTGACAAGCCAGTATAAAAATCATCGTCAAAAATGAGGCGGAAAGATATATTCGAAGCATTTATGGATTCTTTAACCATCTCCTTGAATCCTCTGAATTTTATCTGCGTCTCCAGATTATCTTTTGTTGCTATGTGCAAGACGGTAATCTCGGTATTAAACAGTTCTGCTAAATCTGTCAGCTGTTGTAGTTTTACCAGGTCTCGATCATTATAATCGGTCGCAAAGACAAATCGGCTGAAATCCGAATAATTTTGTTCCGGAGGTACTACCAGCACGGGTACAGGAGACTTAACTATAACTTCAGACGAAATGCTTCCAAAAATAATTTTTGCCATATTCGTTTTTCCGGTAGTCCCCATCACAATAAGATCACCTGCCAAATCGAGTATAGTCGGAACTGTTTCTCCAAACTCAATGGTAGTTTCAATATATAAGTCTTTGTATATGTTTTGACTGATAACTTCTTCCATCATTTTGTCTGAACCGTAAACGTACGATGGTTTTGCGGAATGCATTACCAGCAAATCAGCTTTACACCGATGCGCAATTTCTGTGGCATACCTGAATGCATTTTTAGCCGAGTCGGAAAAATCTGTCGGATGAAGTATCTGTTGAATATTATCTAACATATTAATTATGACTGTTTTTCTTTTTTCTTAATCATTTCTTTTATAGGTAAAATGAGCAGAGGAACAATTGTATAATAGCTCATTTCCTTAGTTTGATGTTTCTTAAATATAGAAAGTGACTCTTCATAACGATTCATAACCAATAGAGAAATGCTACCGTTTAACATTTGATTGGAGATAGCATCAAAGAAAGAGTTGGTTATATCGTGATCAAAGTCGATATCCTGATAAGGGATCGATTCTTTTGCCACTTCTATGAGTCCGCGGAACATAATTTCAGCCCTAAAATCATTTTCCAGTGATGAGTGAAAAACCTTTATTTTTGAGCCAAACAGATCGGCGAAATCGGTTATATATTTCAGTGCCTCAATATCCCCATCCTGATAATCGGTTGTAAATACGATCTGCTTGAAGCCGTCATATTCAGCTTCTTTGGGTACAGCCAATACCGGTACGTGAGAGTGTTGAATAACTTCTGCAGTGGAACTGCCAAAGAAAAACTTTTCCAAACCGGTACGTCCCTTCGTCCCCATTACAACAAGATCAATATCCCGCTCTCTGGATTCTTCAAGAATAGTAAATTGAGCTCTTCCTGTTTGCATATAGGTTTTTATATCCAGACTACTGTACTTTTCATCTTCTTTGATACTATTTTTCAATCTATCGAATAGCAATTTTACTCTTTGGTCCAGGGTGTCTCTGATATCTTTAATCATGGGAGCAAAATCATAAGGTTCTTCAATAGAGTGCATAATATGCAGCGTCGCGTCATAGGTACGCGCGATCTCCAGAGCAAAGGTTAAAGCATTTTCCGTGTTTTCGGAGAAGTCGGTGGGGAATAAAATATTTTTGATATTCATAGTGAATGCAGGTTTAAAATTAATCTTAAATAAAATTGTGTAACTAGCAATAGTTACTATCGTTTCCAGCTCACTCTTACCATCTGCTTATCGTCATACTCGTAGTTTAAACTTCCTTTGTATGAATCGAATAACACTTGGCCTATTTGACCCGCCATATGAGCTCCCGTGGTAGTAATCTCTGTATGTGTTTTATATTCTCTGATCTCAATTACACGTTCCAACGGGTATTCAGATGTTTCCTTGCGCTGTATCTGTTGGACCAGTTTCATTATCTCAGCGTTATGGGATTGGAAAAAAGTCCCTTTCAATACTACAACAGCTGCAGGGCGTCGACTTTTTATCCGTTCACAAGCCGGACATAAAATTGATGATGCCTCTTCGGGGATATCGTCCCAGGTCCACCGGCCATCTGTATAAAGAGCCCCGCACTCACTACAAACTGCGGTGTTGGATACCGTTTTTTTATAGATACCCCCTGTATTCAGAGTTGTTTTTTGATCAACATTCTTTTCTGTCATTTCTATGTCTGTAAAGTTTAAATCATCTAACTGTATTAATAATCGCTTTTCCTGAACTATATCGTTGTAAGAGTTGCCGTTTACTATTTGTGAGGAAAAAACCTGCATGATTCCTGTCATGTTTTTCCCTACAGGTTAGATCCTATTCGAACTACATCTGCTTTGGTGAATCAATTTACAATGCACCTTTCAGGAAAAGCTGATATTGTTTTGTGAACTTTTCTAAACCATAGTTAAAAGGAAAAAAGATGAGAGTAATAAAAATGTTTTTGGGATTGTTTGTTGGAGCATTATTGCTTGTAAACACAGCTGTTGCTCAGCAGCAGTCCCAGCATCAGCAGATGATGCAGCAACAGATGAAAGAGATGCAGGATATGAACCGGCAAATGAATCAGATGAATGAGCGGGTTCATATGATGAATCAGGAGATGACGCGCATGATGGAAAAGACGCAAAACGAGCAGATGCAGCATCAATTCCAGATGATGCACCGCATGGGTGAGCAGGTGGGACTCATGTTGGGCAACATGAAGAATGCAGCCGAACGATGTAATATGATGCTTCAGGACCGGCAGATGATGCAGGATCCCGAAATGCAGAAAGATATGGAGCAAATACGTCAGCAGATGCGGGATATGATGGGGCAGCTCGAAGAAACGGTGGGCACAATGGAACGTATGACCGAAAGACTGCGAAAGCATCAGCCGGATCAAAATTAATCTTAAAAAACCATAGCGTTGAAAAAAGCAAGAATATGGTTTTTACTCATAGGAGCTATGTTGCTTGAGATCGCAGGAGCCGGGAATCTGGTTGCGCAACAGCTGTATTACAACGGCAATATGCAACTGTCCTCCGGCTCCTATTTTTTTGAAGAGCGGACGCAAAGTTTCTATTTGACGAATGGATTAAGTGTAAGTGATCCACGTTATAATGCCTCATTTAGCTTTCCGTTTGTTGTCCAAAATTCGCCGTGGATATCGTACAGCGGTACAGGAGGAATACCTACCGGCGGACCTCAAAACAAGTCAGTAGGTCAACATACCAGGCAGGGTATGGGACAGGGAATGGGAAATCGCAGACACCAAATAGATCTGCCTGACACTGCTTCATATACGCAATCAGGGTTCAGTGACCCCACCGTGAACCTCGGCTATAAGATTATTGGTAAGGATCTTGGTACTACTTCCCTAAAGCTGGATGCGTCTCTAAAATTTCCGCTTGCGGATCCTACCCGCGGATTCGGTACCGGCGAATGGGATGTGGGATGGGGAGGATCTATATCTCAAGGGATAAGTACCTGGTTCTTGTCCGGCAATTTGATGTACTGGCACTACGGAGATATGCCTGATCTGAAGCTGAAGAACGCGTTGAATTATGGGGCAGGGATTGGCAAGTCTCTGGCCGGCGGCAAATGGATGCTGTTGAGTTCCTTTTTTGGGATGACAGAAATCATCGAAGATGTGGATCCGCCCATGTCGGTTGGACTGGGAATAGGCCGCCAGCTTGGTAGTCGGACAAACTTGAATGTCAATATGTATTACGGCTTGTCAGAATCCTCCTCCGATGTTTCAGTCGGAGCTGGCTGGCAGGTTAGATTAAACTAAAAGCAAATATAAACTTAACCATCCGATTGCAATACCACCATTCGGATAGAAATAGTAAAAAGTGAAAAACTATGAAAACTCTGTTTTATACAACAATCACCTTGCTCTTTGTTCTTTTGACGGCATCGTCGGCAGAGGCACAAAATAAGCAGCGCGCTAAGCAATATGTCAGAAATTTTGATGTCAACACAGTTGAAACAATACGTGGAGAAATTTCTGAAATTCTTACAGAGCAAGGGAAGGCAGGAAGTACGAAAGGCAAGCATTTGATCCTTGCAACCGGTTCCGGTAGCGAAATTGAAGTTCATCTGGGCCCCGTCTGGTATCTTGATGAACAGGAGGCTGTCTTGGGCGAAGGGGATCAAATATCGGTAACGGGATCCAGAGTTATGTATCAGAATCGGGAAGTTATTATTGCCTCTGTCATACAAAAAGATGAAATGAAGTTATGGCTGAGAGACGAACAGGGGATTCCTTACTGGAATGCCTGGAGAAGGGGAAATTTAAAGTAATAACCACTTTTGTAACTATAGCTAAAAAATAACGAGAACAAGAGGAAAAACTATGGATGCAGCACATTTACACTTATTGACCAACCACATTCCAATATTACTGACATTTCTTTCGACTGCCATGTTGGTATGGGCAGTTATCAGCAAAAATAGCGAACACTATAAGATTGCTTTTATTGGATTTGTTTTAGCCGGTCTTGCTGTTTTGATTGTATTTCAAAGCGGTGAAGAGGCTGAAGATATTGTCGAAGAAATAGCCGGAATTTCGCATGACACTATTGAAGCACATGAACATGCAGCTGATATTGCCTGGTGGTTGACTGTAGTTTTGGGAGCTGGCGGTATTGCGGGACTCTTCATGTTCAAAAAGCAGGGAAAGAGATTTAAACCTTTTGTTTGGACCTTGCTGATATATGCTTTGGTAACATTCGGTTATCTTGCCTATACCGGCAATCTGGGCGGGCACATACGCCATATAGAAATAACGGGCGAACAACAGAGCAGTATTATAATTCCTGAAAAATCTCTAACTGTTTATAAGACTATATCTTAGATATATTTTTCCTATGATAGCTTTACTAAATAAATATGTCACCCTGAATTTATTTCAGGGTCTGTAGCAGAGAGGGGTTAAAAGCTCTAATGAAAGCAAAGAAGCTAATTATTTAAAATATTTGCCTAAACCTTAAACTAACATTGCATCTATATTATTCAACAGAGGTGTTATTATTAGAAAAAGTAAAGTTGGTCCTTATATATTCTGGCTGATTCCCTTACTGGTTATTCCGCTGTGGTTAACAGCCTATCCGGAAACAACAATCAGGCACAGCGCCAAAGTATTTCCGACCCCGTTATATTAGTGCTGAAGAGATATCTTATGAGTTTCTACAAATTCTAAACGCCTGGTACTTTAATTAATCCTATGCAAAAAACCGGTAATTCCAATATCGTACGTTTCACCGCCTTCCTTTTGGCAGCGGTTTTGGTGGTATATATCATGGTGCAAGCTCAGCTGATATTGCTTCCCCTGGCTTGGGCACTGCTTATTTCACTGCTCATTTTACCGGCCACACAGTGGCTGGAAAAGAAGAACATCCCCCGGTTCGCAGCGATAATATCTGTGTTGATAATAGTAACTTTTTTTATAGGTCTTGTACTGTACATACTATCTTTTCAAATATTGGGCTTATTGCGTGATGCCCCTGCTGTAACCGGCAAACTGAACGACTGGATTTTGTCACTTCAGCAGACAGGTGAAGAAGTTTTTGGAGTTACAAACGAAGCGATAGCCCAACAGATTTCCAACTCCCTGTCAGGTATTATAAACAACTCACTGGTTATGCTGCAGAACTCACTTTTTTCGGCATTTCAGACCATAACCCTGATAACAGTTATCCCCCTGTACATTTTCTTTATGCTCTATTATAGAGATCTTTTTTATGGAGGATTACTTGGTTTGGCAAAAAGTCACCGTACAAAGGCTTCTGATATCATTAGCAAAGTAAATAAGGTAGTTCAGCAGTATATGGCCGGATTAATGGCCGTTACGGTGATAATTGGAATTCTCTTCTATATAACTTTAACGCTTTTGGGAATTAATTACGCTTTATTCTTTGCGGTATTACTGGCCGTTTTCAATCTCGTGCCATACATCGGAGTGATCATTGCTTCGCTTGCCGTTATTCTCTACACCATTGCTACCACAGATTCACTGTTTTTTCCTTTTGCTGTACTTATTTCTCTTTGGTTTGTCCAACTGGTGGAAAATAATTTGATTACGCCTTATGTACTGGGATCACAGGTTAGACTAAATCCCATGGTAGCACTTATTGCCATATTTGTAGGTGGCAGCATCTGGGGCGTATCGGGAATGATTTTATTTATCCCTCTTCTGGGAGCTTTAAAAGTTGTATTTGCCGAATTCGATGAATGGAAACCCGTGGCCCTGCTTCTTGGCGATTATCGGACGCAGCACGAGATGCGAGAAGAAGAGGTATCAAAAGAATAGTAATTTAAAACTTTACTTACCCCATAGGAGACGCAGTCCGTTCAGTACGACTAAAAGCGTGCTCCCTTCGTGTCCCACAACGCCGATCGGCAGCGGCAGATCAAACAAAAAGACCGATGCAACCAGTACCGCAATAACAGCCAGGCTAAAAATGATATTTTGCCAAACGATTTTTCGGGATTTTCTTGCCAGCTGAATAAGATAGGGCAGCTTATTGAGATCATCCCCCATCAGCACCACATCGGCCGTTTCAAGAGCCACATCAGTACCGGCTGTACCCATAGCCACTCCCAAATGACTGGTTGCCAGTGCGGGTGCATCGTTGATACCATCTCCCACCATGGCCGTAGCTCCTTGTTTTACCAGTTTTTTAACAAATTCTACCTTTTCATCGGGCAGCAGTTCGGCATGATATTCATCAATATTCAACTTTTTTGCTATCGATTTTGCCACCCCTTCCGTATCGCCTGTTAACATAAGCAGACGATGTATATCCAGCTTTTTTAGTGTTTTAATCGCTTCCGCGGCCTGCTCACGGATTTCATCAGCTACCGCAATTAGACCCACCGGTTTATTGTCGATGGCTACATAAATTACAGTCTTGGCCTCCGACTTTAGTTTATCTGATTTCTTCCGGATTCCATTCTGCCAGTACCTGCTGTTTATGTCGAAAAGCTTTTCATTGCCCACTTGTACTGTCTGATCCCTTACACGGGCTGTTATCCCTTTTCCTGCTTCTGTCTGTACTTGAATTGCATTTCCGAATGAAACATTTTGCTCTCTGGCTTTTTCCAGGATTGCCACCGCCAGATGATGTTCAGAGTGCTCTTCGGCCGATGCCGCCAGTGACAACAGCTCCGCTTCAGAGACATTATTCCCATAACCATTACCGATAGAAATAACGTCTGTCACTACATGATTTCCTTCAGTTAAGGTACCGGTTTTATCAAAAGCTATAATTTCGATTGAAGCCGCCTGTTCCAGATAGGCACCGCCTTTAAAAAGTATGCCGTTCCGTGCGGCATTGGCAATGGCAGAAAGAACTGATGCAGGTGTGCTGATTACGAGTGCACATGGCGAAGCTACGACAAGTACAGTCATAGCCTGGTAAAAAATATCATCAAAAGGTCGGCCGGAAAATAACAAGGGCAACAGGGTGAGTAAAATAACCGCTACTATGATTCCTGCCGCATACCAGGGTTCAAAATTATCTAAAAATCGCTGTGTCGCGGCTTTACTACCCTGGGCTTCTTCTACCATCTGGATTATTTTTGCCAACGTTGTTTCTTCAGACAGTTTTGTAACCTGAACTGTTATAACACCATTCTCGTTGAGGCTGGCTGCAAAAACCTCGTCCCCCGGCTCTTTACTGACGGGTTCACTTTCTCCTGTAATTGCTGCTTGATTTACTGTTGTAGAGCCTTCTGTTATCTCTCCATCGATGGGAATTCGTTCTCCGGGCTTAACAATTACCATATCACCTTTTGAGAGCTCTTCAACTGGCCGCTGTTCTTCCGAACCATCATTACGGCGCACCAAGGCTGTGTCGGGACGAAGTTTCATCAGTGACTTGATCTCGCGTCTGCTTTTCCCGAGGGCATAATCCTGCAGAGTATTACTTAGCGAAAAAAGGAAGAGTAGAATGGCCCCCTCCATCCATTCACCGATAATAGCGGCACCAATGGCTGCCAGAATCATGAGTACATCAACATTAATTTTGAACTTCAAGAGAGCCTTAACGCTCTCAATAGTTCCCGCATAACCACCGCTCAGATAGGAAAGTACATAAAAAACAAGCACGGTATGCTCCTGTAACCATCCTGTCCATTCGCCGAGAGCTCCAATCAGTAAAGTGAGAGAACAAATTGCGGTTAAGAAAGTTTTAAATTTATTTGCTGATATAGAAATTTTCACGGTTTGGCTGAAAAACAGCTTTCTCCATTTTTTGATGATATATAGCTTTATCAGTTCTCGATATTGAACCTATGAAGTTTCTTCCTTTTCTGATTTTTTAACGATCGTTGACCATTTTGCATCCGGATTGATCTGGTCTTCAGCCAGTTCACTTAGCCCCATGTCAGCTCTTTTCTCTTCACGGAGTGTATCGAGCAGAATCTCTGCAATGTCATGCTGACCATGTGTTTTTGCAAACGCAATGGCAGTTCCATAGCCGGCCATTTCGTAATGATTAATATGCTGGATAGCTGTGACAAGTGCTGCATCCTGTGCTTCGGGATTTTTACAGCGTTTAGTCAACTTTTTGGCCTCATTGATAATTCCTTGTATTCCCTCGCAGGATTCACCGGTTGGTTTCTCACCAAGAGTGTCAAAAACTTCTTCGAGTCGGCTTAGCTGCTTCTCTGTTTCGCGCCGATGCATCTGGATAATCTCATCGAGCTCAAAGGAGCTTGCCTGCTCATCGGCCTCTAGCAGGTAATCAAGCTGCTGACGTTCACCGTCATAGAGATCCCGAAGTTGTTCAAGCATTAGATCATAGAGGTCAAAAATTTCCTGTTCTTGTTCTAGTTCTTTCATAATACTGATATGATTAAATTATTTTGGAATGTTTGATAAATGATAATCAAGATTATCCAGATTCATATATAGAAAAGTGATAATAGTGATGTAGGTAATATCCCCGCATGATATGTGGGGGAATTTGTTTACATTTTATTGGATGAGATGGAATATTCTAAAACTATTCTTCAGCGTATGGAGAACTCACTATGAATGATACAAATGAAGAAAAAACAGATATGGCAATTTCAGAACAGGACCTAAGAACTATACTAGAGAATTTGCCCCGTCTGGTAATGCTGATAGACCCGGACGGCACGATTCTGTTTTGGAATGGTGGCGGTGAGAAGATCTTCGGATATAAAGCACCGGAAATCGTTGGCAAACCGGTGTGGCATCTGTATCCCGATAGAGGCCAAGAGAATTTTGAGGAAGAACTGATCGCTTTAAAAAAAGGGGAGAGCATATCGTTTGAAGTAAAAGGACGCCGTAAAGATGGTTCAGGAGTTTGGGTGGATGTGAAGAGAAATATGATAGAAAATAGTCAGGGAAAGCATGTCATATTAGGTACAGCAAGTGATATTACTCTGCAAAAGAAGGCAGAGTTTGAACTGGCCGAAAGTCAGGCAAGAACAGAAGCCATTTTAGAGACAGCTGTTGAGGGAATCATAACAATTAATAAAGAAGGAGTCATTCAAAATTTTAATAAAGCCGCGGAAGAGATGTTTGGGTACAGCTCTGAAGAAGTAATCGGTGAAAATGTAAGCATATTGATGCCCTCACCATACCAGGAAGAACATGACCAGTATTTGGAAAATTACCTGGAAACGGGAGAACGCAAAATTATCGGAATTGGCAGAGAGGTGAGGGGATTAAAAAAGGACGGTACTGTATTTCCTATTGAACTGGCCGTTAACGAGGTGAAATTTGGCGATGAAGTTATCTTTACCGGAATGATAAAAGACATTAGTGATCGCAGGGAGCTGGAAAATGAGATATTAAAGAGAGCTGAGGATGAACGTCGTTATATCGGTCAGGAGCTACATGACAGCCTGGGACAGATGCTTTCCGGGATCGGACTTATCAGCCGTAATCTGGCTCGGAAGTTTAAAGCCAATGGATTGCCGGCCGCCGATGAGGTGGTTGAAATTGCTGAAATGATTAAGGAAGCTGACGAGCTGGCACGAAATCTGGCCCATGGCCTGGCTCATATAGAGCTTGAAAACGAAGGCTTGAAGGTGGCTATACAGCGACTCTGTGGACGGTTTGAAAAAGTATCTGATATTAAATGCAACTGTATGTTTCCCGATGATCTTCCAAGTGAAAAACAAAATGTATCACTGCACCTCTATCGTATCACACAAGAAGCTCTAAATAATGCTATGAATCACGGAGAGGCCGAAAATGTCTCTGTTCGCTTTGAGGTAAATGAAAATTATCTGCAGTTACTGATCGAAGATGATGGGATAGGTTTTTCGGATGGTGAGAATATTGATAATGGAATGGGCATTAAGACGATGCGATATCGAGCTAATACGATGGGGGGAGATCTTAGTATCCATAGAACTACTGACGGATGGACACAAATAGTATGTACGGTACCGGTGAATAATTTACAACAACAATTAAGCTAAGGAGCTAAAGCTATTATGGCAGACAATTTTAAAAAGAAAATTATAGTAGTCGATGACCACCCGATGATGCGGAAAGGTCTTTCAGAAACACTGAATGCAGAGCATGGTCTTGAAGTAGTGGCACAGTTTGAGCGGGCGGAAAATGTGCTTGAAAAATATGATGAGCTATCTCCCGATATGGCCATCATCGATATTTCTCTGCCCGGAATGAGCGGGCTGGAGTTAGTCAAACATTTGGTTTCAAGGGACCCCGGTTTGAAGATCGTCGTCGTTTCACGTCATGAAGAAAACCTGTATGCGGAACGGGTTCTACGTGCCGGCGCCAAAGGGTATATCATGAAACAGGAAGCTGGTGAAGTACTGTTAAAAGCTGTACGCAAGGTTTTTAACGGCGGCATATACGTGAGTGACGAGATCAATGAAAAACTGCTGCTGGGAATGGCACGCGGACGCGAAAATATATCTGATTCTCCGATAGATCTGCTGAGCGATCGCGAACTCGAGGTTTTTGAACTTACCGGCAAAGGGAATATTACCAGAGAGATAGCCGAAAAGCTCCATTTATCTGTAAAAACAGTAGAGTCATATCGCGCACGCATAAAAACAAAGCTCAATCTTGATAATGCAACTGAGCTTATGATGCACGCCGTAAAATGGGTTGAAAATGAAGGCAGTGATTTGGAGTAGTTAGCCACAGATTTACACAGATAATGAACTGATTGTTTAGTGGCCCGCGGATTTATGCGGATTAGAGCAATCCTTTCGTTGTACCGCAACTGCGTTGTGAGGAGGTTGTACCTCCGAACATTAGTGGAGTTCATCTCGTTGCGCCGCTCCGCTGCGCAACGAAATTGATGATGATAAATATGTAAGGATGGTTGAAGAAATTGGTCTTACTGATAGAACCATTCAACCGTACAAAATATCATTCAAATGTCGCGAACTCGTTATAGAATTCGGGAGGCTGAATACCCCTATTTTATTACCACTAATATTAAAGAAGGATTCCCAATCTTTTCGTATCCAATAGCTGCCAATACAGTTTTAGAAGCTCTGGAATTTTAACAGGTGGAAAGAAATACATCTTTATATGCCTATGTGATTATGGAGAATCATATTCATTTAATTGCTCAATCACCTAATCTTACACAACAACTAAGAGCTTTTAAATCCTGAACGGCCCGAAAGATAATCGATTCTTTTAGAGATAATGGGCATACTCTTCAGCTTAAAAGACTCCAAAAAATCAAGAACGAAACACATGTCGACTCTGATTATCAGGTTTGGGAAGAAGGATTTTTATCCAAAACAAATTGTTGGTGATGATATGATGACACAGAAGGTAGATTATATCCATGATAATCCTGTGAAACGTGGATTTGTAGATCAAGCAGATCATTGGCGGTATTCCTCGGCTCGTAATTATTTGGGAGAGGAGGGGCTGATTCCCGTTACTATTTTTTAGGATCGTTATATGTTTCATGTCTTCTCGCAGCAGAGCAGCGAGACGAGATAGGATAGTCGTTGTCTGCTTTGCCGTGCAACGATTGTTGACGTCCCGGAGCAGAGCACCGGGACGAGATATTGGTGTATGGATCCCCACAGGAACCGGGATTGGCAGAATTGAAAGATGACCGGGAATTGCTAAAATAGTGAGTCTCTTCTGGTGAGATACGATGGAAAAAGGACAAAGATCTTGGCAAGGAATCCTGAAAATCCTGGTTCAGGTTTTTCATTTCATTCAATAACCGCTGTTCAAGCTTGATGCTTTTTAACCTTTCCGGGGCCGCGCGAGACTCCGCATCGGTGTGCGGAGTGACGTCAGAGGGAGGAATTTCTACCTAAAAATATTGCCACGATAGGTGATATAAGATATAAGTCGATGTAAAAATGGGGGTTTGGGGGAATCGCGGGAAAAATAAAGTTAGCATAATTGCTAATGTGGAAAAGCAGTCCCTGACTTCCTGTTATAACCAGAACAAAATCTACGATTCCCACAACACTTTTTGGTTCGTTTTTGGTGACAAAAATGAACAAGACAACTTATTGTTTACTCCGCTGCACACGTAGAAACTGCCTGTAGGGGAATCCCCCTAACGGAACTGCTACCCAAACCTACATTCCCCCGATAGGATCGTACTGCATCTCATAGATCCAAAAATTCTTTAATTGGGAATAACAAAAAATGAAACCGACTAAGTCGGATGAATCAAAATAAAACCAAAGGAGATGTGGCTATGAAAGCACTGCAAAAAAAATCTGACCTTTCACCTATAGAAATGATGCGAAGAGAAATGGACCGGTTATTCGACGACATTGTACCCTTTTCTCGCGGTCTGGGTAATGGTGGTACGCGAATGGAGCTTTGGGCTCCCGATACAGACATTAGCGAGACGGATAATGAATATACCATTTCCGTTGATCTTCCCGGAATCACCAAAAAGGATATAGAAGTCAACTATAAAGACAATCGGTTGACCATAAGTGGAAAGCGTCAGCATGAAGAAGAGGAAGAGAAGAAGGATTATCTGCGACGTGAGCGATATCAGGGCAGTTTCACCCGCTCGTTTACGCTGCCATCTGAAGTTAAGGAAGAAGAAATCAAAGCTAAATTCAAAGATGGAGTACTGAAGGTTCATGTGCCCAAATCTGAGGTGCGCAAACCAAAAACAGTCCCAATTGATTAACACGAATTTAGAAACATTGAATTTAAAACAACCCATAAATCCCCGGAACTCGCGACAGCATCTTACTTTAGATGAATAAGAGTTCCGCTCGGGGTGGGTTTTAAAAGATCGAAATACTAATTCTATTTGGCCGGACGTAATAGCCCGGCCAATACAAAACATTTTAAATGATGAATAATAATATAGGTAAGACCGATAAAATAATACGGCTGATACTCGCAGTAATTCTTATTGCCTTCGGAATAATGTATCAAAGCTGGTGGGGATTGGTAGGTGTGGTCCCCTTAATGACTGCCATTATAGGAGTCTGCCCCATTTACGGCATATTGGGTATTTCTACAAGTGGGAATTCAAAAATTTTTAGCAGCCCTAAAAAAAGAATCACATGAAAAATAAAGTTGCATTAATTACAGGCGCCGCCATGGGGATTGGCAGAGATACAGCAATAGCTTTTGTCCAAAAGGGTGCTAAAGTTGTGATCTCCGATGTCAACTCTGACGAGCTTGAAAAAACCGAAAAATTATTAAAAGAAGAAGGGGCAGAGGTGTTATCTGTTGGGGCCGATGTTTCTGATGAGAAAGAAGTCCGCAATCTCATTAATCAGGCGACAGAGCATTTCGGCCGGCTCGATATTGCCGTGAATAATGCCGGTATCTCAGGAGGGGCAGCAGCTACGGCAGAGTACAAGGTCGATGAATGGGATAAAGTAATCGGCGTTAACTTGCGGGGGCAGTTTCTCTGTATGAAATATGAACTAGAAGCCATGCTGGAAAACGGAAGCGGATCTATTGTAAATATTGCATCTATCCTGGGAAATGTTGGCTTTGCCGAAGCACCCGCCTATGTGGCGGCGAAACACGGTTTGGCAGGGCTTACCAAAACAGCGGCTATCGAATATGCAGAAAAAGGAATCCGGGTGAATGCCGTAAGTCCCGGGTTTATCGAAACCCCGATGCTTGAAAAAGCCGGTATTACCACGGAAGAAGAAACAAAAAAACATATCATCTCACTACATCCGATCGGGCGGATGGGTAGACCGCGTGAGGTTGCCGATGCTATCGTGTGGATCGCTTCTGATGAGGCTTCTTTTGTAACTGGACACATATTCCTGGTTGACGGAGGATATACGGCGCGATGATTGACTCAAATTAATTAGTGGTACAAGTATCATGAATTCGAGTAATGTTCCAAATATCGTATGGTTGAAAGATGTAAGTAACAAAGATGTAGGCATCGTAGGGGGTAAAAATGCTTCGCTTGGTGAAATGATACAGCATCTGGTGTCAATGGGTATAAATATTCCAAATGGATTTGCTACTACCTCCAGAGCCTATTGGCAATTCATTGATGAAAATGAACTGGAAGATCCAATACAAAAAGAACTCGATCGATTTAAGAGTGGAAACATTCCCCTTGAAGAGGCCGGGCGCAACATCCGGGAGATGATTATAAAAGGTATTTTTCCAACTTCCCTTGCCGAGGATATCCGCGAAGCCTATGATCAATTATCTGTTGATTATGATCAGTACAATGTGGATGTGGCTGTTCGCAGCAGCGCAACGGCCGAAGATCTGCCACATGCCAGTTTTGCGGGATTACAGGAAACTTACCTGAATATCCGCGGTAAAGATGAGCTTTTGAAGGTTTGTAAACGATGCTTCGCCTCACTGTTTAATGACCGGGCTATTTCTTATCGGGAAGAAAAAGGATTCGATCATATGAAAGTAGCGCTCTCGATCGGCATTCAAAAAATGATTCGTGCCGACAAAGCAGCATCAGGCGTGATCTTTACGGTGGATACCGAATCCGGATTTCCCAACGTGATCCTCATTAATGGTTCATGGGGCCTCGGTGAAAACATCGTGCAGGGGACGGTAAACCCTGATCAGTATTTTGTCTTCAAATCATTTCTGGATGACAAAAGCAAACGTCCCATCATCGAAAAAGTTAAAGGAAGCAAGGAGTTGAAGATGGTATACGCTCCTGATGGAGGAGGACGAACAAAGAACTTGCCTACTTCTGCTATGGAGCGTCAGTCTTTTGTATTGAATGATGATGAGATTCTGCAGCTGGCACGATGGGCTGCAGATATTGAAGCTCACTACGACAAGCCAATGGATATCGAATGGGTAAAAGAAGATACCACCGACGAACTGTTTATTGTTCAGGCTCGTCCCGAAACGGTCCATTCACAGCGTGATACCGAGTATTTTAAAACGTACACACTAAAAGAAAATCAGGCAAGGGTACTGGCAAAGGGGTTGAGCATTGGCAACAGTATTGTCCACGGAGAGGTAAGGCATGTACATGATATAACCGATCTGAAAGGCTTAAAGCCGAATCATATTTTGGTCACCGAGATGACCGAGCCCGACTGGGTGCCTGCGTTGAAAAATGTGGCGGGTATTATTACTAACTACGGTGGGCGGACCTGTCATGCAGCCATCGTTAGTCGAGAGTTAGGTTTAAGTGCTGTAGTTGGTACAGGAAATGCCACGGAGACGTTACGAGAGGGACAAGAAATAACACTTTCGAGCGGAGAAGGAGAGGAGGGCAAAATTTATGAAGGCTTGATCGACTATGATGTTAACGAAGTAGATTTGGCCGGTCTTGCTGAACCCAAAACGGATATTATGTTGAACCTGGCTACGCCCGAATCGGCTTTTAAGTGGTGGCGGCTGCCGGTGCGGGGCGTAGGACTGGCACGTATGGAATTTATCATCAGTCAGCATATCCGGATCCACCCGATGGCACTGGCGCATCCCGAGCGAATACATAATGAAGATGAATTTGCAAAAATCAGAAAGTTAACCAAAGGGTACAGTGATCTTCAGCAGTACTTTGTGGATAAGCTTGCCAGCGGGATCGCCAAAATTGCCGCATCACAATATCCTGATCCTGTCATTGTACGAACCAGCGATTTTAAAACCAACGAATATGCCGATCTTATCGGCGGAAAACAGTTTGAGCCGCACGAAGAAAATCCGATGCTGGGCTGGCGGGGAGCATCACGCTATTACAGTGATAAGTACCGCGATGGTTTTGAACTGGAATGTCGGGCTCTTAAAAAAGTGCGCGAGGAAATTGGGCTCGATAACGTTATTGTGATGATTCCTTTTTGCCGAAGGATCACCGAGGCTCAAAAGGTGCTTCAGCAGATGGAAGATTTTGGATTGAAGCGCGGCGAAAATGGTCTGCAAATTTATATGATGTGTGAAATCCCCAGCAATTATATACTTGTCGAGGAATTTGCTGAATTTTTTGACGGTTTTTCGATCGGATCCAATGATTTGACGCAGTTAATCCTGGGAGTCGATCGCGATTCTTCAGAACTGGCCTATCTTTTTGATGAGAATGATCCCGCCGTAAAAAAAGCAGTACGATCAGTAATACAAAGAGCTCACAATGCCGGAATAAAAGTGGGATTCTGCGGGCAGGCTCCCAGCGACGATCCCGATTATGCGGCTTTTCTTGTCGAGTGCGGTATCGATTCAATATCGTTGAATCCCGATAGCGTAGTACAGACGCTGAAAAAAGTTGTTCAGGCAGAACAGAAAGAGATAAGCTTGCTATAATCCCAGTAGAAATTTTTCATGACCAACGAGTCTACAGCAAATAAAGTAAGAGAGGAGATCCAGGCTACTGATAAATCCTGGTACAACCTGTCGGCGGAAGAGGCAGTTTTGAAAGTAGACACCTCTTTGCAGCAGGGGTTGGATAAAGAGGAAGTAAAAAGACGTCTTGATCAGTTTGGACCGAACGAAATTGAGACTGAAGCTGAAATATCTCGCTGGCAGATCCTGCTGCACCAGTTCAAAGATCCGCTGATATATATTCTGCTGGCTGCAGCATTTGTAACGCTTGTATTGCAGGATTATATCGATTCCGGAGTGATTACAGCTGTTGTACTTCTGAATGCGTTAATCGGTTACATTCAGGAAAATAAAGCCCAGAGCGCCATACGGGCATTGTCAAAACTGTCGGCACCCAAAGCGCATGTTATACGGAACGGTCGCGAAGTCGAAATACCCAGCCGGGAGCTGGTTCCCGGCGATATTGTGCTGCTAAGTTCGGGAGGACGCGTGGCTGCCGACATGCGCATCATTTCTTCCAAGGGATTGGAGATCGATGAATCAGCCCTGACGGGAGAATCAGCCGTAATCCACAAACAGCATGAAGTTATTGAAGATGAAAACCTGATTCCCGGCGATCAAAAAAATATGGCGTTTGCCGGTACTATTGTCACGCAGGGACGTGCCAAGGCGGTCGTCACACGTACCGGCACCTCAACCGAGCTCGGAAAAATTGCGTCCTCTGTGAAAGAAATTGGGGTCACTAAAACTCCATTACAGGAAAAAGTAGACAAGCTTGGTAAGAATATTGGATACCTCATCCTGGTTTTTGCTTTTTTTATTGCGTTGATCGGAATCATCCATCAGATGAATCCCTCCGAGGTATTTATTACGGTTGTGGCGATGGCCGTATCTGCCATCCCGGAAGGATTGCCGGTGGTACTTACTGTGACGCTGGCTATTGGTGTTCGCCGGATGGCAAACCGAAAAGCAATTATACGGTCGCTGCCGGCAGTAGAAACGTTGGGAAGTACTACCGTTATCGGCTCAGATAAAACAGGTACACTTACAAAAAATCAGATGACGGTGCGAAAAATTTGGGCGGATGACCGCACCTACGAAACCACCGAAGCCGGCTATCAGCTTCAGGGAAAAATTACGGAGGGAGGTAACGAGACTGAAATATCTGACAAAAAAGGTCTGTATAAAACCCTGTTGGCAGGCACACTTGCCAACGAAGCCAATGTTGAGGCAGTCGAATCAGAAGATCCGCAGGGAGATCCCACTGAAATCGCACTGCACATTTCTGCCTACAAGGGAGGGATACGACTTTCTGATACGCGTTTATCCTGGGAAGAAATTGATATGCTGCCCTTTGAGCCGGAACGTAAATATATGGCCACGCTGAATAAAGGTCCGGATGGATTGATGATATTTTTAAAAGGAGCCCCTGAATCGGTATTGGAACGATGTGAATATCAGCTTATCGACGGTGAATTAATTCCCATTGATTCAGAAAAAGTGCTGGAGGTAGCCAAAGAAATGGCTGCTGAAGGGCTTCGCGTACTGGCTATGGCCTATCGTCCCAAGGAAACTAAAAATCTGGACGACCCTTCACTTTTTAAAAGTGGATTTGTACTGGCCGGCTTGCAGGGCATGGAGGATCCTATTCGTCCCGAAGTACTGGAAGCAATAGAACTGGCTCAGAAGTCCGGTATTCGCGTGGTGATGATAACCGGCGACCATATTGATACGGCAGCATCTATTGGGCGACAGCTGGGCCTTGATCCGAAGGAAGTAGGGGCCCTGGAAGGAAAAATGCTGGATCAGCTTTCTGATGAAGAGCTGGACCGACGGCTTGAGGATGTTAATATTTTTGCACGTGTTACACCGGAGCATAAGTTTCGGATCGTAGATCGTCTTAAGTCGATGAACAACATCGTTGCCGTAACCGGAGACGGCGTCAATGACGCACCGGCGTTACGGGCTGCACATCTGGGAGTTGCCATGGGCATAAGCGGTACCGATGTGGCTCGCGAGGCATCGGATATTGTACTTTCGGATGATAATTTTGCCACGATTACGGCGGCCATCGAAGAGGGCAGGATCGTATTTTCAAATATACGAAAAGTAACATTTTTCCTGCTTTCTACGGCCGTGGGAGAACTGATTGTGATCCTGGCTGCTGTTCTTATGAACTGGCCTTTGCCGTTTGTGGCAGTCCAGATCTTGTGGATTAATCTGGTTACGAATGGTCTTCAGGATATAGCGCTTGCTTTTGAGCCGGGTGAACCCGGTATTTTGAAGCGAAAGCCAAGACCTCCCTCAGAAGGTATTCTCACCCGTCGGCTTGCTGAACGACTGGGAGGGGTAGGAGTCGTCCTTGCTGCTGGTACTGTAGGCATGTTTTGGTGGACATTTGAACAAACCGGCGGCGATCTTGAAATGGCCAGGACTGCAGCTATGACGCAGATGGTCGTGTTTCAATTTTTCCACGTACTAAACTGCCGGTCATTAGACCGCAGTGTTTTTCAAATTGATTTCTTCTCGAATAAGTTTTTGTTCGTAAGTGTGCTGGCAGCGCTTTTGGCACATCTGTCTGTGTTGCATGTGGGATTTATGCAAACCATATTCCGAACGATGCCTCTGTCTGTTGAACAGTGGCTGTTGATCATCGGTGTGGGATCCCTTGTAATAATCGGTGGAGAGATTGACAAGATTGTCAACCGCTGGCGCCATAATTATATTGGGTGATTTTAGGACTAAATATCGTTGCGCCGCTCCGCTGCGAGGCGAAGTATCACAGCAATGTTCTGCGCATGGGCAACTAGAACTTGGATAGGTAGGATTGTCAGATGACCAAGATTTACTTTTCCTTTAACTGTCAGCTACGGACAGTACCTCATTGAGAAAACCAAAAAGCGCAAAAATGAGATTCTGCAATCCTAATCATCTTATTTATCTTGGTTCAAATTAGTTATTTTATTTCCAAGCCTTTCCTTTGTAGATTCAATTAAGTAGAGCTCTTAATTGCGGATGTAATCTTAGTTGAAGCAGAGCTTCTGTATTGGGCGTTCCGAAGCTGGAGCTTCGGAACGAGGTAACGGTGGATTTGCGTCCCAGAGCAGTGTGCTGGGACGAGATTATAGTAATCATCTCTTTGCGCCGCTCCGCTGCGCAGCGAAGTATGCCGTTCCCACAGTGTCTGTTCCGCCGTGAGGTCAGGTGAAATTGCAGTTGCTCCTCAATCAGACTCCCGCTCCAGCGAACAACAGTGGACGTGCGTTTCACCATCAGCCTGTTCAAGTATTGCTCCCGTTACAGGATTGGGACGAAATGTTGTGCAACCTTTTAGTCCCTGTTCGTAAGCTGTTAAGTAAATATTCTGGAACGTATCAAAAGAGAAATCTTCTGGAATGTTGATCGTCTTTGAAATAGAATTATCCACAAACGGTTGCAGGGCTGCCTGCATCTCCAGGTGCTCATCAGGAGAAAGTTCCGTTGCCCTGACAAAATAATCGGGCAGGGGAGCCTCATCACCAAACTTTTCTTGCCATAATCTGTACGCATAATCAGTCACTGAATGAGTAGTCCGGCTCCCATCCATATTCAACACCTTTCGGCTGTATTTGAAATCATAGACTGGTTCAAGTCCATTTGACACGTTATTTGCCAGTATGCTGATACTGCCGGTGGGCGCAATAGAAAGCAGGTGGCTGTTCCGGATTCCGTGCTTTGCTATACCGTTTTGAATTACTTTCGGTAATCTTTGAACAAAAGGGCTTTCCAGATATGATTCTATATCAAAGAGCGGAAAAGCTTCTTTTTCAATAGCCAATTCGACAGATTCCTGATAGGCACTGTGGCAAATTGTTTTCATAATTTTGACAGCTGTCTGGCGTGCTTCGCTGCTGCCGTAACGTAGTCCCAGCATGATGAGCGCATCTGCCAATCCCATCATTCCCAGGCCGATGCGTCGCGTATTTTGGGTCTGCTCTTTCTGTTTATCCAGTGGAAATTGTGAGCTGTCAATGACATTGTCAAGCAGGCGTACGGATGTGCGAGCTGTTGTACGCAGCTCTTCAAAATTCAGACTGGATCTGCCGGTAAATGGATCAGAAACAAAGTATCAGGTTTATTGATCCCAGATTGCAGGCGCCATAGGGTGGGAGCGGCACTTCTCCGCAGGGATTGGTGGCAGAAATTGTTTCGCAGTAGTTGAGATTGTTTTCTTCGTTGATGCGATCAATAAACAGTACGCCTGGTTCCGCATTCTTATAGGTTGATTTCATGATGGTCTCCCACAGATAGCGCGCGCGAACTGTATCCACAACTTTGCAGGGTATCGGGCTGTCTGTACCACTCCAGCTACGTTGTAGAACTCGGTTGCCGGATGTCCCTTCGGATTGTAAATTTTCAGCAGGAAAGATCAGTGGCCACTTCTCATCCTCTTTTACTGCCTTCAAAAACTGATCAGTTACCAGCACTGACAGATTGAAATTAGTAAGGACACCTTGCTCGTTCTTGGCAGTTACAAACTCCAATATATCGGGATGATCACATCGCAGTGTGGCCATCATCGCGCCACGGCGGGCACCTGTCGATAACATGGTGTCACACATGGCATCCCAGATCTTCATAAATGAGACCGGTCCGGACGAGATGTTATTATTGGTTTTGGCAACAGAGCCCTTGGGACGAAGTGTAGAAAAGTCACAGCCGATTCCGCCGCCCTGCTGCATAGTTAATGCTCCTTCTTTCAGGTTTTCAAAAATTGAGGGAATAGAATCCTCAATTTCTCCCATTACAAAGCAGTTAAAGAGCGTAACTTTGTGATCAGTGCCGGCTCCGGCCAGAATACGTCCACCGGGAAAGAGTTTTGACTTGCTTAGCAGATCGTAAAACTTCCGTTCCCATTCCATTTGTTCCTTTTCTTCAATCGAAGCAAGGGCACGGGCCACTCTTCTCCACGTGTCATTCGGAGATGCATCAATTTCCTTATTTCCACTGCGATACCGGTATTTGGTATCCCAAATATGTTCCGAAAGTTCAGATTTAAACGTATTCACCGGCATATTTTTACATCAGGATTTAACCTTAATATCCGGCAATTTTATCAATAAGTGGGTAGCCAAAAGAGGGGAATGGCTGTAGGTAAATCTCCCACAAGGTTCTAAGATGAATAGTTGGTTGAATTCAGGGGAGACACTACAGAGATGAAACTCTCTGACGCTTACAATATTAATCCAAATTATATACTAATTCTATGAAGCATCATGGCTGCACAACCACACATTCTGATTTTGGGTACTAATTTTGCCGGTTTAACAACAGCGCGATATATACGTGAATATGCAGGGGAAGATGTTAAAATGACCTGCATTGATAAAAAACCATATCTCAGTTTTATCCCCAATATTCCCATTGAAGTTTGGAACAACAATAACCCCGAAACTTCGCTGCATCTGCCGTTTATCAAGTTTTTGGATCGCGATAACATTGATTTCATACAGGCCGAAGTATTGGGAATTGATGTGGAGAGCAAGAGGGTCGATTATAAACCGGGCGAACGACCGGGTTCGGCTATTGAGGAGATCAACTATGATTATCTGGTTATTGCCGTGGGCAACAAGTTGGCTTTTGATGAGATAGAGGGATTTGGAAAGTATGGTCATACCTTTACCGATACGTACTATGGAGATAAGATACGAAGACATCTTCATGGGGGCGGATATAAAGGCGGACCGATTGCCGTTGGTTCTGATCTGTTTGTACAGGGGAAAAGTGACAAGCTGCCGGACATACCTGTTGCTGAAGCAGCGTGTGAAGGTCCTCCGGTTGAAATATCCTTTTCTATGGCGGAATGGTTAAAAGAACGAGGGTTAGGCGGAGCTGAGAATATAACTATGTTTACTCCTGCAGAGGTAATCGCTGAAGATGCGGGAGAAAAAATCCTTGATGAACTGCTGCCGGTGGTCGAGGAGATGGGGTACGGCTACAAGGCAAACACCCGGGGCATCAAGAGAATTTATGAAGACGGAATTGAGTTCAAGGACGGCAGCAGCCTGGAAGCGGAACTCAAGATTATTTTTCCCAACTGGAAAGCCCATGATTTTCTGAGAGATCTGCCTATCTCCGATGACCAGGGATTTATTATTACGGATCTTTACATGAGAAATCCCGATTATCCGGAAATATTTGCAGTCGGAGATGCAGCTTCTATCACTGTACCAAAGCTGGGATCATTGGGACATCTTGAAGCAGAAGTGTTAGCTAAAGTTCTTGGTGAAGAAGTGGGAGGTTACCAGCCCAAAGAGTCGATTGATCCGCTTAAATTCAAGCTCATCTGTATGGGAGATATGGGTTCGCATAAAGGATTCTATATGCACACTGATGAGTGGTGGGGTGGTGATACCAGCATCTTAAAAATGGGACATACCCCGCATTTCCTTAAAATGGGTTTTAAAACGATGTATTACACACTCGGCGGAAAAATTCCGGGATGGGGACTTCCGATGTCGGAGTTGATTGCCGACCATACCGTAATATAGAAAATGGAATGGCCTCGTCTGATTTTACTTCTGGCCCGAAGGCTGTAATGGAGTGATAAATGTTCGAAGATATTACAGAAATGCAACTGTTGGTGCGGATGGGGTTAATCATTTTGTTAGGATTCCTGGTAGGTATTGAGCGGGGATGGAGTTTTCAAAAAAAGAAAGAGGGTGAACGGACGGCCGGAATAAGAACATTCACACTTATTGCTATGGCTGGTGGGTTATGGGGAATCCTTTCAGAACATATAGACTATCTTTTGTTGGGATTTGCTCTGTTAGGATTCACGTTGATTATTATAGCCGGTTATATTCAACATGCTCAAAAAACAGGTTCACTGGGACTCACTACAGAAATGGCGGCCTTTCTTACTTTTACTGTCGGTATTGCCGTCATCAAAGGCTACATCATCTTGTCCATTAGTATCACAATTTTGATGGTGCTTTTACTAAGTGTTAAGCCGGGATTGCACAAATGGGTAAAAAAAATCGAATCGAGAGAGCTGTATTCGGGTATCTCATTTCTAGTTATATCGGCCATACTTCTCCCGCTGCTTCCCAATCAGGGATATGGTCCCTGGAACGTTTTGAATCCATTTCAGATATGGAGCATGGTAGTGTTAATTGCCGGTATATCGTATGCCGGATATTTTTCCATGAAATATCTGGGAAAAGAGAAGGGAATCTTGTTTACCTCATTTACCGGATCATTGGTCTCTTCGCTTGCGGTTACCATTACGCTGGGAAAGTTTAGTCGAAAAATTAAATCAACAAACTTACTAATCACCGGTATACTCATAGCTACCTTTACCGCTTTAATTAGAGTGTTACTATTGACAGTTCTTTTAAATCCTTCTTTGCTAGCGTTGCTTGGCCCTTCGGTGGCCTTTATGGTTGTAGCTGCGTTGGCATCGGTGGTATGGATGTATATCACGGGGAAGTCAGAGAAGACAGCGAAGAGATTTGATTTACGAAATCCTTTACAGCTTAGTACGGCTGTTCAATTTGGGCTTGTATTGGCAATTGTTATGCTACTGTCCGAAGGGCTAAGACAATGGTATGGTGATCCCGGAATATATGGGCTGTCGCTGATTTCCGGCATGGTCGATATCGATTCGATCACATTGGCACTTCTGGATATGGGAGGGGAGGGTGTTACATTAAATGTTGCGGCGTTTGGTATTGTTTTCGCAGCCATTTCCAACACGCTGATCAAAGGTGCAATATTTACTTACTTTATTGGCTTTGGAAAAGCCTGGAAGCTTCTGCTTCTTTGTACCGTTATTGGTGGTTTCGGCTTGTTGGGGTTGCTGTTCTGATAACTTTTCGAGGAGGAGTTGGTTACTTAGTAATTCTTATAAATCATAACAGAACTTCTGTAGGGGAGTTCCGAAGCAGGAGCTTCACAAGATTAGGTGTATTCTCGTGGCGCCGCTCGCTGCGAAATTCTAATTTGGCTGTTGAGTAATACTTTTCTCGTTGCGCTGCTCTGCTGCGCAACATAAGATCGCCCTATCTACGGCTATAATAATGGTCCTTCAGTTTGTTCCAGATCTATTTGGTATCGATCGCAGTATCCATTTCTTGGGGAAGTACCTGTACGTCCAGCTCACCGCGTTATCTGTTGAGCATGCTTATCCCCAGGAGAATTACCAGCACCGGAAGTATAATAAAAACGAAATGTTTATTTACGGATTTTACCATGAGGCCTCCTCCTTTTCACTGTGATTTTTTACCAGCCTTCAAATAAGCCGCCGTCAAACCAGTCCCAGAGAATGTACACCATGAATTGCGAATCTCTTGCTGGGTCATCCGCGGGTATCCTTACACCCACATTTAGCATAACATGCTGTCTTGTGTTAAGCGTCACCTGCATTTGGGGCACAATATCCCAGTGCGTTGCGGCACCGGACTCGAACTCACGTGTCCCCACCACTTCAACCATGGGCGACCAAGTACGTCCCCACCTATTGGGATTGAAACTCTTGCCGACTGCCGCCCGCCAGAAAGCTTCATCTGCGGCTTTATCCCGGATCAGAGGGAATTCAAGCCCCGTCTGAGCCTGGACGAAACCATCCGACGGCAACAGCTGTCCGAATGAGGCAAAAGGTTCCAGAACAGTAGTACCCTTGCCAAATCCCGATCCCGTATCGCCGGTGGGCAAAATCGCTTCTCCGGCCAGACTGAAGATCGTACCGCTGTTAAAGTTGTGATACAGTGCCCGTTTCACTCCAATTGCAACATCTCCCAGATGTCCGCCCGTCCAGTTTCCACCGACTTGCTCGCTATATCCAAATGGGACAACAATTTCAACCTGGTTTCGCGCACCAAAACGGCGCTCAAAAACTATTTCGCTGGTTACAGCACCTTCGTTTTCAATATCGAAAGCGGATGATATTACCGCCTCATCTTCGGGATATGCTTTTTCGGTAATCATCGGACGGGGCATATTCAGCTCGCCGCGCGGCCAGTTCTCATCCGTACAGAACGTTCGCACGTAATCCAAGACACTTTGCAGCTCCTCTTCCGACAGAGCACCTCCGAAAGATGGCATCTGGATAGAAAATCCTCGTACAGGTCCGCCCTGATGGGCGACCGCCATAAAGTCACTGTCAGGTTCTCGGCTGGCGAACGAACAGTCAGTAAAATCTACAGGCTGTGCCTGTAACCCCAGCAGATCTTTTGAGACGCCTTTGCCGTTCGTGCCGTGGCAGGTAGCGCAGAACTCATTAAACAGTTGTTTCCCGGATTTTGCAGTGATGTTTGTTGAGATAGTATCGGTCCATACACTATTTGCATGTTCAGAAATATATTGCTCTCTGCTATCCTCTTGATATGAACTGGTGATAGCTGTCAAAACAAAAAGTGCCAGAGTGGCGAAAATAGAAAAGAATGAACGGTATTCGGCAAATGTTTTCATCGGTATATCCTTCCTTGCTGTTTATTTGGGGATAAGATCTACCGGTATTAAACATATTACTGCACAAAATAGGCGAAATGGAAAGCCACACCTTCTTGTAGGGTAAATCCTTATAAACCTTACCTTGTTGCGTTGCATCGTGGACACTGGAGAAGTACCGAAATTTTAACCTGATCAATGGCAGTGATATGTTCACGTCCCGGAGCAGAGCGCCGGGACGAGGTCCAGCAGAAGCATAATCTCGTTGCGCCGCTCTGCTGCGCAACGAGCTAAGGCAGAGAATAATGTACCGGAGCAGGGGCACGGGCCGAGGTTAATCTCACTATTCTCGTTGGTCGCTGCGCAGTGTTCCCATCTCAACGGGTATCACGTTGCATTGTTGTGCAAGTACAAACAGACAGCGGGATTCATGTAATAAAAAAAGGGCCGATGTACTCATCGGCCCCAGGTTAAGCGAATATGTAACGGTATAAATTATCTTCTTACCTCCAGAGAGAAGCCATAGGCAAAGTCAAGTATTTGATTATAGTTTTCTCCCAGCGGCATGCGAACATGAGCACCCGGCACAATTTTACCAAATGGACGGGCAACACCGGCTCTTAGCTGCGTAAATCCATCGTCAAAGAAATCGGGATCATTGCCTACGTATCGATTTCTGCCGCTGAAACCAAGATGTGCTTCCACATTGGGTTGACGGTACAATCCGCTGATTCCGTAAAGCAGATGCAATTCATTATCCAGATCTTCAAAATCACCTACATAAAGATCATAGAGCGTTCCCAGGCGCACTTTCATGGCAAACGGACCATCTATCGGGGTTATATAGTTACCGATCAATGGAATAGTCCACGTATCCCACGAAAAAGCTTCCATTCGGTCGCTTGCTTCGGAGTTCATCCCGGTAAAACTGCCAAATCTTTCAGTATCATTCGGCTCGCGGGCGGTAGGAATTCGAACTCCCAGTTCAACAAAAGCGTGATTATCGGGATTATCGAGATTTGCATCCCAAACACCACCTGCATAGATATTACCGATAGTGGTACTGTTGTCGTCGCCACCGAATGGGTTATTTCCTTCGTATCCGAAATGAGACATGGGCAGTTCTGCTACAAATCTAAAATTATCGGTCAAACGCATACGACCGGTAAGGAACAAAACAGAACTGGCACCTGACACCTGGTCTCTGTCAATTATACGATCGTCAAATAGAGGTTTATCCCATTCGAGCGAAACAGAAGATGTGCGGCTATCACTCAACCACGGTGATTGAGCACTGGCAAAACCGGTAATAAAACCGGCCATCATTATTGTTAAGATTACCTTTTTCATTTTCTCCCTCTCACATGTTAGTTAGGGACAGTTTGATTTAACATCAGTATTAATAATAGCTTATAGAAATCCCTCCTGATGTAGGGGAAAATCGCTATCTGTCATAAGGTTTTTGCCATCTTTGGTTCTACTCATCCGCAGTTTTTTCTTACAGCTACAACAGAGTTATCCCTACATTTAAGATTTTGGATTTTATTTAAATAACGGGCTAAACATTAACGAAAATAAAGATGCACGAGAATGAAAAAATTGATCACAGGGATGCTACTTGTTGTATTATTTGCCGGATGTACCAGCTCGGGTGCTTTTTTATCCGCAAACCAGACGATTGTTAATTTAAATGAAGGGAACTATACCATTACGGCTACTGATATAGCCGGCGAAGCAGAAGCTGGCTATATATTTGGCGTAAGCTATTCGAACGGTTTAGTGGCTAATACTTTTGCCATTGCCAGGGTCGGAGGTACAGGCGCTTTATATGCCGAAGCGTTAGAAAATTTGTGGCAAAGTTATGAAGCTGATCACGGAATGAGTCAAGAACGTAAGTTGGCGCTGACCAATGTGCGATATGATGCCGATATCCTAAATCTTATCTTCTACAATAAGATAAAAGTTACTGTACGTGCTGATGTTATAGAATTCCATTGAGATCTGGTCAGAAAGTTAAAATAGGCTTATGAACGAACGAAACGTTATCATCACCGGCGCCAATTCGGGCATCGGAAAAGCGGCAGCATTAAAATTTGCTTCGGAAGGATATCACGTTATAATGGCCTGCCGAAATCGGCAGAAAGGAGAGGCGGCTATGAAAGAAATTATGGCATCAGTTGGAAATAGCAGCACTGAACTGATGCAGGTTGATGTTTCGTCCTTCGAATCTATCCGCAGTTTTTGTGATGTGTATCAAAGTAAATATGATTCTTTGGATATTCTGATTCACAATGCGGCTTATTTTAACCATGGAGAAAAAGAGTATCAGATGAGCCCGGATGGAGTAGAGTTAACTTTTGCTACCAATACATTCGGTCCGTTCTTAATGACAGAACTGCTAAGAGACCTGTTGGCAAAATCCGATGATCCCCGGATACTCGTTGCCTGTACGACCAATATCAAGCACTTTTTTGATCCGAAAAGAGTGATCGAATTTGATAATCTGCAGGGAGAATATAAAGATAGGGCATATAACATGTACAAACTCTACGGGGATTCCAAGATGGCTCTGCTGATGCTGACCTTTCGATGGGCCGAGGAATTTAAAGCCGATGGTATTAATGTAAATGCTGTGATGATTAATAATATTCGTCAGGAGTGGCAGTCGTTAAAGAAGTTCAGGGGCTGGTATCGGATTGCGGGGATTTTGCAGAATCTTGTTGCCAAACCAACCAGCTTTATGGCTGATATCTATTTTAATATATGTACCTCGGATTCCTTCAGCGGTGTTACCGGCAAATTGATTAATCACAGACTTGAGATAGTTGAACGCTCTGATTTAGAAGATGAATCCGGATTTCTGCAGGTTGCCCGGGAGATTATGAATGGTAAAACATATCCAAAATATGCTGATGATACCGAGGTACAGCAAAATGTCTGGGAGACGAGTCAGAAGCTAACCGGTTCGAGTAAGAGCTCCATACCAAAGTCTGATCTCCATTCGCTCTGAATTGTGTGTGCTCATATCTATCTCGTTGCGCTGCTCTGCAGCCCGATTGACCCTATCCTGTCCTTTCCCTATAAGCAGGGAAAGGAAGTCGTTGCAAGAGATTACCTTACATAGATATAGCGCTTTTCCTTTCAGATTCTGTCATATAACGATTTTATACTGATATAGTAGCTAATATTATAATGTAATGGGGATATAATATGAAATATGACAGACGCAAAAGTTTTTATATCCTGATGAGCCTGATTCTATTCCAGGGGATCAGTGGTATTTTCGGAGGAGGAGCTTTAATTCTGGATCCGAGTGGAAATCTACTTCAGATGCCCATAAGTATGCTTGAGAGTTCTCCTTTTGAAACATTTTTTGTACCCGGAATCATACTCTTTCTGGTGCTGGGTATTTTGCCATTGATCGTACTTTCAGGACTGTGGAAGAGAGAATCATGGGCATGGTCAGGAGCGCTGTTGGTGAGTCTCGCTCTAATAATATGGATTAGTGTAGAAATTGCACTGGTGGGGTATCAGTCTAATCCGCCCCTGCAGCTGATTTATGGATTGGTGGGTGTTGCTTTATTGATGCTAACCTTGATGCTTTCTGTTAAACATACGTTCAGAAGAGATACCTTAAATCCTCAAAAATAAATTTCTATGGGAAAAATAATCATATCGATTGTCATGGTGGTTCACGGGCTCATTCACCTGCTGGGATTTGTGAAAGCTTATGATTTAGCACCCATCAGGCAGTTAACCGAAGAGATATCAAGAACAACGGGATTAGTGTGGCTGCTGGTAAGCGTGCTGTTTCTGCTCACAGTATTTCTTTACTTCACACAGAATGATATCTGGTGGATGGTTGGATTAGCTGCCGTTATCATTTCACAAGTGCTCATTATTCTATCGTGGAGCGATGCCAAAGCGGGGACCATTGCCAACATCATTATCGCTATTCCTATTATTATGGCTATTACAGAAAGACTTCCGGATAACTGATGTCAAGAGATGACAAGAACCGATAAAACATCGCTTGTTGGCCTAATGGAGAATCTACAGGTTGAACTTTCCGATTATATAAACAATATCAGCCGAATCCCGCTGCTGATGACCAAAAATCCGGTATCGAGGGGGCGATATCAGCTACGAACCCCTGATCATGATTTATGGATTTTTTCAGTTTTTGACTAGAGGGAAAAAGGCTCCCGAAGTTATTCTGAATTACATTGTTCGGACTTGATAGAATTTAGGTTCTGAATTCATTTATAAGTAAAGGAGAGAATCAAATCATTTAAAAAAATCGTGTTGCTACACAAAACCCAAATTCAGGAAACTTTTCTAACACTTTAACATTTCATTTAAATGAGAAGTAAAAGGTATAGCGAAAATTTTTCCCATAGATTTAAAAAAAGTAAATGAGCTCAATTGATGATATCAGCAAAAAAATAATTGATACTTTTGAGTACGGGCATGATGCACATCGGCTTTCTCTAGGGTTAATCTTTATATGGTACGGACTTCTCAAACCTTTTGGAGCAAAGACAACAACTTCGCTTTTGGCCGATACCATATATTTTTTTCCACCAGAAACCGTTCTTCCTATATTAGGCTGGTGGGAAGTTGCAATAGGCGTTACTCTCATTTTCAAGCCATTAGTTACTTATTCTATAATATTGCAATTTATCAGAATACCAGGGACAGTTCTAGCTTTCTTTATGCACCCTGACGTATGTTTTGTGCAAATACCTTTTGTACCAAGTCCAGAGGGACAGTATCTGATTAAAGATCTTATCATTCTGTTTGCAGGAATTGCCATTGCGGAAACAGTTTTTAAGGATAAAGCACATTCATGATAGAGTGTTTATAAACTATGGTCGATCAAATTGAATCTCCTGTTGATGTTGATTTTAAGTTCTCCGAGCAGTCCTGGTACAATCTTACTGCAGAAAAAGCATGCGAGATAGTTAAAACCACTTCTGAAGCAGGTTTAACTGATGAAGAGGTTGAGAAGCGCAGAAACTTTTTTGGTCCCAATGAAATTGCCACGGAGACCAGGTTGAGCCGCTGGCAGATACTCATTCACCAGTTTAGAGATCCCCTGATCTATATTCTTCTTGCAGCAGTCTTTGTAACATTCATTCTCCAAGATTACGTCGACTCAGGAGTAATCATGGCGGTGGTCCTGTTAAATGCCGTTATTGGTTATATCCAGGAAAACAAAGCTCAACATGCTATACGGGCACTCTCAAAACTATCGGATCCAAAAGCACAAGTCATTCGCAACGGCCGTGAGATTGAGATACCGAGCCGGGACCTCGTACCCGGCGATATTGTATTGCTCAGCTCGGGCGGGCGGATTGCGGCAGACATGCGGATCATCACGTCAAAAGGGCTGGAGGTGGATGAGTCGGCACTCACCGGAGAATCGGTGGTAATCAATAAGCAAGTAGATCCGCTGCAAGGCTCCAACCTCGTTCCGGCCGATCAGAAGAATATGGCCTTTGCCGGTACCATTGTCACTCAGGGACGGGCAAAAGCAGTGGTGGTGCGCACGGGAGATTCAACGGAGCTGGGAAAAATTGCTTCTACCGTCAAAGAGATTGGAATTATTAAAACTCCGTTGCAGGAGAAAGTTGACAAACTGGGCAAGAATATCGGCAACCTTATCCTGGGCTTTTCATTGCTAATCGCTGTGACTGGTTTCCTGTACAACATGGTTCCCGCGGAGATTTTTGTAACAGTGGTGGCAATGGTGGTATCGGCCATTCCAGAAGGTCTACCAGTGGTTCTTACCATAACATTGGCTATCGGAGTACGGCGAATGGCCCATCGGCGGGCCATTATCCGATCTCTGCCGGCTGTTGAAACGCTGGGTAGTACTACGGTCATCGGCTCAGACAAAACAGGTACGCTGACCAAAAACCAGATGACAGTCCGCCAAATTTGGGCTGATGATAAACTTTTTGATACCACGGAAGCCGGTTATCAACTTGAAGGAGCCATTCGCGATGATGGGAATATAATAACCCCTTCTTCCGAAAGTGGTCTTTTTCAGACACTCCTGACAGGAACCCTTGCCAATGAGGCCAATGTAACCACGGTTGAGAGCGGAGAACCGCAGGGAGATCCTACTGAAATTGCGTTGCATGTGTCAGCTTACAAAGGAGGGTTGCGCCTCTCCGATATTCGACTACAGAAGGAGCAGTTGGATTTCCTCCCTTTTGAACCCGAACGCAAATTTATGGCCACCTTAAACAAGGACGAAAGTGGCCAGACCATCTTTATGAAAGGAGCCCCGGAAGCAGTCCTGGACCGGTGCAAACACCAGCTTAGGGATGGTCAGCTTGTACCCCTAGATCCAAAAAAAGTTAAAGAAGTATCCAAACAGATGGCAGCCCAGGGCCTCCGGGTGCTGGCGATGGCCTATCGTAATACTAAAGCCGAACATCTTGATGATAAGTCCGTTTTGGAAGATGGATTTATATTAACGGGCCTGCAGGGGATGGAAGATCCCGTACGACCTGAAGTGGTAGAAGCGGTGCAAAGTGCCCAGGAGGCGGGGATACGAGTGATTATGATAACCGGAGATCATATTGATACCGCCGTAGCAATCGGGCGGCAGCTGGGACTGGATCCTGGTGAACACGGGGCTCTGGAAGGAAAAGTTCTGGAAAGGCTTTCGGATGAAGAACTTGATCGACAGTTGATGAATATCAATATCTTCGCGCGCGTTTCTCCCAAACACAAGTACCGCATTGTTGATCGATTAAAAAAACTCGACCACGTGGTGGCTGTAACTGGAGACGGGGTCAACGATGCCCCGGCACTGCGAGCTGCTCATCTTGGAGTAGCGATGGGCAAAGGCGGTACCGACGTTGCCAGGGAAGCTTCTGATATGGTTCTGTCTGATGATAATTTTGCCTCCATAACCGCCGCAATTGAAGAGGGAAGAATTGTTTTTTCAAATGTACGAAAGGTGACCTTTTTCCTGCTTTCCACAGCGGTAGGTATGCCTATCGTTATATTGATTGCGGTTGGTATGAACTGGCCCCTTCCATTCATTGCGGTTCAGATTCTTTGGATTAATTTGGTAACCAATGGCTTGCAGGATGTAGCCCTGGCCTTTGAACCCGGGGAGCCGGGCATACTGAAACGCAAACCCCGGCCTCCTAAAGAGGGTATATTGACAGGTCGTTTGACCACACGTCTTGGTGGGATAGGCCTGATTCTGGCTGCCGGGACCCTTGGAACATTCTGGTGGATTTATCGGCAAACAGGTGACCTGGACATGGCCCGAACGGCAGCTATGACCCAGATGGTTGTCTTCCAGTTCTTTCACGTTTTTAACTGCCGCTCTTTGGACAGGAGTATATTCCGGATCAATTTCTTTTCAAACAAGTTTTTGTTTGTCAGCCTTATTGCTGCCTTACTGGCTCATCTGGCCGTGCTTCATGTTGGATTTTTACAAACCATCTTCCGCACCATGCCACTCACCAGCGATCAGTGGATGTTGATTATTGGTGTTGGATTCCTAATAGTTTTAGGTGGTGAAATTGACAAAATTATCAATCGCTGGCGTAAGAGTCATATTGGGTGAATTATGTTGAAGTATAAGAGCTTTTTACCAGTCTTACTTCTACTGTTTTTGCTCGTAACGTTTTTGTTAAGGTTATAGCTTCAAGTAGTGTGGTGCAAAGCATTACAATTTCTTCCAAAATTTTCCTGCAGTTAACCGTTAATTGAAAGCATAATTAATTTCTCCTACCTCAAAAAACAGAAATCATCCTACATAGGTGAGCTGTAATGTAATTCAGCGTATCATTTAAGTAATGAAAGAAATAAACCAGTGAAAGGTCTGGACATATATCTCATCCCCTGGCTGATTTCCAACGTTGTCGGCTTTCTGATGCTCCTTGCAGCTTATAAAAAGCCCCGGCTGGCAAGAGGATTGTTCTTTCTGCTTTTTGGATGGGCAAGCTGGTTCAACTACTCCACAGCACATGCAACCCCGGAGGTGTATCTAGAATATGCCTCAATGTCGGTGGATTTGTACAGCGAATTTATATTGGGATGGTTTAGCGATCATATCACTCTGATAGTTACGGCAATAGCAGTGGGACAGGCTTTTATAGCTCTGGGTATGTTGCTTCGTGGCTTTTGGGTAAAATTAGCTTGTATAGGAGCGATCATTTTTCTGTTGAGTATAGCACCTCTGGGAGTAGGGACGGGATTTCCGTTTTCCATTACAGTTTCTGTTGCTGCTTATCTGATCATTCGCAAAGGCAATTATGACTACTTATGGAAATCCCAAAAACAAAAAACACAATAAATATTTATTACCAATATAGATTTAAAGTGGGATAAGGAAGAAAATACGCAGTGAGGTAGTGGATTTCCTTAGTTAAACAGACATATATGACCTACAGTAATTAATCCTGGTAATGGATTAATTAAATTGTAATTACCGGCTTAATTACAATTTAAAAGCAAATGAATAATAAATATTTTTTTGATCTAAATAAATATGCTTTAACAGAGTACGGTAGTAAGCTCGAAAAGGCGGAACTGTTTCCGGGCAGAAAAATTTTACAAGAGAAGACTAAAGAGCGATTCAAAAAGCTTAGTGATCAGGGTATTAGCAATCTTGGTGAACTGTCAGAAATTCTAAAATCATCACGAAGAACCAAACAGTTAGCAGATGAATCAGGTATTCCCGGAGAGTATCTGAACATCTTGAGAAGGGAACTCAATCAGTTGTTGCCCAAGCCGGTTTATCTGAAAGACTTTCCGGGTATTCCTGTATCTGTCATTGCTAATCTGGAAAAGCATGGTATCAAAAATACATTCCAGCTATTTGAACAGGCAGATACAATCGTAAAAAGAGATAAGCTTTCAAAGGAAGCAAAAGTAGATCTTGATTCTATCAATGAACTGCTCAAACTATCGGACCTTTCCAGAATATGGGGCGTGGGACCTGTTTTCTGCATGATATTTTATGAGGCAGGGTTCGATTCGGTAAAAAAGGTGGCAGAGGCTGAAGCATCGCAATTGTATGCGAGACTAATGGAAGTCAACAGAGACAAAAACTATACAAAAGCCAGATTTACGGAGAAAGATGTGGCATCCTGCATTGAATTTGCGCGGCGGCTGCCAACATTTCACTGAAGAATAATTTTCTTATAGAAACAATGGATACGAATAACGTTCTTAATGAAGTCCGAAGGGAACTGAAACAAAACAGCGAGTCTGAAAACAGGAAAAGCGGTAAGACCTTTTTCAAAGAGGAGGTTCAGCTATATGGAGTGAAAACGGCAATCGTAACCAAAATTGCAAAACAATACTTCAAAGAGATCAGAGAACAAAAGAAATCTGAAATATTTGAGCTATGTGAAAAGCTTTGGCAGTCGGGATATATGGAGGAGTCGTTTATTGCCTGCAACTGGACCTATGCACTGCGTAAGGATTATCAACCAGAGGATTTCAGCATTTTTGAAAAATGGTTGCATCAATATGTGACAAACTGGGCGGCGTGTGATACGCTCTGCAATCATACGTTAGGTGCTTTCATGGAAATGTATCCGGATTATGTGTCCCAATTAAAACGATGGGCTAAATCGGAAAACCGGTGGGTCCGTCGCGGGGCTGCAGGTACACTGATTATACCAGCACGGAATGGCAAATTTCTTAAGGAGATCCTGGAGCTTGCCGACCTGCTGCTTACGGATGGCGATGACCTGGTGCAGAAAGGGTACGGTTGGTTACTGAAAGCAGCCAGTGAATCCCATCAAAAAGAGATTTTTGACTATGTAATGAGCAAAAAAGAGATCATGCCGCGGACGGCCTTGCAATATGCTATTGAAAAGATGCCGGATGAATTGCGAGCGGCGGCAATGGGTAGGGCGCCGAAACCAGCATCATAATGAATACAAAGAGATAAAACCATGAAAGAACCAAATTCGCATATAACAGTTGGCTTTTGGGCTGCAATCTTTGCCACGGTATTTAGCGTTGCTTATATCGCAGCCCAGCTTTTCGAATGGACGGGGATGCTGGGATCGCATGGCGGACCTGAAAGCTCCAGTACGCCGATGGGCATTGTACTCCTACTGACGCCTTCTTTGTTGCTGGGCGTCTCTTTTGTAGTGTTAATGGTAGCTGTACACTATTACGCTTCGGATGAAAGGAAGGTCTGGAGTCATATCGGTTTGGCTTTTGCAACGGTCTATCTCACACTGATCGGGATCGTATATTTTATTCAGCTTACGCTTGTTATGCCCCGCATGGTGCGTGGAGAGCTTGAGGGCATCGAATTTCTTCTTTTTACTCCCTTTGATTCATTTTTGTATGCCGTTGATATTCTTGGCTATAGCTTTATGAGCCTGGCCACACTGTTTTCAGCCATGATCTTTACCGGCAATGGCATGGAGCGAACAGCCCGGCGGTTCATGATTGCCAACGGATTTATTTTGCCTTTCCTGGTTTTTCAAATGTATTATCATCCCCTTATATGGGTTGCCAGTCTCTGGGCGATCACTTTCCCGGGCTCGACAATATCATTATGGATACTATTCAAGAGAAAGATACGATCATTGGAAAGTCAAACTTCGGCGAAATTCTTTAAGGTTGCGTATACCACTAAGAGATGATTTTTTCAATTAAAAAAAGAATAGCTTATTTGGCTCTGCTGTTGTTTTTTCTTGGAAATATGGCGGTTCAATCGCAGGATACAACAGTAAAAAAAGATACTGTTTACCAAAATAAGATACTGATGCTTCCGGCTCTGGGCTCTACTCCCGAAACGGGATTTATGTTTGGCGGTGTTGTTGTGCCGCAGTTTAAGCCTGGTTCGGCCGGATCCGAAACCCGTTCTTCAAGCGTATTTATTTCAGCGATTTACACGACTAAAAGTCAGATCTTGACCAGTGTGCTGCCCAATATAGTACTGCCGGGTGAAAAGTGGGTGTTGAATGGGAACTATTTTGGAAATTACTTCCCGGAAAGCTTCTGGGGCGTTGGGCCGGCAACAAAAAAAGATGATGAGCTAACAGTCTTTTATACGCAGATCAACCTGGAGCAAAATGCACTTCGACAGGTGAGATCAGGTTTATATACTGGTCCATATCTTCGATGGTCGAAGTTATACAACGTGAAATTTGAGGACGAGGATGGCAATAGAATAACCGGACCCGATGTCAGCGGTGCAAGTGGAAGCGAAACAGCCGCCGGTATTGGCTGGATAGCAAGATGGGATCGGCGAAACAGTAATATGACTCCCACTGAAAATCACTACCTTCAATTTTCAACGCTAAGCAACCCCTTATGGTTGAGCAGCTCTTATCCCTATACCTTATATGAGCTGGATGTACGAAAGTACCTGGATTTGAGCAATGACGGAAAATCGGTACTTGCCCTGCAAAGTATTATCCAGTTGAATTCCGGTAATCCGCCGTTTAATGATCTGGCTGATATCGGCGGAGATCGCATTAACAGGGGATATTATCAGGGGCGTTTTCGGGATCAGAATTCAGCGGAGCTTCAGGCCGAGCTGCGACAATCGGTAACAGGGCGGTTGGGATTTACCGTTTTTGCCGCTTCGGGAGAGGTGTGGAATCGCTTTGAAGATTTTAATTTAGATAACTATAAGTGGACAGCCGGGGCCGGACTTCGCTTTAATATTAATAAGACCGATCCGACAAATATTCGCATAGATTATGGAATCGGGAAGCACACCAGCGGATTTTACCTGCAGTTCGGAGAGGCATTTTAAAAAAGCTAAATATTATGAAATATAAAGATATCATTTCGGTTTTGGTGTTTATTATTGCAGTCTTGGCAGTTATTGCTACTTTGTTCGGTATTGTGAGCGAAGCAGGTCCGGGCCCTTATACATATGAATCCATTCGCGGTGAAATGGTGGAGATATATGGCAAAGGCATCTATCAGCATATGTCGGCCGAAGTGGCACCACAAGGTATTGCGCAAGACTATGTAACACTGCTTATTGGGATGCCCATGCTTATATTTGCACTTTATTGGGCACGGCAGGGATCCATTAAAGGACGTTTTTTGCTGGCGGGCGCCCTGTCATATTTCTTTGTGACCTACCTTTTTTACCTGGTTATGGGGATGTATAACATGTTGTTTCTTGTTTACGCCGCTCTGCTTGGAACCTCCTTTTTTGCGCTTTCACTTATTATGATATCTCTCGATCCAACGGAGCTTTATAAATATTTTAATCGTGATGCTCCTACTACCTTTAGTGGTGGATTTCTGATTGTTAACAGCATGTTGATAGGGTTACTTTGGCTTAGTATTGTTGTCCCGCCGTTGCTGGACGGTACGATTATTCCACGGGAGGTGGAACACTATACTACGTTGATTGTCCAGGGATTGGATCTGGCGCTTCTCTTGCCGCTCTCCTTTGTCTCCGGGTATCTCCTCCTAAAACGAAAAGCATTTGGGTATTTGCTGGCACCGATTTATTTCGTATTTCTTTCACTGCTTCTGGTAGCGCTGACGGCAAAAGTTATTGCCATGGGTCTTTTGGGACAAGATATTATACCGGTCGTATTTATTATACCGACGCTGGCGCTAATCTCCATTATTTGTACAGTGCTTCTCTTTAACAATATCAATGAGGACTATCACTGATAGCAAATTAATTAGAGGATGATGAGCTCTGATACGGAAGCCTCCAGTCTTTTCTCGTTCGATACCTTCCACCATTCATATACAGTTCCGTACCTCCCTCACTTCATATCTATATCTCGTTCCGTACCTCTCCATCCTATATCTCGTTCCGTACCTCCCATATTTACATCTCGTTCCGTACCTCCGGTGCGGAACGTATACCTCCGGTGTGGAATGCTCTAACAGTTGCCCCGTTAAATTTCATTTTTTAAAGAGGCATTAGAATTTTTGGTGAATACTGTAAGTAAACAACCTTTCATAGGTCTTACTTATAAAGAAGAAAAACATCACAGCCATGGGACGAAGTAGATACAAAATATTTGATGAAGATTATCCATATTTTCTAACTATATCAGTTATAAAGTGGAAACCAGTTTTTGAACTAAATGAAGTTATACAGATCATTCTGGATGCACTGCTGTTTCTGCAAAATAAACGGCAGGTGACGTTATATGCGTATGTAATAATGAAGGATCATGTTCATCTTATTGCATCTGGAAAGCTTTTATCGGAAAAAATTAGATTATTCAAATCCTACACAGCTCGACAAGTTATTGATTTATTGGAGCAACAGCAGGACACCAATTTATTAAGATCATTAGGGGAAAACTCCAGAACTAATTATCAACTCTGGCAAAATGGATTTCATCCTAAACAAATAGTAGGGGATAAAATGATGATTCAAAAGATCGACTATATACACGTTAATCCGGTAAAAGCAGGATATGTTGAAGAACCAGAAGATTGGAAGCATTCATCAATCCATAACTATATGGGTAATGACAGTGTACTTCCTGTTACATGTTTTTAATTTGGTAATCTGAGAGATCTTGCGAAAGGTCGCGCACCGGGAGGTACGCGACCAGATTTGTTGGGATTCTTTAGCTCCGATTCTATATATCAATCCGATACCTCCCCATTTCATATCTCGTTCCTTACCTTCCACATTTCACTCTTTCCGTACCTCTATATTCCATATCTCGTTCCGTACCTCCGGTGCGGAACGCTGTTAAACTTCAACCTTAAGTTTGAGAAGTTGGGTAGTGCCAGTGTAATCCCCATTACATATTTTATGATTTGAGATACTTATAAGATCCTGCGATAGGTCGCGCACCGGGAGGTACGCGACCAGGTTTAATGGAATTCTGATCTGTTTATTCAGCACTCAACGTATCAAAGTAAGCCCTTGGAAATTCGATGCTCCAGACGCCGCGGAGCTCTCCCATGGCAAATCCCGTAGCTTGATCTTCCGGATACAGCTCCTGGATCGTCTCAAAATCTGCTTCTGCAATATCCGCTCCCGGTTTACCGTGACAGTTCAGGCAAAGCTGATTGGGAATGCGGATAGGAGCGTGATAAATGATTGACTTTTCACTGGCATACGTGAAGGGCTGGAGTTCACTATTGGATTTAATTTCATCGAGGTACTTTTGAATAGATACCATCTCTAAAGAATCGGCACGGTTCTGGGGATTTCTCGGCTGATGGGAAGCCCTGCGCAGTTCGATACCATATTCAGAAGCCAGAGAATCGGTCAGTGGCATCGCTTCAACATTGCAAAATTGCAGGGCATACTCTACGCTGCCTTCAGCCATGGCTCGTTTCAAGTTTGAGCTCAAGGTTTGAAAGGCCGCTCCTGATATCTTTTTTCCCTCTTCGACTACAGCCGTAGTATCAACAGTGTAATTATTGTCGACTGATTGTTGCTCCGGCTGCTGACCACATCCCAATAGAAGAATAGAAAGTATTACTAAGTAGCGCATAATTGAAATAGATTTGATATTCCTGATAAATTTAACACAGATCAGACCGGTAGGAAACAGTTGTTTGATGAAGTATGGGTAGTGAAAATCCCCACATTCTTACCTTAAAGTTCCCATATTTGGGGTGTAGTCAGAGAAAGATCCTGACACATTTTTTCGAGCGATGCTTTATTGCCATACTTGGTCACCAGGACAAGATCAATATTCCACTTTTTATTTCTCAGCTCTGATATTTCCTGTAGCGGACTTTTTACTTCATCCGCATACAGACGGTTGGTAACGATTTCGAAATAATAGGTTACGCCATGTTTGTAGGCAGATATGGGTGGACTGTAGGCGAAATCTTCTTTTACTGCTGAATAAATCGTGTATGGCTCAGGAAATTTGGAATGATCCTGTGCCCGTATGTTTGAAAACTCCAGGTTACGGAGTACACGAATCAGATTGCGAACTAAGGCATTTTTTCCTTCTCTTTTTGCATAGCTCTCTCTTTTTGTCTCTTTGAAATAACTTATAAACAATAACAAACTTTTTAACTTTTTTGAAGTTTTTTCCAAAAAACCTCTAACGCTAAAAAGGGATTTCCTTACGTAACCACATCCATTAAATGATTAAAATATCCTATAATCTTTAACATACTACGGAGGTCCCGATGTCAGGTCTTAGTGGTACCGCAATTTTTTGGTTGATAGCCCTGGGATTAATAACCGGACTGTTCTTTGGGTTGATTGTTGGAAGAGAAGGAGTAACAGTAAGAGCTAATGTTTTCTGGGGCGTTTTTGCCTCTCTCTTAACTGGGGCAATCGGATCGGCTCTCGGTTTCGGAGACAGTCTTTTATATGCCTTTGTTTATACTATAGCTTTTCTATTTCTGGTGAATGTATTCCATCTGCATCATGAGGAAGATATCCATGGTGAGTTTGATCAGCATATCCACATAAAAAAAACATCTGATTAGATACGTAATTTGTAGTAAAAACAAAAAGGCAGCAGTTTCTTTAACTGCTGCCTAAAATTAATACTTGTAGAAAAGCTCTCGATTAAGTAGAAAGATCTAATTTTGTTCAATGGTTACCATCTCGTCAAAGCCGGGCAAAATAAATGTATGTGCAGACCGATTGATCTCTGCACCTGCAAACTCTTTGACAAAATGGTCTTCTTCTACAGCAGATGAAGCAGACTTGTAATACCAGTCGAGCCACTGATCTGCTTCCACGGGATCGAAAGACTGCATGGAACTTAAATCCAGAGCTGATACCTCCAGATTTTCAGTACTGTTATTTTTCAGATAGTGTGAAACTTCAACGACGTTACCAACCATCAGTGCGTGTCCCGACTGCGCCTGTTTATTCCATATCGAAAATTTCAAGTTGTTAAGTCCTTTTGGGGTTTTGCATTCGTTATACATGATACACTCCCTTTTTTTTAATTTTTGTGTAATTGTTTTGAACAGTAGACGGGAAGATGATGTCCCCGTTCGAATACTTTCTCGTCTGTTTCTCTCGTACTTTTTTAACTGTAGACGAATTACCAAATAACGTGCTGTTATATATAATTTTATATCTTTTTTGACAAATTGTTTCCAAAAAATAAGAAATTACTAATTTCAAAAGGCTTCTCATTATATACATCAGGAGCGTCATTTGGGTTGTAGGTTCTCAAAAAAGCTGAGTTATGTTTTCAGTCAAATTATTTAAGTCTCTTCATTGGTTTTGGCTCTGATCTTGTCCGTCAACAACTATAACCAACTTTATCTTCATGTTGCTAACGGCAAATTCCTGTCAATCTTGTGCACAGTAAATATTGTGTCTATTCGGTAAATTACTACTGTTTCCTCTTCTCTTATCGACCTAATTGTTATAGATTTAAGTTTTTAGCAATTACAGGTTTTGCTTTTTTGCTTTAATAAAAGTGAATGCTTGAGTTTCAGTGCTGTCATGATAATACTTTCTTATTTAGGGTTTCCTATTAATACTAGATATGTTGCTGGCAGAGTATAGTAGATAATAGCAATGTCATGTGGTGTGAATACTTACACCTCTCGTTAGACACATTTTTATGTAGGATTTATGATTACGAGCTTCTTCGCATTTTGCCACTATTATACAGTCGTTATTTGTCGGTGTTATCGGTATAGGATAGGACTCGAGATGGCGGCGGTTGTATCACCGCTTTTGGTATACCTTTTGTTTTAAATCCGGAAATAATATCAATCGCTTTTCTTTTTTCTGGATTGGTAGGCGTAATTTGGCTTTTCCCCGGTACGACGTGCTGTATTGATGGATCTTTGCTTTAAGATATGAATGATCCAAAGAAATTGACCTATAAAAAAGCCCTTGCACTATAAATGCAAGGGCTACTCTCTCTTTAAGGCTCCCTTATAGAGCCTTATCATGAAATAAGCCATCGGTTTTCCTTACGCCCGAATGACCGGGAATCAAGTTCAAGAGGTGTAATCTCAGTCCTGATAAAATCAGGGCACCCTCAACCGTGGCTTGCTAATCATCTTTCGATGATTAACTAAAAACCCGAGCACACTTTCGAAAATCTTCATGAGAAAAATTTCAAAAGAAATTGGAGGATAACTTAACCAATTTATTCATCTCTGTACCATGTACATCAATAAATTGTGCTCTTTAGTATCAGTATGTCAAAACTTCTACTAACAGTATAAACAGATGACTAACACATAGATGTAAGGGAATTCTTTATGATAGTGTAGGGAAAAGCATAAAGTATTAACTCTCTGTTTCTCCGTGAGAAAGCGGGTAAAATTTTGATGATCAGATAATCACTAACCCTGATATTTCGGCATCAGCAAGAGGTATTTTGCTTTGCTGGTAGTGTGAATTTTGTCGGTAAGGTGACTCAAGAATAGCTCCTGTAATTACAGGAGCATTTTCTTGAGTTTTTTTCTCTCTCTTCATAATTAGGCTTATGTTAGTCGGCGACCAATATAAACCTAAGCACATCTAACAACCTTCAAACTGTTAGAATGTACTTTTTTGGATCATTATGTCTCTCTCTATGACTTTTATCTCTCTTGGCTCTCTCTCTTGGCTCTCTCTGTTGGCTCTCTCTGTTGGCTCTCTCTGTTGGCTCTCTCTGTCATTTAGTATTGAAAATTTAAAAAAAGATATGGGATCTATTGTAAGGGAAATCCTATTTCAACATGTAAGGATTTAGTTAACTACATGGAAGATAAATTTCATTGAGGAATTTTATCTTTATGTTGTTTTATTAGTCGATCTCGTTCTTCCTTTAAAGATGAACTTAATCCAACCTTGTAGATGTGGGGATTTTCAAATCGTTTATATTCCCGGGGCAGTCGATTCAATTGATTCTGGCTGAATTCTGCTATTTCATCAAGATTTCTTTTTTCTGCAATACGTTCTCCGTTTTCAAAGAATTTATGCAACAGAGGTTCTTTTCTGAGATCGCCAAAGTGAAGAGATTTTATGGGATCGGAGGGATGTCGCATAAAATTCACATCCTGTTCATCGGCAAAAGTAACAACATCAGCACCGTAGAAATCTCCATTATCATCTAAGATGCGATATACCTGTTTTTTACCGGGCAGATTAATCTTTTCAGGCGTCTCGGAAAGCTTGAGACGTGGTTGATTACAGGCATAAGCCAGCTTATAGACACCATCCAGCGCGGCATCGGGATGTCCTGTTACCAAACTGGTACCTACCCCAAATAGATCAATAGGCGCTCCTTGATCCAAAAGGCTTTTGATTACATGTTCGTCGAGCTGATTAGAAGCGGCTATTTTTACGTATCCAAGTCTGGCATCGTCCAGCATCTTGCGGGCTCTTTTCGCCAGCCATGCCAGATCACCGCTATCCAGCCGAATACCTTTCATTTTTTTACCCTGCTCTTCCATCTCTTTTGCAACGGTGATGGCGTTAGGGATGCCGCTTTTGAGCGTATCATAAGTATCTACGAGCAGCACGCAATCTTCGCTCCGTATTTCTGCAAAGTCTCGAAAAGCGGTAAGCTCATCATCATAGCTCTGGATGAAAGAATGGGCCATCGTTCCCGACACAGGGATCTGATAATCGCGTCCGGATCGTACATTGCTGGTGGCCTCGAACCCGCCAATGACGGCTGCCCGGCTTGCGTTATATCCTCCGAGTCCCGGAGCTCTTCGCAGACCAAAATCCACCAGCCTACCCTCACCGGCCACCAGCTTCATACGACTTGCTTTGGTGGCGATGAGCGACTGATAATTTAAAATATTAAGGATGAGCGTCTCCAGAATTTGAGCCTCAATGATCGGAGCTTCAACGCTTAGTATAGGGCGGTGGGGAAAAATAATATCTCCTTCACGTGCCGAATAGATATCACCTGTAAACCGAAAATCTTTCAGGTAATCCAGAAACTCCGAATCGAATCCTTCTTTTTTCAGAAATACGATATCTTTTTCGTTGAACTGTAAACTTTCCAGCGCTTCAAGCAGATCCTCGAGTCCCGCCAATATTGCGTACCCTCCCTCAAAAGGCAACTTTCTGAAAAAGTAATCGAACACAGCGGTATCATTTTTTTTACCTTTATGAAAATACACCTGCGCCATCGTCAATTCATACTGATCGGTATACGTTGCAGTATAATCAATCATGAAAATGATTATTTAATAGTTTCCAGGTAGTTATTTTTTACTTGTAGGATTTTTTGGAAAATATGTTCGTCTACTTCTAAACCATATTTTTCAGCCAGATGATTTCGTGCTGTTTCTTCGGACTGATCCAGCATCTCATCTTTTTTCAAAAATTCCAATATATCTTCTGTTGCAGCCCATTGATAGATCAGCCATTTCCATTCCTCCAGCTTTTCGGAATAAAAATCTGCTGAAAAAGAGGTCCCCGCTTTTTCATGTAGAACAGCCGTTTTTACAAGGGTAGGCTCCAGCGTATTGATATGATCCACTGCAGTCTTCAAGGTCTTTCCCGAATCATTAACATCATCGACCAGCAGCACTTTTTTACCTTTGATATCGGCTCTGACAGGATCTATAATCTCCGCTTGTGCCAGTTTTTTGGCGCCGGCGGTGTAATGTTTTATCTGGATAGAGGTAAGCCTGTCAATATTCAAAAAGTCGCAGAGTAGTCGTGCCGGGAGAAATCCGCCTCGTGCGATGGCAATAATGAGGTCAAACGAGATTGTATTTTTCGTGATAAGCCGGGAAACTTCATAAGTAGTATTATAGACTTCAGGAAGCGAGACTATTCGGACTGAAATATCTGTGGACATATAATTCTTTTTTGATAAATATTTGCAAAAACAGACTAACAGTCTGTAGGAATTATCCCTACACAGCAGAATGAGATTACAAATTTTTTTATCCTACATTCCGGAACAATTAGAACCTTTGATTTCCCTCTTAACCTTTTAGTACTCCAACCGGTGTGAGCCGGGCAACTTTATTGGCCAATCTGGCGCTGTGTACGGCGTCTATTACTAAATTGATATCTTTGTAAGCAATTGGGGCTTCTTCCGCCAGTCCAGCATATGAACCTGTCTCAACTGATATATCCTTTGATATCAGCTCTCTCTTAAGTGATGGTGCATCCACAGCTTTTTTGGCAGCAGTTCGCGACATACGTCTTCCGGCACCATGACAGGTAGAACCGAAAGAAAGCTCCATACTCTCTTTAGTTCCCACAAGAACATAAGAGTGTGTCCCCATGCTACCGGGAATAAGCACGGGTTGACCAACTTTTCTGAAATCCTCCGGAATTTCCTTATGGCCTGGTCCAAAGGCTCTTGTGGCACCTTTGCGATGGACGACAACCTCTTTTTCTCTTCCGTTGAACGTGTGTCTCTCGACTTTTGCAATATTATGTGCCACATCGTAAAGAAGCTGGAGTTGATCGCCGGGTGCTTTCATAACATATTCCCATGCTTGCCTGACCTCCCAGCTGATCACCTCCCGGTTGCACCATGCAAAGTTAGCAGCCGCACTCATGGCCTTAAAATAATCCTGTCCATCACTTGAATTAAAGGGGGCACAGGCTAATTCCCGATCAGGAATTTGGAGTCCGTAGGAAGAGGTTGAGTTAAGAAATTTTTTCAGATAATCCGTAGCTACTTGGTGACCGAGTCCGCGAGAGCCGGTATGGATAAGGAAGACTATCTGTCCTTGAAAAAGTCCAAAAGCCCCAGCCGCTTTTATATCATATATTTCCTCTACTCGATCTATTTCCACAAAATGATTGCCCGCCCCGATTGTCCCCAGCTGATCGTGCCCGCGTTTCTTTGCATGGTCCGATACCATTGCAGGATCGGCGATTGCCAATTTACCTTCGGATTCAATATGCTTTAAATCGTCGGGCAATCCATACCCGTTATGTACGGCCCATTCGGCACCGTCTGTGAGCACTTTATTTACTTCATCTGCTGATAAAACAAGCTTGCCGCCCCGGCCCACTCCCTTGGGAATCATTCGTGACATCTCATGAGTCAGTTCTCCGATCTTCTGCTTAACATCATCATACCTGGTTGATGAAGTAAGCAGTCGAACGCCACAGTTGATATCGTATCCTATGCCCCCGGGTGAAATAACTCCGTGGTTGGGATCCATTGCTGCCACGCCACCGATGGGGAAACCATATCCTTCATGGCCATCAGGCATAACGATAGCAGCTTTCTGAATACCGGGAAGGGTAGCCACATTTATCAGCTGGTCCAGCGTGCGATCTTTTCTGATATCATCGATAAGTTCTTCATTGGCATAAACCAGAGCGGGAACGCGCATATCTTTCCGCGAGCTCTTCGGAATTTCCCACAACCACTCTTTTTTCCTAATTATATTGAGTTCTTCAATCATGAAGGTGTCCTTAGATGTCGAAAATTATGGTTGTCTCCCAGTCGCCATTCTCATTAACCTTCACGTCGGCCTCATGATACGTTACGGCTTTAACATCCTCATCAAATGTATCAACTTCTGTTCCAAACAGGATAGCTAAAAGCTTGCGATCACTCATCTTTCTGATATCAAAATCAAAAAATATAACTTTATGGATCTGACTCAGTGTTAACACTTCCGAAAGAAAATCAATAAGAAGCGATGTTCTGTCGGACGATTCTATATTAATCGAATCTGTAAATGTTGGTTCTAAATCCAGCAGATTCAGATTGGGTTTTAGCAATTGATTAAGACCCTGCAAGCTGACCCTAAACAGGTCGGGAAGGGTTTCTGATGTCACCTTAATTCGAACATCTGCGGTGTGGGACAATATTTTTTTTGTAGCGTTGTCCATAGCTGTTATTTATTGAGAACAATCTAGCGTTCCCACCTTACCCTGATATAGTTTTCTGCGTCATAAGATATATCAAGTTCTCCCTGATATGCATACTTCAGCGCATCACCCAGGCGACGTGGCAGGTGCATTCCTGTAGTGGAAATCACTAATTGGTCTTCATCGGATGATGTCTCCATAATTCGCTCCAGAGGATGCTCCCGGCTTTCTGTTTTTTCCACATTTTTGATCAGATGCATAATTTCCGGTCGGTGTTCTTCAAAAAACTTACCGCTTAAGGTCAGGAATCCTGCAGGGTAATTATCTTCAATTCGTTTGCAAGCCGGACACAACATCTTTTTGGAATAACTTGAAGCTTTATCCCATTTCCACCGACCATCCGTATATATAGCACCACAATTCGGACACAGTGTAGGTTCTTTATACTTCTGTTTTTCGCGGTAGACGTCTATCCGTTCATCCTTGAAAATACGGGTTCTCTCCTGCTTAAAAATGTGGCCTTTCTTCTTTCTCTTCATTGCTTCCTTCTGTCTAAAAATAATCCTTTTCGATATCTGCTTTTTGTCGACGCAGATGTTTTATATACCAATTATTGGCATAGCGAGTTACTTGCTCTAGTTTACCGGGCTCTTCAAAGAGATGAGAAGCTCCCGGGACAATGACAAGTTCTTTTTTACACTTCATCTTGTCGTAGGCCTGTTGGTTTAGCCTGATGACTTCAGTATCCATTCCGCCTACCACTAGTAGGGTTGCACTTTTTATATTGGGCAATGCATTTACTGCCATATCGGGACGTCCGCCGCGCGAAACAATCGCTCTCACAATTTCTGGACCTATCGATGCGGCAGCAATCAGAGCAGAAGCGGCTCCCGTACTTGCTCCGAAATAGCCGATATCCCAGTTAGAGTATTGAGGCTGGCTGTTAATCCATTTCGTAACAGAAATTAATCGATCAGCTAACAAATCAATATTAAAGCGCTGGCTATAATCCAGATCCTCTTCCTCAGTAAGCAGATCAAAAAGCAGGGTCGCAAAACCATTGGCAACCAACGTGCCGGCAACGAACCGGTTTCGGGGACTTAATCTGCTGCTTCCACTGCCATGAGAAAAAATTACCAGTTCCCTAGCATCACCAGGCACTTCCAGGTCACCTGTGAGAGTTACACCGTTTGCTGGCAAATGTAGTTCTTTTTTCATGATCAATTTGATCTATGGGTTTGAGCTAAATACTCTTAGATAATAAGAAGCCGGTGATTATTCGACTATAGGTGAAATGACTGATTTCCTGTAAGGCGAACTATTACGATGAGGGGCGGTAAGATCAAAAGTAGTTGTATGTAAGGATTCTATCTACAAAAACAGGATGAGATATCCTTAAACTATATTTGTCAGAGGTTTATAAATTTATCAATCATGGCAACAATAGATACCACAAATATCAGACTATTCGACCTTAGTACTTCTCGTGAGTTGGGATTAAATATTGCTCAAAAAATGGGAAAAGAGCTAACTAAGCACGAAATGCGTGACTTTGAAGATGGAGAACACAAAATCCGACCGCTTGAAAGTGTTCGCAACGCCGATGTTTTCGTCCTTGCATCTTTATATGCCGACAAACAACAGTCCGTTAATGATAAGCTCTGCAAACTATTATTTTTTATTGGTTCTTTATGGGATGCGGGAGCTGCTCAAATTACAGTTGTCGCTCCATATTTATGTTACATGCGCAAAGATCGAAAAACAAAACCCCGCGACCCTGTTACCGCACGCTATGTAGCTCAGTTGTTTGAAGCAGTAAATATAGATCGCATGGTCACATTAGATGTTCACAACCTTCAGGCTTATCAAAACGCTTTTCGCTGTAGGACAGACCATCTTGAGGCACAGTCTCTCTTTACTAATTATTTTGCTTCGATAATCAATGACGAAGAGTTAGCTGTCATGTCGCCCGATTCCGGCGGAGTAAAACGTGCTGAACAGTTTCGCCAGCGGCTGGAACGCAAGCTAAATAAATCGATCCCTTTAATATTTCTGGAGAAACAGCGCAGCAAAGGGGTGGTAAGTGGAGAAACGGTTGTAGGCAATGCAGAAGGCAAATCAGTAATCATTATAGATGATCTTATTAGCAGCGGCACTACACTGGCACGAGCCGCTAAAGCCTGTATGGAGATGAATGCACTCAACGTGTATGCAGCTGCAACACACGGAGCATTTGTCGGAAAGGCTTCGAATGTGCTTAAGGAGCATGCCTTAAAGGAGGTGGTGATAACCAACTCTATTCCTCCGATTCGGCTAACTAACGAGATAAAAGAACAAAAAATAAAAGTCTTGGATCTTTCTCCTCTTTTATCGGACGCCATTTTGCGACTGCATACCGGCGGTTCGCTTGTTGATTTAATGGATCCTGTTGATCGATAGGAGTCGTTATGGATGATCGCAAAGAATTTAATTCTATTAATCAAGATTTTAGGCTCCGAGAAAAGATTGCCTTTCTTAGTGAGAAGGAAAGTTATCCCAACCCTACAAGCGAAGTTATAGTCATTAAGACGCATATGTCGTGGGTCTTTTTGACTGATTCTTTGGTTTATAAACTGAAAGTCCCGTTTCGATATAATCATATGCAACTGCAGTCCGTTTCTGCCCGCAAGAAAAATTGTGAGGAAGAAGTACGTTTGAATAAGCGTCTGGCAGATGAATTTTACCTGGGTGTCGTGCCGCTTTTTGTCAACAAACAGGGAAAGCTAACGCTTGAAAAAGGAGTAGAAACAGTTGACTGGCTTGTTAAGATGAAACGGCTGCCCGCTTCAATGATGCTGGACGAAAAAATTAAAAATGAAGAAAATATATCGGAATCAGAGCTTGAGCCGGCAGCCGAACGTTTAACCCGGTTTTACTTACAAGCGCCGCCAATTCATATGAAAGTAAATCGTTATCGACAAAAAATTACAAATGCTTTAAAATCTTACCACGAGCAACTTCGTTCGCCTGAATTCAACCTGAACAAGTTGATTGTGGATTCAATATTTGAGCAACATCTAACCTTTTTGGATGCTAATGATGCTTTGCTCAAAAACCGAGTCAGATCTGGTAAAATCATTGAGGGGCACGGCGATTTAAAACCTGATCACATCTGTCTTTCACCACCGGCTATTATTGATTGCCTGGAATTTGACAAAGAATTGAGGATACTTGATATCTACGACGATCTGGCTTTTCTCTGCCTGGAATGTGATAAGCTTGGAGTTTCATGGATTGGAACATACATCACAAAATATTACACAAAACAAGCTGAAGATAATATCCCACCTGAGCTCTTTAACTTTTATAAAAGCTATAAAGCCTATACTCGAGCTTTACTTTCTATTAATCATCTCAAAGAAAAGCAGTATCGCCAGGACCCCAAATGGAAAATGAGAGCGCAATCATATTTAAGAATGGCATCCCGGTATATGCAAAATCATGCTTATTGATTTAAGCAGACGGTTGTTCTTTATATAAAAAGAGTTTGTAAACTATTTTTCAGTCCGCCAGCCCCGTTGAATCCTCCGAGAAATCGGATGGCCACATGGTGGATCCCACAGGGGCAGTCACCAGATCAGTATCTATATAAAGCTTCATAAAAGCTTCAAAAAAGCAGCCGTAGATATTTTCGACCAACTACTACTGATGAATAGTCCGGGAAGACATGTAGCGTAGCATTTCATCGATGAACTTATTTTGCTGATTAGCAATATCCCTTAGGTCAGAGGGATTGCCTTTTACCAGCATGTAGGCGCAAGCCAGCTCGGATATTTTCCAATCTTTAAAAATGTGATTTTGCGGGGTGCAGCGATATACTGAATAAAAATGCCCGTCTGTTGGTACTTCTAAGGTCCGGAATATTTCTAGCGTATGCTGAACTACATCTCCGACTTTATCGATACTATCTTCGCTGTCCGCTTTTAAAAAATCACTGGCATAACAATGACAGTTACTCTCTATAAGAATATTTGAAAATCGTCTGATTTCTTCCGAATTAAACTCTTCGTTAAGTACAGGCAAAGTTTGTTGGCTGTTTGTCATAACTCCAAAATTTTAGTCCTCTGATAAATCTTCTCTACCTCTTTTTAAAATATTTTCGCTGCCTTAAAGTTCTCTGAAACCAAATGTTTCTTAAACCAGGATGTTGCAATATGGGCAGCTTCATTAAGCTTATCCGGTTCCTCAAAAAGATGGGAAGCGCCGGAAACGATAGCTAGTTGCTTGTCTGCTTTTATTAATGGCAGGGCTTTCTGATTGATGCTAACTGCTTCAAAGTCGAGTTCACCTGCAATTAACAGCGTAGGGCACTGCACTTTTGAAAGTTCTTGTTTCACCAAATCCAATCGTCCGCTCATAGAGACAACAGCTTTAATAGCATCGCCCAGTTCTGACGCCGTTTTGAGAGCAGCTGCTGCTCCGGTTCCGCTGCCAAAGTATGCCAAATTAAATGAATGGTATTCAGAGTGGTTGTGCAGCCAATTTGTAGAAGTAAGTAATCCTTTGCTAAGTAAGGCAATATCTTTAGACTCATCGGGAATAGCTTCCCGTATGTCTAATGAATCATAAATAAGCGTTCCAAACCCTTGCTGCCGGAATGCAATAGCCAACCGATTTTCATGCGGCATTAATGTTGAACGTCCATAGCCATGTGAAAATATGATCAGGCTTTGAGCTTTAACAGGTAAGGTAAGTTTCCCTTGCACATGATATCCATTAAATGGAAGCTGCATTGAGATTTCATACATAACGGCATCCTCTGTTTTACGATTAGAATTTATGTTACAAGCTATGTAATCCCTGGTTATTTCAATGTAGGTTTTGTCAAAACAACCGTGTCAGGGAAAATCTGTCAAAGTGATTTGAGGCATCAATCATGAGAGACAGTTCTATTGTAGGGGTTATTCCTAATTATACCTCAAGAATTTGACTACATCTTTTACTAAGAACGTATTGCAGGTATGGACTTTTTCTTTCAATAAATTTTATCAAGTAGTATCGATCCCAAATTTTTGTTGGAGGAAAAGCATGTATAAACTCAATAAAGAGTTAGCACGGATCTTTGATGAGATGGCTTCCTATTATCGGTTTAAAGGTGATAAGGACCGTTTTCGGGTGATCGCCTATCAAAATGCTGCAAAGGTTATTGATCATCTGACGGAAGACATCAGCAATTTTACCAAAAAAGAACTGATTGATATGCACGGAATAGGGGAGGGTACTGCCTCCAAGATCAGAGAATATATCGAAACCGGTAAAATTAAAAAGTATGAAGAACTCAGCAGAGAGATACCTCATGATTTCATTGAACTTCTGAAGATACCGGACGTCGGCCCGCAAACCCTTAAAACTTTGCATGAAGAGCTTGGCATCAGCAGTCGAAAAGAACTTATGGAGGCGCTTGAAAGCGGGAAGGTTGAAGCACTGAAAGGTTTTGGCCCCAAGACTATTGAAAATCTTAAACAGGGACTAATGCAGGTTCAGAAATCCGATAAACGAATTTTACTTGCTGATGCTTTGGAGATAGTTGAAGATTTGCGAATCGAATTACAAAAATGTGAAGATATAGAGCAGCTTGAGTTTGCAGGCAGCGTTCGCCGAATGAAACCCACTATTGGAGATATAGATATACTGTCTACGGCAAAATCAGGCGAACGTGAAAAAGTGCTTAACCATTTTACTTCTATGCCGGATGTTAATAAAGTTCTGGCCCAGGGCGATACGAAGGCCAGCGTTTTTATTGAAACTGAAAATCTTCAGGTGGATCTCCGGGTGGTTGAACCAAATGAATGGGGCGCTGCCTTGCTTTATTTTACCGGCTCCAAAGATCATAATGTCCACCTGCGCACTATTGCCAAGGACAGAGACTGGAAGATAAATGAATATGGCATCTACGATAATCAAACGGATCGGAAACTGGCCGGAGAGAGCGAAGAAGGTATTTATGCCAAACTGGGACTCGATTGGATTCCGCCGGAAATACGTGAAAACCAGGGAGAAATTGAGCAGGCATCGCAGCATAAGTTGCCCAAACTTATCGAACAATATCAGATTCGGGGCGATTTCCATCTCCACTCCAACTGGTCAGACGGTATTCCTGATATCGAAGAGCTTGCTCGATACGTGCGGGATAATTATTCCTATGATTATCTTGTACTTACTGACCATTCAAAAAGCTCACGTATTGCCGGAGGGCTGACCGAGCAAGAGCTTCGCGATCAGCGAAAGGTGATAGATGAAGTAAATCAGGAGTTAGGTGAAGACTTTTTGAAGGCCGGTACGGAGGTAGATATCCTGGCTGATGGCTCCCTGGATTTTGATGACGAGGTATTGGCAGAGATGGATTGGGTTACTGCTTCTATCCACTCCTTGTTTAACCAAGATAATACAGAGCGGATTCTCAAGGCCTGTGAGAATCCATACGTACATGCCATCAGTCACCCAACCGGCCGGCTCTTAGGAAAGCGGAAGGAATATCCCATAGATTTAAAACGCGTGATTGAAAAGGCAGTTGAAACGGGTACAGCCCTAGAAATAAATGCCCAACCTCAGCGTATGGACCTTGATGACTATTGGTCACGGCTGGCACATGAAGAGGGGGCAATGCTTGTGATCGGCACCGACAGTCACGACTTGATGAGTTTCAAATATATGCAGATGGGCGTCGGCCTGGCACGAAGGGCCTGGTGTACAGCCGATCACATACTGAATACAAGTAGCTGGGAGGAAGTACAGGCGTTTGTTCAGCAAAAACGCTCGAGATGGTCTATCTTATTTTGAGTTTATCTTTTTGGCTGACTTTTTTCGCCACAATTCCATAAAATGCATAACTTCTTTATCGGTTAGATTTCTAAAATCTTGGTATGCTTGCGATACGGCAAAGAAATCCTCTCTTTTCTCCGGGATGATTACTTCATCAGCCTTCTCCTCCAGCTTAGAAAGCCTGCCATATCCCGAGACCGGTGCTGCTACAATTAGCTTTTTCGGATTTTTATTCCGGCACATGATAAGGGAGGCAAGTAAAGTAGCGCCGGTTGCAATACCATCATCAACTAAAATAACAACGCGATCAGTAAGATCTGGTAAGTCCTTCCCGTTACGATAGGCATCAATGCGGCGTTTTATCTCGGTCTTCTCATGCTCAACAACATTATATATAATTGCTGTATTAATGTATCTCCTCGCGGAGGGATCCAGATACAGGCTTCCATCTTCAGCCAGTGCTCCAAAAGCAGCTTCGGGCTGTTGAGGGTGTCCTAGTTTACGAACGACAATGACATCAAAATCACAATCGAGGTGCATAGCCACGTAAAATCCTGTTTCTACACCACCACGTGGAATTCCAAGAATCAATGGATGCTCTGATCGGTACTTCTCCAGTGCTTTTCCAAGCTTGAGTCCTGCATCTTTTCTATTGAGATACATAGCTTTAACCTCCTTTTACTCTAGCAGCAGATCAATTTGATCAATAAGTTTTTTCAAGGCTTCTTCTTCCGTTTCACCACTGGCAGATACCTTCATTCCTTTTTTGTTGCCGGCAGTAATTTTGATTCCATCCCAGTGTTTTCCTTTGCTTTTCACTGAGAATCCCCGGTAGTTTTTTGTGGATAACATGTGAGGTCGTTCATGAAATACCGGGTCCTGATCGTAATCCTGATATCGTCTGTCCATAATTATTTGTCCTGTATTAATCCTTGTTGTTTTGCTTCAATACTGTAACGGGTATGTGGTACAGCTTCCAGTCGGCCTTTTGAAATTGGTTTACCGGTAGCCTGGCAAATTCCGTAGGTTCTATTTTCAATACGCTCAAGAGCGTCGTTAATATGATTGATGTATTCTCGCGTTCGCTCAATCTGCAAATAATTCATTTCAGACTCTTGCTCATCCGATCCAACATCTCCCATATGGTGGGTAAGCGATGAGTAATCAGCATCATCCGCTTCATTTAAATTCTCCTGAGCACTACGAATACTATCAAGCTTTTCCTGAGCTTCAGTGCGTTTCTTCAAAAGAAGTTCTTTGAAATATTTTAATTCCTGATCACTGAACGGGGTCCTTGAATCTTCTGTGTTGGTCATAGTTATAGGTTTAAAAAGGTTTGGGCTATTTTAGAAGCAATTTACTATTCACTTTAGAAGAGGGTAATAGGAGAGCTACTGAGATTGCTGTAATGGATAGGCTTACAACTAGGATTTGAACCAGGATGGGGCTGTATAGTTGGATGGCTGGGATAATCCTGGTAATCCTTTCATCCTGTAAATCCAAGTTCAAATGATTTTCTTTTTCATGAAATTGAACCACATGATCAGGATACAAGGATGACTAAAGATGAAGGAAAGGTTAATTACTGGATAAATCCTGCTAATCCTTCAATGCTGTAAATCCAGTTCAAAATCTATGACTCTTTACCAAACAACCTTTTGAACTCAAGTTTAGGAGCACCGAAATTGATAAGTAGGCCTGCAGGAAGTTGGTAAGCCTCCAGATAATTCAATGCCTGAGCCATATGGACTTTCTCGAGTGATATAACGGCTTTTATTTCAAGCATAATCATTTTTCCGATGATGAAATCAGCCCGACGCGTTCCCACCTGTATCCCTTCATAGTAAATTTCTTGCTCCTGCTCACGCCAATAAAATAGTTTCCGCTTTCTGAATTCTAGCTCCAGACATCGTTGACAGATAACTTCTTGAAATCCATTTCCCAAGTGGTTGTGAACTTTCATAGCACAACTGATAATATTATAGGTAAGCTTTTTATAACGCATATATCTTTGGATAATCTGATCGTATATAAATAAGACCTGCGAAATGCCTAACCCTTACAGGAAACTTTATATAAAGCTGGCTTAGGAAAAGCGAAGATGGCTAAATAACCTGTTTATTTTTCATAAAAATTGAACCAGGATGATCATAGAAGGATGACTGGGATAAAATCCTGGTAATTCTTTCATCCTGTAAATCCTAGTTCAAATGGTTTTCTTTTTCCTGTAAATCCCAGTTCAACCTTGTAATCTTTTCGCCTACAGCAATTGTAATGATTTCAGATAGCATATTGCAGGTAAGTTCGCACAAGAGTGCTCCTTTAAAAGGTATAATATTTCAAAAAAACATCGTGCAGTCCGTACAATCCCGACAACTTATTTTTACCGCCCAAAACCTGACAAAGATATATCAGATGGGGGAGGTTCAGGTACAGGCACTGCGCGGCATTAATCTGGAAATATTTACAGGTGAAGTAGTAGTACTCCTTGGCGCTTCGGGAAGCGGTAAATCGACGCTCGTAAATATTCTTGGCGGATTGGATACCGCCAGTGGAGGGCGTGTAACCTATCGCGATATCGATCTTACGGATGCAACGGAGAAGGAATTGACGAATTTTCGACGGTTAAACGTGGGCTTTGTCTTTCAGTTCTATAACCTGATTCCCAGTCTCACCGCAAGAGAAAATGTGGCCATTGTAACGGAAATAGCCGAAAACCCGATGACGCCCGAAGGTGGATCTAGGAGATCGCATTGATCATTTTCCGGCCCAGATGTCCGGTGGAGAACAGCAACGTGTGGCTATTGCCCGGGCCGTAGCCAAAAATCCTGATGTACTCCTATGCGACGAACCAACAGGTGCGCTCGATTCGAAAACCGGGATAATCGTACTAAAAGCCCTGCAGAAAGTAAATGAGAGCCTGGGTACTGCAACTGTGCTGATTACACATAACGTAGTCATAGGCGGAATGGCCGATCGGATTATCAGTCTGCACGATGGATTGATATCCGATATCAGTATTAACGAGACAAAAATATCTCCCGACGAAATGGAGTGGTAGCTATGCGAGCAATCAATCAAAAACTACTGCGCGATATTTCCAATATGTGGGGCATGGTTTTCGTAATTGCCCTGATGATCACGTGTGGCGCGGCGACATATAACACTTTCATAAGCACACTGGATTCGCTACGTCAGACTCAGGAGTCGTATTATCAGGATTACTATTTTGCCAATATCTTTGCTTCACTTAAACGCGCTCCGAATTCAGTAGCGGGCCGTATCCGCGAAATTGAAGGCGTCAACCGCGTGGAAACGCGCATTCAATCGGGCGTTAATCTCGAAGTGCTCGGTTTTGATGAAACCGTCACAGGGATGATAATCTCACTGCCTGATGAGCAGGAACCGATTTTGAATCGGTTGTACCTGCGCCGGGGACGTCTGCCTGCGCCGTACGTTGACAACGAAATTGTCTTGGGAGATGGATTTGCCGAGGAACATGGCTTTACCGTCGGTGACGAACTTCCCGCAGTTATTAACGGAAAAGAAAAACAACTCGAGATTGTTGGTATTGGCTTGTCTCCGGAATTTATATACCAGGGGCAACCCGGCAGCCTTTCCCCGGATCTCCAGCGGTTCGGCATTTTATGGATGCGGCGAGCTCCGCTGGAGGCCGCCTTTGATATGGAGGGTGTGTTTAATAATGTGGTGTTGTCGCTGACAAGGGAGGCGAATGAAAAAGATGTCATCACGCAGCTGGATCAAATTCTAGACCCATACGGAGGTTTAGGTGCAATCGCAAGAGAGGATCAAAATTCTCACTTCTTTATCACGGAGGAGATGAATCAGCTTAGCCAGACCGCTACCATCATTCCGACTATTTTTATTTTAGTAGCTGCTTTCCTGCTGAATGTGGTTATCGGACGACTGATCAGAACACAGCGAGAACAGATCGGAATCCTTAAAGCCTTCGGATACAGCAACCGCGAAATTGGCGCCCATTACGTGATGATGGTTTCGGTGATTGTGGCAATCGGACTTGCCGGCGGGGTACTGCTGGGATACTACCTGGGGCAGGAGCTTTCAGCCCTGTATGCCAGTTATTACCGCTTTCCCTATCTCAATTTTGTAATGAATCCGTTGGATATATTAGTAGCTTCAATAATAAGTGCCGCTGCGGCTTATAGTGGCGTCTTTTTTTCTGTAAGGGATGCCGTAGCTTTGCCCCCGGCCGAAGCCATGCGACCGGAACCTCCTAAGCTTTACCAGCGTAGCATACTGGAAAAATTGGGTGCTGCTTCCTACCTGGATCAGCCTACCAAAATGATATTTCGCCAGTTGGGCAGACAGCGTGTAAAAGTGGCGTTTGGAGTTTTGGGTGTTGCTTTTGCAACAGCCCTGGTGGTTGTCGGAAGGATGAGTAACGACTCGGTAAAATATTTGGTTGAAGTTGAATTTCGTCAGTCACAACCCTTTGATCTTGGTGTCATGTTTCGGGAGGATATTTCGCAACATGCACTCATGGAAATGGTACGACTGCCGAGCGTCTATTACGGAGAATCTTACCGTACGGTACCTGTTCGACTGATTTCTGAGCACCGAGAGTATCTTACAGGCATTCAGGGATTTCAACAGGATATGAAGCTGAGAAAAATTCTTGATACCCAAGAGCAGCCGGCACAGATACCGCAGGATGGTCTGCTGCTTACCAATAAATTGGGAGATATCCTGAAGATTCAGAAAGGCGACACGCTGACTGTGAAATTCCTGGATGGAAGCCGGCGCTCTGCACGAATAAAAATAGCGGGATTCATCAGCCAGTTTGTCGGAGTAAACGGATATATGAATGTTGATGAACTCAACAAACTGCTTCCGGAGCGGCTGGTAATCAGCGGTAGTTACCTGCTTATTGACAAGAAACAGGAGGATGCTATCACCGCCGAACTGAAAGAGAGTCCCTTTGTGGGCGAAATTATTTCGAAGCAGAAAATTATTGACCGCTTTTATGAGTCCACAGCCCAGACTTGGTTGATCATGGCTCTGTTTATATCACTGTTTGCAGGAGCCACAGCGTTCAGCGTGGTCTATAACAACGCCCGAATTTCACTGTCGGAGCGCAGCCGCGAACTGGCCAGCCTGCGGGTACTTGGCTTCACGCGTGGAGAGATTTCTTATATCCTGCTGGGAGAGTTGGCTATTCTTGTACTGTTGGCGATTCCCATTGGATTTATGCTGGGCTGGGCGTTGACCTGGTACATAGTCTGGGCAATGCAAACCGAGCTGTATCGCATCCCGATGAACATAAGCAGTGCCACATACACCCTGGCAGCATTAGTAGTTATAGTATCAGCTTTGCTGTTGGGCTTCTTCATCCGCAGAAAATTAAACCGCCTGGATTTGATTGGCGTACTTAAAACCAGAGAATAGCTCATGAAAATCACTAAAAAACAAATATACATTTCATCCTTTATAGTATTATTCGTGCTAATTATGGTATGGGGATTCTTGCCGTCGCCTATTCCGGTAACGGTGGACCAGGTTCAGGAAGCTCCGCTGGAAGTGACCATCGAAGAAGAGGGCATAACCCGGGTTACTGATCGATATACTATCTCTGCGCCGGTTGCCGGTTACGTTTTGCGGATTCATTATAAGGTCGGGGATGCCATCGAAGCCGGACAAAAACTTTTTCGGATTCAGCCGGCACCCGACCTTATTAGTGCTCGTCAACGCGAGGTAGCAGAAGCACAACTCGAATCAGCCAGAGCGAGATTAAAGCAGGCGGAAGAAAATCGTAATCTGGCCAGTGAGGAAAAACGCGTTGCCGACCTGGAGCTCCAGCGACTTCTAAACCTATATGAATTGGGAATCGGCAGCGAGCAGGGACTGGATAATACCCGACTTGCAGCACGGCGCGCGGCAGCACAGGAAGTTTCTGCGGAATTTGCTGTAAGTGTGGCAGAACATGAAGTAAAAGCGGCGAAATCAGCTCTCCAGGCATTTCAGGTATCGGGCGGACAGGAGCAGATTTCAATTGAAGCCCCGGTAGCCGGAAGTCTCCTAAAAATTCATCAGCAAAGCGAAGGTACGGTTCAGCCGGGGACACCAATTTTAGAGGTCGGCAACCCTCATTCTCTGGAGGTGAAAGTAGATCTGCTTTCATCGGATGCCGTGAAGGTGGAAAAAGGCACCAACGTTCGAATTAAACGCTGGGGATCGGATGTGGTGCTAAACGGGATCGTAAAGGTCGTGGAGCCATCCGGTTACACGCGGATTTCGGCACTTGGGGTCGAAGAGCAGCGAGTGCCTGTAATAGTAGATATAGTGTCGCCGCGTGAGGAGTGGGAGCGGCTCGGCGACGGTTACAGAGTGGTGGCAGAGTTCCTTATCTGGGAAAGCGATAACGTGTTGCAGGTGCCCTCATCCTCATTATTCCGAACGGCAGGAGAGCAGTGGGCTCTCTTTGTGGTGGATGATGGTATAGCGCGGCTGCGTAATGTGGAAACCGGTCAACAGAGTGGACTTTTTACGCAGGTTCTGGAGGGACTACAGGAAAAGGAATCTGTAATAACACATCCCGACGAGCGCATTCATAATAATGTGAGGGTGGAAGCCCGGAATTAACTTAACAAATCTAAATTAATACCTTAACCTCAGTGTAAGGCCGTAATTATTATGGCTTTTAGCCAAGCGAAATGAAATTGTATCAACCACAACTTCAAACGGTACCTTTTCCCACCTGTGAGTTTCTGTTAATCCGCCAATAATTAATCCCGTAAAAGCCCCACCAGCGGCCCCCAAAATAAATCCTGCTGCAAAAGATTCACCCGGACTAAATAAATCCATACACCACGGATCATCAGGACTACAATTCTTATCAGAAGCTAATGCATACGTTCCAAACAGAAGCCCACCGGATATAGCACCCACTGCTGCACCTCGTCCGGTCCATGTTCTTCGACCAACGCTAATATCTATGCCTTTAACCGAAGAAAGGGCCAGCGATACTGTCGAAGCTTCTTGTGTAAGATGCAGACTATCAACTGATATATTCTGTAACTCTCCTGTAATTCGTGAGGTTACAATATCAGTGTAGGTTACACGAATCGTATCGCCAGGTGACACCTTCCATTCTTGTGCCCAGCTCAAAACTGGCATGGATATTAACAATCCCATTACTATTACTTTCATCAGTTACTCTCCCAAAAGCTGAGTTCTCCATATTATTTGCCAGTCTTCATGTTTGCGAAATACCAGGATATCCGTATTACTCTCGTCAAATTTGGTTTCATCTATCTCATATTTAATCCGATAGGTAAAGTATGCCACAGCCGTATCTTCAACCAGTTCGACAAAAAGATCTGTAATCTTGTAATCGGTTATTACGGCATCCTCAATAAAAAGCAGATAGTTTTCCAGGACATTTTCCACGCCCATAATCCTATTATTTGTTCCCGCTTCAATCATTACCACATGGTCGTAAAAATAGCGATCCAAATTTTCCCCCTCATTATCCATCCAGTCTTCCATGAGGTGTTCAATAATTTGTTCGACTTCTTTTATTCTGGATTTCTGTGCTAGTTCTGTCATTTGTTTATAGTCTCCTTAGTTTTTGTTTTTGCTACCTCTTTCTCCAATTGACCCAGAAACCATTTTACCTGATTCCAATCGGTATATTCTGCATCTTTGGAAGTATCTGTACTGCCTCCGCTTCTTTGTGCGATCAGACGCATAATAAATTTTTTCAAGAAGTTATACTTGGTATAGCGAAGGGCACCGGCCACCTGTTCTACAAAAGTTGGATTCCAGCCAGTTTTATCCAAGAACTTATTCGTGATCTCTTCAAGTTCTTCCTGGTACTCCGATTCATCATGTATAGCTGTCAGGCTTACCGACATGAATGCTGTGGGCATGCTATTTAATATCTCGTGATGTTCCTGCACAAAGTGTTCAACCGAAGATTGATACTTCTCGGCATGAAGTGAAGCACCAATAAGCACTGCGTCAAAACCACCGGGATCTATATCAGGTCCATTGGCATCAGTAATTGAAACCTGGTGACCGTCATCCACGGCCTTATCCCGAAGGTATTCACAAATTTTTTTCGTTTGTCCTTCTGTAGAACCGTAAACAATGAGTAATTTCATAGCGACCAATTTTGTGTTGTTTATAAATTGTTGAACAAAATTAAGTGCTCTTATCCTGGCAAGGCAGAAGGATAACTAGGAGTCTGGAGTAGGATTTTTACCTACAGTAATGACAGGATCGGACTTATAGTAAGACAGAGATAGATTTAGCAGCTTGTAACGTGTTTTAAATCGAAAAAATCAGATCTATGACTATCTCCACCAAATCAACTTCTTTTGCGCTGCCAACTGATCAACTTTACAGACGTTGTGATATAAGTGGTTTTAAATTTAATACTACTGTCGAACTTGAGCCTCTTGATCAACCTCTTATTGGACAGGATCGTGCCCTGCAGTCTGCAGATTTTGGTATTAAAATGCAGCGAGACGGCTATAATATCTATGCCCTGGGACCCGAAGAGACGGACAAGCGAAATCTTTTGGAAATTCTCATAAAAAAGGAGGCTACCAGTCATCCGGTTCCACAGGATTTGTGCTATGTGTGTAATTTTGATGAGGAAAATAAGCCGGTTGCACTAGAATTACCGGCTGGAAAGTCAGTGAGTCTACGGGATATGATGAACAATTTTTGCGAAGATTTGCCCAATATACTGAATACAGCTTTTGAAAGTGAGGAGTATCAGAATCGCCGTCAAAATGTTGAAGAACAACTCAAGAATGAGGAACAGGAAGATTTTATGCATCTCCAGGAAAAGGCAAAAGAACAGGGGTTAGTTATACTTACTACTCCCATTGGATATACATTTGCACCTATCAAAGACGGCAAGGTCATGAGCAAGGAAGAGATTAAAGAACTTTCTGATGAAGAAAGAGAACGGCTGGAAAAAGAGGTGCAAAATTTTCAAAAGGAGCTACAAAAAATATTGAGACAGATCCCTGAGCGTCAACGCAAATTTCGGATGATGCGGGAGGAGCTAAATAAAGAGTTTGCGGAATTCTCTGTGAAAGGGCTTCTTGAAGAGATCGAAGAGGCGTTCAGTGATCAATCCAAAGTTTTGGAGTATCTTCAGCAGGTGAGGGAAGATATCGTTGAGCGTGTAGAAGAGATTATCAATCCGGGTGGTGGCAATCCATTTCTGAAATCCAGTCCGGAAAAAATAAAATCTCCGGCTGAGCACCCGGTTTTATGGCGTTATACGGTAAATATTTTAGTGAATAACGGAAGTCAGAAAGGAGCTCCGGTTATTTATGAAGATAATCCCACCTACAACAATTTAATCGGGCGTATTGAGCATGTATCTGAGATGGGGACCCTCACAACAGATTTTACATATATAAAGCCGGGCGTTTTGCACCGGGCTAATGGTGGTTTTCTGTTACTTGATGCTATGCGTGTGTTAATGCAGCCGTTTGCGTGGGAGGGATTAAAGCGTGTGCTGCAGAGTAACAAACTTAAAGTGGAATCGCCGGCAGATATGTATGGCTTGTATAGTACCATCACGCTGGATCCCGAGCCAGTAGAGGTTAATACAAAAGTTATTTTGATTGGCAGCCGCCTGCTGTACTATCTGCTTTGTGCCTATGATATCGATTTTAAAAACCTATTTAAGGTAGATGTGGATTTTGAGGATGAGATTGAATGGAATGAGGAAAATCAGAAGCTTTTTGCGCGGCTGATTGCAGGAATTGCACAAAAGCATAACCTCAATCCTTTTGACAAGGCGGCAGTCGGTCGCATTATCGAGCATGCCGCTCGCTTGGTTGACGATAACGAGAAAATAACGACTCATATCCGCGATATTGTTGATTTAATGAGGGAGGCAGATTTTTGGGCGCATCAGAAGCAGGCAGATGTGACTTCCCTTGAAGAAGTTCAGAAATCGATTGAACAAAAAATTTACCGATCAGCGCGGCTTCGAGATCGCTATCAGGAAGAGATTCTTCGCGACACTATCTTTATTGATACTGACGGAAGCAAAGTAGGTCAGGTCAATGGTCTGTCGGTAGTCACTCTCGGCAATTCAACGTTTGGACATCCCACGCGGATTACTTCCCGCGTGCAAATTGGCAGGGGAGAAGTCATCAATATTGAGCGGGAAGTGGAGATGAGTGGTCCAATCCACTCAAAAGGAGTACTTATTTTATCGGCGTTTCTTGGTGCCCGGTATGCCATAGAAAAGCCACTTTCGCTCTCTGCAAGTCTCGTTTTTGAGCAGTCGTACGGTGGTGTGGAAGGCGACAGCGCTTCATCAACGGAGTTATATGCCCTGATGTCAGCCATCGGAGAGATACCGCTCAAGCAGTCGATTGCCGTTACCGGATCCGTGAATCAACATGGACAAATTCAACCTATCGGCGGCGTTAATGAAAAAATCGAAGGTTTTTTTGATATCTGTAAAAAGAAGGGGCTGACCGGCGAACAGGGCGTCCTGATTCCAAAAGCAAACGTGAAAAATCTAATGCTTAAACAGGAAGTTCTTGACGCTGTCGAAGATGAGCAGTTTAATATTTATGCTATTCAAACCATTGATGAAGGTATGGAGTTGCTTTCTGATAGGTCAATGGGTGTTCGGGATGAAAAAGGCGAATTTCCGGAGGGAACAGTAAATTATCTGGTTGAGCAACAGCTGGATCGGTTTGCAACGATTCGCCAGGAGTTTGGGACATCTGTAAAAACGAATGGAAAACAGGAGTAGCATGACATGAAAATAAAATCCATACTGGTAATCCTTAGTTATTCCCACTCTTCGGGAGTATTGAAGCTGGCTGCTGACTTAGCTCACAAAACTGGAGCAGAGTTGAAAGCTCTTTATATAGAAGATCAGGATTGGTTTGAGGTCAGCAGTTTTAGTTTTAGCCAGCAGATAAGTGGATTCCAGGGAGAGATCCTGCCACTGACAGAAGAAAATGCTTCTCAGCAGTCACGGGCTTTAGCCGCTCGCTTCAAGAAGGCAGTTGATGCTTTTAGTCAATCACTTAAAATAAAAACTACCTATCACATTGCCCGCGGACCTACTAAAGATGAGCTTTTAGAAGTAGCTGAAGGAATCGATTTCGTAATTTTATCAGGGAATGCTCGTACTGTTGACTTTTGGTACAAGTTTGGAAACACTTTGCGGGAAATTACAGAATGGAATTCTGTTCCTTTACTGATCTGGAACAACGGATCAATTTGGCCGGGCGAAGTGATCGGTGTTTGCATCTCTCCGAATCAAAGCTCCGAAATTATAAACTGGTCGTTGGCAATGGGCGAAATTTTCAATCGCAAAACAAGATTATTTTGGAAGGAAGAACCGGACCTTGAGAACAAAGGAACAGATAATTGGACACTGAAAAAAGTCAGAAGCATTAGTGAGATAAACCATGGTTTGTCGGTGGATTTGTTACGCCATTTTCGCAATGTATTATTTGTTATCCACCGAAAGGATATGAAAACGGAGTTTGAGAAGTTTATGCAAAATCTTTCGAGCTCTGTTTTACTGATCTAAGAATTAAAGGAGCAGTTTCTTGATAAAGTTTTTGTAGGATATATATCTACATTAAAAGTAAGGCATCCCTTCGGCTGTCCCTCAATGAGATTAGATATTATACAATAAGTATTTGCAAATAAATGGGAGAGGTATTCAATGTATAAAAAAGAAGTAATCGATCTGAATCCGCAACACAAAAAGCCCAATATGCCCAGCTATGAAGAGGAGTATGCTTCTTTTAAGTGGGAGCAGGTGAAAGATGAATTGACTGGATTATCCGACGGAAAAGGCTTTAACATTGCTTATGAAGCGGTTGATCGGCATACGGATGGAATTGAAGAAACCAAAGTTGCACTGCGCTGGATAGGAAATAAAGGAGCCCGGCAAGAATTGAGCTATCACAATGTAAAGGAGCAAACGAATCGCTTTGCCAATGTTTTGCAAAACATTGGTATACAAAAAGGTGATGTCGTATGCACGCTAACCGGCCGCATTCCCGAGCTGTATATCTCGGCTCTTGGGACCCTTAAAAATGGCAGTATCTATTGTCCGTTATTTTCAGTTTACGGGCCTGAACCTATTTATCAACGATTGAGCAAAGGAAGGGCGAAGGTTCTGGTGACAACAAAAGCTCTTTATGATAAGAAAGTATCCGATTTGTGGCATCGTCTTGAGAATCTTCGCTATGTTTTGCTTACCGATATTACGGATCATCAGTCAGGCAATGTTCGTTCCTTTCAACGATTGATGATGGAAGCAAGTTCTGAATTTACGATTGCCGAAACGGATCCTGAAGATCGGGCGCTGCTCCATTTTACCAGCGGCACCACTGGAATGCCGAAAGGCGTTATTCATGTCCACGAAGCAGCACTGACGCACTATATTACAGGAAAATATGTGTTGGATTTTCAATCCGACGATATCTTTTGGTGCACCGCCGATCCGGGCTGGGTTACGGGCACTTCGTATGGAATTCTGTCTCCGCTAATGCACGGGGTTACCAATATTGTTGTGGAGGCCGAGTTTGATGCCGAGCTCTGGTATCAGACGTTAGAAGAGCAAAAAGTTACAGTCTGGTATACAGCTCCTACAGCCATCCGTCGCCTGATGCGCATGAATATTGTTGTCCTCAAAGAGTATGATTTGAGCGCTTTGCGTCTGATTCACAGCGTTGGCGAACCCCTTAACCCTGAAGCTGTCCGGTGGGCTGAGAGAACACTTGGCATGCCCATCCTCGATAACTGGTGGCAGACAGAAACCGGTGGAATTATGATCGCCAACTATCCCTCGATGCCCGTGAAACCGGGATCGATGGGCAAGCCGCTGCCCGGTATCGAAGCTGCTATTGTTCATTCTGACAAAGAGGATGGAAGAGCTAAAAGTGTGGATATTGTGAATACACCCGGTGAATCCGGGCACTTGGCTTTGAAGAAAGGATGGCCCTCGATGTTCCGCGGATATTTGGATGAGGAAGAGCGCTACCAGAATTGTTTTGCTGACGATTGGTATCTCACGGGCGACCTGGCCAGCAAAGATGAAGACGGCTATTTCTGGTTTGTCGGACGTGCGGATGACATCATCAAAACAGCCGGACATATGGTGGGTCCCTTTGAAGTGGAAAATGTATTGATAGAGCATCCTGCTGTAGCCGAAACGGCGGTCATTGGAAAACCTGACCCCGTTGCAGGTGAACTTGTTAAAGCTTTTGTAACACTGAAAGAGGATTATGAGCCAAGCGAAGAGCTTAGCTTGGAGCTGAAAGGGTTTGCCCGAAAGCGGCTGGGTTCCGCCGTAGCTCCAAAAGAAATCGAGTTTAAAGATGATCTGCCCAAAACGCGCAGTGGAAAGATCATGAGGCGCTTATTGCGCGACCAGGAACGTGAAAATATTGAAAAGGCATTGCGCTAAAATAGACTCTAATTATGGCAACAAAAGAAAATGTGAGCACACCAAAAAAATCGTCGGCTGATAAAAGCAAGAGTTTACATCTCCTCGAGCAGATGATGCGTATCCGTCAACTCGAGGAAAAAGCTTACGAACTGTATACCCGGGAAAAGATACGTGGATTTTTACATCTGTATGATGGAGAGGAAGCTGTGGTGGTGGGTGTTATTGAAAATTTAGAGGATAAGGATGCCATAGTTGCAACCTATCGCGAGCACGGCCATGCGCTGATTCGCGGCATCTCAATGAACAGCATAATGGCAGAGCTTTACGGCAAGGCCGAGGGATGCAGTCGCGGACGCGGCGGGTCGATGCATCTTTATGACAAAGCAACAAATTTTATGGGAGGATCAGCTATTGTCGGTAACGGGCTGCCGATGGCCATCGGCGTGGCATTGGCTTATAAGCGCCAGAATAAAGATGCGATTGTATGTTGTTTTTTTGGAGAGGGAGCCGTTGACGAGGGGGAATTCCATGAATCACTGAACCTGGCGTCGCTCTGGGACCTGCCGGTACTTTTTGTCTGTGAAAATAACCTTTATTCCATGGGGATGCCGTTTGAGCTGGCAGAGGCCGAAACAAATCTGGTTAAAAAAGCAGAGGCTTATAATGTAAAGGGAAGCAGTGTTGATGGAATGGACGTGTTGGGTGTGCTGGGGACGGCTAGAAAAGCTGTTAGTTACATCCGTAAAAAACAGAAACCCTATTTCCTGGAGTGCCAGACCTATCGCTACCGTGCGCATTCAATGTTTGATCCCGAACGATACCGGTCAAAACAGGAAGTAAAAGAATGGAAGAAAAAGGATCCCCTTTCCACTTTTACTGATCATCTGAAGCAGAAAGGAATATTAAATGATGAGGAATTCAGGCAGTTAAACAAGCAGGTAGCGGAAGAGGTGGAAGCATCCGTACAGTTCGCTGAAAATGGTACAGATGAACCACTTGAAGATATAACAAAATACGTACACAGTGAATGATAAAATACTGCCATCCTGAACTTGTTTCAGGATCTTATAGTCAAGGAGGATCAAATGAATAAAACTATAGCAGAGCAAACTATCACCTACCGACAGGCTGTTCGAGAGGCTATTCGTGAAGCCATGATGAAAGATGACCGCGTATTCCTGATGGGTGAGGATGTAGGCAGGTACGGCGGATGTTTCAATGTCAGCGAGGGATTGCTGGAGGAGTTTGGTGAAGAACGCATTATCGATACGCCTCTTTCCGAGTCTGGATTTACCGGCTGTGGTATAGGGGCGGCCGTAGCGGGAATGCGTCCCATCGTGGAAATTATGACCGTCAATTTTAGCTTACTGGCAGCCGATCAAATCATTAATACAGCAGCTATTTTGCAGTATATGTCTGGCGGGCAGTTTAATGTGCCGGTCGTAATTCGTATGGCTACCGGCGGAGGCAAACAGCTGGCAGCACAACACTCCAGGAGCCTCGAAGGTTGGTATGCCCATATCCCCGGATTAAAGATATTAACACCGGCGACGATCGATGATGCCCGCGGTATGCTGTGGCCGGCCCTTGAAGATCCGGATCCTGTACTCATTTTTGAAAATTCCACGCTTTATAATTCGGAGGGTACTTTAACCGGAAATGGAGCAGAAGTAGACATTCATAAAGCCAAAGTGCATCGCGAGGGCAACGACATCAGTATTTTGACTTACGGCATCGGACTGCAGAAATCGCTCAGAGCAGCTGAAGAATTATCGAACGCTGGCATCGAAGCCGAGGTGGTAGATCTGCGTGTGCTTCGACCGCTGGATAATGAAACTATTTTTAGATCCGTATCAAAAACCGGTCGTGCAGTGGTTGTTGATGAAGGGTGGAAGAGCGGGGGCATCTCAGCCGAAATCAGCGCGCGTATTACCGAGGAGCTTTTATATGATTTGGATGGTCCGGTGGTGCGTATTTGTGGGATGGAAGTGCCCGCGCCTTATGCGAAGCATCTGGAGCAGGCTTCTCTTCCGCAATCCGAAACTATTGTAGATACGATTAAAAAGATGGGAGGACTCCATGGGTAAGTTTACTATGCCGAGCCTGGGATCGCAGATGATTGAAGCTAAGCTAATTCAATGGCACGTTAAGCCGGGAGACACGGTGAAAAAAGGTGATATCATCGGAGAAATCGATACCGAAAAGGGACTCATCGATATTGAAGTTTTTGAAGAGGGCACTATCACGGAACTGTTGGCTAAAGAGGGTGAAGTGATTCCGGTTGGATCGGTAATGGCCGTGATTAATGGGGAAGATGAAACGGATAAACCTGAATCAAAATCGACCGAAGTTTTGGAGGAAAAGATGGAAAAAGCCAGAGAGGATGGGGAGCAGAAGCAGAAATCTGTAACAGAAAAGCCGGCTGTGGAAAAGAGGGAGACGCCTTCAAAACGGGTAAAAGCATCCCCGCTGGCACGACGAGTGGCAGAAGATCTGAATGTTGATATTCGCAAAGTAAAAGGCAGCGGAGAGGGAGGTACGATTCACCGCAAAGATGTGGAAGAATACGCGCAGCAGCAGATTGCTGACGAGACTTTTGAGAAGGAAGCGGATATGGCTGAGCATATTTCAAAAGCCGAGAGTAAAAGTATGCGACAGTCGATAGCCGAAGCCATGAGTAAATCAAATAAAGAAATTCCTCACTACTATCTGGAAATGGATATCGATATGAAAACGGCCCTGGAATGGCTTGCCGCCGAAAATAAAAATCGAGCGGTGAATGAGCGTCTTTTGCCGCCCATGTTGCTTATAAAAGCGGTTGCAAATGTCCTTGCGGAAGTACCGGAGCTCAACGGTTTTTGGACAGATGAAACCATGCATATAGAGGAGGGCATTCATGTGGGATTTGCCATTTCGCTTCGCCAGGGAGGACTTTTAATTCCGGCAATTATCAATGCCGACATGAAATCGCTCGATGAAATACGCACTGATTTTCTAGGTATGGTGACCCGGGCGCGGGAGGGACATTTGCGAAGCCGGGAAGTGAGTAGTGCCACTGTTACGATTACCAGCCTGGGCGAACGTGGTGCCGAGAAAGTATATGGTGTTATTTATCCTCCCCAGGTGGCCTTGATTGGGTTTGGCAAAATCACCGATCGTCCCCGAGCTGTTGATGGCTCCATTGGCATTCGTCCGATGCTTTCTACGGTGCTGGCCGGTGATCATCGTGCTACCGATGGTCATACGGGCTCGCGTTTCCTGGAAAAACTGAATAATCAACTTCAACATCCCGAAACGTTATGAGCACTGAAATTGATACCGTCGTCCGTAACCATCTGCACCGAATTGCCCCGGAAGCCGACCTGGATCAATTAAATCCTGATGATGATTTAGGAACTACTTTGGATATTGATTCCATGGATTTTTATAACATGATGGTGGGCATCAGTGAAGAACTCCAGGTTGATATTCCCGAGGAAGAGTATGGTAAGCTGCGTACGCTGAGAAGCATCAATGAATTTCTGAGCGAGTCGGTGGGGGAGAGGTGACAGTCCAACACTTGAGCTTAATGAGCTACTTTATACAAAAATATGATCCGGGACGTACATAAGTTTCGTTGAAATAAATTTGAAGAGCTCACTCCGCCCCGACTGTCTTTGGAGCACCTTACAGGATTGGAATTAGTAGCTGCCAGTTGATGGTAAAGAAATTCCTGGTATCCTTCAATCCAGCCGATCAAATTCCAGTGGTTTACGCAGCAGAGCTGAGCTCTGTTACTTAGTTACTTAATATCTCAATCACCTTATCACTACTTATTCCCTCTTATACTTGCCGACAAGTTCAGCTTTCCCCACAATATGTCCATCCATGGCATCAATTAACTGCTCCTTCGTAATTCCGGGCTTCATATCCAGTAGAGTGTCCAGCGCATATAATTTCATGTGATAATTATGAGTACCACCCGGGGGACATGGTCCACCATAGCCATGAGATTTAAAATCATTAACACCGTGAATAGCTCCATTTGATAGCTTCTTATCGGTAGGGATATTCTCTTCCAGTTCCGATACATCAGACGGAATATTGAAAAGCACCCAGTGAACCCAGGTCTTGGTCGGGGCATCAGGGTCGTCAAAAATAATTGCAAATGATTTGGTTTCCGCAGGAGCATTCCGCCACTTAAGAGGAGGTGATATATTTTCACCGTCACAGGTATATTTAGTCGGAATTGATTCCTGATTGGCAAAAACGCTACTCTCTAACTTTAATGACATATTATCCTCTCTTTTTTTAGCTAAAAGTGTATGTTATTGATTATAAGTTAAGCTTCAGGAAAGAGATGCCAAAAATCCACTATCCTTTAGTAAGGGTTTCCCTGTCGATATTTCTCAGGGGTATAAATTACTATTGAAGAAAATTAAAACATACAAGAGGGAGTGATGAAAGGAAAAGTAGCTATTATTACAGGTGGGGGATCAGGAATCGGAAGGGCAACGGCAGAGCTTTTTGCTGTTCATGGTGCTTATGTTGTTATAGCTGATAAAGATATAGAAGCAGCCAAAGAAACTCTGCAGCTGGTAAAAAAATCAGGAGAAAAAGGCATAGCCCTGGAAGTGGATATAAGTCAGGAGAGTCAAATTAAGTCGATGGTTGAAGAAACAATCGATAGATTCGGACAACTCGACTACGCCTGCAACAATGCCGGTATAGAGGGTGAACAAGCTCTAACGCCGGACTGTTCTTTAGAGAACTGGAAGAAAGTGATAGATGTCAATCTCCGAGGCACATGGCTGTCTATGAAATACGAAATTCCTGAAATGCTGAACGATAACGGTGGAGCTATCGTAAACATTTCATCCATCGCAGGCTTGATTGGATTTGCTGGAATTCCGGCTTATGTATCAAGCAAACACGGTATCAACGGATTGACTAAAACGGCGGCCCTGGAATATGCTGACAAAGGCATTCGCGTAAACTCCATTTGTCCCGGTGCTATTCAAACAGCGATGATCGACCGTTTTGTGGCTGATCATAGTGAGGAACGCAAAAAGCTGATTTCAGCTCATCCGATGGCGCGTTTCGGCCGACCCGAAGAAGTAGCCGAAGCAGTCGTCTGGCTATGTTCCGATAAAGCATCTTTCATAACCGGTCAAACACTTGCGGTTGATGGCGGTTACACAATTCAATAATTGCTGCCTAAAACATTATAGCTGTAATAATCAGAAAATAAATCGCTATTGATAAAACGTCTTGTATGACCGTAGCTATAGGACCGCTGCCGAATGCCGGATCAATATCAAAGGCATTGAATATGAGGGGCAGTACCATTGCAATGACTGTAGCTGTTGAACAAGCAGCCAGTAAAGATAAACTGGTGGCCAGAGCAAGGTTGGTATCATCCCAGTTCCATACTAAAACTGGATAAGCAGCAACAGCTAATATTATTCCAATGGATATACCCGTGACCAGCTCCTGCCAAAGTGCTTTTTGGATACTCACACCAACCGAGAGACCACGTACAATGATGGTCTCGGTTTGGGTACCTACAGCATCAGCCAAATACACAATACCCGGAATAAAGAATGCGATAGCCAGCTCTTCCTGGAGCCTGGATTCATAACCACCTACAATTTTAGCTGCAACAAAGGCACCGAGTAATCCGAGCAAAAGCCAGGGAAGACGGTGCCAGAATCGTTTGAGTACCGGTTCCTGCAAGGCTGCCCTTGCTTTAAAAACTCCTGGCATAAAACCGCCCAGCCTGCTAAGATCTTCTTCATGTTCCTTTAAAAGAACCTGTAGCAACAGGTACGGCGGAATAAGTCCGCGGAATTCACCGTTTCCACTAACAACGACCAAAGCTGATTCCTTATGACGAACGGCGGTCCAAGCTGCTACTTCTGGATCTGCACCTGGTTTTATCAGAGGAGGATCTTTATCCATAACTGTTCCTGCAATGGTGTGATCACCAGCTGCAAACAGGTCTTCAATGCGAATTATTCCTAAAAACTGTTGCTCGTCACAAACAATGATGTGTGATGCACATTCAAAAACTTGTTCTGTTAGTTTTTCGCGTATTGTCAATACATCTGCATCGGCAGTAACAACAGGTACGGATAATGTAGCAAGGTCGGTTGTTATATTTAATGAGGGAACAACTGGAACTTGTGATATGGTGGAATATTGGGTCAAATCATTGTTTTTTGCTGGTGTTTTCTGTTGATCTGTTCATCAAATGCTAATTCCTCTTTCAGCAGTACTTCCAGTATTTTTTTATCAGTTGAAAAGTTTAGTTCTTCTGCCATCGAAGTCAGTTCACGATACACAGTAATCATACACTGCGTGATTCGGTGAAGGGATGTTACAATTGCTCTTTCAATGATCACTTCTCCTGAACTTCTTTTAACGACTTCTTTCGTTTCAGCAATCATCGACTTCATCGTCCGGCAGTGTTCCTCCTCCATGTTGGCATCATGACCTTCCAGGATTTCTTCAAGTTGTGAAGTGTGTGACCGGGTGGCCAGGAGATGAGTTTTTATTTGATCCTTTAGTTTATCTTGCGGTGCCTTCTCCATAAAAAACTGTAGTTCCGGTATAAGTAAAACCTCGGCGTGATAAATATCACGAACGAATTCCAGATATATATCTTGAAGTGAGTTTATTGGTTTCATGTCTTTGTATACAGATTAGTTTGTTCGTTATTCAAAATCGGGTTCAACCATCTCTTTTCGACCATTTTCGTGAACTTCTTCGATTTCAGTCATTGTAGCTTCGGTAAGAAGAAGTACACTGGCAACAGAAACTGCATTTTCCAAGGCTACTCTCACAACTTTTGTGGGATCGATAATGCCCTCTTTAACAAGATCTACATATTCGTTTTTTGATGCGTCAAAGCCATAATTCCCTTCTCCGCGACGCATATTTTCAACAACCACGCCGCTGTCGGCTTCCGAATTTTCAGCTATTTGCCGGGCGGGAGCTTCCAGTGCCCGACGCAATATCATTATGCCGGTACGTTGATCTCCTTCAACCTGTTGAGCTTCTTTTTCGACGGCATCGATGGTGAGCAACAGAGCCAGACCTGCTCCCGGTACGATACCTTCTTCCACTGCTGCTTTGGTAGCACTAATGGCATCTTCGAACGCTTCTTTCCGGCTTTTCATTTCGGTTTCCGAAGGGGCTCCCACATGAATGACGGCAACTCCGCCGGAGAGTTTGGCCAGCCGTTCCTGCAGTTTTTCCTTATCATACTCTGAGGTAGACTTCTCCATCAGTGATCGGATTTCATTACAGCGCCCCTCAATTGCTTCTTTGGTACCTTGTCCGTTGACAATCGTTGTTGAATCCTTGTCTATGATTACTCTCTGTGCTTTTCCGAGCATGTCGAGAGTTATATTTTCAAGTTTGATGCCGGTTTCTTCGGATAAAGGTTGTCCACCGGTCAGAACAGCAATATCCTGCAAAACTTCCCGGCGACGATCACCAAATCCCGGTGCCTTGACCGCAGCACAGGAAAGTACACCACGCAGACGGTTTACAACTAAGCTCGCAAGGGCCTCTCCATCCACATCTTCGGCTATTACCAGCAAGCTGCGATGTTGTTCGACCAACTGTTCTAGAAGGGGAAGCAGATCCTTCAAATTGCTTATCTTTTTATCGTATAGGAGAATCAAAGGCTCATCGAGGATGACTTCCATTTTTTGGGAATCAGTAATGAAATAGGGTGATAGATAGCCCCGGTCAAACTGCATGCCTTCTACCACTTCCAGTGATGTTTCTGTACCCTTGGCTTCCTCTACGGTAATCACGCCCTCGGATCCTATCTTTTCGATTGCTTCTGCTACCAGTGATCCAATAGTACTGTCATTATGGGCTGAAATAGTTGCTACCTGCTCTTTCATTTTCAGGCTCTTAACCGGACGCGAAAATGTCTTCAAAGCATTAACAGCTACTTTCAATCCTCTGTCTAAACCTCTTTTCAGTTCAATAGAGCTTGCTCGCGCAGCAATATTGCGAAGGCCTTCCGAAAATATCGTATATGCCAGTATGGTGGAAGTAGATGTCCCGTCACCCACAAGTTCTCCGGTACGTTCGGCGGCTTCTTTTAGAACTTCTGCTCCAATGTTTTCTTCCGGATCTTTCAGTTTAATTTCTTTGGCAATAGTAATGCCATCATTGCAAATCAACGGTTTGCCCCATTTTTTTTCAATTAGCACAGATTTGGATTTCGGTCCCAAAGTAACGCGAACAGCATCATATAACACTGTTGCACCTTTTAACACTTTCTCTCGTGCTGCTGATCTAAAAGATACTTTTCTATAATTCATAGCGTGTATTCCCTCGATTTGATATGAGTTTAGAGTAGAATTAAGTTCTCTCTGTATTTTGAACATTCAAGAGTGAAGAATAACAGCTATCATTTTTTATTGACAGAGAGATAACCCGCTTATTTTGGGTAGTCTAAAGTTGATTACAGATGTGAGGGTTTTACTCGCGTGGAAAGCAAGAAATGGAAACTGGAATTAACCTGCATTAAGGTCAGGATTTAAGAATGGGTTCTTTAGCTGTAGCTTCTTCTTTGCTCTCCATGATTTTCAGCAGGGCGGGGAGCAGGATCATTGCCGCCAGCAGTGAAAGCCCGATTCCCAGTATAGCTACTTCACCAATGGAGCGCATCCCCGGGTGTATTGAGAACAGCAGCCCACTGAATCCCAGCATTGTGGTTAATGCACTTACGGTAATGTGTTCACCGGTTGATCGGAGGATTTTACTTATGGATCCTTTGCCTTCTTCAAGATAGCGGTGGACAAGATGTATACCACTGTCATCTCCGATTCCGAGAATGGTGGGAAGGACTACCAGGTTATAAAAGTTGAGTTTCCAGCCTATGGTATCCATCAGCCCAAAGAGCCAAATAAAACTGGCGGCCAGTGGCAAGAGAGCCAGCACCATCCATTTTACTCTGTGCAGGATCATCAACTTTAAGAGGATAATAAAGATGATCGTCAGCACCAGCATGACAGGTGCTTCGGCCATCATCAGGCGCAGCATATCGGATGCCACAATCGAGGTGGATCCGGCATGGTAAACCTTTCCATCCGGCAGAGTAACAGTTCCAACATCGTCGGCAAAAGCCATTGAATTTCTACCATCCGACAGCCCCACGGAAGGATGGATGATCACAAGATTACCGATTGTGCCGGAAGCAGAAGTAAAAGGTGCCCTTAAAAAATCAGGAATACTGTCGACCGGTATTTCAGAGCTCGGTGATGCCGCCATTCGCAGGCGTTCGAGATCTTCCGTTTCAGAATTTTTCAGGAAGGGATCATTAAGCAGTTCGCGTATTTTGGAAAGCCGTTCAATTTTTTGCCGGGTTTCACCTTCTGTAAAGGGATAGCGATCCTGGAAAGTTTCCACATCTCGAATAGTGGGTGATTCATTATCAGCTGCTTTACGCTTTCGCAGTACTTCTGCTACTCGTGGAGCTTCAGATGGATCATCAACAATAATGTAGGCAGCATTGCGCGTTCTTCGGTCGCTGTACACTTTCGACACCAAACTATTCAATTCCCTGTATTCCTGATATGTGGGCTCCAGTTCTCCAAAATCGTACTCAAATTGCAGATCGGGTAATTTTGCCAATGATATAAGGGTAGCTACGATGCCAATACCAACAACACTCACCGAAAGTATTTTCCAGCGCTTTGAGGACAGTGAATTGTTAATTTTGATTTTCTTTTTTGGTGCCTCGACACGCTGGAGTTCAAGAAGCGGACTACGTTCCAGTAAGACTAAAAGAGCGGGCAGAAAAAAAGTATATGTTACTATGGCTAACAACAATCCGACGCCGGCAATTAACCCGAATTCACTGAATCCCTTGAAATCGGCCAGCACCAAAATTAAGAAGGCTGCTGCAGTTGTTATGCCTACGGCAAATATGGCTTGTCCTGTAGTCATAAAGGTAGTAGTGATGGCTTCTGTAACGGATTTTTCATCACCGCGCTCTTCGGCATAGCGAGCAAAAAAATGAATTCCAAAATCGATCCCCATCCCAAAAAGGAGTAAGCCGAGTGTGGAAGTCATGATATTAAGATTCCCGTAAAGCAGATAGGCCATTCCGAAGGTCCAGCACAGACTGATTACAAGCGGCAGTGCCATAATCAACAGGTAGGAGGGGATCTGCTTTAGCTGTTGGAAGACCAGCCTGAAGGAGTAGTGATTTCCGATGCGGATGCGATAGCTCTTGAAAAAGAAATACAACACTACAACGGTCATGAGCATCAGAACGCCGGCACCGAATGAATCAATGACATCGCGCGTGATGGTTTCGATCTCTATCAACGTGCGGATCATTCGTCCGGCGGCTACCACATTCATATCAGGATGATAAGACGATGGATTAAGCTGGTCGATCAGCTCATTCAGATCGGAATAGGCATCACGAATGAATTGCAGGTCGGTTTGGGATCCGCTGGGAAAAAATTTAACCACCATGATAGTGGAATCGGCCGAGATAAGATATTCCGAGCCTACCAATTCATCATATTTTTGATTTAGTTCTTCGCCCAGCGAATCGGTATCAAAATAGCCCTCATCTTCAAGATCAAAATAAAAAGGATTGGCTTCTTCCTTTGCTTTCCGGATAGTAGTTTGAAGATACTCTTCCAACAGATCCAGTTCGTCATCGGTGGCAAAATAGAGGGCGTTATTTTTCAGGAAGTTTATATTTTTTCGGAATTCGGCGCGAACAAAATATGGAGAATCATAATTTTGACCGGTCAACTCGAGAGCGGGATCTATCAGCGTCTCGGCGAACTGTTTGTTTGCCTCAAACGAGGGACTTTGAATGGCTACGGCTACTTCGTGTTCACCACCAACCTGGTCGCGCAACGTATTTAATGCCTGGACGCTTGGATAATCCTCCGGTATCAGCTTGGCCAGGTCGTTGTCAATTCTAAGATTTGATGCGAGCAAAAATCCAATGCCTGCCAGTATTATGCATAAGGTGACCGTTGCAAGCGAATGCCGCAATATATAGCGCAAAAGAGGTAACAAATGTTCGAACAGCCAGTTAATCATTGGGAGGCGGCATTAGGAGATTGCTTTTGCGCAGTGATGGTCCGCTGTATCCAGTAATAGTATACCAGGCTTCCCAGCCCGAAGAATATCAGCAGGATGTTAAATAACCAGCCGAGCCAGGGTAGATTTACGAGGAGTGCGATAATTATCAATCCTATTGCGAAGCCCCAGTAGTACATAGGGGTGACCAATTCATCCCGGAAAAATTGTATGCTCAAAACTCCGAGCACCATGGCTACCAAAAGATAGCTGATAAAAAGAGCCAGAATGTATAGCAGTATCAGGATGATTGAGAGCGGAATAGTGAGTACCAGTAGCATCAGGATAAGGATGACCACCGGCCAGATGATAAATGATAACAGTCCAACACCAGTATTAACCAGATATCGTTCGGTCGAAAAGCGGTAGATATCTTTGGCTGTTCGCTGAAAGATTCTGATAAGTACCAGTCCCGTAACTAACAGGGCAAGATAAAAACCGATCTTAAATAAAATACCCGGCCAGATACCAGGCTCATTGACAGTGATATTTAAATTATTCGGAACTTGTCCTATGTTTTCACGGTGAACAGGCTCGTCGCTGGTAATATCGGTTCCGTATTCCGCTTCGTAATTTGCCCCAAAGGTGAAATCGTCGCCATAGAGTTTAGCCTTATTTCTGATTGTACCATTCAAATTCATTTCATCAGCAGCCGCCGTAAGCTGTCCTTCAATGGTACCTCCTTCAACAATTAAAGTAGCCGCTGCGATATAGGCATTCCCCTGAATATCGGCACTGTCTGTTAATCGGACCTCCCGTCCCGCCACAAAAATATCGCCTGATATTTGACCGTCAATGATGAGCGTTTCCGCGGCTCCCAACAACAAATCACCTATTGTACCACAAAGTGTTATTCGACGTGCGGCAATGATGGCATCGTCTTCAATATTTCCGTCTATGGAGATTAGTTCTGCCGCCGAAAAAAAATCATTGCCAATCCATCCGAGCACCTCCACAGTTTGTCCGGCCGCAAGCAGTTGATGTTGTAGCGAATCGCTTTGCGAAACCCGGATAAACTCACCGCTCCTGTAGTTGCTGCCTTGTGCTGTTGCTATACTCTGAACTCCCGATACTATTAACAGAATGAAAATTATTTTTTTCATAGGTCCTCTTGATTACGTGATTTTTATACCCCGCTTGTACTAAATAGTGATCTTTAGACTTGCATTGTGTAGAAGAGTTTCTCGTTCTGTTGTCAGTAAATTCCTGATACTAAGTCTTCTCAATTTTCTCTTCCTTTAGCTCCACGATAAACTCATTCGCCAACCTCGCAATGGTTTTTTTGCCATACCAGGCTTTCCATCGGCGGGTATAAATTGTTTGTTCGCAGTTAATTTCAAGATCTAAAAAACGTCTTTCTTTATTTGCAGAAAGTCTATATTCCGTATGCCACTCTTTGTACTGGCTGAATATCACATCCCCCAAATCATGCCTTACTATTCCTCGAATATGGTGATATCCTCTTTTCTCGTCCCTTTCATCCAGAAATTTATCTAATCCACCATCGTACAATTTATACCTATTTTCGGTATAATCGCTCAATTTTGCGTTCTGCATAACTACTCCCTTTTATTTTTTATTGATAATTCTGTCGTCAACTCTCTTCCTACTTTTGGCTGGCAAGCCCAACCCAAAAATGGAGAAGTGCATCCGTCAGACAACTTCCCCATGTAGGGATTTTACTCTCATTTTGATCCGTACTCTGCCCCTACAATTGTTATCCCACAATTAATGATTATTAGGATAAATAAAATTTAACTAATGGTTATTGCTATGTCCATAAAAGAAATTGAGAAAAAAGAATGGCAGAAATACTTTGACGAGTTTTCCAAAAAATATCTAAAGGATGAAGAACCGGAATACGTCGAAATTACAGTATTAGACGACTCTGCTGGAGCACAACTTGAATCGAACTGGATGCCATTGCGGGGTATTACCTATGATGATAATAATGATCTGCTGGAAATCGAGCTGGATAAGTTAAAACGACTAATACGTCATCCCGAAAAAATATATGTTGATGAAGCCGATGATGGCTGGCTGCTAAGCTTTGAGGTAATTCAGCGCGACGGTACCAAAGATATTATCGAAACACGATAACAGCCACCTATGCCTTCTCAATCTCCTTTAATGTTCCAGCCGGACTTGTTGAACCGGGATGCCAAAGAACTGGCTCGCAGACATACTTTTACCTATCAGCCAAAGGATTTCAATCTCATTAAACCTGAGCTGAAAAAAGCCAAAGAAACGCTTACCGAAGCGTACCGGATACTTGCTACATCAGTCAAGCAAAACAAGGATATCACTCCGGCTGCAGAATGGCTGATAGATAATTTCTATATCATCCAAGAGCAAATTTTACAGATTGAAAATGATTTTCCTCCGGAATTTCAGCGCAATATTCCTCATCTGAATACTGGATCTAACAAAGGTCTTCCGCGGGTTTATGATATCATTCAAAATCTGGCCCTCCATACCGATAATATTATCGATATTGAAAATGTTACGCGCTACGTTCAGGGATACCAGGAAGAGCTACCGTTAAAAACGGGAGAACTTTGGGCAATACCTATCATGGTGCGTTTGGTGTTGATACGACAACTCGCGGCAAAGGCAACACGAGTCCTAAAACGCAGAGAAATTAGAACCAAAGTTCAGACATTTACTTCTCGTTTAATGAAAGAGGAGTCCGAAGAGCCGGGACGAGTTTTGCGTCGGGTTATGGAATGGATGGATGAGCGCCCCGACGCATACGATAACCGGCTATTGCTTGTTGAGCTTGCCCACCAGCTGCAATCTTCGGGTTTGATTTCTGACGAGGAAAAAAGATGGTTTGAGTATCAACTGCGTTCTTTCGGCACATCGTTCGATGAGGCCATGAGAGACGAAGCCCAGCGACAGTCAAAACTGCAGGTAAGTATCACAAATGCCATTATTTCGCTGCGGGGAGCGTCTGAAACCGAATGGCAGGATTTCGTTGAAGAATCTTCAATTGTGGATCAAATTCTTCAGTTAGATCCTATGGGGATTTTTTCAGAGATGGATTCAAGGACCAAGGATCAGTATCGGAGTACTGTTGAACGTTTGAGCAGTTTGTCGTCATACACTGAAAGAGAGATCGCTGAGCAAGTACTGCTGCTAGCAGAAGCACATGAGGACTATTCCGGAAAAGATGCCAATGATATATTTGAAGATTATACCGCACTTAAAAAGCATGTCGGTTACTACCTGCTTGGCGACGGATATAACGAGCTGACGGAGCGTATTGACTATAAGATGCCTTGGGGAGAATGGGTGCGTCGGGAGCTGCACGAATCAGCAATATATTATATTGGCAGCATCACTGTTTTTACGCTGGTTTTATTAGCTATACTGTGGATTGCCACCGACGCCATAAGTTCCTCACTTCTTGTTTCTGTAAGCGTATTATTAGTGGGATTCTTTCCTGCCCTGGAACTTGCTGTTTCAGCTATAAATAGACTCTTTGTTTTTACCCTCCCACCGAGAGTACTGCCCAAAATGGAAATAGAAGAATATGTTCCCAATAGCGCCCGAACGATAGTGGTAGTACCGACACTGGTAAGTTCACCGGAGGATGTAGAACGTCAGCTCGAAAAGCTGGAAATTACCTCGCTGGCCAATCCCGACCCGGGATTGCAGTATGTGTTGCTTTCGGATTTTACGGATGCAGACCGTGAGCAGATGCCCGGGGATGAAGCCATACTTAAGAAAGCGGAAGAGCGTATCGCGGAGCTAAATGAAAAATATTCATCCAAATATGGGGACAAGTTTTTTATTCTCCATCGCCAGCGCAAATGGAATCCCGCAGAAGAAAAATGGATGGGATGGGAGCGCAAGCGCGGTAAGCTGGAGGAGCTGAACGCTGTTCTACAAAAATCCGCAGATATTTCTTCGTTTGAATATATATTTGGTGACTTTGAAGCTTCCATCAAAGATGATGCGGTGCGGTTTGTCATAACCCTCGATGCCGATACGCGTACGCCGCCCGACAGTGCTATTGATTTGATTCGCGTGGCTTCACACCCGCTGAACAGAGCTTGGTATAACAAGGAAAAAGATCGTGTTACCAAAGGTTATGGCATTGTTCAGCCGCGTGTCTCTATTCCACCCGATGCCGCTAATAAAAGTATGTTTGCCAGAATATTTTCCGGGAATGTGGGTATCGATCCCTATACGACCGCTGTTTCCGATATCTATCAGGACCTTTTTGGTGAGGCCGTATTTACGGGCAAAGGCATTTACGACGTACGTGCATTTCACGAAGTGCTGAACGAACGTTTTCCCGAAAACCGAATACTCTCGCACGATCTGATTGAAAGCAATTATCTGCGTGCGGCGCTAAGTACCGATATTGAGCTCTTCGACGAATACCCCACCAATTATTCGAGCTATTGCAAGCGTAATCACCGGTGGACCCGTGGCGACTGGCAGATCGCAAGCTGGATATTCGGCAAAGTGCCCGGTCCGAATGGAAAGACAGAAAACCCGATCAATCTGCTTTCACGCTGGAAAATTTTTGACAATTTGCGCCGATCGCTCAATCCATTCTTCCTCACGCTCTTTTTTGTTACGGGATGGTTCTGGCTGCCCGGTTCGGCTGTTATCTGGACCCTCGCAGCATTTGGAATTTTAGCGTTCCCGATTTATGTGAACTTTTCGACCGATATTTTTAACCGTCCGGCGCGCATTAAATGGAAACTCTATTTTGAAAAAGTGCGTGCCAATCTGAAAATACATACGGTCCAGGCTGTCTCGACAGCAGCCATTTTACCTCACCAGGCGTTGCTGCAGTTAGACGCTATCGGAAAAAGTTTATGGCGGATCTATATTTCGAAAAAGAAGCTTTTGGAGTGGACATCCGCATTCCATGCTGAAAAACACAGCCTAAATGGGCTAAAGTCATATTTTCGCACGATGTGGTTTTCGGTAGCACTGGGAGTGTTCATATTAGCACTGGGAATACTTACAAATCCGCTGGATTTGTGGATTATTATACCATTTTCACTTCTCTGGATTACAGCGCCTGTTTTCGCATGGTATTTTAGCAATAATGTTTGGGAGAAAGAACAAAAATTATCCGAAGAGGAAGAGCTAAAGCTGCGCACCTATGCACGTCGCACCTGGTTTTATTTTGAGCGACTGGTTACTGAGGAATATTCCTGGTTACCTCCAGATAACGATCAGGAAGATCCGCCGCTTGATCCCATTCCACGTACATCACCCACCAATATTGGTTTGACTCTGATCTCTACCCAGGCTGCTTATGAGATGGGATATATTACAGTCAGTGAGCTGTTAACCCGACTGGAGAATACACTTAATTCATTGATACAGCTGGATCGCTATAAAGGCCATTTTTATAACTGGTATGAAATCACATTGGGTGAAGCATTAAGTCCAAGGTACGTATCAACGGTAGATTCGGGCAATCTGGCCGCCGGACTTATTGTGATCAAACAAGCGGTAGGAGAGCTTTTGAAGAGAAAAGATCCTCATGCTGCTTTTTGGGATGGACTGCAAGACACGCTCGAAACGCTGAAATCAATTAGCGATGATCTGCAGGATGAATCAGCTCATTTTGATGAAATATGTGAAGATGTTTGTTCTTGTATAGAGGATATGATGGAGTTGTTACCCTCGGGAAAAGAGGTGCCCAGATCGGTTGCAGAGACGATGGAACTGTTGAAGGAGCTGAAAAAGCCTGCCCGTGATCTTTGCGGCAGAAATATTATGCAGCTGAGAAGCTCCCTGGGCGACCAGAAAGTAAATGACCTGCTCTATTGGCTCGAAAGTCCGCTGCGGCAAATCGAGAACTATCGGGAAGAATTGAAGTATTTTCAATACTCCGGGTCTGTCAACCTACTACATTCTTCTATTGCGGATCGATGGGAGGCTATTAACAACAACGGCAATCATACCAGAGAATATCAAATTCTAAAAAGATGGCGCAAGCAGATCCGGACTATACAAAAAGTCAGTGAGTATCTGGTTTCGGATATGGATTTCAGCTTTCTTTATAATAAGAAAAAAGGGCTGTTTAGCATTGGTTACAATGTGGAGAAGGCCGAACTCGACAAAGGTACCTACGATCTGCTGGCCAGCGAAGCACGGATATCATCCATCATAGCTATTGCCAAAGGGGATGTGCCTTCGGAGCACTGGTTCCGTTTGGGGCGCCGGCTGACCAGTCGCAATGAGCATGAATTACTGCTCTCGTGGGGCGGTACTACATTTGAATACCTGATGCCGCTTCTGTTTACCCGCTCGTTTCCAAACACCTTGTTAAGCCACACTTACGAGCACATAGTAGACTGGCAGCAGGAGTACGCCAAAACCTACGACCGACCCTGGGGCTTTTCCGAAAGTGCATATAACAGCCTGAATATGGACCTCCATTATCAGTATCGGGCTTTCGGTGCACCCGGCTTGGGATTAAAACGCGGACTGGCCGAAGATTTTGTCGTGGCGCCTTATGCCACCGTTTTATCCCTGATGATCGATCCTCGCAGCTCACTGGATAACCTCGAAGAGCTGCATGAAATTGGTGCATTGGGACTAAAGGGATTTTATGACGCCGTAGACTTTACACCCGAACATTTGAATGAATCCGAGACCTACAAAGTCGTTAAAACTTTTATGGCTCACCACAACGGCATGAGTATGACGGCCATGCTAAATGTGCTGAAAGGGTGGTCGGTGCATGACTATTTCCATTCTGATCCCCAAATAAAAGCGTGTGAACTGCTGCTGCAGGAGCGTATACCGCGCGGAGTGCCGGTTAAAGAGCCGTATCCGATTGACGTGGAAATGGAACCCGGGCAACAGCACGGGATCTCCTATATTGTTGATCATGCTGGCATTGCCAATCTAGATGATGCACCGCCCAGAGTACACCTGCTATCGAATGGTCGTTTTCACTCATTTGTAAGTCATGCAGGAACCGGAAATTCACGGTATGAAGATATAAGGTTAACAGGATGGAAAGCTGATACCACCGAAGATCCCCTCGGCACATTTATCTATATCAAGGATATCAAAAGTGGAGAATATTGGTCCGCTTTTCATCAGCCTGTAAAACGTAAACCCGATCGCTATGATACTTGGTTCCATAATGGTAAGATACAAACATCCAGAGTTGATGACTGGATTGAAACTACAACAGAAGTATGCGTTTCGCCCGAAGATCCGATTGAGCTTCGCAGAGTTACGCTTACGAATTATGGGGAGAAAGATAGAACGCTTGAGCTGACGAGTTATGCCGAGGTAGTTCTCAACGGCGCTGACGATCATGAATCTCATCCGGCGTTTTCTAAGCTGTTTGTGCAGACTGATTATTTGGCCGAGCATCACGGGTTAATGGCCTGGCGCCGGCCGAGGAGTGAGGATGAAGAAACGAAATGGATGGTACATATGATGGCCAGCCATGGTCTGGATAATCTGACCGAGCCTCTGCAGTATGAAACCGAACGCTCCGAGTTCATCGGTCGTGGCAGATCATTGGGAAACCCACAGGCTATGGATTCGGATCAGAAACTAAGCGGATCAATCGGGAATGTCCTGGATCCGGTTATGAGTTTACGGCGCGTGATAACACTGCAACCAGGTGAAAAGATGCAGATTACATTCGGTACTGCCCGGGCGGGTTCCGAAGAGGAAGCCCGGGAACTGGCAAATATGTTTGACAATCCCCATGCTGTGGAACGTGCTTTTGAATTAGCAACAATTTATAACTCGGTTCAGCTCGAGCATATTGGTATAAGCAGCGGGCAGTTTCAGTATTTCCAGAAGCTGTCGGCATACATGCTGTACAACAGCAATCGGTTCAGGGCAGGTTCCGATATCCTGATACAAAATCGACGGCTGCAGTCGGCATTATGGTCCTATGGAATCTCGGGCGATAACCCAATAGCAGTAATTCGAATCAGCACTACCGAGCAGCTGAAGGAACTTAAAAAGATGTTGAAAGGACACCTGCTTTGGAGGCACCGCGGATTGCAATCCGACCTGGTGATCATTAATGATCATCCGCCGAGCTATGCCGATGAGCTGCAGGAAGGCATACAGCGGGCCGTTGAGAACTTAAACAGTGGTCATCGGGGACACGGTGAGGGCGATATATTCATGCTTCGGTCGGATCGGCTTCCCGAAGAAGACCTGACGCTCATCCTGACGGTGGCTTCGGTAATATTTGAGGGCAAGCTTCCCAAGATCGCAGACCAACCGTCAAGTGACGAAATAACATCTTTTAGAAATAGCGGTGTAACTGGAACCTACTCATTGAGCACTGGCTCCCGAGAATCGGAGAAAGAGATTGATAGGAATGGGGAAGAGCTGGAATTTTTTAACGGGTTCGGTGGATTTACGAAGGATGGCAGTGAGTACCGGATTATCATTAAAGCGGATCCCGAAACAGAAACATTACAGTTTCCCCCGGCACCGTGGATCAATATTATTGCGAATGCTAACTTTGGATTTTTGGCCACTGAAAGCGGTGCAGGCTACACGTGGAGTCAAAACAGCCGTGAAAACAAGCTGACATCATGGTCGAACGACCCGGTGCTGGATCCTCATGCCGAGACATTTTATATCCGGGATGAAGATCGAAAAGTATACTGGTCGCCCACACCCGGACCGGCACCCGCCCCGGCAACATATGAGGTTTCACACGGGTACGGATATACTCGATATGAGCATCTGTCAAACCATATATATTCGGAACTACTGCAGTTTGTGCCAGAGGATGATCCCGTTAAAATTTCCAAGCTGAAAGTACGTAACAAGAGCAGCAAGACACGGCGACTTTCGCTGTTTAGTTATCGCGAATGGGTGCTCGGAATAAACAGAGAAGATTCGGTTCCTCATATCATACAGGAAGTGAATCCCGAAAAAAACACCATCTTTGCCAGAAATTACTACAATAACGAGTTTGCCGGACGTACAGCTTTTGCTTCGTGCGGAAGAGACGGTGATGATGAGGTTTCTTTTTGCACCGATCGTAAAGTGTTCATCGGGAGAAATAACTCGCTGGAATACCCGCTGGCGGTAACCGAAAGCGAAGAGCTGAATAATGGGGTGCATACTGGGGAGGATGCCTGCGCAGCCTTTCAGATGACAATCGAGCTGGAACCCGGGGAAGAGGTTTCCTGCATCGTTTTGATGGGAGAGGCCGACGATCGGGAAAAAGCCGAAGCATACATCCAAAAATACAGTGACGTGCAGCAGGTGGAAGAAGCCTATGAGAGAATAACCGACTATTGGAAAGAACGACTGGGGCGAATTCGCGTGCAGACACCCGATGAGTCACTGAATAAAATGATGAATGGCTGGCTGATGTATCAAAATATTGCTTGCCGTATGTTGTCACGTACGGGATTTTACCAGGCCGGCGGGGCGTATGGTTTTCGTGATCAGCTCCAGGATGCGATGGCGGCCTTGTATGTGGATCCACAAATGACGCGCGAGCAAATCTTGCTGCACGCTTCGCGGCAGTTTCCCGAAGGCGATGTGCAGCACTGGTGGCATCCGCCCACAGGAAGAGGTGTTCGGACGAAAATAACAGATGACCGCCTTTGGTTGCCATACGTTGTCGATTTTTATATAGAAGCAACAGGGGATGAAGAGATCCTGAATGAGAGGACTTCTTATCTGAAGGCCCGGGAACTGGAAGATCATGAACATGAAGTGTACCTACAGCCCAGGGAGTCATCGGATATTGATTCGCTGTATAATCATTGCGTCCGCGCTATAGATGTTTCCAGGAAATATGGTCAGCACGGGTTGCCGCTTATTGGAACGGGAGATTGGAACGACGGAATGAACCGTGTGGGCGATAAAGGCGAAGGAGAGAGCGTGTGGCTGGGATTTTTCCTTCATATCATTCTGAAAAAGTTTGCGAAATACAGCAAAAAATTGGGATATGATGAGAGGGCTGAAAAATATACCGACGAGGCTCGGGAGCTGGCAAAACATCTGAATAAAGAAGGATGGGACGGTGACTGGTATCTCCGGGCTTATTATGATGATGGTATGCCGCTGGGATCTGTCCAAAATGATGAGGCCCGTATTGATGCGATCGCCCAGGCGTGGTCGGTAATATCGGGTGTAGCTCCCGATAAGAAAAAGCACAAGGCACTGGCAGCTCTTGATACTCATCTGGTTGCGGAAGAGGACGGAATTATCCGATTGCTTACGCCGCCGTTTGATCAGACCGACCAGAATCCGGGTTATATCAAGGGATACATCCCCGGCGTTCGCGAAAACGGAGGTCAGTATACACATGCTGCCACGTGGGCAATAAAAGCGTTTGCTGAAAGCGGTTTCGGAGATAAAGCTGTTAAGTATTTACATATGGTGAATCCTGTAAATCATGCATTGAATTTGCCGCAAGTCCGTCGCTATAAAGTGGAACCCTATGCTGTTGCGGCCGATGTGTATGGGGAACCACCGTATATCGGGCAGGGCGGGTGGACGTGGTATACGGGATCGGCCGGATGGATGTATCGTGTGGCGCTGGAATCTATACTGGGGGTTCAAATCAGAAAGAATGCATTTGTCATTCGGCCCGCAATATCATCGGATTGGAAAGGATACAGTGTTCAGTGGAAAATGAAAGACGGAACCAGTTATCAAATCAGAGTGAGTAACCCGAATGGACTGCAAACCGGTGGGTTGGAAGGTACGGTGGATGATAACCCCGTGAGCTTCACTAACGGCAAGGCAAAAATAAGAATTGAGAAGGACGGCCAGGATCATTCCATCGATCTGCGTTTAGTGGGAATGGATTCAGATGAATAGTATCGACCGTTCCGAAGCAGGAGCTTCGGAACGAGGGATAAAGTTGAGATATGTAGGAGTATCTCTCACAACTATCTTCTTATTGACCGTACAAGATGTTAAAGCCTTAAGTTCTATAATAAGGTCAATCATTAGAACACCTGTCTTTTATATATAGTGAGAGGAGTTAGTTATGGATAAAATGAGAGTGTTTATCATTGATAAAGATATTTTGGTCCGAAGGGCGATAGCGAGAGTTTTGAACGATGAGCCCGTTGAGATAAAGACGAGTAGTGAGCTGGACAAGGTTGAGGAGTTAGTTCGGGATGTAAATCCCGATCTTGTGTTATTGAATATCGAGCAAGTGGCTGAATCCGGTTACGACGTTTTCCATATACTGCGCGTGCACTTCCCCCAATTGCCGGTTGTGGTAATAAGTTCTCGTTCATTTGAAGGAGCCCAAAGCGCATTTTACGCCCTTCGCAAAGGAGCAATTGATGTGATAACCACGCCTGTATCAAATACTGCTTTGTTGCTGTCAGGACGCCACCTTAAAAAAAGAGTGCCGCCTATTATTGAGGGGATCTCTCGTATAATCAGGAGTAGAAATGTTGACAGCTGGCTTATTGAAAAAACAAATAGGGAAGAACTAAAATCATCAGAAAATAAAAGCAAGTTCGACCAATCGATTAAGGTGGTTGTGATAGGCGGAAACATGGGAGCTCCAAAGGCCTTAAAAACAATCTTGAAAAACTTTTCGTCTGGTTTTCCTATACCTGTTGTTATCGCTCAGCACTTTCCCCGTTATTATACCAGCGTTTTAACAAAAGAATTAGCAGACAATACCAATCTTAATGTTCATGAAGCCACAGAAGAAGCCGATCTGTTGCCCGGCAGCGTATGGGTGGCAAGCGGGGGTACACATTGTGAAATACAACAAAGTGGTAACAGGTCTTTCCTAAAGGTTCATCGCGGTCCAAGAGAAAATGGAGTACGTCCTTCTATAGATGTACTGTTCAGATCGGCTGCACGATTATACGGGTCGGGGGTTTTAGGAATTTTGCTTAGTGGAGTTGGAATAGACGGAGTTGCCGGTGCTCGTGCTATTGATGAAAGTAACGGTCGTTTGATGGTACAGGATCCTGGCGATGCAATGGTTGATGAGCTGCCATTATCAGTAATAAGAAGTGAAATTACCGATGAATATTATCCTGCAGAGTTATTAAGTGATTATTTGACACACAAAGTTATCCGGTCTCATAAAAAGATGCGTTCGCCCCGATCATATCATTTCAACCTTTATAAACGAAAACCCGAGTACTTCCGGTCGCTGATATAATTCATCTATCTACAAGAAATATGAGCAGTCCCTCTACAGTAACCACCGGTATCACAGAAAAGGCATGGACTGCAACGGCAGAAGATGTTCTAGAAAAATTGGAAAGCTCGAAAGCGACCGGTCTTACCAATGAAGAATTTCAAAAGCGCCTGAGCTATTACGGTCCCAATGAGCTCAAAAAGCATCAGCAAAAAGGATTATTTCAGATATTGTTAGATCAGGTAAAAAGCCTGATTATTTTATTGCTGGTTTTAGCTGCGGCCGTTTCATTTCTTTATAATGAGATACTGGAGGGATGGGCTATTGCGGTAGTTATTGCTATCAATACGGCAATAGGTTTCTTCACCGAACTAAGAGCCGTCCGATCTATGGAAGCCCTCTACAAACTCGGAAAAGTGGAGGCCCGGGTGCGCCGCAATGGAGAAGTTCTTAATGTGGATGCACGGGATCTGGTACCGGGAGACATTGTATTGGTTGAAGGGGGAGACGTCATTACCGCAGATATGAGAATTATTGAGGCCTCAAAATTACAGGCGGATGAATCCGCTCTCACCGGCGAAAGTATGCCTATGAGTAAAAATGCAGATCCTGTTGATGAAGATACGGTGTTGGCAGAACGTACTTCTATGCTGTACAAGGGTACAGCCATCACGCGGGGTTCCGGTGAAGGGGTCGTGGTATCTACCGGACAGGAAACAGAGTTGGGACATATCTCTTCGCTGGTTGAAGAAGCTGAAAAAGAGCAGACGCCTCTCGAGGATCGGCTGGACCGTCTCGGCTATCGGTTAATCATATTGACGCTGATAATCACTGCTTTTATTACAGTAAGTGGTATTTTTGCAGGTAAAGAGACATTCCTGATGATCCAGACAGGGATTGCACTGGCGGTAGCCGCCATTCCAGAGGGATTACCCATTGTAGCTACTATTGCCCTGGCAAAGGGGATGCGTATTATGGCGCGAAAAAATGCGTTGATTCGACGCCTGTCCTCGGTGGAAACACTTGGCGCAACAGAGACTATTTTTACAGATAAGACCGGTACGCTCACTGAAAATAAAATGAGTGTCACCCAGCTGTTTTTAGCCGATAGAAAGATAAATACAGAATCTTTCCCAGAGGCTGAAGAGTTGGATAGTGATCTGAAATTGGCTCTCGAAACTGGTGTTCTGTGTAACAACGCCACCTTTTCAGGAAATCAGGATGGCGGAGGAAGTGGAGACCCGCTGGAAATAGCACTGCTCGAAGCGGGCCATCTTTCCGGTATAGAACAGAATGAATTACAGGAACGATATCCCGAAAGACGTGAAGAGGCATTCGATCCGGAAGTTAAGATGATGGCGACGTGGAATGAGATTGAGGATGACTGGTATCGGATTTCGGTCAAGGGGGCACCAGATACATTGCTGGAGTATTGTGATTTTTATCTGGCTGATGGACAAAAACGTAAGTTAACCGGTGAGGAAAAGGAAAAATGGTTGTCCATCAATCAGCAGCTGGCGGCCGAGGGTCTCCGTGTTATAGCCATTGCCTTCCGGGAGACAGAGAGCATTGAAGGAGATCCATACGAAAACCTGGTTTTTATCGGGATGGCGGGCTTGCTCGATCCACCGCGCAAAGACGTGAAACCTGCTATGGAAGCATGCAAAGAGGCCGGTATCCGTGTGGTGATGGTTACGGGCGACCAGCCTCAAACAGCCGAATATATTGGTCGGGCCGTGGGATTGGTCACCGGTGATGAGGTAAAAGTTATTCACGGAAAAGAACTGCCTTCGGCGAATGAGGTGGATCTATCGGCTGATGATTCAAGTAATATCATGGAAAGCAATATTTTTGCTCGTATCAGTCCTAAGCAAAAGCTTGATCTTATAGAGCTCTATCAGAAAAATGGTCATACGGTTGGAATGACTGGTGACGGCGTAAATGATGCTCCGGCGCTAAAAAAAGCGGATATCGGCATTGCCATGGGAAAACGCGGCACTCAAGTGGCTCAGGAAGCATCAGACATGGTGTTGACAGATGATGCTTTTTCTACTATTGTCACCGCTATTGAACAGGGGCGTATTATATTTGGTAATATTCGCCGTTTCGTCTATTACCTGTTGTCATGTAACGTCAGCGAGGTGCTGGTAGTGGGTATAGCTACAATAGTGGGTGCTCCGCTGCCAATACTGCCGTTGCAGATCTTGTTCTTGAATCTTGTGACCGACGTCTTTCCCGCTCTGGCTCTGGGAGTGGGAGAAGGTAACCAGGGAATTATGCAGCAGCCGCCGAGAAAGTCTGATGAACCGATCCTTGACCACAGACACTGGAGGGGGATTGCAGGTTTTGGTTTATTGATAACCGGAGCTGTACTTGGAGCTTTGTTCATCGGTATATACTGGCTGGATATTTCTTCTGAAAAAGCGGTTACGCTGAGTTTTCTGACATTAGCTCTATCACAGCTCTGGCACGTTTTCAATATGCGCGATAGTAACAGTAAGATTTTTGATAATTCCATCGTTCGAAATCGCTGGGTTTGGGGTGCGGTTGTGTTGTGTTTAATATTGATACTGGGTGTACTTTTCATTTCGCCTGTCGCAGATGTAATGCAGCTGACAATTCCTACCCGTGAAGGATGGTTGGTAGTAGCTTTTATGAGTATTATGCCGTTGGTGATCGGACAGTTACAAAAGATAGTATCTTCTTATTTTAAAAAGAGAACAGCAGATAAAGAATTGTGATTATGCTAGATCGTTTACAGTGTCTATCTTTATAGCTAATCAACAACAAACCATTTACATCTTTATGAAAGGATCTTTAAATCTGGGAAAAATTGCAGGAATCGGGGTTAAAGTTCACTGGACGTTTATGTTGCTGATACTGTGGGTTGTTTTCCTGGAGCTGACCCGGGGAGGCAATCTCCAATCAATTCTTTGGAGTATCTTTTTCGTACTGGTATTATTTGCTTGCGTTGTTTTTCATGAACTGGGTCATGCACTTACGGCACGAAAGTTTAAAATTGGGACACGTCAGATAACCCTGCTTCCGATAGGTGGGGTGGCTAGTTTAGAGGACATGCCCGAAGATCCCAAAGAAGAATTCATGGTTGCTATAGCCGGACCAGCTGTAAATGTGGTAATAGCGCTGGCACTTTACCTAGTGGTACCAATGGAAGAGTTTATGACTCAAGATCCGGAGATGCTGGAAGAGACGATGAGTGCTATTAATGCCAATAATTTTCTGTTCTATCTTTTCTCTGCAAATGTAATGCTGGTGCTGTTTAATTTGATTCCCGCGTTTCCAATGGATGGCGGCAGAGTTTTTCGCGCGTTGCTGTCTATGAAATTTGATCGTGTCACAGCCACACAGATGGCTGCCCGACTGGGTCAGGGGGTAGCTTTCCTGTTCTTCTTGATCGGGTTGCTTTATAATCCGATACTCATCCTTATAGCCATTTTTGTTTATTTTGGCGCGCAGGGAGAAAATATGATGGTGCAGCAGCTTTCGTTGTTAAGGGGCCATAAAGTAAGTGATGCTATGATGACAAATATTACTACAGTCCACCCCGACGAAACTCTGAATGATGTGATCGATATTATCCTGACCGGTACCGAGCGCGACTTTATAGTCATAGAACATGGAGAGGTCCAGGGTATTCTTTACCAATCTGATTTGATGCAGGCTTTTAAAAATAGACAGGCGGATAAAAAGGTGGAGGAGATCATGGACGATGAAGTTTATACGGTAGAGCTATATGATGATCTGACTGATGTTTATCGGAAAATACGTTCGAATAGTAAATCTTTTTTTCCTGTCATGTATAACGGACAACTAGTAGGTGCCATTGATATGAACAATATCAATGAATTTATGACTTTCCGTGCCTCACTGGATTATTAGTAAAACAACTCTGCATTCCAATTGCGAAATTGATTGTAAACAGTAATATTCGCACGTCAATATCGAACTTTCAATATTCAGTTTAAGAAATTATGCTTAACAAAATTTGTGTATACTGCGGATCAAGTCCCGGGCGCAGACCAGTATATACAGAACAGGCGCAAAATTTGGGATGGTTGTTTGCCCGGCAAAAAATAGAACTTATTTATGGGGGCGCCAGCGTTGGAGTAATGGGCAAACTTGCAGATGCTGTTTTAGAAAACGGTGGGAATGTTACAGGGATCATCCCTGAAAATTTAGTTAACAAAGAGGTTGCTCATAATGGTCTCACAGACTTGCAGGTAGTGGATTCTATGCATGAACGAAAATCGCGGATGGCAGAACTTGCAGGAGGATTTATAGCGCTGCCCGGTGGGATGGGCACGGTAGAAGAGCTGTTTGAAATGCTTACGTGGGGACAGCTTGGTCTCCACCGGAAACCAGTCGGACTTTTGAATATCAACGGTTATTTTGATCATCTTTCTGCTTTTATGGATCATGCCGTTTCCGAGCATTTTATAAAGCCTGATCATCGTGAAATGCTTTTAATAGAAAAGGATCCTGAAGCTTTGTTAACGCGATTTAAAACTTATGAATCTCCCATAGTAGAGAAATGGATAAATCGTCAGGATACCTGAGAATGTGAGTTATCAGCATCTCTTTTTTAAATTCACGCCCTCCGATGTTTCGGAGGATTCCACAGGGGCAGGCCCCGTGGAATGCTACGTAGTAGCCCTCCGTAGGAGGATTCCACAAGGGCAGGAGTGGGTAAAAATAGAACAGAAAATCATTCTTAGGATTATTTAAACCTAACCGCTGAACACGTTAGTATAAGCAAGATATTTGGGTATGTTTCTATATTTTTTAGCTATCTTTTCCCTTCTTTTTCTTGTGATAGTACCGTTTGGCTTTCACATTACTGCCGCAGTTTTCCATGCTGCACCATTTCCGGCTTTTGTTCTTGCTTTGATCCAGGAATAACCACCCGCACGCCCCGCACTCTTTGACCCGGTCCAGCATATCTGAAGTCAGTAGATCATAGGCTGACTTAATCACTGGATAAAGTGGATATCGAAGATCTGTTTTGCTTTTCCATTTCTGGTGCACTTCCAGGTTTTCTTCCACCTTCAACTCAATCTGTTCCATAGCTCTTGCGAGCAGGTTATTGAATTTAGACTGTGTGTCTGGATCGGGAGGATTATTTTGGGCAACCGCAAGAAAAAAATCATAGAGCATGCTGCGTGTCTCCTTTGCAGTCTTAACTATGTTTTTTGACTCTTCACGATTTTGTGCAGCGGCCGATTCCAGTTCTGCTTTTTCTCCGGTCGTTAACGTTTCTACCTTGACGGACCAGTCGAGTAGTGCACTATAATCCGGTAAGTAGTCGAAAGGCACTTCTGCCGTTCGGTCGTGAACCGTGTTTATAAAATCCAGACAAAGCCAGCCCCCATCGAGAGGCAGTGTATCAATTGAGCGCTCCTGCATGTATTAAAAAATTTATGATTAACTGTTAAAAATTATTCTCTGGTGGCAAAATAGGTAGCCCAGGCGTTAACGCCTGGGCTATAGAGCTTTTCATTAAAATATAACTATTTACCATCAAAATAAATTTTGGTGGTAAAAATTTGTTCACTATATTTTTACTAGTTAAATAAGTTTTGATAGTAAAAATAATAGATAACAAGAGGAGACAGTCTTATGATAGCAAGAATCTGGCACGGAGTAGTTCCCAAAGAAAAGGCTGATGTCTACTACAACTACCTGAAGGAGACCGGTCTTAATGATTACAAAAAGGCCAAAGGAAATTTAGGACTGAAGGTATTGCGGAAGGATGACAAACAACATACTCACTACCTGCTGATTACCTGGTGGGATTCATACAGATCGATCAAGGATTTTGCCGGGGATAAATATGAGAAAGCCCGTTATTATCCCAAAGATGAAGAATATCTGTTGGAGCTGGAGCCCTTTGTTGATCACTACAAAGTATTGGAGGATAGCTGATATGCTGGAGAATATAATAAAACAGCTTAATCTGGTCTACGACGGAGACCCTTGGTATGGCCAATCTGTCAGAGACGGAATTGCATCGGTGGATCCGGCATACATTTTTAAGTCACCGGGTAACGGTATGCATTTTATTGCTGAGCTGACCGTTCATATAATCGGCTGGAGGGAATTTGCGGGAGGTCGATTGAGTGGTGAAACGGAATATCTTCCCGAGCAGGAACAGACCTTCGATTGGGAATTGTATTCGAATGAGCAGAAAAATGTTTGGCATATTCTGAAAGAGCGTCTCGATGACAGCCAACGAAACCTGTTAGAACTGCTCGGTCGACATGACGATTCACTGCTATTGCAGCAGGTAGCAGGAAAACCCTACACATATAGTTATCTCCTGAATGGTATAATACAGCACGACATCTATCACCTCGGACAGATCATCTACATAAGTAAACTGTTCGACAGAAAAAGTAAGAAATTACCTGAAACAGGGTTCCTAAAATACAGCTATCAAATATTCCCCTACGAAATTCTGGCTCAAAACAAGTAAGAGCTTTAAACACAGAGTCTTTAAACTATTTGAGCAACTAATAAGTTTAGTTAACAGAACTCATTTAGCGGGTGAAAAATTACTTATAAGTCATTCCGGATCCGATTAATCGGGTGAGGGATCTCAAGCCTATTAGAAGTGATTTTCTACAATTGCGGAAAGCTCCCCGGGATGACATACCATATATTCTATCTTAATTACTATGCCTCTAACAAATGACGGGGAATTCTGTTATGAAGCCTACTACAAACATTGTCTCATATTTACTGTTTTTAAAAGAGTTAGACAGCTTATTGCAAGGAGTTGGTGTTTCTTACTGCCGGGAACAAATTTTTGCCGGAGTTGAGAAAAAAGAGAATAGGAGCAGACGATCATCAACAAAAGATGACACTCCACAAGTGGGACGCGTTATTTTGTATATGGAAGAGCATCTCACCGAAGATATTTCTCTGGAGGAGCTGGCAAATGAAGCGGGACTCAGCAAATATCAGCTTATTCGTCGCTTTTCCAGTGAAAAAGGTATTACCCCCTGGAGATTCCTGATACAAAAGCGGATCAAAAAAGCCAAAAAACTACTGGAGAAAGGGATAGCTCCGGGACAGGTTGCTGTGGAAACAGGTTTTTATGATCAAAGTCACCTGAACAAACTTTTTCGGGAAGAGGCAGGGCAAACGCCTAAGGAATATCAGGAAGAACTTTTTAGAAATCGGAATTAAAGAAACATTCAGGAATGTAGAAATCAGAATCTGTAAACATAAAAATCTTATTCTGGCACCTGGCTTCTCCTTTTGTCTGCAATATTTTACAATACTTAGTTTTGCGAGCCCCTTATGTTTTTAAAGATCACCTTTAAATGTAAGAGAATTTATTATGGAACCTGACAAACACCCTTCGATACAGAAAACCATAGCCGACCGCCTGTTCAAATCGCGCATCGTCATAATTAATGGTGAGATAACGCAAGAACTGGTGGGGAATGTTGCCGGCCAGCTGTTGGCTCTTGCTTCAGAATCAAATGATCCGATCACCCTGTTTATTCACTCGCAGGGTGGACATGTGGATTCGGGACATGCCATCTACGACGCCATTCGCTTTATCGATGCCCGTGTCCGAATGGTAGGCAACGGGTGGGTAGCCAGTGCAGGTGCTTTAATTTACGTTTCAGTACCTGCAAAAGACCGTTATTCTCTGCCGAATACCCGCTTTTTGCTGCATCAGCCGTCTGGTGGCGTGCAGGGGAGTGGAAGCGATATCGCCATAGAGGCTGAAGAAATTGTGCGGATGCGCCAGCGTTTGAATCAGATTCTTGCCGATGCTACCGGTAAGCCGTTAGAACAGATCCAGCGAGATACCCAGCGTAACTTTTGGCTCACAGCAGAAGAGGCCAAGGAATACGGATTAGTCGGCTCTATTATAGAACGGATTTCTGAAGTAGAATAAGGAGATATCCCGTTAAATTTCAGGGATTTTGGTCCCATGCATCAACTGTACCTATAACATATTGCGGAGTATTCTCCTCAATCGCCCGAATGGTGCCTTCCGAAACTTCACGATTCGTTAGCCACCGTAATGAAGATCCGCTTTTTTTATAACCCAGAAAAATCTCCCGGTATCGTTCAGGATAATATTTTCGCCATTTTGAACGACTCATTTTCAGTGGATTGACTGTCGAACTTCCCCACAGTTGGTATACTTTTGTTTTGGGATGGTGAGAGAGCAAAAACTCTCTCACCTCATCCGAAAACCGGCGGCCGGTATCATGGATCCATAAAACAGCCAGATCGATATGAACAAACATATCTGCCGTCTTTTTGACTTTGACCAGGGCTTTCTCTGAATCCCGATAATCCTGAGAAATTGTCCAGATTCTTCCTCTCTTGTTGGGGTATTCCTCTTTGAGAGCTTTTAGTCGATCTTTGTTGCGGGCCAGAACAGAAACGATATTTCCCTGTTCAATAAAATGAGTAGTAACACCCCGTAACATTCCAGTTCCACCGATGATGAGTATATGTTTCAGGTTAAACATAGTGCTGGATGATTAGTTTAAAGGTTAGCACAACTTTTTCGTGGCCGTGACCGGTTTCCATCTGTCGGTGTACATCAGCTTCATGCGGATGAATATTTCCGTTACGAAAGGTCATGGGTATGGGATGTGATTTTCTTTTTGAGCGAAGCGCTGTCTTCATCAGGATGAATTTTGGCGGTCTCGGTAGAGGTAAAGGCTAGAATAGGGCGGCGAAGCAGGAGAAAAGTTCCAGCCAGTGAAATCAACAGAATGCCGGTTGTCCAGAACATGGTTTCAAGGCTGAAAGCTTCTACCATTGGCTGGCTTACAAATGGGGATATAAACTGTCCCAGGAAGATGGCAGTTGTAAATCCCGAAACAGCTCTGCCGCGAATGGCTACCGGTGTCTCAGATGTGAGCCATAGGTTTAGGTTGGGATATAAAAGTCCCATACCGAGCCCACAGAAAGCAAGCCCCGCCACGACAGTTGAAAATGTTGATGCCATTCCGATCAGCAAGTATCCTGATCCTATCAATCCAAAAGTGAGGCCAAGAATGGGGACATACCCCAACCGGGATTTAATCTTGCCATAAGACAATGAGGTAAACATCCCGAACAATGTAGATACTGCGATAGCCATACCGCTTGCCGATGGGCTGGTGCCGATCTGCGTTTCCAGGTAAAAAGGAATTTGCAGCGGGACAAAGTAGAATACTGTAGAACCCAAAAGTAATGTACTGTAAATGAATCCCAGCAGTTTCCAGGGAAAAGTTATTTTTGGTTTTGCCGGATTAAAATTTTGATTATCCGGTTGCTCGATATCTGGTTTTGGCAGTGCAAAAAGGGCCAGGGGTACGAGTAAGAATGCAAAGAAATAGACAGCAAAGGGCCACCGCCAGCTTTCTTCAGCCAGAAAGCCTCCTGCTGCCAGAAAAATAATTCCTCCAAAACTCATGAATGCTGCCTGCCATCCCATAAATTTTGCACGTTCGCTGCCTTCGTAATAATCTGCAATCAGGGTGGTGGCGGTAGTCATCAATCCCGCTACGGCAACTCCCAGCAGGGCACGTCCGGCTAAAATGGCTCCCAGCGAATCCAGGTAGAGTCCGGAGCTGCCCGCCGCAGCATAAAGTACAAGTCCCGGAATGAGCAGCTTTTTGCGTCCCCAGCGGTCGGTAATTGCACCGGCGATGGGAGCCGCAAGTACAATAAATAGTGCAGGAACAGTGAGTAGCAATCGGACCAGGAAGTCTGCGCTCTCTACGCTGGTAAAGTAGTTGTTAATGGCAGGCAGGGCAGGAGCGATGGTTGCTCCCGACATTACGGTGAGACTGCTCACCAACAGCAGCGTCATCTTGGTTGAAAAACTATTTTTGTTCATTTGGCTTTTATTCTAACGTGAGTTCGATATTAATTTCAATTTCAAACGTTTTTTGACACCTTTTTTATCAGGATGCATTTCCCCTCGAGAGGAAAGTCGCCGTCTCGCTATAGATTTCATGGTAAACTCCCCGTTCTGCCGCAGAGAAGATTGTAAAAAAGCGACCTTCATTTGCAGCAGGAATCAACCTATTATTTTGCCCCCAACACCATACCCGCTTTGGGCTGTTTCATGTATTCGAACATTTGCAAACTTTTTTACGTGCTCATCTTTTTCTGTGATATAAAACTCGCTTATTGATTCTGTAAGCTGCTCAATCAGCTGAGATTTTTGGTTTTGGTTGAGATCATTTTGAGGAATCGTTACTTGTATTGTAGGCATAACGTTAGTTTTTAAGTTTTATAATGATGATGGTTAAATAGGCTGTTTATTATGTTCAGTCTCAATCAGTTGAGATAATTTTTCATCGAGGTCTTTTCCTTTCGGGAGGGACAGCAGGAATGTATCTTCAAGCACTTCCCTGATCCCCTCCGCTGTTTTGAGATACTGCTTTTGCGTTCCACCGTTGGTATAGTGAATTGAGAATCGGTTGTCGCGCAGTACATAGCGCCGACCGGGCTCCGGACGTGCGGCTATGAGTCCCGTGACAAAATGTGACTCCGGGTGATTCGACAGGTACCAACTGGTGACTTCATAATCCGGCCGAAAATTCTCCTGCAAATCAAATTGATAGACATCTTTCCATTCATCTCTGACCAGCGTCTGCATGAGATATTCTTCGCCTTTTTGGATCAGACGATATGGCTCGTGCGGTGTTTTCTGTGCGATATCGGTTTTAAGCTGCAAGGGAGCAGTAAGCGTCTGTCCGCCGAAACCCACATCGGCAATATACTTTTGGCTATCAACATCGATAAGGAGCAGCATATGTCCGCGTGAAGTTATTTCATCCTCCTCTTTATTCCAGCGGATGCGTGCTGCCAGTCCCTTTGCGTCAAATCCCATTGATCGAAGTACATCACGAAACAAGAGATTCTGTTCAAAACAGTAGCCGCCTCTTTTGTTGCGGATCATTTTCTGCTCCAATGATGGAGTATCCAGCTTTACCTCGATTCCCAGGAAGGGATTGAGGTTTTCAAAGGGGATACGTTCCGTATGTTTTCGATGAAGGATTTTCAGAGTCTCCAGCGTGCCAGACTCCGGTCCCTCATATCCGATGCGTTCAAAATACTTGTCCAGATCAACGAAAGAACTCATGCGACCTCCTCTTTGTGTTGCTGTTCTGCGATTTTCTTTTGATGCAGGGCGTCGGCGAACCAGAGAAATTCATCCAGGAAGTTCTCTGTCGATTCTACGATTTTTTCATTTTGTGGCTCGTGCGATTCATTGAACGCGTTGTGTACCCGGGGTATCAGCAAATTCAGCGGCATCGGATAGGCTCCTATGCCCAGGATGATCTGCTGCAGGTGAGTAGAGGCATTAATCCCGCCGAAACTTCCGGCCGATGCAGCCACAACTCCGATAGGTTTCTTCTGAAATTCACTCCAGTAATAGTCGATTGCATTTTTAAGAACTCCTGAAATGCTACTGTGATATTCCGGTGTTACAAGCAACAAAGCATCGGCCTTGTTAAGCCGCTTGCCGATTTTTACCGCATTTTCTGGCGGATCGGGATGATGTCTCACCCGTTCTTTAAGTACCGGCAGTGGCTCTTCCGCCAGATCAATGAGATCGCTTTCGATATTACGATTTTCCAGTTTCTTTTTGAGGTAGTAAGCAGCTTTGTGGGTTTGACGTCCCATTCGTACGCTGCCCAAGAGGATTGCTATTTTCATAATGGTAGTTTTATTCCTTCAACTTTTCTGATTGATAGATTCGTGATGAAAAGCAACAGTAGTATATCTCAAAATTTTATCCCATGAGTTTTCTTTGGATTTACTGTATTTTTCTTCCACAGCTTCCCAATCCATTACATTCCAAAATGCTTCGATATAGTCGGCGCGGTTGTTCTGATAATTGAGATAATAGGCATGCTCCCAGAGATCAAGTCCGAGGATGGGAATTCCCTGAATATCGGCTATATACATCAGAGGATTATCCTGGTTGGGAGTTGATGTGACAGCCAGCTGATTATTTTCTCTGCTGACAACCAGCCATACCCATCCCGAGCCGAAATGGGAAGCTGCAATCTGTGAGAAGATATCTTTGAAGGAGGCAAACGAGCTGAAAGATTTATCTATAGCATTGGCCAGCTTTCCGTCGGGTTCTTCTTTGCCGTTCGGATTCAAAATCTCCCAAAACAGACTGTGGTTATAATGTCCGCCGCCATTGTTGCGTATTGCTGTCGGAAGCTCCGAAGCTGATGAGAGGATTTCTTCAATAGATTTACTTTCGTATTCAGTATCTTTGATAGCATCATTAAACTTATTTACATATCCCTGATGGTGACGGGAATGATGGATCTCCATTGTCTGTGCATCAATGAAGGGCTCCAGGGCATCGTACTCGAATGAAAGTGTAGGTAACTGGTGAGTCATAGTTTTTGAGTATTTGTTCTTGTTCATCCGCTAATCTAAAGATTCTTCACAATAAACAAAATAAACACTTTGTTTATTAGGTTATTTATTATTTATGGAGCAGATAGAAAATTTCAAACAGCGATCAAGGCTTAAAAAGGATGGTCATGTTTGACTTTAGAAGGGAATTATTTATTATAAAAGGATTTGCTAATTAAATGCTTTGTTTATTATGAAAAATAAATTGCCGGATCGGGAACGTGCAGTATCTATCCTTAAAACAGAGGGACCGAAATCGGTAAAAAATTTGGCCGATGAGATGGAGGTTACAACGGAAGGAGCACGGTTTCATTTGTTGAAGCTGGAAAAGGAGGGATTGGTGAAGTCCGAATCCGTTGCCGAGGGACGGGGACGTCCTAAGCAGATCTGGTCGCTGACGCAAAAAGGGCACGACCGTTTTCCTGATGCGCATGCGGATTTGACGGCAAATCTAATTGATATGATGCGCGAAACACTGGGCCAAACTGCTGTGGATGATGTGATCGGAACACATGAAAAGAAAACATTATCTCGTTACAAGAGAGAGTTGGAGGAAGCGGAAGACCTGGAAGAACGGGTGGCAAAGCTAACGGAAATCCGCAGCCGGGAGGGATATATGGCAGAATACGAAAAAGATGAAGAGGGGTTTATCCTCGTGGAAAATCACTGTCCCATTTGTACGGCTGCCAAAGCCTGTCAGGGATTTTGCCGGGCAGAGCTGAATATTTTCCGGGAAGTGTTGGGAGACGAAGCAAAGGTTGAGCGGACAGAACATATCATCAAAGGAGCCAGGCGATGTGCCTATCGGATATATCAAAAATAAAAGCCCTCACACCGCCAGGGGCAGATGCAAGGGCTTTTTAAGAGTACCGCGTACGGGATTCGAACCCGTGCTACCGCCGTGAAAGGGCGGCGTCCTAAACCCCTAGACGAACGCGGCATTTTAGAATAGAACACAGATAATGCGGATAGAGCAGATGACCACAGAAAACTTTTAATCTGCGAAAATCTGTACGATTCGTGCCATCTGCGTTCTATAAACTGAGGCGACGGGCGGATTCGAACCGCCGTAGGAGGTTTTGCAGACCTCTGCCTAGCCACTCGGCCACGTCGCCAAAATATGTTGTGCTCTGTACGCCCGACAGGAGTCGAACCTGTAACCTACTCCTTAGAAGGGAGTTGCTCTATCCAGTTGAGCTACGGGCGCTCGTATGTGAATGTAGAATCATGAATGAGTAATTCAAAATTCAACGCCCGAATATCCATAACTCAACATTCATCAGGCTAATGAGTCGGGGAGACTGGATTTGAACCAGCGACCCTTCGCTCCCAAAGCGAATGCGCTACCTGACTGCGCCACTCCCCGTAAGGTCGATCAATATCAATACATAAAAGAAAAATGAGGATTAATGTTCTGCTTTATTATCAGAAGCAAAACATCAGCTCCCTGTCTTTCAGAAAGATGTCAAATATAAGAGACTTAAAGTCTCAAATCAATTCGAAAAGCTAAGGAATTTCACTCCCAAATCTTAGTCCACCATTCGCTTATAAACCCGATACCATAGGCAATGAGCTGAATAAATGAGGCGGCAGAACTAAGTAATCCGATGTATATATCCCGATTTTTGATGGAGGAGTGAATAGAAATGAGAGCAAAAAAAATTACGAAAGGTATAAGCAGTAGATTGAAGAGGCTCATGTTCCAGAAGGGGAGGGTGATGAAAAAGAGCATTCCAAGCGTAAATAGTGCGGGCAGGGTGTGAACGGGTTTGATTTCCGATGGATGAAACCGGCTGATATTTATCCGGGCACGCCCAAAAAAATGAAGCTGATTAAAAAACTGCTTTAAATTTGTGCGTCGTTTGTGATATACATACGCATCGGGAATAAGTCCGATGTTGAACCCCTGCTTCTTAATGCGGATACTGAACTCGATATCTTCTCCCATTCTGGTAATGCGATACCCACCAGTCTGTTCGTAAACTTCTCTGGAAATCCCCATATTAAAACTGCGGGGATGAAAGGTGCCGATCTGTTGTTTATTTCCCCTGATACCGCCTGTCGTAAGGGGGGAGGTCATGGCATAACTGATCGCTTTCTGAACGGGGGTAAAGCTCTCGTGATCTCGGTCGGGACCGCCGTAAGCGTCCAGTTTGTGCTCCTGCAGATAGTTGTTGATTGTCTCAAAGTAGTGGGGAGGAATCAGGCAGTCAGAGTCAAAGACAACAAAATAGTCGCCGTTGGCTCGTTCAAAGCCATAATTTCTGCTGAACCCCTGGCCCGAGTTCTCCTTTGCATAATATTTGATATCAAGTGTGCCACTGTACTTCTCTGTGACGTGTTTGCAGGATTCCTCGGAACCATCTTCTATGATCAATGTTTCAAAGTCTGTATAGGTTTGTTTGGTAAGACTATTCAGAAGCTCATCTACTTCTTGGGGACGATTGTAAACAGGAATTATAACCGAAAAAAACATGACTGATTTCTAAATTTTGGATAGGCCAAATCTACAAAATAATATCACAGAATTATAGCCGATGCAGATGAAACTCTGACAAAAAATTCCGTTCTTTAGTCTTCGAAATTTTAACAGGCGCAATAACTTACATCATTTATGGGTGCTAGAATTTACCAGATTATCATTTTTCTTTTGCTTCCTTCTGTAGCAATTAGCCAATCATTAAATGCCACGACTACACAGGGGACTTCCGATAATAATCCGTCCACTTTTTTATTAGAAGATGGAGAGATCAGGATAGGTTCTGATGCTTTCCAATTTTTAGCTAATAATAGATCCATTACCCGGTATGAGGATTTTGGAATTTCTCCCGATGGCTCAGTGATTGCTGTATTAAAACGTGTAGATGGAGAGGCAGAAATTGATCTGTTCAATTCTGCGGGTGACTCACTAAACAGCTATTCAGCAAAAACCTTGGGATCTGACGACCCTTCGCTTGGCATTTTTGCTCTAAATAATGGAAATGTCATTCTGCGAGATAATATCACAAACTTCACCTTTTATGATACATTTGGTCAGCTACTAACCAGCATGTCCAGCAGTAGTCAGACTGAAGAGGGGGAAGCGATTGCAGAACTGACAATGGGTCAAAACGGAGAAACGATTGTAGTTTATAATCCCCGGATAAAACGTACGGGAAAGCTGGGATCTAAAGCGCAGGTTATGATGGCAAATTATGAGTTCCGGAATATTTATCGCAATACGAATCGCTATTTGAAAGAGCTGAACGTTTCTGATGATGGCAATTTTGTTACTGCTGTTACAGCGCAGGATGGTACGGATGATCAGGTGCTGATTATGGATCGATATGGTAACGAACTGAACAGCATAACGACCGATGAAAACCTGAGCGGTGTAACGTTGTCAGCTGATAACAATTATATCACGTTGTATTCAGCAGGACGTGCGGTAGTTTATTCTGTGGATGGAGATCGCATTGGGGCCTCAAGTACTCGTTCGCCTGTATTTCTGGCCGATTATTTTCCCGGGGATAATGTGCTATTATTTGTGATGGGCAATTACTCAGAAAACAGCGGAATATTAAATAACGTTGAATTTCGAGCGGTTAACATCCAGCAGCGTCAAATTGCAAGTGAAGATTTTACAGGTGGTGCTTTGGGTTTTACGGATGAAATTCAGCCTCGTCTCGTGCGAACCTCAGCCGGAGAATATCAGCTGATAGGGGGAAGCAAAGAAGTAATTATACAGGCTAATTTTTAAATAAAGAAAATAACCACAGAGAGCACAGAGGATTACACAGCGGACGGGAGATATTAGCGCAGGTTATCATAGTTGATGTCATCTACCTGTCCTGAGTGAATCGGGGAGCGTAGTGAGGAGTATAGTGACGAACACAGTCGAAGAATCTCCCTGAAGAGGGTCGCGTAGAATCTATAAAGGATATAAGGATTACGTTCTCGGATACTAATTCAATCGTCTGCCACAAGCATTATCTCATTCAGTCACTCCGCATCTATTTTTAGAGACGAGTCACACGTTTTATTAGTAGCGCGGGAATTAATTCCCGCGCTAGTGATAAAAGCACTCTCTGAGCTATTACCCACGGATGAATCCGTGGCTAGGAATTTTTTGTAAAAGCTCACTTAAAGTGAGCTTCGGTTTGCTTCTTAGCCTGATGATTTATCTTCAGGCTTTAGGGCAACCTACTTTTGCGCTACACCTAATTGTGCAAGCGTCCGCTTGTACCAGACTAATGCTTTACGAGAGAAAAGGCATTAATCCATCAGGTGATTGTCTTCCTATGATTTTTGTATGACCTGAAAATAACGTCGCACGAGACCTGTACGACTAACGGAAGACGTGGAAACTTGTCTTGTATGACAGGAACTTTACTTGATTTTAAGGGAGCTCTGCTCCCGTTGTTGTTGACCGATTGGGAGTGCAAGTAAGAAATCTCATCCCAAACTTTTACTTTTTTACCCACGGATGAATCCGTGGGCTAAAAATCTACAAAGCTCACTTAAAGTGAGCTTCGGTTTTTTGCTTCTTAGCCTGATGATTTATCTCCAGGCTTTTAGCGGAGCATCATTTCGTAGAGTAGATCGCCATCGAAATAATATTGTGCCTAAAATAAAAAAGGCCACCGAGAAGGTGGCCTTTCCTAATAAATTTGTGTTTCGTATTAAGCTTTGGCCTCAGATTTAGACTCTTCGCTTTTTGATCCTGAATCCGAATCGTCATCATCCTCGCTTTCCCGCGCAGCCTTAAGCTGCTCATCGCTGGTCTCAACTTCTGTGGTCTCTTCTGTATCTGACCAGTCGAATAGCAGTCCGTCACGAGATTTATTCATCTTTATTTTGATCTCTGAGCCTTCCGGATGATCGGCTTCAAGAAGTTCTTCAGCGAGTGGCTCTTCAACATATTTCTGGATCGCACGTTTTAACGGACGAGCGCCATACTTCTGATCGAAGCCTTTCTCACTCAAGAAATCTTTAGCACCTTTCGTGACTTCAACTTCATATCCGAGACTTCGGATACGCTGGAACAGATCATCAGACAGCAGGTCGATAATCTGGAAGATATCTTCTTTCTCCAGAGCACGGAAGGTGATAACATCATCAATCCGGTTCAGGAATTCAGGATTGAATACTTTCTTCAGTGCATCCTGAATAGTGGATTTCATCTTCTCGTAGTCAAACTCATTTTCTTCTGAGCTAAAACCGATTCCCTGACCCAGGTTGCGGATATCCCGCGCACCAATGTTTGAAGTCATGATAATAATCGTATTGCGGAAATCCACTTTACGTCCCAGACTGTCGGTAAGAATACCGTCGTCGAGAACTTGCAACAGAATGTTGAATACATCAGGGTGCGCTTTCTCAATTTCATCGAGCAGCACAACGCTGTACGGTTTACGGCGTACCTTCTCGGTCAGCATACCGCCTTCTTCATATCCTACATAGCCCGGAGGTGCACCTACCAGACGTGAGACAGAGAATTTCTCCATATACTCACTCATGTCGATGCGAATCAGGGCCTCTTCTTTATCGAAGAGATATTGGGCCAGCACTTTGGCCATCTCGGTCTTACCAACACCAGTAGGACCCAAGAAGATAAACGAGCCAATCGGGCGTGTAGGATCTTTGAGTCCCGCTCGTGTCCGCTTGATCGCTTTAGTAAGCTTAACAATAGCTTCGTTCTGGCCGATGACCTGCTTAGACAGCTCTTCTTTCATTTTCACCAGCTTCTTGCTTTCGCTCTGGCTGATTTTGCTGACCGGAACACCGCTCATCATACCTACAACTTGAGCAACGTCATCTTCGTGGACATCGTAAATGATCTCTTCAGACTCTTTCTCCCACTCTTTCTGGGCCTGTTCGAGTTCTTCCGTAAGTCTCTTTTCTTTGTCACGGAGCCGGGCAGCCTCTTCAAAACGCTGCTTCTTCACCATTCCGTTTTTCTCATTGCTGGTTTTTTCGATTTGTTCTTCCAGATCAATGATATGTTGCGGCACGTGAATGTTTGAGAGATGTACGCGAGCACCGGCTTCGTCAAGAGCATCAATAGCTTTATCCGGCAAGAAATGATCCGTCACATAACGGTCAGTGAGTTCTACACAAGCTTTAATGGCTTCTTCCGAATAGTTGACGCTGTGGTGCGATTCATACTTGTCTTTAATTTGAGACAGAATATCGATGGTTTCCTCTGGCGTTGTCGGGTCGACCATGATTTTCTGGAATCGACGCTCAAGCGCACCGTCTTTTTCGATATGCTGTCTATATTCATTAAGCGTTGTGGCGCCAATAGCCTGAACTTCACCACGAGCAAGAGCCGGCTTCAACATATTTGAAGCATCGAGCGAGCCGCTTGCTCCACCGGCGCCGACGATTGTATGAAGCTCATCGATGAACAGGATCACATTTTGAGTTTTCTCAAGTTCACCCATTACAGCTTTCATACGCTCTTCGAACTGGCCCCGATACTTGGTACCGGCTACCAGTGCGGCAAGGTCTAACTGGATAACGCGCTTATCATAGAGTACACGCGATACCTTTCGTTCGACGATTCTTGAAGCCAATCCTTCTGCAATGGCTGTTTTACCAACTCCCGGCTCACCAATGAGCACCGGGTTATTTTTCTTGCGCCGGCTCAGTACCTGAGCAACGCGTTCAATCTCCTTTTCTCGACCGATAATAGGATCGAGCTTTCCTTCCTCGGCCAGTTCCGTAAGATCCCGGCCAAAATTATCGAGTACTGGTGTTTTTGATTTTTCCATTTTCTTTTCTCTAGAACTTCCGGACGATTTTGAACTACCTTTGGATGAAGAAAGACTGGCGGAAACAGATCGTGAATCCTGTCCTTCATCATCAGAAGATTTTCCTGAAATAATAAGGTCTAATTCTTCCCGCACGGCGTCGTACGAGACATTGAATTGTTGCAATATCTGTGCGGCAATATTTTCGTCATCCCGCAGCAATGATAAAAGCAGATGTTCTGTGCCAATAGTATCACTCTTGTAGAGCTTGGCTTCCAGATAGGTTATACGGAGTACTTTCTCAGCTTGTTTGGTGAGAGGTATATTCCCCACTTTAACTGATCCGCCTGTACCGCGAACCGTATCTTCTACTGTCTTTTTTAGTTTAAAAAGATCACAATTTAGATTTTTCAAAATTTTAACAGCTACGCCCTCTCCAAGGCGGACAATGCCAAGGATCAAATGCTCTGTGCCAATATAATCATGGCCCAGACGCAGGGCTTCTTCGCGACTGAATTGGATGACATCTCGAACTTTGCTAGAGAAATTACCCTCCATAAAAACGAACCTTCAGGTTTTGAGTTATTTTGTCAATCGTTAAAACGAGTGACTCGAATATTTAGTTCATATTCTTTAACGAAAGTAGTACTGGCTTAGTGCAAAAGCAAACTAAAACAAGTGTGAAACTCTTTAAAAAATTCTAAAGAGCACATAACGTTGCTCGGGTTTCTGGTACTTACATGCAAGCCAAGCATGTAACTAAATTGTTATCGGCTATTTTTCTAAGGCCTTTAAACAATAAAATGATAGTTAGTGATCCGACTATTCAGATAAAAATTTATAATAATCGCAATCCTCTGTGCATAAAAATACGAAGATAGGCTCTTGATTTCTAATCTTCAGAAAATTTAGAAGAGAGATGATCCAGTCATTTCCTCCGGCTGCGGGAGCCCCATCAATTTAAGGAGTGTGGGAGCAACATCTGCTAAAATGCCATCCCGCAGTTTCTGTGCCTCAGCCTCATTTAGAATTATTGCCGGAACGGGTGCTGAGGTGTGAGCTGTATGCGGACTTCCATCGTCATTAACCAGGCGATCAGCGTTTCCGTGGTCAGAGATAATCAAGATTTTATAATCATGATCTGTAGCGGTCTCCACAATTTGTTTCAATTTCTGATCGATTGTTTCGACAGCTTCAATTGTAGCTTCCATATCGCCGGTATGACCCACCATATCAAGATTGGCAAAATTAAGTACACACAGATGATGCTTCTCGGTCATCAGTTGAGCACACAGAGCATCGGTCACTTCCGGTGCACTCATCTCAGGCTGCAGATCATAAGTGGCGACCTTGGGACTGGGAATTAATATACGTTGTTCCCCTTTGAATGGTGTTTCTTCACCGCCATTAAAGAAATAGGTGACGTGAGGATATTTTTCTGTTTCAGCGATCCGAAGTTGCTTTAAACCATTTTTACTGACTATTTCTCCCAGCGTATTCTTTAGTTCTAAGGGTGGGTAAGCTACATCTACATGATCAAAAGTATCATCATACGATGTGAACGTGGTGTAGTGGAGATTCAGATCCTTTTCAACTTCAAACTTATCAAATTCAGGCTCTGTAAAGGCACGTGTTATTTGGCGCGCCCGATCTCCCCGTATATTATAAAAGATGATGACATCATTTTTTTGGATGCGGGAGTCAGGTGAGGAGTCAATCAGTTTGGGTTTAACAAATTCGTCAGTCACCTCTTCATCATAAGATGATCGGAGAGCTTGCTCCGGATCATCGAACTTTTCACCCTTTCCATTAACCAGAAGTTCATAAGCAAGCTGAGTACGATCCCACCGATTGTCACGATCCATGGCGTAATAGCGCCCGACAATCGAGGCAATTTTTCCAGCTCCGATATCATCTGCTTTCTTTTTGAACTCCTTCATATAGTCTACCCCCCCGTGCGGAGAGGTATCGCGTCCGTCAGTAAAAGCGTGCACATACGTGTTAGGAATGTTTGCTTTTTTGGCAAACCGAAGCAGAGCAAAAAGATGGTTATTGTGGCTGTGGACTCCTCCATCCGAAAAAAGACCCATGATATGAATGCGGCCATTCTGCCTGGCTTTATCAAAAGCAGCAGTCAAAGCTTTATTACTAAAAAAACTTTCATCTTCAATGGCCTTGTTTACCCGCGTCAGTTCCTGGGGGACAATACGGCCTGCTCCAATATTCAGATGTCCGACTTCTGAATTTCCGAACTGCCCCTCGGGAAGACCTACATCTGTGGCCTTTGCTGATAGCTGGGAATGGGGATACTTTTCAAAAAGTGAATCAATAAACGGCTTATGCGCTTTATCTATCGCACTGACTTCGGGATTCTCTGCAATCCCATATCCATCGAGTATAACTAGAAGTGCCTTCGAGTATGGATCAGACAAAGCGGAAGCAGCCTTTTATAAATTATTTACGTGGTTGGCCAATTTAGATTTTTTACGGGCAGCATAATTTTTATGGATCAGATCTTTGGCTGCCAATTTATCTAAATATGAACTTGCTTCTTTAAAGATTTCTTCAGCTTCTTCCTTGTCGGTCGTCTCAAGTGTCTTCTTGATCATTGTCTTCATTTTTGACCGTTGCGCCTGGTTTCGCTGGCGGCGCTTCTCATTTTGTCGTACACGTTTTATTGCTGATTGATGTCGTGGCATAGATTTCTAAGTATTCTTATCAGTTCTTGAAATTAATTTGTATCTTCTTCGCCGTTTCAGAAAGACCCAAAAGTTAAAATTTCTGGATGTGTTAAACAAGAAATCATTGAAAAATTAGTAAAAGAAGGGTAAGTTGGGAGACTTTCAAATATGATTATAGTTATCGATGGGCCGGCAGGCTCGGGAAAAAGCTCGACAGCACGAGCTGTTGCTGACCGGCTGCAAATTGAATATCTCGATTCCGGGGCGCTTTATCGAACGGCGGCGCTTATATATATAGAGGCGAATCGAGATACAGAACAGTTCTTTCGTTTATTGGATCAGAAAGAGATCTCTTTCTACTATGAAGATCAACAATTCCATGTTGCTGTTGATGGCGATTTGGTGACTGATGCGATTCGTTCTTCAGAAGTTGCCGGCTGTGTAAGTGATATAGCAGCAATGCCGCGCGTACGGGCTTTTGTGAATAACCTGATGCGGGGTGTCGTCCTCGATGGTGTATATATTGCTGAAGGCCGGGATCTGGGTACGGCTGTGTTCCCCGATGCTGATTTGAAGTTTTATATGTCAGCCAACTTAGATGAACGGGCTCGCAGAAGATTCAATCAACGTAAAATGAATAACCCCGCATTAACGTTGAAAGAAGTGAAGCAAAATATTAAAGAAAGAGATCGGAAAGATTCCAGGCGTCAAACCGATCCATTGAAAAAAGCGGAAGATGCAATTGAAATTGATACAACGAATTTGACTTTCGAACAGCAAGTAAATCAAATTTGTTCGAAAGTGAAACAACACATGAAAGACTAAGTAACAACTAGAACTAAAATCTTAACTCAATCCCATCCGTCAGCTGATGGATGCGGTAATTTTAACTAAAAACTGATAATGACCGAAGAACTAAAACAAGAACAAAATACTAACCAAAATAACGAAGAAGAACAGACTACAGCTACTGAAGCCACCGATACTGAAACTGAAGAGGCTCCGGAAGAATCTGTTATTGATGCTACCTCGGAAGAAGAAGTACGAGTAGAACCTGAAGAAGAAGAGGTGGCTACCTTCACCGGAGATGTCGATGAAGATGTAACCTATACTTATGATCAGCTGCAGGCTGCATCGGAAGATTATTCCGATGAGGAGTTTCACAAGCTTGCAGATATGTATGAAGATACGCTCAATGAAATTGAAGAGAAGGAAATAGTTACGGGGCGTGTTGTTTCTGTTGATGAAGACTATGTTGTTGTAGATATCGGATTCAAATCCGAAGGCATGGTGCAAACCAATGAATTTCCTGACGAAGTTGTGGAAAACCTGCAGCCGGGTGATGAAGTTGATGTTTTCCTGGATCAGGTTGAAGACCAGGAAGGACAGTTAATTCTTTCGCGACGCAAGGCTGACATACTGCATGCATGGGAGACTATCGAACGTGCTGCTGAAACTGGCGAAATTGTAGAAGGATATATCAAGCGTCGGATTAAGGGTGGTATGGTTGCCGATATTATGGGTATTGATGCATTTCTGCCCGGATCACAAATTGACGTACGTCCCGTTCGAGATTTTGATGCATATGTAGGCAAGACAATGGAATTTCAGGTTGTAAAACTGAATATGTCTGCCGAAAACGTGGTTGTCTCGCACCGTGCGCTTATTGAGTCTGATCTAGAAGAGCAGCGTGAAGAGATTCTCGAAACGATCGAAGAAGGTCAGGTGCTCGAAGGCATTGTCAAAAATATTACCGATTTCGGTGTGTTTATCGATCTCGGTGGTGTCGACGGCCTGCTGCACATTACGGACCTTTCATGGGGACGTGTGGAACATCCCGAAGAGATTGTCTCATTGGATCAGCGGCTTAATGTTGCGGTTATTGATTTTGATGAAGAGACCAAGCGCGTTTCGCTCGGACTCAAACAACTGCAGCCGCATCCATGGAACGAAATCGATCTCAAGTATCCTGAAAATATCAAGGTGCAGGGTCGCGTAGTTTCTATTGCTGATTACGGAGCCTTTATTGAACTCGAAAAAGGTGTTGAAGGACTTATCCACATCAGCGAGATGTCGTGGACACAACATATCAAGCATCCGTCGCAGCTCGTCAACAAGGATGATATCATCGACTGCGTGGTGCTGAATGTGAACGAGCCGGAGAAGAAAATTTCGCTCGGTGTCAAACAGCTCGAGAAAGATCCCTGGGAAGACATCGACGAGCGTTATCCCGTCGGTTCTAAGCATACAGGAACCGTTCGCAATCTCACCAACTTCGGTGTGTTTGTTGAACTCGAACCAGGCATTGACGGACTCATCCACATTTCTGACCTAAGTTGGACAGAGAAGATCAACCATCCGAACGAGGTTATCGATAAAGATGAGGAGATCGAAGTGGTAATTCTGGCGATCGACTTTGAAAACCGTCGGATTACACTGGGTCACAAGCAGATTGAAGATAATCCGTGGGAGCAGTTTGCTGAAGAATACAGCGGAACCAACCAGGTAGAAGGTGAAGTCTCTAAAACTACCGAGAAAGGTGTTTTCGTTAAGCTTCCTTATGAATTGGAAGGCTTTATTCCTGCAAGTAAAACAGAAGCCGGCGGTGAACCTCAAGAAAACTTTGAAGAAGGGGATACCGTTGAAGCTTATGTTATTGAGCTGGATGAAAGCAATAAAAACATTACGCTCAGTCAACGTGAGCAGGATGTGAAGAAAGCCAAAGAACCCAAGGAAAAGAAAAGCCGAGGAGGTGGTAAGCAAGAGCCTACTCCACAGACAGGCACTCCTACACTGGGTGAAATGTCAGGTCTTGCTGATCTTAAAAAAGAGATGGCTGATAAAGAAAAGGCAGCTCGAAACCTCAAGAAGAAAGCCGAAGAGGTAGAAAAAGAAGAAGAGGAGAATGATGATGAGCAGGAATAAATAGCTGCTCCGCTTTTACATTTCTCAATTCAAAGGCTCAGAGATTATCTCTGAGCCTTTTTTATTTGAGGATTATTTTGAAATAATCTGTATCAATTGCACAATGTTCCGCCTGAAGATGAATCATCAGGCTAAGAAGCAAAACCTAAAGCTCACTTCAAGTGAGCTTTCACAAAACATTCCCAGCCCACGGATTCATCCGTGGGATAAGATTGATCCCGAAAAATTATCTCTGATCTCCTCTATTTAAATCAAAAATATTCCGGTTGGTTTTTTGATGCTTTAATGAAAGATGTATCATCTCTTAAGCCTGCTTGTCTCTTGGGCAGAGAGAGATAGGAAGATTATTTATCTCCGCCTGAAGATGAATCATCAGGCTAAGGAGGAAACCACGAAGCTCACTTCAAGTGAGCTTTTATAAAAACTTTTAGCCCACGGATTCACCCGTGGGTGATGGTTGAAACACTATTCCGTACTGTAGCAGGTGCTTGATATAAAAGAAAAAGACAACTAATCCTCGTCGAACATCTGGGTTTGATGTCCGACGAGTAAACAGGCTAAAATTTACGGCACTTGAATTGTTGACATCACCTTGTCGATCAGATCTTCGGAGGTGATATTTTCTGCTTCAGCCTCAAAAGTAGGGATGATCCGATGTCGCAGCACATCCATTGCAATGAAGCGAACGTCTTCGGGCGTTACATAAGCCCGATGCTCCATATAGGCATGAGCCCGTGCTGCCAGATTGAGATTGATCGATGCACGCGGCGAAGCTCCGAAATTAATAAGGTCCGCCAGATCTTTCAGATTGTATTGTTCTGGGTCGCGTGTAGCGAAAACAAGATCAATAATATACTGTTCAACTTTCTCATCTATATATATGTCATTGATAACCTTCCGTGCCTCCAGAATTTTTTCGGTCTTGATAACCGGCTCCAGCTCTTTTTTGGCACCTGTTTTAGCCATTCGGCGCATAATCTCTAGCTCTTCACTCTCGCTGGGATAATCGATCTTTATCTTCATCATAAAGCGATCGACCTGGGCTTCAGGCAGGGGATAGGTTCCTTCTTGCTCCACAGGATTCTGTGTAGCCAGTGCAAGAAACGGATCGTCAAGCGGATAGGTTTCTTCACCAATGGTAACTTGCTGTTCCTGCATCGCTTCGAGCAGGGCACTTTGCACTTTAGCCGGTGATCGGTTGATCTCATCAGCCAAAATAATATTGGCAAAAATCGGACCTTTTTTGACGGTAAACTCCGCCTCTTTTTGATTATAAATTAACGTTCCGACTAAGTCAGCAGGCAGTAAGTCAGGTGTAAATTGCAACCGCTGAAATTTTGTATCAATAACTTTGGCCAGCGAAGAAACCGTTAGCGTTTTAGCCAGCCCCGGTACACCTTCCAAAAGCACATGACCGTCTGCAAGCAAACCAATCAGCAGTCGATCGATCATATAGCGTTGGCCGACAATTACTTTATTTAATTCGTCATAAATATCTTCAATAAATGCACTGGATTCTTCAATTTTTTCACCCAATGCTTCCATATCTACCGAAGTGGAGGTTGTGGCCATAACAAGAGAATATTATTGATTCAAAATTTTAAGCAAATAAATACTGTTTTCTACGCAAAAATAAAAAGCTAACGTTAATAAATGGAATTTACAGATTCTTTTCTATTGCCCGTTGTTTTCGGAATTACTTGTTAAGGATAATAACATCATAAAAGAGGTATTATTTTGTTGCTGAAGATATGGTGTAATTTCTAAATTGCTATACTTTTTTAGTTACAAATGGATGGAAAAAAAATCGGATTTTCCTTGGAAGATTTAAATGGTTTTGAGTCAACTCTTTTTAGGTAAATATTCGGGCCGGCTTTATTGAAGCTCTGGATAGTATGAAAGAAACCCTTCAGATCTTACGTGAACTAAGCCGATGTCGAGTGAGTGATACTCTTTTTTACTCCGTCGTAATCCCGGACTTGATCCGGCATCTCGCGCGGCAGGATAGGTAAAGCTGGCAAAACCTTTCGAACAGCGTTAAATATTTGGCACAAAATCCACCTCCTTTGGCTTCAGCAGACAATTCTTAAGCCGGGGCAAACCTGGAAATAAGTACACAAAAAGTCCACTCCCGGGAGGTCGGGTGGGGTGGGTTCAAACAAAGTTATCAAGACTAGACAAAAACCGCTAATCCCTTCGGTCTTAGCAAAGCTCCGATGCTTCGGAATGAGTTTTACTGCACCGCTGCCTGTCCCGACTTTTTTGGGCTCATTCAAAAGGTGCAAAAAAAGATTCTTCTCTCGTTCCGTACCTCTGGTGCGGAACGCATGACAGACGCACCTGCGTCTGCTTCATGGTTTCTTTGAAAACGTTACTTGGCCCGATTGATCGCCATCTTTGCTAAAATCATATAATTCCCGCCTACGTTGCTATGAACCCCTGAAGTCATTACCAGAAAAATTCCTTAGGAATAAGAGTAGAGTTACGACTTCACGGTTTAATAAGTAGGGGGTCCGGGGCGAATCGGGGAAAGATACTTCAGCATAATGATTAATGTGGAATAGCTATTCCCGGTTTTCTTGTTTTAGCCAGTACAAAATCTGCGATTCCCCCGGGAGTTTTTGGTTCATTCCAGTGATTTTCTGGTCCCGACTGCTGTCGGCGGTTTGCTCACAAAAAATGAACAATGAAATCTGAATGAGCTGCGCCGAAGTTGGTTAGCCGGTAAGTTTTACCGCACAGTTGCTTGTCCCGAATTATTTCGGGTCTCATTCAAAAGGTTCGAAAAAGATCTGTAGTTAGAACAAAATCTGCTATTCCTAACGGTGACATCTTTGATTCGTTCCAAAAGATTTTCGGAAGACACTGAATAAACTTTTCAGCTGTCCGGTAAGTAATTTTAGGAGATTGCAAAGAGGAGAAATAATAAAGTACGGTTATTTGATTAGCGGATAAACACAAGATAAAACCTGCAATCAAGATCAGAAACAAATTAGTAATTTCTGTTGATGAGGTTTTTAAATTTATCTACCTTTGAAGCCACTTAAAAGAACAGATAGATATGATAACTTATTTATTCATTTTCTTAGCCGTACTATCCGTGGCATCAGCATTGGCCATGGTTATTAGCAAAAATACTGTCAACAGTGCCTTGTTTCTGGTGCTAAACATGATTGCTCTAGCTGGATTATTCCTGCTTTTAAAAGCACAATTTTTGGCGATAATTCAGATTTTGATATATGCCGGTGCAATAATGGTGCTGTTTTTATTTGTGATTATGTTGTTGAATCTGGAGGATGAAGAAAGTCTGTTCAACAAATTTCGCATCAAATATTTTGTGGCTTTCTTGCTGGGAGTCGGAGTTTTCTCACAGATTTTATACAGCTTGGGGAGCTTCTCAGACACCTTGCCGACAATTTCACCTGAAATGGCAGAGGTAGGAACTGTTGAAGCGGTTGGAGAAGTATTATTTACTGAATATCTGCTCCCATTCGAGCTTACGGCTATTTTACTAACGGCTGCCGTAGTAGGGGCCATTTTGATAGCGCAACATAAAATTACTAAAGAAACTGCAAATGATTAGTATAGATTGGTTTTTAGCGCTTAGTGCGCTTCTATTTTGTATTGGGATTATTGGCGTGCTTATTCGGAAAAACGCCATTGTCATTTTTATGTGTGTAGAGCTGATGCTCAACGCCGTCAACTTATCCCTGATCTCTTTTAGCAGTCATTACGGAAATATTGATGGGCAAATTCTTGTCTTCTTTTCTCTGGCAGTTGCCGCTGCAGAGGCTGTAGTAGGATTAGCTATTATCATAGCGATATTCAGAAATAATCTGTCGGTAGATATCTCTAAAATTAATCTCCTTCGCTGGTAATGCTGCCTAAAATATGCTGTTGTAAAATGGCTCTAAACAGCAATTCAAAACTTTACCTTGAATCACTTTTTTGTATCTTTGCCACTTAATAATTCACCCTTGGTAAAATAGGGGGTAATGGCTACATTTGAGCCGAAAATTTTGTAAGAATACAATCTGAAATTTCATTTTAATGGATTCTGCTACTACGCTTACAAGTCTGATAATTTTACTTCCTCTCTTGGGGTTTATTGTTAATGGACTTATTGGATTAAGTTCACAATCATTTCGTAAACAAAAAGCCCTGATTGGCACTATTGCTAACCTGGCAGTGTTCATTCCCTTTGCGATTGCGGTTTACTTTTTTGTAAACATGGGCCAAGATTCAGCGCCGATATTTGTTGAGCTTTTTACCTGGATAGAAACTGGCTCATTTAGCGTAGATATTGCATATCAGATCGATCAGCTATCACTTTTGATGACGCTTGTTGTAACCGGCGTTGGATTTCTGATACACCTTTATTCGATTGGTTACATGTGGGCAGATGAAGGATACTGGAAGTTCTTTGCCTATCTGAACCTGTTTATTTTTGCCATGCTCAATCTCGTGATGGCAGATAACCTTCTGCTGTTGTTTTTGGGATGGGAAGGTGTCGGACTTTGTTCTTATCTGTTAATCGGTTTCTGGTATTCTGATATTGCAAATTCAGCGGCCGGTAGTAAGGCTTTTTGGTATAACAGGGTGGGCGATTTTGCTTTTCTGATAGCTATGTTTTTGACCTTTCAGTATATCGGCAGCCTTGATTTCAGCCAGATCCTGAATAATCTCGATGCCATTCCTGCTGACGGCAAGTTCTGGATCGGTATGTTGATGTTTATCGGTGCCACGGGGAAGAGTGCACAAATTCCGCTTTTTGTCTGGTTGCCCGATGCCATGGCCGGACCGACACCTGTTTCTGCACTTATTCACGCGGCTACAATGGTGACTTCAGGTATCTACCTGATTTCCCGTATGTCGCCGATGTTTGCAATGTCTCCGGAAATCATGATGATTATAGCAGTCATTGGTGCACTGACCGCGCTCGTTGCTGCTACTATTGCAATAACCCAAAATGATATCAAGCGGGTGCTGGCGTACTCAACCGTTTCTCAGTTGGGATATATGTTCCTGGCATTGGGGTCTGGAGCTTTTACGGCCGCTATGTTTCATGTGGTAACACACGCATTTTTTAAAGCTTTGCTCTTCCTGGGGTCGGGGTCCGTCATCCATGCTATGGAACATGTTGAGCACGGTCTTCATGAAGAAGGTAAGGATGTGCATTTTGATCCGCAGGATATGCGCTTTATGGGCGGACTCAAAGAATATATGCCAAGCACCTACAAAACGTTTTTAATTGCTACTATAGCTATCGCCGGAATTCCACCGCTGGCCGGATTCTTTTCAAAGGATGAGATCTTAGCATTTACCTTTAATGCCGGGTTCGGCGAATTTGCCGGTTCTCTCTACATTTTATTATGGGTAGTAGGAATATTAACTGCTTTCATGACGGCATTTTATATGTTCCGTCTCACGTTCGGTACTTTTAACGGCGAATTTAAACTGCCCGAAAAAATTAGTGAAGCCAGTGGAGCAGAAAAGTATCTGCACGAAAGCCCAAAAACGATGACGATCCCACTTTGGACGCTCGGCGGGCTGTCTGTTGTAGGCGGATTTCTAGGAGTCCCCAATTTTTTGCTGGCCACATTTACACACCAGGAAGAGCATATAAACCTCTTGCACAACTGGCTGTATAGTGTCACGGTTGATGTTGGACTCACCCTCTCGCATGCTACAGAGTGGATATTAATGGCTTTTTCAATTGTAGTTGCATTAAGTGGAGTCTATATGGCTTATAAGATGTACAGCAGCGGCGCAACCGAAGAATCCGATGAAAAACTTGCGATGCGGTTTGGTGCATTGTATGAAACGTGGAGTGAGAAGTACAACCTCGATGAATTTTACGAAGGACTTTTGGTACATCCTCTTGTCAGGTTTTCTGACAAAGGACTTGCAAAATTTGATATGAAAATTGTGGATGGCATAGTGAATACAATTGGCGGTGTAGTCCGGCTTTTTGGTAGTGTATTCCGATATGTTCAAACCGGAGTTACCAGCAGTTATGCACTGGCACTTGTGCTCGGCGTTATCCTCGTACTAAGCATGTTGATCCTGTAAAAAAGAATTGATAATGGAGTTACTATTAAATTTAGTTATTTATTTACCACTTCTGGGAATTGCCGGAATTCTGGCAGTTCGAAATGACAGGGCTAAGAAGTGGATTAGCCTGGTTGTAACAACAGCAACATTTTTACTATCGCTGCCCCTGTTATTTAGTTTTGATATTGCCAACTCCTCCACGGCCCAATATCTGACAGAGGGGCTTCCCATCATGAACGGGTACGATATAAAGTACCTGATCGGTCTCGATGGATTGAGCCTGCTACTTTTTATGCTTACCACGCTATTTGGCCCGATTGTGGTTTTATCATCATGGGATTCGGTGAAAAAGCATCTGGCCGGTTATTATTCCATGCTGATGCTTATGCAGACTGCTTCGATGGGAGTTTTTGCCTCGCTTGATATGGTCGTCTTTTATGTCTTTTTCGAGCTGTCGCTTATCCCCATGTATTTCCTCATTGGAATTTGGGGTGGCAAGGATCGGATCCATGCCACTGTAAAGTTTTTTGTTTATACGCTGGTCGGTTCGCTAATTATGCTGGTTGGTTTGATTTATACGGGATTCGATGCCGGTAGCTTTATGGAAGGATATCAATTTACAGCCGACTGGCGATTCCTGTCCGGGGCAGAATATCAGGTGGGGTTAGTTGAGCAGACATATCTGTTTCTGTCCTTTGCGCTTGCATTCTGCATCAAGGTGCCGCTGTTCCCATTTCACACCTGGCTGCCTTATGCTCACACCGAGGCACCGACAGCAGGTTCTGTAGTGCTTGCTGCCGTTATGCTGAAGATGGGGACATACGGACTGCTTCGCTTCTGTCTGCCGCTTTTCCCCAACGCCTTCACCGAGTTTGCTCCATATCTGGCAATATTGGCCATCATCGGAATAATTTACGGCGCGCTGGTGGCGATGGTACAGAAAGATGTAAAAAAACTGGTGGCCTATTCTTCCGTAAGTCACCTCGGTTTTGTTGTATTGGGATTATTTGCCTTTAACACCATTGCTGTGCAGGGCGCTCTTATTCAGATGATTAATCACGGACTTTCGACAGGTGCATTATTCCTTATCGTTGGAATGATCTATGATCGTACTCATACGAGGGATATCAAAGACTACGGTGGAATTGCGAAGGTGGTGCCTGTTTTCGCTGTGATGTTTATGATCGCAACACTAGCTTCGATTGGACTACCGGGGCTGAATGGATTTATAGGAGAGTTTCTGATTTTGAATGGCACGTTTAACTCCGAGATACTTCCGCAAAATGCCTATGTCGTATTTGCTGCACTGGGAGTTATTTTAGCAGCTGTTTATATGCTGTGGATGTATCAGCGGGTGATGTTTGGTCCGATAAAACATGAGGAAAATAAAAAGCTGATCGATCTCAACTTCCGTGAAGTTGGACTGTTGGTACCATTGGTTATTTTTATGATCTGGATTGGAATTCGTCCGGTCGATTTCACACAGTTCTCGGAGCAACAAGTTCAGGAATTACTGCAGTCATCCGAAGAAAAACGGACAGCTATAAAACAATCTGCCCATAATCAGGAACTTCCTCAATGGGCAACTACTTTGTATGATGTTACCGATGAATTAGCATCGAAAACTCAAAACAAGTAATACAATGGCTGAACCATTATCCGAAGATAAAATTGCAGAAGAGCTCCAGGGCCTGTCTGGCTGGGAGCACGATGAGGACAAAATAAAGAAAGAATTTAGCTTCGATGATTTCCGCGATGCAATGACATTTTTAAACCGCATCGCCTTTGAAGCGGAAGATCAGGTGCATCATCCTGAAATTTTTAATGTATATAACACGGTGAAGATAGCGCTCAGCACGCATGATGCGGGCGGCAAGGTCACCGAAAAAGATATCAAGCTCGCAAAAACTATAGAGTCTCTGTATAACGAATAATTTGCATGGATTACTTACACGACCTAAATGCTTTTTTACCCGGGGTCATTGTTGGCGTTGCCGGGCTCATTGCTATTTTAATTGATTCGTACAAGGACGACCATGATGCTATTTATGGTCTGTCGGTGTTTTCATTGCTGGCCGGACTTGTACTTTCTGTCATGGATATGTTTGGCCCTGTGGGAGAGGCCTTTTCGGGAATGATAACCTACGGTGGCGTTGCCGCATTTGGCAACACCATCGTCTTGTTCGGATCCTTATTTTGCGTATTGATATCACGGGAATATCTCAGCGCAATCGATCACGAATTTGGAGAAGTATATGCCATGATGCTTTTTGCCACGGCCGGTATGCTGGGCCTGGCAAGTGCCAATAATCTTATCATGATCTTTATCGGCATTGAAACGATGTCGATATGCCTCTATGTGTTGGCAGGCTTAATAAAAGAGCGAAAGACCGGGGCAGAGGCTTCGCTTAAATACTTTTTGTTGGGTGCCTTTTCAACAGGTTTTCTGTTATATGGGATGGCTCTGCTCTATGGAGCTACCGGCACATTATATTTACCAGAGATAGCAGAAGCCGCCAGCTCAGGTTTACTCTTCATTGCTGGAGGAGCCCTGTTATTAACAGGATTCTTTTTTAAAGTTTCGGTTGTCCCTTTTCACATGTGGACACCCGATGTTTACCAGGGCACGCCTACCACTATTACCGCATACATGGCTACGGCCTCAAAATCAGCTGCTTTTGTGGCCCTCATATTAGTACTTTCAAAAATGATTCCCGCCGATACTGCTGATTGGGCCGAAGTCATTGAGGTAATTGCAATACTTACAATGATTCTTGGTAATATTATTGCACTGGTTCAGGATAATATTAAACGCATGCTGGCATATTCGAGTATTGCTCATGCGGGATATCTACTGGTTGGTCTGGCAGCGGGGACTCCCGAAGGATATAGTGCCGTTCTTTTCTACCTGTTGGCTTACACAATAATGAATATTGGAGCATTTGGTGTAGTGGCTTATTACGAGCGCCAGCAGGGTCTCGACTTTACGGATGTAAACAACTATGCCGGTCTCGGTTTCAAACGTCCTATTATGGGAGTCATGCTTTCCTTTTTCCTTTTTTCATTAGCAGGAATACCGCCGTTTGTCGGATTCATCGGTAAGTATATGGTCTTTGCGGCCGCCATTGACGCCGGATTTATTGCACTGGCCATAATCGGTATACTGGCAAGTGCCGCAAGTGTATATTACTACCTGCGTCCGATGGTCTATATGTATTTCTGGGAAGCACAGAAAGATGTCCCACTTGTTAAGTCCGGATTAGTATTTCGCTCCACGTTGATCATTCTGGCAATAATGACAGTCTATTTTGGAATAGCATTCGGAGATATACATAATCTGATTACCTCTTATTACACCGGAGACTGGGTAACTTACCTGGGACAGTAAGAACTGAACTATTTCGCATATCCTGTTGGAAAGATCTTCACCTTTGACCTCTATAATCTTTCAGTAGAATCCTGCTATTGTCCTAAATAACCGGATTTTGCTTTCGTTTTGATGAAATAAGTCGCTTGTTTCACCTTCCTTTTACCCTTCGGATAGTGTAGAATATTACTTACTCTTTTAAAGAAGAACAGTTAATATTTTTACACTAAAGAAATTGTAGTAAAGGTAAAATAGTTTAATTTTTATAGAGGTAATTGGGATGTTAAGGGTTTAGTTAAATTGGGATGGGTTCAAATACACCTGATATTGACGATGATTTTGAAACTATCAATTGGAAGGGTAGTCAAAAAGAGTTTAAAAAACTTTTTTTGAAATATTATGCCCCACTATCCAATTTTGCTTATTCCTACGTCAAGAGCAAGCATGGTGCAGAAGAAGTTGTTCAGGAAGTTTTTGCTAATATTTGGGAAAATAAATATGAACTGGATCCCTCCAAAAATATCCGGTCATACTTATACCAATCGGTTAAAAACAAAGCGCTGGATTATTTAGATAAAGTAAAAACAGAAGATAAATACTTAGCTGAATTCGAATACCTATCTGATCAAAAGGTTTACCAACAGACAGTTAAAGTTCAGCAGTCTGATTTTGAAAAGAGAGTCAGACAAGAAATTAATAATCTGCCCGATGGAGCAAAAAAGATATATAAATTAAGCCGAAGAGATGGGTTAACCTACAAGGAAATAGCTGATGTTTTGGATATATCTGTTAAGACTGTAGAATCACAAATGAGCAGAGCTCTTCGTATTCTAAGAAAGCAACTTTCCTAATTTTCGTTTTAACTGCCTTTCCTTACAGTTTTTCAAAAAAATTACAGGGTACCCTCTTTGGCAATCGTACTATAAATAAAGCAAAGCCAAGAATAAATATTTGTTGCAACATGGATTTGAATTTACTCCTGAAATATGTATCGGGTGAATGCACCCTAGAGGAAGAGCTAATAGTTAAAGAATGGCTTAATTCAGATACTAAAAATCAAGCAACAATGGATGAAATTAAAAGGATATGGGAAGTAAAACCTGATAACAATATAAAAATTGATGCTGATAAAGCCTGGACTGATTTTAAAAATGAAATTATTGAAGAAAATAAAGAAGCATATTCTACGAATTATAAAAGCTATCAATCCTCGTCCGGAAGTCAAGTTACAAAGATTCTATACTATGCCGTTACTGCAGCGGCTGTTGTTATCATAGCTTTTCTTTTCGCTGATGAGATGGGTAAAGAGAAAGAACAGATCCAGAATAAACAATTTAATCTTCAGGAAATAGTAACTAAGAAAGGGGAAAAGACTGAACTTAAATTGAGTGATGGTACCAGAGTTATGCTGAACTCCGATAGTCAATTAAATATTCTTCCAAAGTTCTTAGCTGGTTCCAGAGAAGTATGGCTTGAAGGCGAGGCCTATTTTGAAGTAGCCCACAGAGAAGGAAATCCTTTTATCGTCAATTCAAAAAACTCCTCTGTTACCGTATTAGGAACTGAATTTGTTGTCTCTGCTTATCCTGAGAATAACGAAACGACAGTCGCAGTTACTGAAGGTAAAGTAGCAGTCAATTCAAAAGAGGATACATCTACAAAAAAAATAATTGAAAACAATCGATTGGGAAGAATTACAAATGCAAAAAATATAGAAGTCCAAGACATTAATAATCCTCAGGAATACATAGGGTGGACAACAGGTAAGCTCGTGTTTCAAAGCACACCTTTAAAGGATATAGAAACAAAACTTGAACGTTGGTATGATATTTCAATTATGGTCGAAGACTCTGCTCTTTATTCACGGGAATTAACTGCGACATTTAATAAAGAATCGTTGTCAGAAGTATTAAAAATTACTTCTCTTTCTCTAGACATGGCATATAAGAAGGACAAGCGTCAAGTTACATTTTACTTGAGGACAGATACAGGAAGCTAAACCATTAGCTAATTATACTTCTAATTAAATAATCATAGAGGTTACCTATGAACGAGTTGATACCAACAGGTCAACGGCTTAAGAAGAGGATGTATTTATTTACTATAGCTTTGATGTGTGTTATGGTTTTATGTGGCATCACTGCAAGTTTGGGATATACTCAGGATACCGGGAATGAAAATAAAATTCTGGCAAAATCTGATGCAAACCTAAGTCAAAGCATTAAAAAAGCAAATTCTTCTATTGATAAACTTGATAAGAAGATATCTGTAGTATTTGATGATGCATCACTTGAGGAAGCACTTGAAATAGTTGCACAAAAAGCTGGTTTAAAGCTTTCTTATAGTAATTATTTGATTCCTGCAGATAAAAAAATATCGCTGATTTCAAAAGGAAGTACTGTAAATACAGTTCTCTGGGAAATATTGGAGGAGACGGGTCTGCGATACGCTGTATCTGAAAACGGGCAGCTTATTATTTTGAGGATGGAAGGAGATAAAAATACACAGGTCCAAACAGGTACAGTCAGAGGTCAGGTAACCGATGCCAAATCGGGAGAAACACTCCCGGGGGTTAATGTAGTTGTCAAAGGAACATCAGTTGGAACAGCTACCGATGCGAATGGTGAGTATGAAATCACCAATGTTCCTGTCGGAAATCAAACAATCGTAGCAACATTTATTGGCTATCAAGAAAGTACAGAGCAGATAAATGTTCAGGAAGATGAGGTTATAACAGTCAATTTTCAGCTTCAGGCGGGAAGCGTCAGACTTTCTGAAGTAGTGGTAACAGGAACAGGTGGAGAAGTAAGTCGTGAAAAGCTTGGTACCTCCATATCCAGTATTAATACGAATGAGCTTATGGAGAATGTATCGATTAATAGCTTTGACCAGGTTTTAGAGGGACGTGCAGCTGGAATTCGATCTGTACAGACAAGTGGTACGGTGGGTGGCGGAAAAGATTTACGAATCCGAGGTACAAGTAGTTTTACCCTGGGTCAGCGTCCGGCCGTTTATATTGATGGTGTCCGTGTCGATACCAGAGCAACAGAATGGGCCGGAGGAGGTGCCCGATTTAGTCAAGAATTTAGTGGTGGTCAGGGAACAGATCGGCTTTCGGATCTAAGTCCCAATGAGATTAGCAATGTCGAGATTGTAAAAGGGGCTGCGGCTGCTACTTTGTATGGTTCGGATGCTTCGAATGGAGTGATCCAGATTATGACTAACAAGGGGCAGTTTAATAGCGATCCTCAATGGACATTCAGAACGTCGGTTGGAGTTAACAGGCATCGCCCGAACTTCCCCACAAAATTATTTCCCAATTTCGAAGGACCTGATGGATTTCAGGCAAAGGATGCCAATGAAGAATTAATTGAAAATGGCCTTACAACGTCCAATTCCTTAAGTGTACAGGGTGGTGGAGATGATTTTACATATTTCATGTCGGGTTCTTATGCGGTTGAAGAAGGTTCGATAAAACCTAACTGGATGCGGAGAGGAAATCTCAGAGCTAACGTACAATGGAGAGTAGACGATAGATGGAATATATCATTTACATCCGGTTACTCGAGAAATAAAATCCTGGAACAGCAGGCAGGTAATAACTGGAATGCATTATTGGGTAATGCAATTTTGGGAAATCCGCGTGTAGCGACCGAAGATCGACCCTTTGGAGAGCCATGGACTCCTGTAGAGGTAATTCGCAAGATTGAAGCTTATACTGATACCGATCGATATACTGCTGGTCTTACCGTTCGTTTTAATCCGACTCAAGATTTTACACACCGTATAGTTTTTGGACTGGATGCGGTTGGTGAACAGCGGGAGCGTTTACTGCCCTATGGAGAATCTTATACCTATGTTCCAGCGGGAGAACGGAATCTGTTTCACCGAAATTTCAAAAGCTGGACTATTGATTATCTGGGTAATTATAGTTTTTCAATTACGGAAAACATAGATAACGAGCTTTCGTGGGGCGGACAAGGTTTTTGGGAATTTGATCAGATGGTATTTGCCACTGGCCGCGAATTTGCCGGACCCGGGGTCACCACGGTTGGAGGAGGTGCTCAGACCTTAGGTAACGAACAATTTACGGAGGTAGTAAGTGTAGGAGTATATGGGCAAACCCGGTTTTCATTTTTTGACAAGCTGTTTGTTGCCGCCGGTTTAAGAATCGATGGCAATAGTGCTTTCGGTACAAATTACGGACTGCAGCAATATCCCAAAGGTGAAGTTTCATATATGCTTTCTGAGGAAAACTTTATGCCGGATTTATTCAGTTCATTCAAAGTACGTGCAGCTGTAGGTATGGCAGGAATGTCGCCGGGGGCCTTTGATCAGTTCCGAACCTTTTCTCCACAATCTGTCTTGGGAGAGCAAGCAGGAGTAACACCCGCAGCTCCCGGTAATCCGGATCTGGAGCCTGAAAAAAGTTTTGAGATTGAAACTGGTGTTGAAGGAGGGATTTGGGAAGACAGGATATATTTTGATTTCACTTACTTCAGGCAACGAACCCGAGATGCCCTTGTTCCCATTGACCTTCCGCCAAGCCAGGGATTTGCTGAAGCTCAGTTAAGAAATATTGGGGAAATACAAAATATAGGATGGGAGCTTGCCCTTGACCTTATTCCGATCCAAAACCAGAATTTTACCTGGAATACAAATGTAAAAATGAGTGGTGTTGAAAACGAGGTTTTAAATATCGGAGATGTAGATCGTTTTCCGGCAGGTTCAGCTGGAACCGGCGGTGGAACGGGATGGGTAGTTGAAGGTTATCCCGTCGCTGGTGTTTGGGAATATGAGCCCGTTTCCTATGATGCTCAGACACAGACGTGGGAACGAACAGATGATCTGGTTTATAAGGGGTCAACATTTCCGACATTTTCGGGATCAATTGAAAATGTATTTAATTACAAAAGATTCAGATTGGGTATTCAAGTGTCTTCTGAGCTCGGTGCTGTTTTTACAAATGGCAGCAGGCAATATCAATTTAATTTCCAAACAGGGGATGAGTACTTGTCAACTCTTGATGAGAATCAAGAACCGACGGCCGAAAGTGACAAATTATATGAATACTATCGTACTTTTCCTGCAATAGATTCAAGAGATCATATAAAGATTCAGCAGGTTTCTCTTTCTTATACGCTGCCGCCGAGTGCACTTGAGAATTTAGGACTGGGTAGAACAACATTCAGTATAAATGGTAATGAGTTGCACTGGTGGGATGATTCTAATGCACCACATCCCCAAATAAACTACTTGGGAGGTGCGGATTTTGCTCAGGGATCTGGTTTTCTCGCTGTACCACCAGCAAGAAATGTGACCTTTTCCATTAATACCCGTTTTTAATGCTTGAATTTCTAAAAAATTTGTTGGAGGAGTTTATTATGTCATTACAAAGAATGTTCACCATTTTACTGATAAGTTTTGTTTTTCTGCCTTCTTGCAGTGACCTGTTGACAGTGGAAGATCCGCAAAGTTATGCTGATGAAGATCTGGACAGAGAAGAAGCAATCCCGGCCGTGGCTAATGGTGTTTTGGGAGATTTCTATATGTCTATTGATGATTTCATCCTTGTTACTGCTTTGCTTTCGGATGAGTATCAGCATACTGGTACGTGGAATGACTGGGATCAAATTTCAACCGGCAAAATCAGACCGGGTATAGCTAACGGAAGCAGTGATGCTGCATTTGATGATCTGATGTCGGTTCGTTGGGCAGCTGAGGATGCTGAGGAACGAATTGAAGAAGTATTGGGCAGCGAAGCAGAATCAAGTGAATTTTATGTACAAGTAAAGGTTGTTAAAGCCTTCACAAATTTAATTACGGCGATGGGATATGCCGAGGCACCCGGCGAAGCAGGAGGAGCAGCTATTAGAGATTTCGAGCTGGTAGAACTTGCCATCCCCCAGTTTACCGAAGCTATTCAACTGGCGCAAAGTGGAGGATTTACTAGTTGGGAACAATTAGCAACGGCTGGAAGGGCCCGGGCACATTTAATGGTCGAAAATTACTCTCAGGCTCTGACCGATGCTCAAAATATCCCGGATGGATATGTTCATAATGCCGTTTTTTCAGTAAGTACAGGCGATCAGCAAAATAGCATTGTTTCATTAAGTCACTGGGATCATAACAGAGCTGGTGGCTTATATAATGCCTGGTGGGATCAGGTTGATGCTGATGCAGGATATCTTACCGATCCCTATACTGATGAGTTGGATACTCGGGTACCCATTCGATATGAAGATGGAGCGCTTGGGGTCGACGGTAATACTCCACACTATAGCGAAACAAAATACTCCGAGTTAGGAGATGATATAAGGTTGACTCACTGGCAAGAAATGAGGCTGATTGAGGCAGAGGTTTACTATCAGGATGATCAATATACCGATGCTCTGGAACGTATAAATGAGGTTCGCTCGGCAGCCGGTCTTACTGAACATTCTATGCCTTCTGATCAGAGTGAAATCATGGATTATATATTACATGAACGATTTGCAGAAATGTTCTTAGAAGGGCATAGACTAAATGATCTCAACCGTTATAACTTGATTAACGAAATTCTGGGTTCCGGCAGAGCAGTAAAGCTTCCTATCTCTATTAATGAGGTAAATGCGAACTCGAACATTAGCTTTCCCAGAGACGTGCCAGAAACGAGTTAATGGGGTCAGCTTTTTTTAAAAGACAGATGCGGATGACAAAACTCAAATCGGTAATGATACTCCTGCTATCACTGGGTATGATAGCAGGAGTATCATCATTAAAAGCCCAGGTTACCAAATCTGATTATACGAGGGCTGAACGTTTACTGAGTTGGAATACCCGCCACTTGGTAGTAAATGACAAAGTTGATCCTAACTGGCTGGATGATGATACTTTTTGGTACCGTAATCATACGCAAAGCGGTTATCAGTTTAAGTTGGTTGATATAGAAGATCGCAGTATAAGCTCGGCTTTTGATCATAACATATTAGCCGCCCAGCTAAGCAGGGCTGCAAGTGATACAAATTATGTAGCCGATCAATTACCTTTCGAGAATATTAATTTTGAAGATGAAGAGTTGATTTCGTTTCGGACGAATGACCAGCGATATTGGGAATATAATATTCGAACCAATGAGCTCGAGGAAAGGGATAATCAGACTGATTCTTCACCTGGTACGGTTCGATCTCCGAATGGAAAATGGGAGGCATTTATTTCTGATCACGATCTATATATCCGCAATACAGATAGTGGAAATGAAATACGGCTTACGGAAGACGGGGAAAAATTTTACAGCTATGGCTTATCTTATCCCAGTCCCAGCACAGTGATTGATGAGCACGTGAGGCGGCCGAATATTAAATGGTCTCCAGATTCAAAATATATTGTTGTTCGTCGTGTAGATGAAAGGGAGGTCGGACATATGCACTATATTTCTCACATCCACCAACGCCCACGGCATTACTCTCAACCCTATCCGCTGCCCGGGGATTCAATTGTACCTGAACCATATATCCATCTTATAGATATAGAGGAACAAAACAATATACAGGTTGAGCTAACCCCTAAACCGAATCAGCTATCTATTGGTCCGGAATCTTATTCGGGAAATGCTGTAGGAAATGCGTGGGGATCAAATTCAGAATATGTATATGTTGATTGGTTGACCCGTGCCAGCAAAAGTGCTTATCTGGCAAAGATTGAGGCTTCAACAGGAAACGTCACTAAGCTGGCAAAAGATACCAGCCGGACATATGTAGAAATGGGACAACGAGAACCTAAAAGTTGGGTTGTCACCAACGACGGGCAGGATGTTTTTTGGTGGTCAGAAAGAGATGGGTGGGCTCATATTTACCGGTTCGGTCCGGATGGTACATTAAAAAATAAGGTAACTGGTGGTAATTGGGCGGTTGGATCAATTAAATATATCGATGAAGAAAACAGGAGAATCTATTTTTCTGCTCGCGGCAAAGAGACCGGCGATAATCCATATTATGCTCATCTGTATAGTATTAACTATGACGGATCTGAATTCACATTACTGACGCCTGAGTTTGCAAATCATAAGGTGGATTTTTCTCCGAGCGGCCAGTTTTTTGTTGATACGTACTCTACTATTGGCAGTCCGCCGGTATCGGTCTTGCGATCTTCAGAAGACGGAGAAATTATGATGGAAATTGAGCAGGCAGATGCCACGGCATTAAAAGATGTCGGCTGGAAAGCGCCCGGAATTTTTACCGTGAAAGCCAGAGATGGGATAACTGATTTATACGGGCTTATCTATTTTCCGCCAAATTATGATCCGGATAAAAAATACCCGGTTATCGATCACATATATCCGGGCCCCCAGTTTGGAGGAGTTGGTAACTGGGAATTCAAAGGTGGGGGACATGATTATGCCGATGAACAACTTACATATATCGGTGGTGAGCCTTTTGCATTGGCACAGCTGGGATTTATAGTTTTTGAACTTGATCATATGGGGACTCCTCACAGGTCTAAACAATTCCACGACACATGGTACGGTAACTTTATCGATAACGGATTGCCCGATCATGTTAAAGCGCTAAAGCAACTGGCCTCTCGTTATCCGGCTATTGATTTGGAAAGGGTGGGCATTTATGGTCATTCCGGCGGGGGATTTGCCACTACGGATGCCCTGTTGCGCTATCCCGATACTTTTCATGTTGGTGTGGCCGGTGCAGGTAATCATGACAACAGAAGTTACAATATCTACTGGGCGGAAAAATACCAGGGATTAATGAAGGAGGATGAAAAGACAGGGAGAGACAATTTTTATAAATCGGCTAATAAAACCTATGCCGAAAATCTAGAAGGAGAATTGCTGTTGTTTCACGGAGATATGGATGACAATGTACATCCTGCGATGACCATTCAGTTGGTGGATGAATTAATGAAGGCCAATAAAGATTTTGATCTGATTATTGCTCCCGAACGTCGCCACAGTTTACACGAACCTTATTTTATCCGAAAACACTGGGATTTTTTCGTAGAGCATTTATTAGAAATAACTCCACCAAAAGAATATAATATTTCCATTCCTGCAGTTGAATAAATAATAATGATATTAATCCTTTCACAAGGACTCATAACATGAATAATTATAAGCTCTTTCTATGTCTAGTAGCTACAATAATAATAGGTCTGACAAGCATAACTGAGGCCCAGGTAACAAAGTCAGATTACGCTCGCGCGGAATCATTCATAGGTTGGAACGCTGAAAAACTCATAGATAATTTACCTGGTTCAGTAAACTGGATTGAAGATGATGAAAATGATCGTTTTTGGTATAAAAATAGAAAAGGTGAAGGGTTTGAGTATGTTTTGGTAGATCCCGTAAATCAAATAAGAAATAAAGCTTTTGATCATGATGATTTGGCTGCCGATTTATCAAAAGCTACCGACAGCGCGTTTGTTCATGATAAACTGGATCTTCAGGATTTAAGATTTGAGGAAGATACAAACATCATCCGTTTTTGGCTCGACGAGAAAGAAAGATGGACTTATAACAGCACGACCGGAGAGCTGACGGGACCGGAAGAGATAGAAAAAGAATCGGTGGATGAAATAGAATCTCCCGATAAAGAATGGGTGGCATTTTCCAGGGATGAAAACCTCTGGATTAGAAACAGATCTTCAGGAGAGGAGCGGCAGCTTAGCAGCGACGGAAAAAAAGATTTCGGATATGCCGTTAACCCCGAAGGCTGTTGTTCCGAAATCACTAACCGCAGAAATGATGAAAAAGAAAAGCCCATACTATTGTGGGGACCTGAATCTAACAAAATTGCTACGCTAAAACTGGATGAACGGGAGGTGAAAGAGTTACATCTGCTGGAAACAGAAGAAGGACGACCTGAGCTTCACAGTTATAAATATGCATTACCGGGAGATTCCGTGGTCCCGGAATATAGTTTACATCTGTTCGATATCGAGACTGGAGAACAGATCGAAATAAATCATGATCCTCAAGAGATGGTTAATACATCTTGCTGCGGTATTGTTGCGGATGATAAATGGAAAGATGTCCAATGGGGGGAAGAGGGCGAAACATTTTATTTTACAGCTGGCGACAGAAGTTTTGATGAGTTTTCTTTATTTGAAGCTGATGTGTCTGATGGTGAGGTGCGGAAAGTAACAACGGAGAAACAATCCAGCTTTGTGGAATTTAATCTACTGTCTGGTGGTCAACCAAATTGGAAAGTATTAGCTAACGGTCATGAAGCGATCTGGTTTTCAGAGCGGTCTGGCTGGGGACATCTTTATTTATTGGATATGAGTTCCGGGCAGGTTAAACATCCCATAACACAGGGTCCCTGGGCCGTATTGGATATCAAACATATAGATGAGCAAGGCCAGTGGGTTTATTTCACGGCAATGGGCAAAGAACAGGATATCAATTATTATTACAGGCAGTTTTATCGCGTATCATTTGATGGTTCCCGGATCGAGCGGCTAACGCCTGAAGATACAGACCACCAAATTAATATGGCATCGTCAGGTGAATATTTTGTGGATTTTTCTTCCACCCGACAAAGAGCTCCAGAGGTAACCTTGAGATCTCCGGATGGAAGTAACCTGCTAACACTTGAGGAAACTGATATTAGCAGATTGCGTGCGAATAACTGGCCTTTTCCGCAATCCGTAAAAGTAAAAGCACGTGATGGTCAGACAGATTTGTATGGTTATGTTTATAAGCCGTCAAATTTTGACAGTACAAAAAAATATCCGGTTATCAATTATATTTATCCCGGTCCGCAGATCGGTTCTGTTGGATTTAGAAATTTTACGGTATCTCCACGCGGCAATGCCCAGGCCCTGGCGGAACTTGGATTTATTGTTTTGCAAATTGATGCTTTTGGGTCTCCATTCAGATCCAAAAATTTTCATGACTATTGGTATGGCAATATGGGGGATAATGGAATTGCTGATCATGTACATGCAATAAAACAGCTTAGTGTGGATATTCCACAAGTAGATCTCGAGAGGGTTGGGATTTTTGGTCATTCAGGTGGAGGTTTTTCATCGACGGGAGCCATATTGAGGTATCCTAATTTTTTTAAGGTTGCTGTTTCATCGGCAGGAAACCATGACAACAGAAGTTATAACTATACCTGGGGAGAAAAATATCAGGGCCTGAAAAAAGATAATCCTGATGGATCGGATAATTTTGATAGTCAGGCAAATCACCTGTTAGCTTCAGAATTGCAGGGGCAGTTACTCCTTATGTATGGTACGCTGGATGACAATGTACACCCCAACGCTAACCTTCTGTTGATTGATGAACTGATAAAACATAACAAACAGTTTGATTTACTGGTTTTGCCAAATCGGAATCATGGATTTTTTAATGAACCATATGTAATTAAAAAAAAGATGGGACTATTTTGTAGAGCATTTACTGGACCAACAACCGCCATCTGACTTTAATATTAAGCCGCCTTCAGAATCAAATTAGGAACTTCGTAAGGGAAACCAGAAGTCATCGAAAAAAAATATCATATAACCTGATCCAGAAATGATAATGATTTGGAAATTTTACGTTGTGGTTTGTCGGCAAAAAGCCTATTTTTGCGTGCCTGCTGGCGGGTGAAAGTCACCACGTCGGCTGTTCAATGATGAACAACCAAAGGAAACCATATCTCATGAGCAGAAATTATTACGAGCTAACATATATAATTACGCCCGTCTTAGAAGATGACGAGCATGAAGAAATTGTAGAGAAATTCACCAGTTTCATCCGCGAAAATGGTGGAGAGATCGATGAAGTTGATGAATGGGGAATCCGGAAGTTTGAGTATGAAATGGAGGGTAAATCAAGCGGTTATTATGTTAACGCTTATTTCACCGCTCCCGGCGAACTCATTGAAAAGCTGGAACGCGCCCTCCGTATCGATGATCATATTATGCGCTATATGACATTGAAGTATGACGCAAAAATGATGCGTCATCGCGAACTTCAGCGGAAAAATGCCGTTCCACAAGTCTTCGTTGAAGAGGAAGATGAACAAGAAGAAGACGAAGATTAATCCATCTCTATAAAACAAAAGATTTTACATTATGATTAAGAATCCATCACATCCGAAGAAGGGACATATAAAAAAGCGTGAATGCAAATTCACCAAAGCTGGTATAGAATATATCGACTATAAAGATACTGATTTGCTGCAGCGCTTCATGAACGATCAAGGCAAGATCTTGCCTCGTCGTGTAACCGGAACAAGTGCTAAGTATCAGCGTCAATTGTCTCGTGCCATTAAAAGAGCACGTTTCCTTGGCTTAGTACCTTATGTAGCAGATAACCTTCGATAAAAAATATTTTTTTCTTATGGCTAACAAGTACATGAAGTTAATTTTAAGAGAAGATGTCGATAAACTGGGTGAATCCGGCGACATTGTAGAAGTAAAAGCCGGTTACGGCAGAAATTACCTGATTCCCCAAGGCAAGGCTATGATGGCTACCGAGGGTGCGCTAAAGCAAATGGAGCGCATGAAAGAAAAAGCCGAACGTCGTGCAGAGCTGACGGTCGAGCGTGCACAGGATATGGCAGAGCGTCTTGAAACGACATCGGTTACCATTCCTGTTGAAGTGGGTGAAGACGAGCGTATCCATGGATCCGTAACGACACAGGATATTGCAGATGCATTGGCCGAACGCGATATTAATATTGACAAGCGTAAGATTACACTAGACCAAGACATCAAAACGTTAGGTGAATACACCGCTACTGTAAACCTGATTAGCGAAATAAAAGCAGAAATTAAGGTTTGGGTAGTTAAGGAGTAAATGTATATGATATAACTCTTACCACCTGCTATGAAATCATCGTCAAAAATATTGATGGGGATCATCGTCATGATGTTATCCCCATTTTTTGTTCAGGGTCAAGTGATGGATCCTGTAACCTATACGGTAGATGAAGCTCCGGAGCAGGTTAAAGCCGGAGAAGTTTTTGAGATAACCATCAAAGCTACCATAGATGGCAACTGGCATCTATATTCGATTGCCAATGATCCCGATGCCGGTCCATATCCTACCCAGTTTTCTTCGGCCAATCCCAAAATGGCTATTGCCGGTGATATAAAAGAGAGTGAGCCCTCCATAGAGATGGATCCCAATTTTAATGCAGAGCTTGGATGGCATAGTAAGGAGGCTACATTCACTATTCCACTTGCTTTTCAGGATGATACAGAAAGCAGTTCTATGATCGACATAGAGGTGCTTTATCAGGTTTGTGATGACAAATCGTGCTTACCTCCCAAAACAAAATCAATAACTCATTCAGTAGAAATAAGCGGGGCCTCTGAGAATCCATATCAGGATTTCGATGAAACTGCAGAAGAGCCTCAATCTGCTGATGGTGATCAGGCTGCACCTTCAGAATCACCCAGTGAAACAAATGAGTCTTCCGAAGAAGCCCAGGTACAGAGCAGTGGTATAGGTGGAGCTGGTATTTTTTCTTTTCTATGGATCGCTCTCACAGCGGGATTTGCCGCATTGCTCACGCCCTGTGTATTTCCGATGATTCCGTTAACTGTTTCCTTTTTCTCAAAACAGAAGGAAGGCCAGGGGGGTAAGGCCATCGGTCAGGCGCTGGGATTCGGCATCGCAATTGTTGTCACATTTACTATTATCGGAGCGTTGTTAGCCCTGTTTATAGGAGCATCCGGAGCCAATCAGTTTGCCGCTAATCCATGGGTGAATCTTTTTATCGCCCTTATGCTTATAGTTTTCGCAGTTAGCCTGTTGGGAGCATTCGAGCTTCGCCTGCCACACCAGTTAACAAATTGGCTTAACCAGAAGAGTAACGAGAGTTCAGGTTTTCTGGGCATTCTGTTTATGGCTCTGACAATCAGTGCCGTCTCATTTTCCTGTACGGCTCCATTTGTGGGCGGAGTTTTAGCGGCTACTGCAGGGGGCGAATGGTTTTATCCTATTATTGGAATGGCCGGATTTTCAGCAGCTTTTGCCAGTCCCTTTGTGATCTTTGCATTATTTCCCCGTTGGCTCGAATCACTGCCGCAGAGCGGATCATGGATGAATATTGTAAAAGTTTTATTGGGATTTATCGAATTGGCGGCTGCTGTTAAGTTCTTGTCCAATGCAGATCTTGTATGGCAATGGGGTCTTATCTCCCGGCCATTTGCTATTGCTACATGGATTGCAATCTTCTTGCTTGCAGGTTTTTACATTCTTGGTCTGTATTCAATAAACGAGGATACCAAGCCCCAAAAAATCGGAACGGGCAGGTTAATGCTGGCCATGCCTTTTCTCTTGTTCAGCTTTTATTTAATACCAGGATTAATGGGAGCATCACTCGGTATTTGGGACTCTTGGCTGCCGCCCAAACAGGCTACGGATGTAAGCATTGTCCGAACCCTCGCACAGGAAGGGGGGAGTGGCAGTAGTACCCTCGAAGGCGAAAACTGGTCGAGTAATTATGAAGAAGCAAAAGCCATTGCTGAAAAAGAAAATAAACCGGTTTTTATTGACTTCACAGGCTATACATGTACCAATTGCCGGGCCATGGAAGCAAATGTTTTTCCACTTGAAGAAGTCCAAAAACGATTTGCAAAAATGCAACAAGTGCGTTTATATACGGATGATGGAACTGAGGGTCCGCAGAATCAAAAATTTCAGTTTGAGTTAACAGGTACTGTTGCATTACCAACTTATGTCATTGTGAATCCTCATACCGAAGAAGTACTTGAACAATTAGTTGGATATGCGGACAAAACGGAGTTTCAGCAGTTTCTGGATTCAGGGATCCAGCGGTTTGGTAAAATAGATAGCAAGTTCCAGGCTGGAATAAATTGAATAAATAGTGTAACGATTAGTAAAAAACTATTAAAAGGGCACTAATCGATAAAAGGTAATTCTTATCCTTTGACATTTAAGATAAAATGATCTATCATTTTGAATCTTTAAAAGCCCTTATTAACAGTTAACTTATATAATTTAATCGGAGTAATCGTATGACATCGTTGACATCGTCTATAGCTCTCTTTTTTCTTCAAGCAGGAGTAGACCAAGGTTTTTTTAATGTATTAGTTGAGAAGTTTAATGAAGGTAATGAGGGCGGTTTTATGTGGCCTGTGCTCGTCGCTCTGATTCTGGGATTGGCAATTTTCCTGGAGCGAATCATTACCCTAAATCTTGCTGATATTGACACACGGAAATTCATTGTAGATGTACAGGAAGCGCTACAAGAAGGTGGTGTTCCTGCAGCAAAAGAACTTTGTGCCGAAACACGCGGTCCTGTTGCGTCAGTATTTCAGGCGGGGCTAATGCGGGTAGATGAAGGTATTGAAGCTGCTGAAAAGGCTATATCAGCTTATGGATCTATTGAAATGAGTTTCCTCGAGCGGGGATTGGTCTGGCTGTCGCTCTTTATTGCTATTGCGCCTCTGCTCGGATTCCTCGGTACTGTTGTTGGTATGATTCAGGCATTCGATGCTATTGAACAGGCTGGTGATATTTCGCCAACACTTGTTGCTGGTGGTATTAAGGTAGCCCTGCTGACAACAGCTGCTGGTCTGCTTGCAGGTATTATTCTGCAAATTGGTTATAACTATTGTGTCTCTAAAATCGATCGATTAATTTCTGAAATGGAAGAGAGTTCTATCACTCTTATTGATTCTATTGTAATGCTTAAAGAAGGAGAACAAATAATTGATACCTCTGGCTCTGCTGAGTCCGAAGAATAATAAACGAGAACTAATTACTACCTTTTTAACCAATTCTTACCTAATATTATGATAGTATCTATAGCACTTGGTGTAGGCTTGGGATTGATCGGACTCGGCGTGCTGGGAATGCTGGTCTCCGGTATCCAAAGCATTATGAAGGGCAAGCAGGATGTTAAGAAAATTATAACAATGATTGTTCCATTTATTGTCTTTGGCGTTGCGTACGCCATTGCCGGAACAGTTACTGAAGCAGCCATCGGCACTATGTTGTTTATGATGGCTGCAATGCTCCTGTTGATTTTTGCCACTGGTTTACGTGGGACATTTAATATATAACACTTAGGTTTTAGCCATGTTTGATAAAAGTAATGAACGCGAGGAACCAGAGATAGGTGGTGCTGGAATGGCTGATATAGCCTTCCTGCTGCTCATCTTCTTTCTTCTGGTGACTACGATTGATGTTGATACGGGTATCGGTTTACAACTGCCCCCCGCACCTGAAGAAGATCAGGAACCACCACCCATTAAGGAGCGCAACCTGTTGAATATTCTAGTAAATGCTCAGGGACAGGTTCTTTTAGATGAAGAGCCTACTCCTGTTGATCAGGTGAAACAGCAAGTAAAGGATTTTATCACCAACAATGGTGAAGATCCCGAACTATCTGAATCGCCGGATAAAGCTATTGTTTCTATAAAGACGGACAGGGCAACCCCCTACAACGTCTATATAGATATGCTTGACGAGGTGATGGGTGCATATAATGAGATTCGAGATCAAGCGGCCCGATCCCAGTTTGGTGTATCGTATGAACAGCTGGAAGATGAAAGCGAACAACAGCAGAAGATCCAGGATATGTATCCAAAGAAAATTTCAATCGCAGAGCCCAATTAACAGGTATATATAACTATGGGACATTTTGAAAAGAAATCTGCAAAGACGAAAGAAGATATCCCAATGGCAGCAATGCCGGATATTATCTTTATGTTGCTCATCTTCTTTATGGTGACAACAGTTTTGCGGGAAGTAACTTTGCAGGTGCAAATTGATTATACCCGCGCCGAAAACATCGAAAAAATTGAACAGAAACGCCTTGTAAGTTACATATATGTGGGGCCTGAAAAGCTTGCAGGCAACAAGCTTGGGCAGACTCAGATCCAAATTGATGATGCCATCATAGAAGATGTTTCTGCCGTGCGCCGACTGATGTATGACAAGCTTAAAGAGGAACCACGGCTAATTGTCTCGCTTCGAGTACATGATGAAACTGAGTTTGGTATTGTAACTGATATTCAGGAGGAGCTCAGAGAAGCAGGAACACTGCGAATAAATTACTCTACGAAACAAGAAGATCCTTAAACACAGGGCAGTTTATAAAATCTAGATAATAACATTCAAAAATTTTAGAAAGGCAAGTACACTTTAAGTGTACCTGCCTTTTTTATTATTAGAAATATTATGGATAAAGATTCTTTCCGCACTATACAATCAATAGGCAGAAATGAGCTCATAGAAGAGCTGATGGAACATTCTATGTATGAACATTCATCAGTTGTTAAAGGTTATGGAGATGACGCAGCCGTTATAAATGATGATAATGAGTTACAGTTATTAAGTTCCGAAACATTTATGGAAGGTGTGGATTTTGACCTTACATATGTGCCCCTTCATCATCTGGGATACAAATTGGGCACAGCGGCTGTTAGTGATGTATATGCAATGAATGGAGATCCAGAGGCACTGCTTATAAATTTGGCTGTACCTAACAAAATTTCTGTTGATATGCTCAAGGAAATATATCGCGGTATTGGTACGGCTGGGAAGGATCATGAATTTCAAATTGTCGGAGGTGATCTGACAGCATCACACCAGATATTAAGTGCTACCGTTAGTTGTTATGGCAGTGTAAATCCTCAAAAAATAACCTACCGGAAAGGTGCCAAAATCGACGATGCAATATGTATTACAGGTGATCTCGGTGGAGCCATTGCAGGTTTGCGCATTTTGATGAGAGAGAAAGAGTTTTGGGAAGAGCAAGAGGGCCAACAAGCATTTCAGCCGGACCTTGATGACTATGAATATGTAGTTAAGCGCCAGTTAGTTCCTTTAGCACGAAGAGATTTTGTGAGAGAATTAGATAATCAAAATATTGTTCCCTCTTCAATGATAGATATCACCCAGGGGATAGCAAGTGATTTGCAACAGTTGGCTCAGGCATCTGAAGTAGGAGCGCATATTTATCAAACAGCATTACCTATTGCACTTGATACACGCCAGGTAGCTGATGAGATGAAAGAAGATGTAGATAAATATGCCCTTTATGGGGGAGAAGATTTTGAGTTAATGTTTACCCTTCCTGAACAAGACGTAGAGAAATTGACGGATGAGTTTGAAGATTTTGCTGTGATAGGCAAGATTACTAAAAAAGATAAGGGGGTTCGCATGCAGCAGGCTGATGGTGATACTATTCTTTTTGAAGACAGTTCTGAGTCGTAATTGAAATCCATCACCAATAAACAGGGGACGCTCATCGTTGTATACTACTTTATTACCTGCTAAGGGTGATATCAGAATATAGGAATAGGCGGTTATTTAAGCACAGAAGCAAGAATTATCGTATATTTACATGATTAAGATTTAATTGATAAAAACGGCAATGCCTGAGAATAAAAATACCCCTGATAAAAAGAACGACGATCAGAAGATATTAAAGGGGAAAAATAAATCCCCTCGATTTCCTATCTGGATATATGTAATTCTATTACTGGGTTTATTGGGAATTCAGTTCTGGTTTATGAGTCCGGAAGATGGTACTCGCATTAAATATAGCACGTTCTTGGAATATGTTGAAGAAGGATATGTTGACGAGATAACCATAGAAAATGGTACTTATATCGATGGAACTTATAGCAATAAAGCTATAGAAGATGGTATAATTCCTCCACCGGATGAAAACCAGGATCAGTGGTCGTTTACTTCCTCAGGCAATAAAAAGTTTACTACTACAATGCTTCAGGGGGATGACATACGTCCTATTCTTGATAACTATGATGTAACCTATGATGCTGTAGTAAAAGAAGATTGGTTTAGCGGCATCTTTATCTGGTTGATACTCATTGGTATAGCAATAGCATTCTGGATCTTTATTTTCCGGCGTATGAATCCGGGACAACAGGTATTAAATATCGGAAAAAACAAGGCATCACTCTACGATAAACAGTCGGAAAATAAAGTTTCTTTCAAAGATGTGGCTGGATTGGAAGAAGCGAAAGCAGAGGTTGAAGAGATTGTCGAATTCTTAAAAAATCCTCAGAAGTTTACTAAGCTGGGGGGTACACTGCCCAAAGGAGTTTTACTCGTAGGTCCTCCGGGAACCGGAAAGACCCTGCTTGCAAAGGCAACAGCCGGACAGGCAGATGTGCCATTTTTCAGTCTTAGTGGTTCCGATTTTGTAGAAATGTTTGTCGGTGTCGGAGCAGCACGTGTTCGTGACCTGTTTAAACAAGCCAAAGAAAAAGCACCATGTATCATTTTCATTGATGAAATTGATGCAATTGGCCGAAGCCGTGGCAAGGGGATGCAGATGGGATCTAATGATGAACGAGAGAATACCCTAAACCAGCTCCTTAGCGAAATGGACGGCTTTAATACCGATAAGGGAGTCATAATTATGGCGGCAACAAACCGGCCGGATGTACTGGATTCAGCTTTGCTGCGTCCCGGACGTTTCGACCGTCAAATACTCATCGATAAACCAGACTTGAGAGGTCGTGTAGAAGTACTGAAAGTACATACACGCAATTTAAAAATGTCTGAAGATATCGATCTGAAATTGTTGGCATCGCAAACGCCGGGTTTTGCCGGTGCAGAGCTGGCGAACCTCTGTAACGAGGCTGCACTAACGGCTGCTCGTCGCAATAAAGATGCCATAGAAATGGAAGATTTTCAGGATTCTATTGAACGCGTTATAGCAGGACTTGAGAAAAAGAATAAGTTAATCAGTCCCAAAGAGCGCGAAATTGTGGCTTATCATGAAGCTGGTCACGCTATTGTCGGCTGGTACCTCAAACATACAGATCCTGTGCTAAAAGTGAGTATCGTACCGCGTGGTCTAGCTGCGTTGGGATACACACTGCAGACGCCGCTCGAGGATCGCTTTCTGATGACAACCGAAGAGCTCAATGATAAAATTTGTGCTTTGCTCGGTGGACGTGTTGCAGAAGAGATAATTTTTGATCGGATTTCTACAGGTGCACAAAACGATCTGGAACGAATCACGAATATGGCTTTTGCGATGGTTGCTGAGTATGGTATGAGCGATGAGCTAGGTTATCTGTCACTGAAGGATTCACAGAATCCTGAAAATAGTTATGGTTTCAATAAAAAATATTCGGATCGGACAGCCGAACGTATCGATGATGCGGTAAGCGAAATTATCAAAGAGAACTACAAGCGCACTCGAAAATTGATTAACGAGCATAAAGATAAGCTCGAAAAAATGGCTAAGACGCTGCTTGAAAAAGAAGTTCTCGATCATAATGACCTGAAAGAGCTTCTTGGCGATCATCCTGAGGGGAAATATCCTGAAGGAATTTTCGATTACGAAAAAGATAACAGAGATCAGAACGGTAAAAGTGATCTTGGAGAGTTATCAGAATCTGGGGGGATAAATGATCAGCCTCAGACATCTTCTACAAAGTCTTCACCGGATAACAACGCCGATTAATCTCATTTTGACAGCTGTGTGAGAATAATCTATCACCCATTCTTATGTTGTCAGATTGCTATTGTTAACATTTTCATAAAGTGAAAATAACATAGTAATAATGGTGAGATAACAGTACTGCAATATCAGTGTGCTATCCTTGACATGTGATGTTAAGGAAACTCAAATTAAATCAGCACACTTATTGTGATTACTTCATTATACTCAACTTTCCAACAGTTATTGGGGTTCGTTTTAACAACCTTCATTTGTATTACTGTCATCTCTCAGGTAAATGCCCAGAATCAAACCGGTAAAATTGCCGGTAAGATTGTAGATAGTAAAACAGGCGAACCAGTTATCGGCGCTAATGTAGCTATTGTAAATACTACTCGGGGTGCGGCAACCGATATTGATGGCAAATATAGTATCCGTGGAGTTGCACCGGGGATTTATACGATTACCATCTCTTATATTTCTTACGCCAATAAGAAAGTGACTGATGTAAAAGTTGAATCCGGTGAGGTAACCAAGCTTAATATATCCTTGCAGCCCGAAACCTATGGCTTGGGAGAAGTAACCGTTAGTGCAGGTGCTGTTACAAATAGTGAGGCAGGTTTACTGGCCACACAGCGAAAGGCCATTGCTTTCCAGGATGGGTTATCTTCGGAATTTATCAGCAAGTCCGGTGATAGTAATGTTGCTACGGCCATGAAGCGTATTACAGGAGTCACGCTGTTAAATGGCAAAGATGTTTTCGTCCGTGGACTTGGAAATCGTTACAGTAATGTTCAGTTAAATGGCGGAGCAGTACCTTCAACGAGTCCAACGAAAAAAGAGGCACCGGTTGATTTAATCAACAGCGGTTCGGTTGATAATATCGTGGTCCAAAAGACTTTTACACCAGATCAGTCCGGTGAATTTTCCGGGGGTTCGGTACAGATCACATCAAAAGAATTTCCGGAAGAGCAAGATATCGGTTTCTCATACTCAACCGGCTATAACAGCATTTCAACTTTTGAGGATGTTTTGGGATATCAGGGAAGTGCAACTGATTTCCTTGGTTTTGATAATGGAAAAAGAGGGATGCCTGTAGTTTTGCAAAATAGTCGGATTACAATTGAGAATGAAAAGCAGGTTGCTAATGCTCTTCATAAAGATTGGTCTCTCAACAATAGTCGCCAAGCTATCCCATCACAAAAAGTTGAACTCAGTTATGCAAACCAGATAAATGAAAGCGATAAACCTATCGGTATTGTATCAAATTTTAGCTATAAGTATGATCGATCCTTGCAACCAAGTCGCGAATTCCGGGTAATTCAAAGTTACAATGATGACGCCGCGAAAAACGTATTGAATGCTGACTACATTAGCAGAGAGGGTACCGAGAGTGCTAAGATAAGCGGAATGCTGAACCTGTTTTTTAAACCTGATTCGCAGACAAAGATTGGCCTTAAAAACCTTTACTCTAATTCACTTGAAAATTCTGCGCAACAGATTATCGGGGATTATGTTAACTATCCGCGGAATACACGTCAAACAGTCCTGGATTTCAACAGGCGTGCTATTTTTTCGAGTAGCGGTGTATTCGAACGGTATTTTGATGAGCTTTTGAAGTCGCAGTTGTCGATAACGCTAAACTATTCCAGAGCCAAACAAGATCGCCCCGACCGCCGAACAACCCAGTACAATTTAACGCCCGAAGGGCATTACAACATCTATTTTGATGACGGAGGAAACTCACACTTCTTCTCCAACCAGACTGACAATAACTATACGACCAAAGTAGATTATGAACTCGAGCCGCTGCAGTCACTGGAGTTTAAAACTGGTTTTTCGGCCGAACTCAAACAACGTGATTTCTCGGCTCGCAGACTGGAATATCAAAATTTCACTGGTTCGTACCCTCGTGATATGAAGAGTGAGCCGGCCGATATTGCGCTTGACCCTTCAATGGTCGAAAATGATTTGCTGGATTTAGCAGAAACTACGCAGTCGCGGGATTCATATGACGGTGAGCAGACATTACTTGCCGGTTATCTCAGTGCCAACTGGAATTACTTCGATAACTTTTCGCTTGAGGCGGGAGCTCGTATTGAGCAATCCGTACAGAAGGTAATGATTGATGTTGATAATGCCAGTCAGACCATTGCCAACGTAAGCAAAACTGATCTGTTACCTGCGATAAATACTACATACAGCGTATCAGAAAAGATGAATATTCGCGGGGCGTATTCAATGACGCTGGCACGTCCCGAATTTCGTGAGATTTCTGATTTTCGATTTCAGGATTTTGTGGGATCACAGATCGTGTATGGAAATCCGGATTTAAATCGAACGAAAATCCACAATTACGATCTGCGTTTTGAGACCTATCCGAGTCCCGGTGAAATGTTTGCCGTCAGTGCTTTTTACAAAAAGTTTTTTGAACCTATTGAATTGTTCTATCGCTTTACCGAGCGGACGGAAGTGCAGTACAAGAATGCAGAAGAGGCAAATCTATTTGGAATAGAGATAGAAGGGAGGAGAAATATTACTGAGCAATTCCAAATGGTGATTAATGGCTCATATATCCTTTCGGAAACCCGCAGCAAAGAAAAGGATCGCTACCGTACGGCTAATTTTGAGCGGCCGATGTATGGTCAATCACCTTATTCTTTGAACGTAGGAGCCTACTACACCATCCCACAATGGAATGTTGAACTTTCAGCGAATTATAACACCTTTGGCGAACGGATCGTTACCGTTGGGATGCGACGCCATCCTGATGACGAATATGAGCAGCCTTTCGATAAGATAGATCTTGGAGTAAAATATCGGGTATCCAAGTTTACACTTAAGGCGGATATCGAAAACCTGCTTAACCAAGATGTGATTTATAAGCAGGGAGAGGTAATTACAAACAGGTATTCGCCGGGAGTGAGCTATAATGTAGGAATTAGCTACGATTTCTAATCCTAAAGATAATGGTTTGCCTATCTTGGGATAATAATTTCTTAAAGCATGTTTTTCATCTTCACCTTGTCAACATTTAATCAATCCAAAATCAATCACTCATGATTAATACAGCAACAAAAAGATTAATGATGCTTTTATTGCCTCTAGCGCTAATGGTTTCTGCTTGTGGTGATGACAATCCCACCGATCCAGGTGATGGGCAAGAGGAAGAAATAGAAATTCCCGAAGTGTATCAAAACCTGCCGGGTACGTTGATATCCGAAGATGAGACGTGGAGTAATGATACTACGCTTGCCGGTCCGCATTTTGTAATGCCGGGTGTCACGCTGACTATCGAGCCCGGGGTTACGGTGAGTTTCGAGTATCACAATGGTAACTCTGATGATGTTGGGACAATAATCACGCTGGACCAGGATGATGAGAACTTCTCAGATGGCACTCGTCCGACGGCACGTCTTGTCGCTGATGGTACAGCTGATAATCCCATTGTATTTACATCGGCCCGGAATAATCCCGAGCGCAACGATTGGGGTGGAATTATTCTTACCGGCCATGCTCCCAACAGTAATCCCAGTGGAGTCGGTGAGGTTGAAGGCCTGGATGAAGCAATCCAATATGGTGGAAACAAAGATGATGATGACAGCGGTATTCTGCGTTATGTGCGAATCGAATATACCGGATTCAGTATTGCAGAAGGCTCTGAACTTCAGGCCCTGACGCTCTATTCTGTGGGAAGCGGGACGACTATCGAATACGTACAAACGTACGAATGCAGCGACGATGGCGTAGAGTTGTTCGGTGGAACTGTAGATCTGAAATATTTCATTGCCTACGGCGCTGACGATGATTCATTCGATTATGACGAAGGCTGGGTCGGCCGCGGGCAGTTTTGGTTAGCTGTTCAAAAACCAGGTGCCGATAACGGATTCGAAAATGACGGATGTGCCGATCTTTCTGACTGTGACGGTGGCAACGGACCTACCTCTCCTAATCTCTATAACGTTACAGTTTATGGAGCCGGTGATGGCAGTAGTCCCGAGAAAAATAACTTTGGGCTTCGTCTGCGCGAACACCTGGAAGGATCATATAATAATTTCATCGTCTCTAATTTTGACGGTGCACCATTTGTACTCGAAGGTGGTGATGAAGGTGAAGAAGGAGATGACACCTATACCAATTATCCCGATGCGTTAAGTCTTAACGGATTTGTCATCCATAATAATGATGTATTTCAGGATGCCTCCGACGCCGGTGGTCGTGCCGATCAACCGGACGCCGAGCGTTATGCTGGTTCTTATGAAGAAGTTGATCCTTTGTTTAATAATCCGGCTAACTATGATTTTAGTCTCCAATCCGATTCTCCTGCATTAGACAGTGGTGAAACTCCGCCCAACGATGGATTTTTTGATCAGGTTGAATATCGTGGTGCTTTTGGTACCGAAGACTGGACCCGGGAAGGAAGCTGGGTTCGCTGGCCATCAAATTAGTTTTAAAAATATCTCACAGTCCCAAATGTGAGGTGTGCTGATCACAAAAAGGAGGTCCGTTGATTCGGTCCTCCTTTTTTATTCTAGGTATCCACAAGATTCACAGAGAAGACGCAGAGTTACACAAATGTGTTGTTACGAGGGAGCTCTGCTCCGTAGTAAGAGAATTTTCGGCTTTGAAGTCACCCGATTCTCCTCTTATCTCGGCCCGATGCTCTCATGTGTACCAACCCTTCGTTTTGAACCCTCTCCTGTCCTTTCCCTTTCTTTAATGCCTATTAACCACTGATCATAGCCAGGGGGGTAGGTGATGAGGAATTCGCCGGAAGCTGGACAGGTTCTCAAATAAGCTGAAGGGAATATTGTTCGTAACGAACAGGTGTTGGTACCAAATGGTGCCTCAGACCAAACATTTGGACTCTACGCTTAATTATTTGCTACATAAATGACTTGAATAAGTACTGGTTATGATCTTTTTCAGGCCTTTAACAGCAATTTGATTAAAATCTATTTGGGTGATAAATTATCCTGATATTAAATGGGGAACAATCTCCATTAAAGATGCGTTATTTAAAATCAGTATTCATAACAATAAAAAATCTACGGCTTGGTTTTTGTAACTCGGAAGGCTCACTTTAACGCAGCGCATCGCTTGCACAATCCCGATAAATCTGACGAGTGGAACAGAGATATGTATGGGAAGTGTAATCATGAAAATTGGCATGGACACAACTATATTATCAATGTGACCGTTGCTGGTACACCTGATCCCGAGACGGGGTATGTTATTGATCTGTCGAAGTTGAAGGCGATTGTTGAGTCTAGTATTGTTGAAAAATGCGACCATAAGAATCTAAATCTGGATGTAGATTTTCTTGAGGATGTAATGCCTTCGACAGAAAATTTGGTCAAGGCTTTTTTTGAGGAGTTAGAAAAACCGATTCGGGAAGCAACAAATGGCAATGGCTTTTTGTATGAAGTTGAACTCCGGGAAACCGAACGAAATTCAGCCAAATATTGTCCATACCTTTTGAAAAAAGAAACTCCGGCAATACATTAAAATTTAAGAAATTGCAGTAAGCACGAATGATTTCTACTAAATTGAAACGTTATTACGATCCAACCTTCACCGTGTCAGACGATTACAAAGATAGTTTACCCGATCTTCAAAATGGACCGGCTTCGCTTATTGAAGGGGCAAACGTGCCCATTCAACAAGTTGGTATTTCCGATTTCAAACTGCCGTTAAAATATCCGCGGCCGGATGGAGAATTGATTACCCTTGAGACATCTGTCGACGGCTATGTGGGATTGGAAGCCGGTAAAAAAGGAATCAATATGAGCAGAATTATACGCTCATTTTATGATTTTAAAGATGATGTTTTCCATCCCGATAAACTTAAAGAAGTCCTGGAAACGTATCGTGAAGAGCTGGATTCGCAAACAGCCTATCTGCGTTTGTCATTTAATTATCCGATTCTGCAAGAGAGTCTGCGATCGGGGCTCGAAGGATATCAGTACTATAATGTTTCTATTGAAGGTACGATGAATGCTGACGGAGACTTCCGAAAGTTTATGCACCTTGACTTTGAGTACAGTAGTGCATGTCCCTGCTCATACGAACTTTCGGAACACGCACGTGAAAACAGGGAAGTAGCCAGTATTCCTCACAGTCAGCGGAGTGTAGCCAGTCTTACTGTTGAGCTCAATGAGGAACTATTTGTAGAAGAGCTTGTCAAACACTGCCGTGAAGCTCTGATGACTGAAACTCAGGTTATGGTAAAACGTGAAGATGAGCAGGCGTTTGCCGAGATGAATGGAGCTTTTCAAAAATTTGTGGAAGATGCCGCCCGGCTTCTTTATGAGCAATTAAATGAGGAAGAACGTATTCACGATTTTGTTATTCGCTGCGTTCATATGGAAAGTCTGCACAGCCACGATGCCGTGAGTCGCATCTGCAAGGGCGTTAAGAACGGCCTGAGGTAAATTAGGATATGGGGTACAAGGAAATAAGGGAATAGGTATAAATCTTATATCCTGTTCCGGAATCACTTCTATTATAGATAGCCTCTCCAAAGGTATTATGAGCTGGTTTTTAATCATTGACCCCAGATAATTTGGAAGGCAAGGGATAAGGACTTATATCCTTATCCCCCCTAGACCTTAAGATACCTGGATACCTTAGCTAAGCGCTTCCTGGATAAGCTTCTCTTGTTCGGCTTTATGAACTTTCATCTGTCCCGCAGCCGGTGATGCAGAAGCTTGTCGCCCTACATATCTCAACGATTGATTATCCTGCAATTCGTTCATGATCCGCGGAGCGACAAATGTCCAGGCACCCATATTTTTGGGTTCTTCCTGGCACCAGACGATATCTTCCACATGATCGTATTCTTTCAGAATATTTTCTACATCCTTATCAGGGAAGGGGTAAAACTGCTCCATCCTGGCAATGGCAATATTTTCAAGCTCTTCGTCTTCCCGCTGCTGATACAGATCGTAATAGACCTTGCCCGAACAGATAATCAGTCGGTCGATTTTGCTCTTATCTTCAACTTCCTGATCTTCTATAAACGGTCGATATTGACCTTTGGCAAGATCTTCAGCTCGGGAGGTCGCCAGTCGGTGTCTCAGCAAGCTTTTCGGAGACATAATAATCAATGGCTTCTTGTCGTCCATCTTGGCCTGTTTGCGCAGAATATGAAAGTATTGTGCCGGGGTTGTAAGATTAACGACCTGCATATTATCCTCGGCACAAAGCTGGAGGTAGCGTTCTAAGCGGGCCGAAGAGTGCTCCGGCCCTTGTCCCTCGTAGCCATGGGGTAAGGTCATCACAAGTGCTGATTTTTGTCCCCACTTGGCCTCGCTGGCTGATATATACTGGTCGATAGGCACCTGAGCACCATTGGCAAAATCGCCGAACTGAGCCTCCCATATAACCAATGCATCCAGTTTGGCAGCGCTGTATCCAAATTCGAAGCCTACGCAGGCAAACTCACTAAGCAAGCTGTTGTAAGGGAAAAATGGTGCCTGGTCGTCATCAAGATTATTCAGAGGAATAAACTTCTGATCAGTTTCGGTGCCGTGCAAAATAGCGTGTCGATGCGAAAAGGTGCCGCGTTCAGCATCTTGTCCCGTAAGACGCACGGTTGTACCGTTTTTCAACAGCGAACCAAAAGCAAGTGCTTCCGCAAATCCCCAGTCGATCTTTTTCTCGTTTTTCTCTACGATTTCGGCGCGCTTTGCAAGCTGTTTAAGCAGCTTGGGATTGGCATCAAAATCTTTGGGAACGGTATTTAGTTTTACTGCAATATCGTTTAATTCATCCTCAGGATATGTAGTGTCGGGATATTCGTCCCAGTTTTCCTGCCTGGTTTCATGGCGATCGATCATATCCTCAGTAACTTCCAGGGGAGAGGCATTTTTGGCATCGTCAAATGCTTCACGGAGAAGTTCATCAAATTCATCAAAAATCTCCTGCATCTCCTCTTCCGTAAATTCGCCGCTGTTGAGCAGTTTATCAGTATAAATATCACGAACTGTAGGATGATTTTCGATCTCCTTGTACATACCAGGCTGTGTAAAGGCCGGTTCGTCACCCTCATTATGTCCGTGTTTACGGAAGCAGACCAGATCGATAACAACATCTTTTCCGAATTTCTGGCGGTAATCAAAAGCCATCTTCATTGCATGGACGGCCTCTTCGGGATTATCCCCATTTACATGAAATATTGGTGCCAAAATAGCTTTTGCAAGGTCAGAGGCATATTCAGTCGAACGTCCATCTTCAGGCAGTGTAGTAAAACCGATCTGGTTGTTAATAATAACGTGAATTGTTCCACCTGTCTTATAGGCATCCAGTTGCGACATATTCAGTGTTTCAGCAACAACCCCCTGACCTGAAAAAGCAGCATCGCCGTGAATAAGCAGCGGTACATTCTTTTTCTCGGCATTTTCTCCATCATGATCCTGTGTGGCCCGTGTAGCACCTTCAACCACCGGATTTACCGATTCGAGATGGCTGGGGTTAGGCATCAGTTCTATCTCAATATTATCGCCTGTCTTTGTTTCGTATTCACCTTTCGATCCAAGGTGATACTTTACATCTCCGGATCCTTGAATGCTGTCAGGATCAATATTTCCTTCAAAGTCGGCGAAAACTTTACGATAGGGCTTATTCAGAATATTGACGAGAATATTTAATCGTCCACGGTGAGCCATGCCCATAAATATCTTTTCTACCTGATCTTCACCGGCTCGTTCGAGCATATGATGCATCATCGGAATCAGCGTATCAGCTCCTTCAAGTGAAAATCGTTTATGGCCGATATATTTCTTGTGGAGGAACTGCTCAAATGCCATTGCCTGATTGAGCTTATGGAGGATATCCTCTTTTTGATCTTTAGACAGGTCGGGAGTGTTAGTCGTAGACTCCATTCGCTCACGCAGCCAACCACGCTCTTCAAGATCCAGCAGGTGCATGTATTCGGCACCCATCTTGCCACAGTAGGTTTCTCGCAGCAAGTTGATTATTTCGCGCAGTGTAGCTTTTTCATTACCACCCAGGCCGGCACAGTAGAATTCGCGATCCAGATCCCATAGCGTTAGATCATAATAGCTAAGATCTAATTCCGGGCTATGTCCGGTCTCGTCACTCAGGGGATCAAGATCGGCCAGCAAGTGGCCGTTAGTACGGTACATATTGATCAGTCGCATGACGGCAATGGCCCGCTTGTTCTCCTCAAGCGTAGCTTCAGTACCGTCTAACTGACTAGCATAGTTGTCGGCACCGAAAGGCAGCGGGTCATATGGAATTTCCAGATCGTCAAAAATTTCATCATAAAAATTCTCCTCTCCGTTTAGCAGACTATGTATTTTTTTCAGAAACGCACCCGATTCTGCTCCTTGAATAACACGGTGATCGTAAGTAGAAGTCACATTCATAACTTTGCTGATGCCGAGCTTATTGATAACATCTTGCGACATCGACTGATATTCAGCCGGGTAATCAATGGCACCGGTTGCAATGATTGCACCCTGCGATTTCATAAGTCGCGGCACCGACTGTACCGTACCGATCATACCCGGATTTGTCAGCGTAATAGTAGTACCTTCGAAATCTGAGATTTCAAGCTTTCCGTTTCGGGCTTTATCAATAAGGTCGGAATAGGCGTAGAGGAACTCTTTAAAGTTCATCTTATCTACCCCCTTAATGTTCGGGACAAGAAGATTTCGTGATCCATCCCTGTTCTGCACGTCGATCGCCAACCCGAGATTTACCTGTTCCGGAATCACCTTGTACGGTTCGCCATCTTTATAGACGAACGAATTATTCATGTTAGGATATTCTTCGAGCGCCTTGATAATCGCCCATGCAATATAGTGCGTGAAAGAAGACTTTGGTTCATTCCGCTGTTTGAGGTGGCGGTTAATAATATCCCGATCTTCGATCAGCATTTTAACAGGCATCGAACGCACCGAAGTAGCTGTAGGCACTTCCAGACTTTCATCCATATTCTGGACAATCTTGCTGGAGACGCCTTTAATTTTTTCCAGCGTCGCTCCCGACGGAATGGAAACATCAGCGTCACGTTCCTTCTTTTCCGTGGGTTTTTTGTCTTTGGTTTTTTCACGAGCCGGTGGAGCAGATGGGGTTGCAGGAGCTCCATCACGGGCTTTTTTAGCCTCCGATTTTAAATCTTCAGCTGATTCTACCCCTTCAATCTCATCGAAATACTGCCGCCAGTGATTGGGAACAGAAGAGGGGTCTTCTTTGTATTGATTAAAAAGTTCTTCAACAAGTGCGGAATTTGGTCCGAAAACTGCTTCGAGCGACTTCAAAATGTGATCTTATTGGGTGGATTTTAATTACTGCGAAAAAACATCTGAACAAGTTAAAATTGATTGTTTTTTTTGGTTTCTTTAAACCATAAACAATCAGGCGTAAAGTTAAGTATTGTAAGATTAAATTACGATTCTTTAACCAAGATAATTTTTGTTTCAGTTGGCTAATTTAAAAGGTGAAAAACGGAGTATAACAGCGAATTACAGAAATTTATGAGCAATAAAGGCAAAGAAAAAACAGGCGCAGAAAACGTGGAGTGGGATCTTTCTGATCTGTATGAATCAATTGATGATCCTGCTCTACAGAATGACAAGGAGGAAATTCTTCAACAGGCTAAAGACTTTGCTTTAGATTATAAAGGGAAAGTAGCCGATTTTGATGAAGAGGAAATGAAGCAGGCCCTGCAGGATTATGAGCAGATTCTGGAAACAATAGGAAAAATTGGATCATTCGCTCATCTCATCTGGTCAACAAATACGAATAAATCCGAGTATGGAAAATTGAAACAAGAGGCCAGCGAACTTTCTTCTGAAATCCATCAAAAGCTGGTCTTTTTTGATGTGGAATGGCTTAATGTAGAGGATGAGAAAGCCGATAAGCTTATTAAGAGCAAAGAGCTTTCTCATTACAAGCATTACCTGGAGACATCACGCAGGTACAAGGATCATATTCTGAGTGAAAAAGAAGAGCAGATACTTTCTGCTAAAAGGGTGACAGGACGTACTGCCTGGAATCGCTATTTTGACGAAACAATGGGAGCCGCCCGTTTTGAGCTGGATGGTGAAGAGCTGACCCAACAAGAAGTATTGAGCAAGTTGCATGAACCTGATCGGAATCTGAGAAAACGTGCACACGCGTCACTGACAGAAACATTTGAGGAACACAGCCGCACGTTAACGTTCATATTTAATACAATTTTGGCCGACAAGCATACCGATGATAAGCTGCGGAACTATGACAGCTGGATATCCGCCCGGAATCTGTCTAATGAAATTGATGATGAAACGGTAGAAATACTTATCAATGCGGTAACCGATAAATACAGCCTGGTGCACCGCTTTTACGATCTAAAACGTAGCTTGTTGGGCTATGATGAGTTTTTTGATTACGATCGCTATGCACCACTGCTTGAAAGTCAGAAGCAGATTCCGTGGACAGAAGCCCAGGAAATGGTACTCGATTCCTATTCCGATTTTCATTCTGAAATGGGAGATATCGCGGGTAAATTTTTTGATCAAAACTGGATTGATGCCGCAATGAAGCCCGGCAAGCGCGGCGGTGCCTATTCAGCCAGTACGGTTCCTTCGGTGCATCCCTATGTGTTCATGAATTATGACGGCAAGATCAGAGATGTGCAAACACTGGCTCATGAGTTGGGACATGGGGTGCACCAGTATCTGTCGCGCGAACAGGGAGCCTTGCAAGCCGATACGCCTCTTACGACGGCTGAAACGGCTTCGGTATTTGGAGAAATGCTCGTTTTTCAGCGTTTGATTAAAAGGCTTGATGATCCGAAAGAAAAACTGGCGCTGCTGATCGGGAAAATTGACGACACCATTGCTACCGTGTTTCGCCAAGTTTCGATGAATCGTTTTGAAGATGCAATACATACTCATCGTCGCGAAAAAGGTGAACTTACCACTGAAGATTTTTCACGTTTATGGCGAGAAACGCAGGAGGATATTTATGGAGATTCAGTGACACTTACTGAGGAATATGATCTCTGGTGGAGTTATATTCCCCATTTCCTGCACACTCCGGGTTATGTGTATGCTTACGCATTTGGAGAGCTTCTTGTATTGGCGCTCTATGAAGAATATACCCGTTTAAAGAACGGTTTTTCTGAAAAATATATCGAGATGTTGCGGGCAGGCGGATCAGACTGGCCCGAAAATATCGTGGGTAAACTGGGACTGGATATTACAAAGCCCGACTTTTGGGATAATGGACTGACAGCTATAGAAAAGATGGTGAATCAGGCAGAAGAATTGGCTAAACAGATAGACTAAACAGGGATGGAAAATTACGCCAGAATAAAAAAGAAAGAACAATCGAACGCCGAAATTATGGGACAGAAACGTCAGGAAAAAGCGTTGAGAGAGTTTAAGCAGGTGCTCAACGATCTAATTTTTTTACTTCGAAGCGCCTCAGAGATGGAGACGGTGTATATGTATTGGATAAACCGTTCCCGCCAGCAGTTAGTAATGGAGACAAAATCTACGGTGCTCGATAATGTCATGTTCAAAGATCGCATTAGCTTTGAGCATCATTTTCTAGATGAATATAAGGATCTGAAAGAACCTACAGCTGTAGAAATTGGTAAAGATATTCCCGCATCGGTATTGAATCACTATTATAACGATGTGCCGGTGCAATATGTAACTTTATTGCCATTTGTTAATAACGGCGAAACAGTCGCTCTTACGGTTCTTGAATCAAAGGATCATATCTTTACTGAAGATAAAAGCGAAGTCATCTATTCCTATATAAGCGCACTGCGAAATGTCCTGAATACCTATTTAGAGATCAGCGATCTGTATGAACAACAGAATGAGTGGGTTGACTATGAGGAAAGTATTTCACAGCTGCAGATCAGGGGACACCGGTCGGAGATGGTTAAACGCCTGCTGAATTTGATTCAGTCCTTTTTGCATGACGGAGGTGTTTCTTTTGTTGCACAGGGGATGGATAGCTGGTGCAATGTAATGAATGCAGATGAAGCCAAATATGCTCCTCCCATTGGCATGAAGATGGAAGAGCGGTCGATGGCATATGAGGCCTTAGATCAGGGAGAGACCGAATTTGCGATCCACTTTAATAATAATCCCAAGCGATTATCGCCCAGGGAATTACATTCCGAAGGGGCTACGCTGGCTATTCCGCTGTTGCTCAAGGAGCGGCGCCATGGTGTTGTTTTAGTGTACGATAAAAATCCGCTCATCTTCAAAGAATCAACAAAGCACAAGCTGATTAATCTGGTACGTTTGTCTGGGCTGCAAATGCTTTCCAATAATCCTAATATTGAGGTAGATGGATCGGCATTTGCCAATGAATACAATGCTTTTTTACCGGATTTATGGGAAAAAACCGTAAATGCCGAATTAAAGCGCCAGTCCCGGGAGGATAGTAATCTCCATTCCTGGTTCGGTTTAGTGACGCTTTCGAATCTTCCTGAACTGCGGACAAAGTTGCGGATGGAGCAGCTTGATCAGATGCAGCGAGATCTTGTTTCTGCATTTAATCCCTCCAAATTCGGACATTCGGGTATCCTGGGATATCATTCTGACTATGTGTATTCCTTCTTTATCCAGAGCAAAAATGAACAGGCTGTTCAGCGTTGGACAAAATCACTGAAGAAGAAGTTTGCCAACTCATTTGAATTGAAAAATGGGATTCATATAGATACTGGTATAAAAGTCGGTTTCGTTAAAGTTAACGGAGAGTATAATGACTGCTACCAGGTGTTGTCGAATGCCAAAAAAGCACTTTCACAGGCACTGAAATCCAATAAAAATGAGGCCATTTAGCTATGGGAAATTGCTATGTAATAGTTATTGACGGACTTGGAGTAGGAGCTCAGGATGATGCCGCCGATTATGGTGATGAGAATGAGAACACGCTCGGCCATCTGTGTGAAGAAACGCGGTGCAGGCTGCCTAATTTGCAGCGGATGGGATTGGGCAATATCACTCCGCTTACATCCGTACCCGTAGAATCGGAGCCGCTTTGTGCCTATGGTAAAATGCGTGAGCAGTCAGCGGGTAAGGACTCTACTACGGGACACTGGGAAATTGCAGGCGTTCATCTTAACCGACCATTTCCAACTTATCCTGAAGGCTTCCCCGATGAGGTTATCAAACAGTTTTGTGAAGGTATTGGCGTTGAGGATGTACTGGTAAATAAACCATATTCCGGTACTGAAGTGATCGCCGATTATGGAGAAGAACATCTGGAAACAGGATTACCGATTGTGTATACATCGGCTGACAGTGTTTTTCAAATTGCCACTCATGTAGATGTTACTTCTGTGGATACCCTTTATGACTGGTGTAAATATACCCGAAAAGAAGTTCTACAGGGAGAGCATGGGGTAGGCCGGGTTATTGCTCGTCCGTTTCACGGAGAACCCGGCAACTTCCAGCGTTTGTCTGATCGGCGCCACGATTTCTCTCTGGAACCCCCGGAGCATAATCTGATAAACAGGCTGCACGAGGAGGGGATCAAGACCTATTCAATCGGTAAAATTATTGATCTGTTTCCTGAAGACATTTTTACCCAATTTCGCCGGACCAAAAGCAATGCCGAGGGTATTTCACAGCTACTGAGCTTAATGTCGGCCGCATCCGAGAGCTTTGTTTTCGTAAATTTAATCGATACCGATCAAAAATTCGGGCACCGACAGGATCCCGAAGGATATGCTGAATGTCTGCAGGAGATTGACCGGGCAATACCGGCTATTGTCGGCAAGTTACAGGACGACGATATTTTGATTATCACAGCTGATCACGGCAATGATCCCACATCCGAAAGCACCGATCACAGTCGTGAATTTGTGCCGGTGCTTATGTATCCAGCTGAAAAAGCTTCAGAGATTAATCTGGGTACTCGGGAAACGTTTAGCGATATAGCCTGTACAGCAGCTGACTTTTTTGATATTTCTGCCGAATATGCCGGAACATCAATGCTTTCGGACCGTTAAGAGAGAAGGAATTAATGATTCGAAATTGAATCTTAAAAGCCCTATATTTTAGAGATTGAATAGGTGAAACATTTTTGCGTTGAGTTACGTTATTAGTTCCCATGGTGAAAAGATCACCTTGATTTATTTACCAGTAGCGATCAAAATGATCATCTCCAGATAATAAATGCTAATTTAATCCATCATATCCCGTGGCTAGAAGTTCAGGTATTTCTACTCGAGAATCAGAATCTCTCGACCGTTACTTACAAGAGATCGGCAAAGAAAAGCTCATTACTCCAGAAGATGAGGTAAGGTTGGCCAAAGAGATTCAGAAAGGGAGCCAAAAGGCTCTTGAAGATCTCACGAAAGCTAACCTCCGCTTTGTGGTTTCTGTAGCAAAGCAATATCAAAACCAGGGGCTCTCTCTTGGTGATCTCATCAATGAGGGTAATCTCGGATTGATTAAAGCGGCAAAACGTTTCGATGAGACACGAGGTTTCAAGTTTATCTCGTATGCCGTTTGGTGGATCCGACAGTCGATCTTACAGGCACTGGCCGAACAGAGCCGAATTGTACGGTTGCCACTGAACCGTGTCGGCGCACTTAATAAAATTGGAAAAGAGCTTTCCAAGCTTGAGCAGGAGTATGAACGTGTACCATCTGCAGCTGAGCTTGCTGAAAGTTTGGATATGACGGTTTCGGAAGTAGCTGATACGCTTAAAATTTCCGGCCGTCACCTTTCTGTTGATGCGCCATTCGCTCAGGGCGAAGATAATCGTCTGCTGGATGTCCTCGAAAATGAGGAAACCCCCGATCCCGATACGGATCTGATGGGCGAATCGCTCAAGGTTGAGATTGAACGGGCACTTTCTAAGCTTACCGATCGAGAAGCTGAAGTTATTCGACTGTATTTCGGCATTGGTCGCGAGCACTCCTTAACGCTCGAAGAAATTGGTGAGCGTTTTGATCTCACACGAGAACGTGTCCGACAGATTAAGGAGAAAGCACTTCGTAAACTGCGCCATCACAACCGCAGCGCTGCACTTCGTGCTTATCTCGGCTAATTTTTGCAAACATTTAAAAATCTTAAAAGCCCCGGTTAACCGGGGCTTTTTTATTTCCCTAAACTTTTAATAGAATACCGTTGACATAAACATTTTCTGATCGTGTTCGTTAGCATATCTATGAAACGAGTAATAGCATTTATCTTATTGTTAGCGGGAATAGCTCCTTCTCTTGAAGCACAAGTCCTGCCTTTTCGTACGTACTCTATCGAAAATGGATTAAGCGAGTCTGTGGTAAATGACATGGTACAGGATCGGGAAGGATATATGTGGATTGGTACCAGTTACGGATTAAATCGTTTTGATGGTATTAGTTTCAAAAATTATTACAGTGAAGATGGCTTGCTGGACAATGATATATCTGCATTATATAAGGATAACAACGGTCAGCTCTGGATAGGCACAAGTAGTGGGGTCAACGTAATGAGGGCGGATAGTCTTCACACCTTGCCTGAACTGCGGCCGCTGGAATCGAGCACTATCCTGGCTATTTATCAGGATCAATATGATGAATTTTGGTTTGCTACAGACGGTGAGGGGGTCTGGAATTTTGATGGTGAGGATAATTTATCACAGTATAGATCTATCCATGGACTGGGGGGAGACCGGGTCAGGGATATTATAGAAGATGAGGAAGGTATTTTATGGTTTGCTACGCGAGAGGGGCTTACAAAGCTAGAGAGTGGCAATTTCCGGACTTATACTGTAAAACATGGTTTGCCGGATAATCGACTTCGGGATCTTGAACTCGATAATGATGGTTCACTTTGGGTGGCCAGCCGAGGTGGATTTTGCAAGTTCGAAGATGAAGAGTTCGATTGTTATACGGAAGAAAATGGCTTGGTTAATAACCGTGTCCAATCTATTTCGAGTGATAATACTGGTAGTTTATGGCTGGGAACAGAGGAAGGAGCCAGCTATTTTTCTAACGGTGAGTTCAAAAATTACTCTATGGATGAAGGACTGGATAATAACATCATACATGTTACTTATCTTGACCGGGAAGGACTGATCTGGTTTGGAACTTTTGGTGGAGGAATCAGTGCATTTTTGGGAAACCAGTTCCGGAATTACACAGTGGAGCAGGGACTTCCTAATAACGTCATTACATCTATTACAGAAAACCAGACAGGACAATATTGGATAGGTACGTATGGCGGGGGAATTTCTAACATTAGTGATGGAGAAATAGAAAACTACAGGGATAGCGACGGGCTGGTCGATAATAAAGTTTACACGATTAGACCCGATGACCAAAATCATCTATTGATAGGAACTCGCTGGGGATTAAGTATTTACGATGGTAACAGTTTTCATAATTATGATGAAACCGTTTTGCCCGCACGCAAAATACGATCATTGATTAAACCGCAGGAAAGCTCTGGTATCTTATTAGGCACATACGGTGACGGTATAATCCAATTTGAGGATGGACAATTTAAACAGATTACAGAAGAAGATGGATTGGCTGACAATACAGTAATGTCGCTCGAAGAAACAGAGGACGGCGCAATTTGGATTGCTACATACGGAGGAATCAGCAAGTTAAACGAATCAGGTTTTACTAACTATTCTGTAAGGAATGGTTTACCCAATAACGGAGTGATGGATATCCTTAAGGATAATGCAGGACAGTTGTGGTTTGCTACATTTGGTGGTATTGCACGCTTTGAGGAGGGAAACATTGAGGTTATAACCAGTAGAGATGGGCTACCTGACGAAGTTTGCTATTTTATTGAGCAGGATGATCGCGGTATATACTGGATTGGTACGAACAAAGGTGTTGTACGGTTCGATTATGAAAATTATCAAAATAAAGATGAAACTGAGCGCGAGCAGGCGTTTAAACTGATCACCCAAGACCAGGGGTTAGTTGCTAATGAAATGAATGCCGGTGCATCACACAAAGATAGCCGAGGTCATCTCTGGTTTGGTTCTGTAGGTGGGGTTACTGTTTTTGATCCCGGAGAAGAAAGAGTGAATGACTCTCCGCCGGTTGTTCACATAGAAAGTATGCAGGTATCCGGAGAAACAATACCAATAAAATCCGATCTTGAAATAAAGAGTGATAATCAAAACATCACGTTTGATTTTATAGGAATCAGTTTTACAGCACCGGAGCAGGTTCATTACCGCTATCGTCTGAGAAATTCGGGAGAAGGCTGGCAGCATACGGATCAACGTTCGGTGCGCTACTCAACTTTACCATCCGGTGAATATACATTCCAGGTACGGGCCCAAAATAGCGATGGACAATGGAGTGAGAATATTGCATCTGTTCACTTCTCTGTTTTAGCACCTTTTTGGTTACAATGGTGGTTTATAGCACTTCTTATCATCACTTTAATTGGAATTCTGCTTTTTGCATACAATCATTATCGGATAAGAAAGATGGTTGAAATAGAACGGATGCGGGTTCGTATTGCCAGTGATCTACACGATGATGTGGGATCGGCACTAACGGAAATTGCATTACAGTCTGATTTTCTACAGACTATGGAAGTGCCCGCTGATTTGGAAAATTCACTGAGACAGATTGGCAATCAGAGCCGAAAAATTGTTTCAAGTCTCGATGATATTGTTTGGTCGATCGATGCCCGTAATGACACAGTGGGTGATTTGACTGACCGGATGCAGGATTATGTAAATAACGTGTTACCTGACAAAGAGATCAATTATCATTTTGAAGGGAATATGCAGGAAAAGCTTAAAGTATCCTGGAAAGAAAATATCTATCTTATCTTTAAAGAAGCAATTAATAATGTATCAAAACACTCAAATGCGGATCGTATCGATGTAACGCTTTCAACTAATGGAGACGGTTTTTTGATGAGTGTGAAGGATAATGGCACTGTTGCAACCAATGAGCGAAAAACGGGCCAGGGATTGCATAACATGAAAATGCGAGCGAAACGTATTAATGCAGATATTAACTTTAATCAAAATGGCGGTTTTGAAGTACGGGTTGAAAAGGCTTAATTAGAATAGTGTTGCAGAAAATATTCTCTTTTGGGGATTATTTTACTGTTTATTTTGTTTTGGTAGACTCTAAACATAAGTGAGGTAAATATTATGGCATCAGTCGTCGGAATTGTCGAAGACAACAAGAAAATAAGGGATTTAATCCAGCGATATTTGGATATGCAGGATGAACTTTCCTGCCCTGTGGCTGTTGATTCGGTTGAAAAGATGATTGACTATCTCGAAGAACATCCCAAGCCGGATGTTATTTTGATGGATATTCAGCTTCCGGGCATGTCGGGCATTAAAGGTATCGGGTTGATCAAAGAGAAGTATGATGAGATCGATATCATTATGCTTACAGTGTATCACGATTCGCACAAAATATTTAATGCTTTGCGTGCGGGGGCATCGGGTTATCTGCTCAAACACACATCACTTCCTGAAATCAAAGAATCGATTCTCAAATTATTGGAAGGCGGAGCCCCTATGTCACCCCAGATAGCGCGTAAAGTGATTAATCACTTCCAGGAAAATGCCCCGAAAAAAGATTCCGATTCTGATCTGACGCCGCGCGAACATGACATTGTGAACGGGCTTGTTGACGGTCTTAGCTATAAGATGATTGCCGACCGTTATGATATCTCAATTGATACAGTTCGTGCTCATATCCGTAATATATATAGCAAGCTGCACGTTAATTCTAAGGCAGAAGTAATAGCTAAATCACTGAAAGGGGAAATATGATGTGAGGCTTCTAACATGAATATGTTATTTCTTATTATGCTTGCTGATATTATTATGGGAACAGAAACTCCGGTAAATCACTAAGCGGACTTTAAAAACGTGGTGGTAGCTATGAAAATTCTTAAAACTCTACTGATTACGCTGATTGCACTTCTATTGACGGGATGCTATACGCAGTTACAGACATCCCAAAAGATGAATAAGATTACGGACAAGAGGCCAACAGAAGTTGAGCAAAAAAACGAAGACGGGCAAGAGCATAGAGACAATCAAGTGACCGAAGAGGAGTACGTACCGATTTATTATAAGGATTATGAATATGCCAACAGGTACAGAGATTGCAAGTGCAGCCCTTATAATGTGTATAATTTTTACGGATCGCCTTACGACTGGTACGATTATCACCCATACTTTTCATACGGATCACATTTGTCGCTGCATCATTCCTTTTATTACGGAAAATGGCACCACCGACCTTATTTCGGGTCCCCCCGGTTTGCTGTCACTTTTTCCTGGGGCTGGGGAAGTCCATACTATTACCACAGATTTTATCATGATCCTTTCTACTACCATTACGGTTATAGCCCATTTGCCTATAATTACCACAGGTATTACGGAAGTTTCGGATATGGATATTACTACGGCGGACAAAAAGTACGAGATAATCGCCGCAATGATTCCAGTTACGGTCCCCGAAGCATAGGTACTAACCGGGTTGCAAATAGCGGTAGTCGCGTACGTGATGATGGCAGTAGATCCGCGACAGTAAACAGTAGTTCTGCAACTCGAACGCGTTCGGTGGGAACGGCGCGTTCACAAAGTACGACAAGTCGGAGTAAAGGATCTGTTATTCGTAAACGAGGGCAAAATGATAATGAAAGAACAAGCAGCGGAAATACACGCACACGTTCACGCGATAATAATATCCAGAGTGATAATAGAAGCGTTTATATTGACCGGACCGATGAACTTCCTGTATTGATTGACCGAGAACGATATAACGCTATCCGAACTCGTGCTGCGGCTGAATCATTGTCAAGAAACAGTGATAGTAATACCAACAGCTTGCGAAAAGCACGGACCGTCGATTTTAATTCTTTTCAAAGAGTACAGACCTCTGATCAAGAAAAACGCACGTTTTTCAACCGACTTAAGTCGGCCTTTAATCATAGTTCAAGTCGAATCATTACTAACCGATCAAACAATAGTATATTTCGTTCGCGGTCAAGCTCATCATCCAATAGATCTTCAGTAAGCAGATCCAAAAGTAGTAGTTCAAGCCGTTCCTCGGTGGGTCGAAGTAGCTCGTCATCGAATAATTCACGCTCGAGAGGTGGCTCTTCTTCCTCATCGCGTAGTAGGAGTGGGGGAGATTCAGGCTCTTCGGATCGCAGCCGTGGTGGCAATTAACGGTCTCTGAACCGCTTTAAGGGCTCATCAAGCTAAATTTAACCTTACAGATACCAGAAGTATGTCAAAAAAATGGTTCATATCCCTGCTCTTTTTTACAGTAATATCTGCCACTTCAGTGCAGGCCCAAAGTGCTGATGATGTATTTCGTTATAGTCTTGAATATCCCTCATACGATCCTGTCAGTCTGGTGATGCCTGCTGTCAGTAACGCTTCCGGTTTCGGAGGTTATCAGGATAATCCGGCGTCGATGGCGCTGGTGAATGAAAGCTTTTTCTCATTTGATGTGAGTACCCGGTTTATTGATGAAACAGGACACTATCTGGGTAATAGCAGCGGTTTTTCTGATAACCAAACCAGTATCGGCGATTTGGGATTTGTCTATAAGGTGCCTACCGTCAGAGGCAATTTAGTTGTTGGCGGGGGATACAGTCAAACGACAGATTTTAATCGAGCAATATCGGCAAGCGGATATAATGATGAGTCGTCAATTACGGATTTCTATGCTGATTTACCGCGGGACGATGATCTTAATGAGGCGGCATTCAACGCCTATGCCATTGAGGATGTAAATGAAGACAGCTCAGTATCAATCTTTCGATTGGGCGCAGATTTTTCTGATTATCCCGGCATTAATCAGGATGTAGAATTTAAAGAGAGGGGCAGGATGGGTGAATATTCTGCTTTTTTGGCTACTGAAGTACTAAAGAATTTTTCTTTCGGTGCTTCTATAGGTTACTTGAGCGGGACGTATAACTACAATCGCCAATTTCTGGAATCGGATCGACGCGGGAATTATGATGCCGCATTTATTGACTCAGACGGTGACGGAGAATTTGATACGGATATCGATCGAATTCACAGCACCGATAATATTGATGCCGATATCCAAGCATTCAGTGCTCGGCTGGGATTTGTTTTCGAACCCCTGGAGCAATTAAAAATAGGAGCTAGTTATGCTTTTCCTTCCCATCTTCATATTGATGAAGACTACAATACGGAGATTCGTACTACTTTTGATAATGGAGCCCAAACAGATCTCGAAGAAGCCCCGGGCCATTTTTCATATAAAGTTGTGCGACCACAACGTTTGAAAGGCGGATTTACGGCCCAAAGTGATAGGTTACAATTTACCGCCACGGCCGAGGCGGTGTTTTATTCGGATGCGCGTATCGAATTTGATGAATTGGAACTCAATCCCGATGAAAATGCCATTAACCGAGTTGTACGCTCTAACTTTAAGGATGTAATTAATCTGCGTGGGGGACTGCAGTACAAAATCAATGATGGTCAGTTTATTCCGCGAATAGGTTATGCCTATTTCCCGAATCCCCAGCGCAACGGATTTGCCAGCGAGCGTCAGTTTATAAATGGTGGATTTAGTGCAGAGATCACAAAAGGACTAATGTTTGACTTTGGGTTGCAGTACAGTTTCTGGGATGATCAGAACGAATTGTATTCTACGCAAAACGTTCGAGAAGTTGTGCGCGAAGAGGTGACGCGGCTGCACGTGATGGCGGGACTAAGAATGACACTGTAGATGACTGACACTCAATGTTAGCCGATCTTAGGCTAAGTCCTTAGAAAAAATAGAATGAAGCTTTAAGTGTTCTTATTAGCCCGCTGATTAATCTGTGGGTATTACTTGTGGGTATCTTGTTCCGAAGATAGGCTTTGGAACGTTCAATATATAAGCTCTGCTTATGGGGAGTTATCAAAAAGATTTGTCTAGTTCTCTGTGTAATCCTCTGCGCAACTCTGTGGTTCCTTATTTGCCCGACAGGATAATTAAGAGAGCAAATTATCACCGGCTGTTTGCCAATGACTTTGTTTTAGTAATATCGAATCTTGCCCAAACCGGCAGATGGTCGGAGGTTGTATCCCCATAATTTTCAATGTACGATTCCGGAGCCTTGTAAACAGCCGTACTGTTTTGCACATAATTATTAAAAAGCTCATTGCTAATCGTGATGTGATCGATGATATCTTCATAATTTACTGACGCAGATTCCCCCGCATCAGAAAGCTCCTTTGAAATAATCCTGAAATTTGTACTGTCTTTGACAAACTGGTAATAAGGTGTCTCCTCATAATCGCCCTCGTTGTCATAATAGATAGATTCATCAACGTCATCGTTGTAGTCGCCTAATAGAATAATATTTGCATCGGGTTTATTTTCCTTTAGATAGTAATACAATCCTTCAGCCGCTTCTTTCCGACGCTCATAGGCTTCCGCATATTCCTGCGCATTATCACCGACATTAGCCTTTCCATGTATGACAACAGAATAAAACTCTTTGGTGTGGCTTTCATAGGTAAAGGTAAAGTGGAAGAATAAAGGCAAACGACCGTTTGCCCAGTAATATTCCCAGTCCTCATTATATCCATCGGGGGCATTGACAATAAGCCCCGCCTCCAGTGAATCAATAGTGTTTGTATTATAAGCAAAAGCCATTTTTTGACTCTGGTCGTCTCCCAGATCAGCAATAAATCCACGAAAGCCTTCCATCTTATTGACGATATTATTTAGATCTTCTTGTTCGTGTACTTCCTGAAAGGCATAGAGATCAGCATTAAGAGAATCAATTACCTGTACAATATTTCGAGTTTGCAGATCATAGTTTGATGGACCGCTGAACCCCGATCCATACCAATTCAGATTCCATGTGACAGTTTCCAGTGTCTTATCAGGAGGCACTTCATCTGTTTCTGCAGTTTCTTCTTCCGGATCTTCCTCAGGTTGATAGGGCGTTCCGCAAGATGATATCAACAGCAGCGAACACAGGAGAGCAAAGAATAGTTTTTTACTGAATATCCTTTTCAAGGTTTATGATTTTTCTGCTTTGGGATTGACGCTTAAAACGGGACAATTAACGTACCGAGTAACGTTGGCTGTTGTACTGCCCATCATCAAATAATCGATGCCCGTACGACCTACGGTTGACATCACAATTAGATCATGCGGATTATTAGTATTATACTCTATAATTGCCTCGTGCGGTGTATTGGTAGAAACAATAACTTTGGTCTTAAGCAGATCGCCCATTTCGTGTAAGGCTTCTTTGGCAAGCACCTCCAAACGTTGTTTTCGCAGCTCAATTTTTGATTCTTCAGGTTCCTCGGAATGATCGGGATCATACGGCAAAATATTGACGAGCTCTAATGTTGCATTAGCTTTGCTGGCGATCTCTTTGGCGATAGAAAAAGCTTCTTTGGAGTTATCTGAAAAATCAGTGGTAACCATGATCTTATTCAGATCATCGAGCTCGCGCTCCTGGTTTACGATAAGTACCGGAACATGAGACATACGTAATACTTTCTCCGAAACTGATCCTAAAAAGAAACGGGAAAAGCCAGTACGTCCATGCGTGCTTAGCACGATAATATCGTAATCTTCTCCCTCTTCAACGATTGACTGGGCTGGATTTCCAATAGATATCCGTGGCTCAGTAACCAGTGATGGATCAACCTCCTGTTTAGCAAGCTCTGCAAGACGATCATATAGGGCGTCCTCAATTTCATCATAGTCTTCAATTGTTGTAGACCCCATACCAAACATATATGGACCGCCATCTACTTCGTTTAATGGCAAATAGGAGTGGAAAGGAGTGATCGTTCCATTAAATAAACGGGCCAGCTTTTCTGCCGAGTGTAGTGCTTTTGATCCCAGATCAGAAAAATCCTGTGGCACAAGTATTTTAATATTTTCCATGATGACAGCTTTGATTAAAATTTAAGAAAACTACAGAATTTTGAGTCTTTTCAGAACCAACCTTTTCTTTTAAAATAATAAACCATGGCCAGGGCTATTAGTGCCATAATCATCAGGGAAAAGGGATATCCCCAGTACCAGTTAAGCTCGGGCATATTGAGCGGACTCACTTCGGGATTAAAATTCATCCCGTAAATACCTGCGATGAATGTAAGCGGGATAAAGATGGTGGCAATAATAGTTAGAACTTTCATTACTTCATTCATTCTATTGCTTACCTGCGACATATACATATCGTGCAGGCCCAGTACCATATCGCGATAGTTTTCAATATTATCTATTATCTGAATCATGTGATCATAAACGTCACGCAGAAATATTTTGGTATCGCTGTTGATAAATTTTGTTTCATCTCGAATAGCGGTATTAATAGCATCTCGCAGGGGCCAGACAGATTTGCGAAAGAAAATAACTTCTCTTCTTATTTTGTGAATGTGATTCAGCAGATGATCGTCCGAATCTTCGAGTAATTCATTTTCAATAGTTTCAACTTCGTCAGCGATTCGTTCAATGATATGGTAATAATAATCGACAATGGTATCGATCAATGCATAGCTGAGATAGTCCGTACCGCGTTTTCGGATGCGTGAGTCTTCTATATTCAAGCGATGAAAAATCGGTTTGAAGTAGTCTTCATTCGTTTCTTGAAAAGAAAGCACATAATTACTTCCCAAAATTACAGATATCTGTTCCGATTGTAACACCCGTTCTTCTTCTGAATATGACAGCATCCGAAGTACAAAAAATATGCAATTGTCATAGGTTTCACTTTTGGGGCGTTGTGCGGTATGCACGATATCTTCCCTTATTAACGGATGCAGATTAAAGAAATTCCAGATGTTCTGAAGCTTGTCTGTGTCATGAAGTCCTCGGACATTTACCCATGTTTTAGAAGGTGCATCCAAATAGGGCTGTGCCTTCTGAATTTTGTCGACGGGAATCTCTTGAAAGTGATCTTCATCATAATCATAAACGGTAATTTGAACCTCATCGAGATGTCTTTCTCCTATATGCTCAATGGTTCCGGGTGCTGCTCCAGGCTCTTTTTTCGGTTTTGTTTTTCTCAGCCGCATGCTTGGAAGCATTTTTTTGAGCTGTTCAGTGGTAACCATACGTTGCCTTCATGATTAAATATTCATCTTTAATATGGGTAAGCTACATATGTAAAACAAATGGTAGTAAGTACTAGTTATATTTTTCCTTATGTCGTTTTTGCAGAATCCAATAGATGATAGGGGGAGTAATTAGTAGTGCGATAATGAGGTCTCCGGTATAGTAATAAAACGCCGCTGCTGCAATCAGGCAGAGGATCAATATGATGAATGAAATTAAGTATATTTTTTGCTTGGGATTCATGATGAGATAGTTTTCGTCAATCTTGAACTTTATTCCAGCTCTGCTGGTTTCGACTCCAGTCGGAGGGGTTCAAGTCAAAAGGGAAAAAAGTTACCTTTTAATACATTTGGAAAATGTCCTCTTCGTTTCTGTTACTATTGTTCAACGACGAAAAAAGTAACCAAAAAAGTCGCCGGCTGCGAAAACTTGGTCTGATTGATCGTCATCTCCGCTAAAATCATTTAACTCATCCCTTCGGTCCTCAAACAGAAATGATTTTATACGCTCCGATTCTGATCAATCTTGACGACCAACTTTTCTAATGCCGGATATTTAAAACCGTGAAATTTAGCAACAAAATCCCTCCTTAGAAAAGGAGGGGCGTCAGGGGAGGTTGTATTAAAACGGGTTTTCTCCGGCCTTAGAAAAATAGCCCATTTGGTTAGGTGGAAACGGTGGTTTTAAATCTGGGGTCCGGGGGCGAATCGTGGAAAACTGTGGAAGCGTAAGAACTAATGCAGAATAGCTATCCCTGATTTCCTGCTATAGTCAGTACAATATCTACGATTCCCCCGGGACTTTTTTGGTTCGTTTTTTGGTCACAAAAAATGAACAGTACCTTATCTAGATGCAGATTTTCTTTGTATGAGGGATTGTATCCTCAAGAAAAATTTTTCAGAATTCCCAGCAACAGATCCTGAAACAAGTTCAGGATGACACAATAAAAGATTCTAATATCTGGGTTTGGTTAAGAACTATCGCGCAGGGAGTTTGTATCTCCATCCATAGCAAAGCGGGATAAGGTAGGATAACCTCATGTAGCCTCAGCACGCAACACCTCCAGCGGTGTTTTTGTATAGACCGTCCGGCTGTTAAACATTCCTATAAGAATGGTTAATCCGGTGACAACAAGTGTCCCCAAAATAATCACCCAGATATTCGGTGTAAATGTGATATCGAAGTAAAAATATCCCAGCAGCCAGGTAGCGCCAACCGACAGAATGAGTCCCGTGAGGGCAGAGAGAATTCCCAGAAAAAGGTATTCGATTGACAATATTTTGATGATTTGGTTCTTACTGGCACCCAGCGTTCTCAGTAATACGCTTTCTTTAATGCGCTGAAACCGGCTGGTTGCCACAGAGCTGGCCAGCACAATCAGTCCCGTAATGATACTGAACAGTGCCATAAACTGAATGGCAAATGATATTTTATCAACAAACTGATTAATGGTTTCGAGAATATGACTGACATCGATAGCAGAAATATTCGGGTATTCTTGAACAACCGCCTGTTGTATGGATGAAGATGCTTCTTCGTTGGCTGCACGTGTAACGGTCACATAAATTTGCGGGGCTGACTCCAGTACTCCAGTGGGAAAAAGCATGAAAAAGTTGGGTTGCACACGCTGAAAATCTACTTCCCTGATGCTGCCTACGTAAGCCTGTACCGGCACTCCCTGCACATCAAATGTCAGTGAATCGCCGACAGAAAGATTTAAATCTTCTGCAATTTGTTCGGCAGCTGAAACAGGTACTGGTCCTTCGGACGGTGTGTTGCCGATCCATTCACCTTCTGTGATTGTTTCAGAATCGGTGAGTGAATCGCGATATGTGGAACGATATTCCCGACGCAAGGCCCACCCACGCACGTTGTCAGTCGTATCATCTTGAATCGCCTCAGTACTGCGCCCGCGAAGCGAATCCAGCCGCATCGTTACCATCGGCACGTTTTGCAAGATGGGCGTACCATTTTCATCCAAAATCTTGTTGACACCTTCATTTTGATCGGGCTGGATATCAAAGAAAATGAGATTGGGAGCATCGTCCCGCGTGGCAAACTCAAGCTCTTTCATCAGCATATCCTGGCTAAAATAGAGTGTACTTACCAGTAGCATACCGAGCCCCAGTGAGAGCATCAATGTTGCTGTTTGATTATTCGGGCGATAAAGATTAGCCAGACCTTGCCTCCAGATATAGCTCCAACGGGATGGAAAGAATCGTCGTACTAGCTTCATCAATGCTTTGGCGACTAGCAGGAGAAGGCCAAAAGCTGCAACCATTCCCACAGTAAACATTCCGGCAATCTGCCAATCTTCTGTGAGCAATGTGGCATATGCCATGACGGTTGCAGCTATAAGAATATAAATAATCCCTTTTGTTTTGTTGCTAAGCAGTGATGTAATTGATTCCTCGAGTGTACGCAATGCATAAAGAGGGGAAGCTCTTCGGAGTGCCAGCAAGGGCAGAAGCGCAAATACCAGGGCCACACCGGTGCCTGTAAATAGTCCCAGACCGATAGCCAGCCAAGAGATGGTCAGCTCCACATCCACAGGAAGAAAATCACTTACCAGGCCGGGAAGCAGAAATTGTATCCCCAATCCGAGGATCGTTCCGGCCAGAGCACCAAGAAAACCGAGCACAACTGACTGGATCAGAAAAATGCTTAGCGTCTGATTCGAAGAAGCTCCAAAACAGCGTAATACCGAGGCCGTGCTAATTTTTTGATTTATATACACATGGATAGAGCTGGCTACACCGATGCCGCCCAGCAACAGGGCAATGAAGCCAACTAAATTCAAAAATTTGGTCAAGTTTCCAGCAGCTTCCCCAATTTCTTCCCGGCGCTCTTCAACTGTCTCATAGTCGATATCGATACCCAAGCTCTGTTCTAGAGAATCCAGTCGCGACTCAATAGGCTCCATGTCACGATTATCAGTAAACATGAAATACTGCTTGTACTCTATGCGGCTGCCGCGCTGGACCAGATTTGTTGAGTCAAGCATTGTATGCGGGATAAAGACGCGCGGACCGATCATAGCTGATGCCGCTGCCTCACCGGGCACTTTAGTAAGAGCACCACCAATGCGAAATGTGACCTCTCCCACTTTTATCGAGTCGCCAATTTCAACATCGAATTGGGTCATCAGCGATTGATCCACCAACGCTGATGTATCGGATTTAAAGTTATGAGCAGCTTCGGAGGGAGTAGTTTCCAAAGTGCCATAAAATGGAAAATTGCCTTTCAGGGCGCGTATATTTGACAGGCGCGTATTTTTTGATTTGGGGAACAAAACCATTGACGGGAATTCGACGATCGTAGATTGTTCTCCCCCCAGCGAATCAAAATAAGTGGTAAGTGTGTCGGGGAATACTTCCTCGGTTTCAACTTCAAGGTCGGCGCCGAGCAGCTCTTTTGACTGGTTATTGATCGTAGTATTTAAGCTGGCCCGGAATGATGTAATAGCAACCTGTGCCGCCACCCCGATAATGATAGCGGAGATATACACGAAAAGACGTTTTTTGTTTGAGCGCGCATCCCGCCAGGCCATTTTCCAGGACCATTTCGAAAAAAATGATGACATATGAAACCAGGTGAGGAGTTATTTTACTTTTTCTACTTTCGCACTGCCAATCCATTCATCCTTAAAGATCTTTCCGTTTTTCAAGCGGATGATGCGCTGACATTTTTTAGCAAGCGACAGATCGTGCGTAACGAGTACAAGTGTTGTCCCGCGATCTCTATTTAAATCAAAAAGAAGATCTTCAACCATTTCGCCCGTCTCTGTATCCAAATTACCGGTAGGCTCATCGGCAAAAAGTATTTTCGGTTTATTGATGAATGCCCGTGCAATAGCCACCCGCTGTTGTTCACCGCCGGAAAGCTGGGCCGGATAATGGCTCATTCGATCGGCCAAACCCACATCCGAAAGCAGTTCTTCGGCTTCATGCTGTACTTCTGACGTATCAATTCCGCGCAGCTCCAGCGGTACCATCACATTTTCCAACGCTGTCAGCGTTGGTACAAGCTGAAACGTTTGAAAGACAAATCCCACATATTGATTTCGGACTTCAGCACGCTCATCTTCATTGAGCGGACCTAATTTAATGTCATTGAGCACGACCTCTCCATGAGTGGGGCGATCCAGACCAGCACAAAGACCGATCAGTGTAGTTTTACCGCTGCCGGATGGTCCTACAATGGCACAGGTGGTACTATCCTCAACAGAAAAATCTACGTGATCGAGTACGGTAAGTTCGCGATCGCCACTTCTAAATTGTTGTGTTAGATTTGTAACTTCCAGCATTATATTTGAAGCCATAAAAAGTATTTAATGAATTGATAGTTTTAACATACGCTGGCAGGTGAATCATTCCTTCACAGAGAGCGTTTCCATTGAGTACAGGAATTAACAAGATATAGGACAATAGACAAATTAATGAGACGGATTTTAACAATTTTTGTTATCCTGTTTTTATTGGCCGGGGTAACTTACGGACAGGATAACCCTAAACGTATTCTTTTTTTTGGGGATAGTATTACTGCAGGTTATGGAATTGAAAAAAAAGAGGCTTTTCCTGCATTGATACAGCAGAAAATTGATTCACTCGGCTGGAACTTTAATGCCGTGAACGCGGGACTCAGCGGAGAAACCTCGTCCGGGGGCTTGCGTCGTGTGGACTGGATACTGAATCAGCCGGTGTCGGTATTTGTGCTGGAACTTGGTGGTAATGATGGTTTAAGAGGCGTAGATTTGGATGTGACTAAAGATAACCTGCAAAAGATTATTAATAAGGTGGAAGAAAAATATCCGGATGCAGAGATAATCATTGCCGGTATGCAGGTACCTCCGAATTTGGGACCGGAATACACCAACCAGTTTAAGGAGATGTATCCTGATCTGGCTCAAAAAAATGATGTTAAATTAGTACCTTTTCTGTTGGAGGGGGTGGGGGGAAATCCTGAGCTCAATCAGTCGGATGACATTCATCCCACAGCCGAGGGACACAAAGTTATAGCAGAAACAGTTTGGGATACGCTGAAGCCTGTTTTAGAGACTATTAGGCAACAACACCACACGAACTAAATTATTACGCTATGCTAAAAAAATACTTTGTAGTATTACTGGCTGTACTGCTTCCGTTATTTTTTTCGGATGGGGTTACAGCCCAGGATCTCGATTATCAGCCAAAAATACTGCTGGTTACAGCTCACCCTGATGATGATGCTCTGTTTTCGGCCACTGTGTTTAAGACTACGCACTTGCTGGATGGGGTGGTCGATCTGGCGATTATGACAAATGGCGAAGGAGGATATCGATATTCTACACTGGGAAATTTTATTTATGATCGTGAGCTTGATAGGGAAGAAGTCGGCCGTGAATATCTGCCGGGAATTCGTAAGCGAGAGCTGATGAATGGCGGTGAAATTGTAGGACTGCGTAACTACTTCTTTTTCGATCAGGTGGATGATGAATTCTCAACGGATATAGAAAATGCTCTTTCAAAATGGAATACGGATTGGATTAAGGAGCGGCTGATAGAAATCCTGAAAAATGAGCAGTACGATTTTGTATTTACAATGACACCAAGTGAAGAAACACACGGACATCATAAAGCATCTGCTATTTTGGCCTTAGAAGCTGTTCAGGAGCTAGATAAAGAAGAACGACCTGTAGTTTTGGCAACTGATATCGTAGGCTTAACTAATAATGCCTCGTCTTATAGACAGCTTGTAGGGTATCCGGTTTCAAAAGTGATGGAGGAGGCATCGCATATGAGGTTTGACCGCACCCAAAAATTTGGTCATGATAATCGCCTGAATTATCAGATTATCGCCAACTGGGTGATTGCTGAGCACAAGTCACAGGGTACAATGCAGTTGCTGATGAGTCGTGGCGAGGTTGAATTGTATATGCCGTATGCAATTAATACAAAGAAGCAGGTTGATAAAGCACGTACCTATTTTGACGCTGTTAATGAAGTGCCGATTTATCGTAATCCGGATATCGAATTTGCCAGGGAGTAGGTAGGTTTACGTTCCGCACCGGAGATACGGAACGAGAGATAAAACCTTAACCCGGTTGCGTACCTCTGGTGTGCAACCCTTGATGAAGTCGGATGTAAGAGCGCGAGCGTCACTCGTGCTGAAGTTATTATATGAATTTAATTCAGGGTCTGGTGCAAAATTGTTTTTAAAAGCTCTAAAGTACAATTGCTTACGGATGCTGTGAGATCCTGAATCAAGCCTGTCCCGACAGTTGTCGGGGTTCAGGACAGGGTTCGACATGACAATAAATGGTTTTTTGAATGCACTCCAGCAGTTAACATTAGTTCTCAACGCGATAGTTCACTGTTACATTGGCAGAAACACTAACCATCTGATCAAATTCCATTAATCCGCCGGAGTCTGAGGCAGTTCGCATCTCCATCATCGGGCGGGGAGGCCCTCCGTTATAAGAATAGCTGATATTTTTGATCCCCTCGATCCGCAATCCTGTTTCCCTGGCAATAATATCTGCTTTCTCACGGGCCGTTCGCAGCGCTTTTCGCAGTGCCTCATCTTCTGCCTGATCAGACTCAGTTGAGGTAAAATTCCCGCTGAATTCATCAAATCCATTTTCTATCAGGGCAATTTGTATCGTTTCATAGGTGTCAAAATCGTCAAGTTTCAGTATCACCTGTTGTCGTGTGATAACCCTTTTTTGTTCACGGTCAACAGAGTGATTGTTATACCGTTTGGAAATTGAGATCGGATCAAAATCTATATTTCTTTCCCTGATTTGGTGTTTGTTAAGAAGATCAACCAACACCTTTTCCCGTTTTTGATGTGTCTCATAAGCTTCCTGTGGAGTGTTTGCTTCGGCATTGAGCATAATTCGAAATGAGATTTCATCTGCCGGCACGAGTTCTTCGGCAGAAGCCTGAACAGTAATTACATTCTGTTCTAAATCCTGTGCCTGGACTGTTCCGGCGATAAATGAGATAGATATAAACAAAATTATGATGAACCGCATAGTAGTAAGTTTATTTAAGTTTAATTGTTGTAAGACCCGTTACTCCGTTTTTTCTTGAATCTTTATACCAATCGTAATATTGCGAGATGTATCTTCGGGTAAATTAATTCCGGATGGTAGAACAAGGGGACGTTCTATTTCTGTTGATTCATCAATTTCTGAGAGATCAACAGGTTCTGTGGTCAAAGAATCAGGAACAGCAGTACCTTGCTGGACATTGATAGTAATGCTATCCGGATCCATACTTAATTCTGTTAATTCCAGTTGTTCTGACAAGTTGCCAACAGTCGGTATCTTAATCGGCAGTGTGACCTGTTCTACCTCCTTTATTGCAATCTCCAGCGCCCGTGGATTTACATCATACAACTGTAAATCATTTGGCATTTCAATATGATCTTCGGTAATAATAAGCTCTCCGGAAGACACATTTTCCTCTTCCAGATTAAACGTAATGACCAGGTCTGGGGGATTAAGGGAACGGAAAGCTTGTTCAGGTCCGGCTAGAGTAACCTGTGTTTGCATGGGAAGTGATTCTTGTACAATCTCTTCATTAGTTTGCAAATTTCGATATTCAATAGGCACAGAAAATGAGCGATAAACAGTACCTGTCTGATAGGCGAAAGCAAACCAAAGTACCGCAGCAAGGGTTACTGAAGCAATGGCAGTACGGATATTTTTTGCTTTCCATCCGTTAGCAAAAGTAGATTCTTTATTTTGATAATGGTTATTCCAGAAGTCATCGAGAGAGTTTTTTAACTGACTGGTAGAATCCAGTTCTCTTAACACTCCCTGCTGGGCAATGCTTACCGTTCCCCGTTCTTCCGAGACTACAATTACAAGGGCATCGCTGCGTTCGGATAGCCCGAGCGCCGCTGCATGACGTGTACCGCCGGCAAAGTCTTCACCCATATTTTTCGACAACGGAAGGTGTGTCCCAAAACGTACTATTGTATCTCCTTCTATCAATACTGCACCGTCATGGCCGGGAGCGGTAGGATTAAAGATGCTCCGAAGAAGGGGAATGGAAAGTTCACCTTCCATTTTTATCCCCCCGTCGATGTGTCGATCCCAGCTTTCTTCTCCCCGAATCACAACTAAGGCTCCAACTTTTTCCTCAGCCATTCGGGATACAGCTTCAGTAATTGTGTCGGTAGCTGAATTTGAATAGGAGGTGTTATTATCCCGGGAAAAAAACCTCCAGTTGCCAATGCGATCGACGATACGGCGGATATCGGACTGAAAAACGACAACCAATCCTATTAGGATTACGATAAAAAGACCCTGGATAAGCAATTCGGTCAGGTACATACCCGAAAGGCGGGCAACGATATAAATAACAAATAGCAGGGAAAATCCAATTAGTGTGCGTCTGGAAATACTGCGGATCAGCCAGTTAATCAGTAAGTAAAAAACAAACGAAATGAGTGCGATGTCCAGGATATCAACAATACGCACATTACGGGCGAACTCTTGCAGGCCGGAACCTAGGGTTTCTAGCATATCATCTACAGATAATTTTTTGAAGTTTTTCTAGTGGAATATTTGCCCCGCAGACGATGATAACTGTTGTTTGATCAGTGAATCTCTCCGGATACTTCAGAAGACTTGCGACTGCAACAGCCGCCGATCCTTCTACTATTTTATTATGATATTTTATCATAGAACGTATAGTCTCCCTGATTTCGTTTTCGGAAATGAGAATAAAATCGTTAATCTGCTTTTTACAGATGTCAAAGGTGATGGCGTCAGGTTCAAAGCCGCCGGCTGAACCATCCGACAAAGTAGGTTTTGATTCAACTTCACGATATTCTCCGGCGTTGACGCTCACACTCATTTCCGGAGAATTTTCCGGCTGACATCCGATGATGTTCGTTTGGGATGATTTTTCCTTTACATAAGTGGCAATGCCGGATATGAGTCCGCCCCCGCCTACGGTGGCCAGAATGTTATCAGGTCGGGCGATTTTTTCTGTAATTTCAATTCCTATAGTACCTTGTCCTGCAATGATTTGTGGGTCATTGTAGGGAGAGACATAAATCCATCCCTGTTCCTCGGCCTGCTGACGGGCATAAGTTTCAGTAGTAAATGGGTCATCCCCATGGAATTCAAGCTCCACATTGTAAGCCCGAATTGCTTCAACTTTTGAGGATACAGCGTTATTCGGCAAGAAAACCTTGCCTTCAATGCCGAGTAAATCGCAGGCCCGGGCGAATCCAAGTCCGTGATTCCCGGTGGATGCTGTGACTGGCAAAGCCTCCAGCTGTTGTTCCTGAATCCACTTCAGTTTATTGAGACTACCGCGTGCCTTGAAAGAACCTGTGACCTGCTCATTTTCAAGCTTGAGATACACATCACCATCACAACAATCACTTAGCCAGTTGGAGTAGAGCAAAGGCGTGTGCAGGATATTTTCTGAAATACGTTTCTGCGCCTGTACAATTTCATCAAATAATTTCATAGCAAATGTAATTTCGATAGCTACTGGTAAGATAAATTTTGAAATCAATGGTCTAATCCTCCTGCACCTAAAGAACTAATACAGAAGAAAAGCAAAGGATGACTATTAAAAAATGTTTGCAGATGATCTCAGGTGAAAGTTTCATGTATTGAGGATACATAAAGTTTTTTAAAGGGAAAACAATTCGGATAATTATTCGTCATTCATAAGCCCCGACGTAATTTCGACCTGCCCTGTAGAATTCGTTGTATGTTCCAAGGAACGAAGCGGGGAAATCAATCTTGGTATTTAGTCTATTATAGCCATGATGGATCCCTCTGTTCCGTTCCGAAAGTATTTGGAACTCCAAGACGTCCAAGGACAGAATCCCTATCCCGCCCTCGGTGTCATTTCGAGCGGGTCCACCAGCCGGGGACAGAGTTGAGAATCTATTATGGCAATCTCAAAGAATTTCCGATATTATTCGCAGTCAGTGAAAGATAAGCTGTCTTCAGATAGCTTTTGTTTTATTCCATAGCCCGGTCCTTTTAAGGCCGGGCATAGGACAGGAAAACATACCACGAGCGCCTGTCATATGTAGCTTTAGCTAAGTAAGATCTGCTCGTGCTACAGAAACGCTGTTCTGATTAGTCGGCAGATCTCGTCGATTGCTATGCGATATTGCGGGTCAAGCCCGCAATGATGTCGAAGGGAAATACCTCGTCCCCATCCCGCACTCCGACCGTGTTTCAAATCCCCAATCAACGGACATAGCGCAGAAATACTATCTAACAACTCCATCAGTTGGCTGGGCTTGCCAGTCGATGGATGAAAAATCCTCATGGCATTTTTTTCTGAAAATTCCTGTTTAAAGAATATCCTGTTACTTTTGCTCCCAAGCTCTGCTGGCTACTGGAAAAGCTTTTTCCTAGGATAGGATATTGGAACAGCTATTCTACCTTCAATCGCTATAAAAAGGACCTCAACCGGTGAGGATTGAGGCCCTTCATGAGGTTAGCTCTGCTTAGGAAGCTAACAAAAAGAGCTTATGTGCCGAACCAATAGCTGAGTTTCATCAAGAAGACATTCGTAGGTCGGGAATCGAACAGTCGATTCACATCGCGACGAAATCTGAAATCATTATGCATTGTTGAAGCGGACCGATCTTGCTGCCATACGAGATAAAATGTAGAACCTGGCATATATTCCCAGCGAAAAACGGCATTCGTTTGTATGGCTTTGAAGTTAAAATCCTGCTCATCGAAAGAAAACGATTGGGCCGGTCCGTTCCCGTCAGGGTCCACTGTGTATGAGTCTTCATTTAGTTGGATGGTACCGCGATCTTCTCCGTAGATATCAAACTCAAATTCGCGTGGTGTGGTAAACTCTTTGTAATTGTAGAAATCTCCGCTGGAAATAAATGGGCGAATATATGTTTGAAGACTCATTTCAGGAGTAAACGTCCAATCTAAGCGAAAACTAGTCGAAAACGCTTTTCTTTCTGTATCCGCGAATATATAACGATGACCATATGTATCGATTGCCAAATCATCTTCGATAGTATCTACGTACTGGTCAGTGTCTTTTTGATAATTGTAATTGGGACCAACCGTGATCTGTATGTAAGAAGTAGGACGTATGGTCATGTCCAGAAATACGTCGCGTTCTATTTCGCTCGCTGCATTCTGACCGCGAAAATGGCCGAGAGCGAACGAGATTGTCTTTGATTCATCAGTGGATATAACTGCCGAATAATAATTGCCCGTGGGAGATTGTGCTAACGGTCCACCTCTGAGAAGGCGATCGTCATACTCTTTGCCACTATAACCAGCATTGAGATTTAACCTCCACAAATTCGTGAAGCTAAAATTACTGAAGAATCCATAGCCGTTATTAATCATATCTCCGCCAAAATTGAAGGAATGATTGGCATACAGGGCAGCATTATAATTCCGAAATGGACGGGCAGGGTTTGTCTCCTGATATCGTACCAAATACGAGGCAGCATGATAATCCGCCCGGTTCTGAAATCCGATATCGTTTACTTCATATCCAGGACTGGCAACAGAATAGGTAAGCGAACCTTTCCAGTGGTCACCGCCAAATTTTCCAAATGAAAATTCTCCCGCATACCCGCTTAAATTTGTTTTATTCGGATCAGCGGAGAGGTAGTCCGCATCCACGCGATTATAATAACGGGCACTGCTGCGTTGCGTTTGCAAGATAGATTCGGTCGTTCCATTAACCTGTGTCCCCGATATGGTACCGCTTAAAATCCATTTCCGTTCGTCCCAGCTGTGTTCAAAATCCATCCCGCCTATATACGCAGAATTGTGCAGAGAATTTTTTAAATACTCGGTGTCTATCATTCTATTCACAGCACTTCCGTAAGCACCAATCACCGTTTGGCCTTCATTAATATCCTGTTTCACTCGTCCTACAAAATAATTGGTCGGGGGCTCAACGCTGATACTACCATCTTCATTTTCAGTAGTTCTGAATTGGGCATTTTCACGAAGTGTAAATGCATCTAAAATACCTAATGAAAATCCGCCATCTGTCTTACCACTTATTTTAGCAGCACTGGCAATGGTGCTTTGTTCAGGAGTATCCGTAAATTCGGCATCAAATCGTGAATCGGAGATATTCCCCTGTGGTTGTCGGCCAATTCTGCGAGAATAAAACACCAATGGATTTCCAAAAGTGTTATAGGTTTGGGTGCGTCCGAATTCAAAAATATCAGTACCCTCCTGGAAGAAGGGGCGTTGTTCGGGGAAAAAAGTTTCATATGCACTCAGATTGATGACTGCAGGATCCGCCTCAACTTGTCCAAAATCCGGATTGATAGTACCAGTTAGCGTGAAGTCGGAAGTGATGCCGTATTTGACATCAGCACCAACAGAGCCGGACCAAGCATTTTCATTATAAAATGGATTAGCATCTTCGCCCGGACTTCGGGTTAGATTTCCGGATGCATAGGGTCTGACTTCAAGTCGCTTTATATCTGGAAGATCTGCAATACCTTTTAGGCTTCCATAACGAGAAACAAAACCAGAAGCATTTTGTGGGGTAGGCGACCAAAATGAAATCTCCTCCTTGCGCGCTAGTCTGCGCTGGAAATTCACTCCCCAGGTCTGATTTTGTTTATCGGAGTCAAAGCGAAGTTGGGAGAGGGGAATACGCATTTCAGCAGTCCAGCTATCTTGCTGAATGGTGGTTTCTACTTCCCAGACAGCATCCCACTTGATATCCTCATTATCATCATTATATGTAAGAATATCTTTTCGTACACCCCGGGGGTTCACGGCAAAGCTGAAACTGGTCCGATTGTCATTATAGCTGTCGATACTCACATACACCCAATCGCTGTAAGCAGAGCCATCTCTTCGAAATAGCGTTGCTGCAACAGAATCCATGGCACTGTCATAGGCACGAATGCCAACATAAAGGGCATTATCTGAATAGATAACCCGAACCTCTGTTTTCTCTGTGGCTGGATCTCCTTCATCAGGAGTACGCTGTACAAAATCGGTAGCAACAGGAACTTGCTGCCAAATTGCTTCCTCAAGCTCGCCATCCAGGGTTATCTCATTTTGAGTATTTAATTTTATCGCTTCCAGCGACCGAAGGGAAGAATCGGAATTTTTTGCCGCTTTGTTTTCTGTATATGATTCCTGAGCGATACTGCTGCCGGTAACTGTGAGCAGCAAACAAAACAAAATTGGTATACTATATATTTGTTTATGAGAATACATCGAAAAAATGGTATTAAGATTTATTTAAGGTATTCGTTGACTTTGTCAGATGGTTGCAAAAGAATTGTAAATATTCGTGAACCTGTTTATATCGATAGACGAGCGAGCTCACTTCCCATTACACTTTTATTGTTTCCTGATGTAAATATCTCCGCGCATACTTTTAAAGAGATATTCAGGACCGCCTCCGTTAATACTTCCGTAAATCCAATTGTTGACGGATATTCTGAAGTTGTCGCCCTGAGAAGAGGATTTTACATTTTCTTTATTCTCGCGGCGGATATCCATTTCAAAATCGGTGAAAATTTCGCCCCATTCGGATTTCATTTTAGCTTCCATCCTGGTATCGCTAGGAAGTGTAACCTCGATATCTCCATTGAGATTACTAAAAGCCATCGGTTTATCCGGTGTTACACTTTGAAATGAAGCTTCAATCTCCCCGTTAACAGTATTCACCAAAGCAGATCCTCCAACGTTGCGGAGTGTTATATCACCATTGACATTGCTGAGCTCCATTTCTCCCTCTACGTTTTCGACGCGGATTACACCGCCGTTGACGGTAGAGAGTTTTAGTGAAAAATTACGCGGTACCGATATTTCAAAATTTATATTTTGCATCGGCGAAGCCCCATTTACATCTACCTCGTTGTTATTTTCACTGACTTCGAACCCCACAGAATTATTGGAGATTTTACGTAGTCCATTTTTGGTGATTTGTTGTTCCCTTTCTTCTTTACCATCTCCACCATAAGAGATTAGGACTTCCTCTCCGTCATATCCATTTACAGTGATCGAACCGCGAACGATGCCAATATTGAGCTTACCGGGTTCACCGGGATTTGAAAGTGGAACGGCAATTTGTTCCTGTGCCTGGATTTGTAACGGAATAAGGGATGTTAAAAGAAGCGGCAATATATATTTGAGAATTTTCATAGTGCTAGAGTATTTTTGTTGACTTGATAACAAAGTTGATGTCATTCTGAGTGGAGTTTCGTAAGCTTCAGGACGGAGTCGAAGAATCTCCCTGAAGCAGATCGAAAATATTTTTATTGTGCCTGTCAGATTCTACGCGAGTAGTTATAGGGAGCCCCTTCGTTTCCACTGCGTTCCGCTCAGGGTGACACTGCCTATTAATTTTCATGGAATATGTCTTTTAATTTTTTTCATGATTGTTTTCGGATATATACGTCTCCATTTAACACCTGGAAGCGTAAATTGGGACCGCCACTACCTATTCTGATCGGACTGAATTTGTCCACTTGATATGTGACAGAAGAGCGATTAGAATTTGTTGCTTTTTTAACCTGTGGTGATAGCCGTTGCACATTTTCAAAATTGGTGTACAGGTCACCGTGCAGGCTTTTGAAATACACATCAGCGGAAAGGTCGGCTGGAGTATAAATTTCAATAGTGCCATTAACCGTCTGATATTCCGAATCTTCCGCCGGTGCCTTTTCATAGGTGACTGTAATATCTCCGTTAACGGTATTTGCGCTTCTCACGGATGTCATCTGCTTTAATTCCAGAGCACCATTTACGTTGCTGGCTTCCACGCTCTTGAAGCTGCCGGTGACACTTAGCATTCCTTTGTTGATAGTAGAGGCCTCAAGCAGAATGTCGCGTGGTACTTTTATTTGCACATCATGTGCAAACCGGTAGCTGTCTTCATCCCGATCAACATGATAGTGAATCTCATCCCCTTCATATCTGAGAGTGATAAAAGGGGCATCAAGATAGGCGAGAATGAGATTGCCACGGCGTTCAAGCTTATATTCCAGCTCTCTTTTCCCCTGTTCAATTTCTGAGGAAGTACCCTGAATGCTTTCATCAACTGTCATCTCGATTTCATCACCATCATAAGCTTCAATAGTAACCGAGCCGTTGATATTCATTATCCGAAATTTATTATCGTCGTTACTATGGTCGGCAAATTCTGCGGACTTACTGATTGTACGTGTAAAATCTTGGGCCGACAGGAGAGAAGGACAGAGTATCATCAGAGCTGTGAAGAATACTAATCCTTGCACGCTCTTCTTAAAACTTCCATCGATGGACTCGGCGAATCTATTTAATTGGTTAAGTAATTTCATGGTTAACTCCTCAAAGCTGCAATTGTATTTTTTAATTTATCACGGACATTAGAATCTAATTCTTCTTGCTCCAGTATCTGCTTTAAATCATCAACAGACTGTGTCTCCTGAAGAGCGAGCATGGCATCAGCCAGCGCCACCTGAATTTGCGGTGACTGCTGTTTTGAAATGGATTCAACCAATCCTTGCCGGGCAGCAGGATTATCAGCGTGGCGGAGCAGGGCTTCGATGCTGGCAAGTCTGACATTTACGTTGGGATCACTATTGAGCGTTTTTAACAGCGCCGAAATGATGCGGTCATCCGCTGAAGAGATATCGGTACTGATATTTACGGCTTTGAGCCGCTCCGAAGGAGATTGGGCATCGAGCAGGCTTAGCATCATCACTTCCCGCATTTCTGATACTTCGCTTGAAAGCTGATCCATTTGTTGTCGGTAATCCTGGAATGGTGTTAAAAGATTACCGGCCAGCACACCGATTAAAAAGATGATTGTAGCCAGGGCGAATCGCTGCACTTTTTTGGGTGTAAAGAAACTTTTTATCCAGTCTGCTATCAATAGTTTTTGATCGCTGGCATGTCTTTCTTTTTCTGCTTCCAGCATCTGGTAGAAAGATTCCCGCATCTGCCCCGAAGGTTCCGAAGCAGGAAGCTTGCCCAACTTTTGATAGAGGTTTTCCATCTTTTTAATGTCTGCAATATCAATCTCCCCTTCATCGATAAGCTTGTTTAGCCGACTCTGCTCTTCCGGAGATATTGAATCATCCAGGTATGTTGTTACCAGATCGATATATTTTTCATCAATCATAATCTGTTTCTTTTGAGTTCTTTCATATGTACTTCCAGCTCATTCATTGCCCGAAAGACGCGAACCTTAACAGCACTTTCGGTGCAGTTCATGATTTCAGCAATTTCTTTGTATTTAAATCCTTCAAATCGACTAAGTACCAATGTTTGTTTTTTTGTGTCATCGAGCTGATTTATGGCTTTCTGTAGCAGTTTTAATTCAGCTTTTGACTGCTGTTCTTCTTCGGGTTCAAGGCTGTCGCCTTTCAGCTGATCCCAGTTAATAAAATCACCAAGCTCTTCATTTTTCTGGCTATTTTTATAATGATTGATCTGAAGGTTACGAGCTATCTGAAAAATCCATGTGGCAAAAGAGCCATCATTGGTATAACTGTCGCGATACTTCAGGATTCGTTCAAAAACGCCTTGTACCAGATCTTCACTGACATCCCGGCGATGCGTTAATCGATAAAAAAAGCGATAGAGGCGCTGGTTATATCGTTCAAAAAGCAGACCCAGCTTATCCAGGTCGCCCTCTTTCACTTTGAGCATCAATGCATTATCGGAATTCGAATCCACCACCGGTTTGTCTTTATTTTGCTTATTTCACTATGGTACACTGATGAAATACGGAAAGGTTACAGATTAAATGAATGGCAGATTGTTGAATGGCTGAATTACTGGATGATTGAATTAAAGAATGGGAGATTATTTGTAAGGGATTTGCTTTCTGTGGGTCTTACTTATAAATCAGAACTCAGAAGAAAGAATACAGGAGACAGTATGAAACCAGCAAAAAAATTTCAGGAATTAATTGTCTGGCAGAAGGCGCACCAGTTTGTATTGGCGGTCTACGAGTTAACCAATAATTTCCCAAAGAGTGAAATATACGGTTTAACTTCCCAGTTCAGACGGGCAGCTATTTCCATTGCAGCAAATATTGCGGAAGGATTTAAAAAGAAAGGACCTAGAGACAAAGCGCGATTTATGAATATTGCTCATGGTTCCCTTGAGGAATGTCGCTACTATTTGATTCTAGCTGGTGATTTATCCTATGGGAATACAACGAAAATGAGTAAACAACTCGATGAGGTCAGCAAGTTACTATATGCTTACCGGGCAGCTATTCTAAATTCTGATAACTGACTTCTGATCACTTATCTACGTTGGCAGTCCTTCCATTTCCATAATCTTGAGAGCATTTGTCGTAGGGCAGGGGCCCGGCTTAAGCTTATACTCAAAACTCATCTTTCCATCTTCGATTGTTTCGGCAAAATGCCAATTGCTGAGCTGTGGAATAGTTTCCTCGAGTTGTGCCAGTTCCAGATCGTGTGTTGATACAAGTCCGACGCCGTTTTTACCGGCCACATTTTTAAGAAAAGCTTCGCTTCCACGAAGTCGCTCACGATTATTAGTTCCCCGATAGATTTCATCCACCATAAAGAAAACCGGAAGCTCGTGATCGTCCTCCAACAGATTAAGCAGAGATCGCAAGCGTTTTACCTCCGCATAAAAATGAGAAAGGCCGTCGTCCAGCGAATCTGTAACATTAATACTGCTGAATAACCGAAAAGGTATTGTTGAAAACGAAGAAGCGTTGACCGGCGCGCCTGCAAAACACATGGCCAGATTGATCCCCATCGTCCGCAAAAACGTACTTTTGCCGGCCATATTGGATCCCGTGATCAAAAAGATATCCCCCTTCTGTTCAATAGCTACATCATTGGTCACTTTCTGTTGTTCAGGGATCAGCGGATGTCCCAGATCAGTGGCTTCAACAGGTTTTGAGGATTCAGCGTCTGGCAGTGCAAAATTGTAATGAGGATGCAGCCAAGCAAAGTTGGCCATCGACGAATAAGCTTCGAGCTTGTAAATGTGATCAACCCACTCCGACAGCTTGGGCGCTAATTCTTTCTTATAGGTACTGAGCTTTTGCGAAAAATATAGATCCCATGGCACAATAAAATTAAGGATGACCCAGACTACCTCGCTCTGCTGAGAGGAAGCTGCTCCGGCAATTCGTATAATACGATTTACATATTTGGATGGCGAATAATCAGCTGACCAAAAGGGACGACAGAACTTTTTCAACTTCGGTTGTTGATTATAATCGTGCTCCTCCAAAAATTTTAGCACAGCTTGAAGTCGGCTTAACAGCTTTTCAATCTGATATGATTCATTATAGAGTCCAGATATTTTTTCACTGTTGAAATTGTAGATCACCAAGTACAGGATCAGGCTGAAAACAGCATAGGGGCCGATATTTCCTGCAAAATATCCTGCCGCCAAAATCAGGTTGAGAGCAGAAAGTCCTCCCAGGATCAAGAGGACAGTGGTATAGTTTACTTCTCCGGATTGGTTCAGATGCTGCTGTAACTCCTGCAGAGACCAGTCATTTTCCAACTCCTGCTTTTTGAAAAGTTCAGCACGCAGATGCAATCGGTCGCGGAATTGTGGCTTGTCAACCAGCTCCTTGACAACAGCCTGTCTTTTATCAGTTTCTTCAGGATCCGGTTCTAGTTCCAACAAATAATTTGTCAGCTGATCCGTGCTTCCCTGGTAGTTGGAAGTATCGATAAGTTGGAGCAGTGAGTGCTTGCCAATTAAAAGCAGGTCACGGGCAAAAGGATGGTCTGAATAATCCACCGACGCAGCTATTTCGGGGATTTTCTGCCAATCCAAATTAAGACGCCCGAGATGTGTTTCTCTTATAGATTTCCAGATCTTGAATCGTTCTATTGTGCGGTCAATACTTTTATGGACGTTGACCAGTTTCCAAAATCCGCCAATAAATCCAGCCAATATAATCCAGAAAAGCCATTCAGGGCCGTACCTTCCGGCCAGGTAAACAAAGAGTAATCCGCCAACGAAAGAACCCAGCCGGGCCATTGACAGACGACCGCTCATTTGATCGAGATCGTTGATTTTATTCTGTAGGCGTCGTACTTGATTTTCCAGCGCCCGACATAAGGATTTGCGGGTATATTTATAACTACTCATAAAAGCTATTTCAATACGATAATTCTGAGCCTAAAGGATAGAGAAAGAAGTATACAAATGCAGGTAAAAAGGTTCTCTTTTTTGATTGCTATCTAAAAATCCAATGTTGCAAAATTTCTTGTGTAAGATCTCTATGAGCTGAACACTTCAAATAAGATATGAAGTAAGTTTAACACTATACTTTATCAGTAGATTTGTAAATATATCTATTGAACTAAGTTGATGATTTCACTATCTTAAAAAAGAGTAAAAGATCTTAAAACATTATATATAAACTAACTTCTCCATTGCCATGAATGAACTAAAACGAGTTCTGACCGCTTTGCCATCTGTAATTGTCCTGTTTACTCTTATTTCTTGCAGTAATGCTGATAAGAATTCAAATAATTCATCAACAAAAAAAGTCAATGCCGGACAAGCTAGTGTTGTTGATAACGAATCAAAGCCACATATTCTGCGTATCGCCAGCGAATCCCCCGATCATACAATTTTAGCTAAAGCTGTTAAGGCTGCCGAAATTGAAAATGTATTGGTGAATGCTGGTCCGCTTACTGTTTTTGCTCCTGTTAATGAAGCATTTGAAAATCTTCCTGAAGGCACTTTAGATGAGTTGATGAAACCTGAAAACAAGTCAAAACTGGCTAATATTTTAACATCGCATGCATCACCAGCTTCTTTAAGTAAAGAGCAGTTAGCTGAAGGTATGAACGTGTATTTAGCAACCGGCCAGTATGTTCAATCCGAAGAGAAGGATGGGGAAGTATTTGTGAATGGTGCTAAAATCCTGGGTACTGTTGATGCATCAAATGGGAAAGTGCATGTAGTTGACAAAGTATTTCAGTTCTAGTAATTATAACTCCCTTCCAGACCTGTCGGATACTTACTCCGGCAGGTTTTTTATTTTTAATACGAAAAAAGTATAATTCCAGGCTTTAAACTTTCTTTTCTGTTTTAGCAGGATTACTTTCCAATAAAATTTCCCATCTTTCGTTATTAATTTTTATTACAAGTAGATGGGAACAAATATGGCATTCTGCTTTTTAAAGCAGTAAACAAATCCCCAAAACGTTAGCTAGCTATCGGCAGACATGAAGTATTTTACATACCCTTTTTTCGCCACCTTTATTCTAAGCGTATTCTTGCTCGTATCCGGCTGTAACAGTAATGATAACAGCGGACAGGAAATTGATGTTGAGCTAATTGAATCACAAACAGAGCTGCCTTCCAAAATAAAATTGTTTTTCAGGGTAGATTTGGGAGAAGATCATAAGTTTACAACGTTGGAGCCTTCCGATTTTGAGATCTATGAAAATGGGTCACAAATCTCCACACTGGAAGCGCAGGCCCAGATTCAGCGTGATCCCGGTGATTTTTTGTACTCTTCCGTTCTGCTGCTTGATTTGAGCGGAAGCATCTTGAACAATTCGGATCTGCCAAATCTAAAAGAAGCAGCTACTTCCTTTATTGATCAAACTATGCCTGCTGAAGGAGAAACACTTTACGGAACCCGTGAAATGGCTGTGTACTGGTTCGATGGTGAGCAGAGTATTCACCCGCTTGTACAATTTACTTCTGAAAAAGACAGTTTAATTTCTGGTATCGATTCGATTGATAAAGATATCAGCGACGACGCTTCGACAAACCTCAATGGAGCAGTTATACAGGGCTTATCTATTATGAATTCTCGACTAGAAGAGATTCGATCAGATTCGGATATATCGATGGCCGGATCTATGGTTCTGTTTACCGACGGAACAGATCAGGCAGCGTATGTGAGCACTTCCGAAGCCGTCGATTCAGTCCGAAATGCCAATCGCGAACATGCGGTATTTAGCATTGGTCTTGGTGGAGAAATTGACCAGGACGTACTCGAAAGCTTGGGGAAAGATGGTTTTGAGCTGGCAGAGGATTCACTGCAGCTAAATGATTCATTCCTTGCCGTGGCCGAGCAGCTCGAAGCGGAATCGAATTCGTTTTATGTACTTGAATACTGTTCTCCCAAGAGGACCGGCCAGCATACTCTTGAACTGCGTGCCATTTATGAAGATATGTTCGGCAGCTTTGAAACGGATTTTTCCGCTGAAGGTTTTTCCGGCGGATGCAATATTAATTAATGACTGAAAGTGAGAAGTTATGACAATATCATAACTTTATTTCTCGTAAGCTCCGGAAGAATACGTTAACTCATAACTATGGGTATAAACTTCAAACACCACCCCAAATGGATCTTCCACATAGCACATTTTAAAAGGCTTTTCGTTTGGGTAGTATTTTTTTATCGGCATTCTCTGTTTTCCACCATGGGAGACAATTTTGTCAACGAGCTCCTCTATATCAGGATCCTGGACACAGAAATGGAATAGCCCCGTATCAAAGGGATTAAATTCAGGAGCTTCTTTTGTTCCCTGGGGAAAAGAAAACAATTCAATTCCTACACCGTCAGACGTAGATAAATGCGCAATTTCAAAGTTACCCCATCCTTCCCCAAAGACATCAATACACATTTTACCTATTGCAGATTCCTTTTCCTCTTCAATGGTGTTGGGATGCATTATGATATACCATCCCATGACTTCTGAATAAAATTGTACAGCTTTATCAATGTCTGGTACTGTAATTCCAATGTGAGAAAAAGACCTGGGATATATTCTGTTTGAATCTGTCATACCCTGTTAACTATTTAGAGAATTATTTTTTGTTCTGTAAAAGCATACTAACTAATTATGTATAGGTTCCCTTTGCTCTAACAGCGGCTACCATATAGATATTAGGTTAAATTAATATATATTAAAGAAAATTAATTGATAGGGTTTTTGTAAATTCAGCCTAGGGGACAAATACAATGAAGGTGTCAAATGGTGAAGAACATAACCGTTTTTCAATAGATGCCAAACTGGTTGGTATCTTGTCTGTAGTTGCTTTTTTAGGGATTGTATTGGTTGTAACCACAATCTTGACAGGTAAAATCCTCTCTGCTCTTCGATCCTATTCAACGGCACAAGTTCATTGGACCGAAATTCGAAAAGAAGCGATAAGTAAATTAAGGGAATATAACAGGACTGGTTCACAGCAGTATTTAAAGGATTACCGCGATAATATCGATATCCTTCAAGAAGTTGAAAAAGCGCGTATTGAGTTGGTGAATGAAGAGACCGATCCTCAAAAAGTTATAGCTTATTTTGATCATTTCAGATTCACAGATGAGGAGGTCGAGGGTATGGTCACATTAACTAATCTGTTTAGTAATTTACCCGAAATCATTGAGGCCTTTCAACTTTGGAAAGTTTCTGATCAACAAGTTGATAAACTGGATTCATTGGCAGCGCAAATTCAAAGTCATCATAATACAAGATTAGAAAACGACTTAAATAGAGAGAAGTGGGTAGAGCAGATAGATCAAATTGATAAAGACCTTACTGATCTGCAGTATGAATTGGCTTCGGTCATGGAACAAGGGAGTCTACGCCTGGAAAGAATTAACTTTTGGGCGGCAGTTGCTACGGGTATGATTCTGATTTTGGTAGGAGGATTGATGTCGTGGCGTCTACTAAGAAGCATTCGCAAATGGGAGCACACACTGGAAATGAATATTCAAAGGTATCAATCCCTGTTTGACCAAAATCCCAACGCTGTATATTCTTTTGATCTCAAAGGAAAATTTCTCGAGGGTAATAAGGCATTGGAAAATTTGCTTGATACTTCACTGGATCAGATCAATGGAGAAACCTTTGATCAATTTGTTCATCCCTCAGAGCGGGAAAGAGTACGTAAATATTTTGAGAAAGCTGCTTCCGGTGAACCTCAATCGTATGAGATGGTTGGGCTAAGTACAGAGAAAGAAAAGATACATATCCAGGTAACAAATTTACCTATCTATATTGATGGTGAAATTGTGGGCGTATATGGGATTGCACAGGATATCGAGGAACGGATACAGGCAGAACAAAAAATAGAAGATCAACTAAAAGAAAGAACGATTTTATTAGAGGAAATTCACCATCGGGTAAAAAATAACCTGGCTTTTGTATCCAGTATGCTAATGCTGAATGAAGAAAATCTGGAGAGTGAAAAAGCCAGACAACAATTAAAAGAAGCCCAGAATCGAATTTTCGCAATTGCTGATATTCATGAGATTTTCTATCAAACAGAGAATTTTTCGGACCTTTCTGTTGAACAGTATGCCAGAAAAATATTAACTCGACTGTCTGATATGTTCACATTCGAGGAGAAGTCGATAAAGTACAAAGTGGAAATTGATAAAGTAACTTTATCAATTAACAAGGCAATTCCATTAGGACTCATAATTAATGAACTTGCTGTCAATTCTTACAAGCATGCTTTTGTGAATCAAAAAGAAGGAGTTATTGAACTTAATATCTTTTCAGAAAATGGTGATGCACGGGTGATATATCAAGATAACGGCACTGGACTTTCTTCAGATTTTATTTTAGAAGAGGCTATGCAGAACTCCCTGGGTATGCGCCTGATCTACACATTTTTGCAGCAACTTGAAGCAGACTATAAAATGTCCACCGGTGCTGGTAAATTTAGATTGGAATTTACATTCTCCAAATAACTGATATTTTTTCCACCAAGTGGTTAAGTTTTTGCCCGCCGAATATAAAAGTAATAACTCTCTCAATTTCTGATGGTCAATTATTGGAAGAAGATCATTGAGGATTACCAGGAGAGAGGATAAGAATATTTACTTCTTTTAAAGACTGAAACGCTAAGAATCAACTTAGTTTATAGTATATTCACCCTTCCGGAAATAGCAAATTCTTTTAGCTGATTTCCTTCTTCCCAATAAAAGTTATTAAACTTACTGTATTCGGGATATGCAACTAATTATTGATTAAATGCTTGATTGCGGATGTTTACTGTATATCGATCTTTTATTGTACTGACATTATCAGGATTTATATTAGTCGGAATTGGTGTCGCAGATTCTTATTCGCAAACGGATTACAGTGAGCCCCTGGAAATTACTAAATCAGAGGAAGCAATTTCCTGGGAAAACATTTTCGATGCTGATGTTTGGGATAGGGTAGAGCCCGTTCCAATGGTCCAATATGCCCCTTCGTATGGAGATCCTTTAAGTCAGGAAACAAATATCCGCCTGGCGCATGATGATCGTTATCTTTATGTCTATGGCAAGATGTATGATGATCCGGAAGGTGTGCGTGTAAATTCGTTATATCGAGATCGGGAAAGCGGGGATGATCTCTTTGCTGTTGTCTTAGATGCTTTTAATGACAATGAAACCGCTATGTGGTTTGTCGTAAACCCTGCAGGCGTACGTATTGATATGGAAGTCAGCAACGATGCCGAGGGCAGAAATTCCATAAATTTTGATTGGGATACTTTTTGGGATGCCAAAGGAAAGGAGAATGGAGAAGGATGGGAGGCTGCCATGCGTATCCCTTTTTCCTCACTGGGTTTTCAGCGGAATGAAGATAATGTGACAATGGGATTGATTTCTTATCGACTTATATCCAGAGATAATGAGCGGCAGATATTTCCTGACATACCGCCCGATTGGAGACGGGGATTTGCAAAACCTTCTCAGGCACGTAAAGTAACCCTCAGTGATATCGGCAATCAAAATCCTGTATACATAACGCCATATGCTCTGGGTGGTTTCAATCAGACTTCTAAGTTGTCGGATGATGGAAATTCATACAAGCAACAAACTGATTTTACTCATGAGCCCGGACTGGATATTCGCTATCCGCTATCGTCTAACTTGACATTAGATTTTACCCTCAATACCGACTTTGCCCAGGTTGAGGCTGATGACCAACAGCTCGATTTAGAGCGGTATGATATCTTCTTGCCGGAAAAACGGCAGTTTTTTCAGGAAAGAGCTAATATTTTTGAGTTTAATACGGGTGGTCCTAATCGCCTTTTTTATAGTCGTCGCATTGGTCTTTATGACAATGAACCCATCCGTATTTTGGGAGGAGGACGACTCTCGGGGCGCATTGGATCCTGGGATGTCGGAGTTTTAAATATGCAAACGGAGCGCCGAAGTGATCTTAATTTGGCATCAGAAAATTTCGGCGTTGTTCGACTGCGACGCACGGTATTCAATCAATATTCGTATGCTGGTGGCATGGTAACATCCCGATTCGGGGGAGACGGAAGTTATAACGTTGGGGTTGGATTGGACGGACAAATCAGGGTAATAGGAGACGAATATTTTACCTACAATTACGCCCAAACGTTTGATGATAACTTAAATTCAAATACCACGAATCTTTTTGATAACGGTATGGTACGCTTGCAGTGGAGCCGGCAAAGAGCGGAAGGTTTTAACTATACCGTCACTTATAAAAGGGCCGGCAAATTTTACGAGCCCGAAATGGGTTTTGAGCAGCGGGATGATTACAGTTTTTTATTCACCCGCTTTGATTATGGCCATTTTCCGCAAGGTGATCATTCACTTCGCCGGATCAATCCCGGTTTGCAAACTTTCGTTACCTGGAGAAATGGGGATGGCTCTGTCGAAAGTGCAAATGTTGAACAGCCGTTATCTTTTGAGTTTGACAGTGGAGCGGAAATCAGTTTAAGTGGGCAATACTGGTATGAGGATCTCCGCAATACGTTGGAATTTACCGATGGAGTATTTGTGCCGGCAGGCAGCTATCATTTTTACGGAGGACAGCTTCAATACAGGATGCCAAAAAGCAGTCTGTTGCGAAGTAATATTACAGCAGGGTATAATTCATTTTATGATGGGAGCCGTATTTCATTGACAGCAGAACCTACCTGGAATATCTCCCGTCATTTTGAGATTGGTGGAGAACTCGAAGCGAGCTATCTGGATTTCCCGGAGCGAAATCAGGATATGGAAGCCTATGTTGCCCGGTTTCGTTCCCTTATTTCGCTAAATCAGCATTTGTCACTTCAAGCCTTGGTACAGTACGACAACCTGAACCGTAACTTTTTGAGTAACCTCAGATTCCGCTACAACTTTAGAGAGGGAAATGATCTCTGGATTGTATATAATGAAAATCTCAATACGGATATCCATCATGTTTCACCAGCTCTTCCGAGGCTTGAGAGCCGGACCGTTATGATCAAATATACCTATACCTTCGGCAGTTAATTTAAGTGAGAGAGGACTTTGAAAAAATGGGTGTCATCCTGTCCGCCAACCGGCGGATCAGGATCTATAGGGGAAACTAAACTTAAAGCCGATAAACGAAAGTTAGCAACAGATGCTGAAGAGATCCTGAATCAAGTTCAGGACAGGGTTCAGCATGACATGGGTGGTTTTTCAAAGTTTCCTGAGGATCTATTTTGATATTTCACCGGTTCTTATTTGGCCGCCAATTGAGAAATAACATTTTTCAATCCCTCTGCGACAAGAGCCATTCGTCGATAATCAAGTCGTTCGGCAGTGTCGCCAGCAGAGTGATAGGCCGGATCCCGAAAGGGCAGGGTATCCGTAATCATAATGGCCGGATAATTAAACTGCCAGAACGACCAGTGGTCCGACCAGCTTGCTCCGGGTATAAAGCCCGGAAGAGCCGCTCCCTCGGCATTTAAAGATGTGGCACTGCGAAAAGTTTTCAGACAATTATTCATTAAGCTTTTATCTCTGATCCGCGAAACGAAACCAATAAAATTAGCTTTCTTGGGATAAAAGAGTCCCAGGCCGGGCAGAGGATATGATTGGCTTCCTTTTTCATTGCTGAAATAGCCCAGTCCGTCGAGAGCAATCATTGCTTTTACCTCTTCCTTGTTCTCAGCTGCTTTTTGGGCACAGGCATAGCTGCCCATATCTTTTGTCTTAAAAAAGGGAGGCTCTTCATTGGCGAAAAAAACAAATCGTATCGTTTTATGGTGAGATCGATCCCGAAACCATTCGGCCAGGGCCATTAGTACTGCTACAGCTGAGGCGTTGTCGTTTGCACCAGGAGAATGGAGTACAGAATCATAATGGGCTCCGATAATGATAATCTCCTCTGAGTTTTCCTCGCCACTTAACTCAGCGATTATATTATCGGCCGTCTTTCCCCGGAATGTCCAATGCTGTAGTTGATACGGCTGTCGATAGGCAGTATATCCTGCTTTCTGTAAGCATTTCTCTATCCAGGCGGCGGTTTCTTCCATTTTGCCGTTGTGCATATTCCGCTCCCCAATATTTTCAGACAGATGACGTACGTCAGCTTGTAATTGGGCAGCCAGCTTTTCCTGCTCATCGGTTAGTTGGAGCATCTGTTTATCTGCTAATAATGTTTTCGCTACTGAAAATGACGGATATCTTTTCGACAAAGGCTAATCTATAAGCAACTGAATAAAATATCAGAGGTGAAATGATTATGAAAAGAAACGATGTAAATCGCATATTCAATCTTTTAGTGATTAATTAAGTCTGGTTGCATAAGCCTCCCGCACGTGTCTGGAGATAAAAGTACACAACCCCTTTCCGTCAGCTGCAAGCGTTTTCATTTGTTCTACTTTGGACCGGCCAGTACTTTGATAGGTGTACAGATATTTGCGTCCATCTTGAAATTCAATGATGATTGCTTTATCTGATGCCTCATACGCAACTATTCCTGAATTTCCACTCAAGTTCTTGTATTGTTTCATGATGAATATTCTCCGATCGGTCGCAACTTGTTGGACCAGTATAACGCTCTTTGCGGGTGCTTTATTCGATTTCCGAGCATGTGCTGGAGGATTTTTTGTATGCATTCAGATGCCGGGAAAGTGGATGTGCATTTTACGATTATTATAATTGTTCTGTTCTATTGTATACAAGGAATTGAACTTATTGCCGGAGACACCAATATATTTTTATGAGCCTGAATATGAGAGAGGGATTCATATTGAGCGGAAGGATAAATAGAAGAAAAAAAGTATGATTTTACTAAGTGGACAGTTTAATTCGGATATCCTAATAAATAAATTGCTTTGTCTTTCCTTTAAATTTTCCTTTCTCCCATGAATAATCTTCTGATGTTAGACCATTTAACAATTCATCCAAATCACTAAGTGTATACGTTCTGAGATTTGAAACTGCCCCATCCCATCCAAAACAGATTGGTATTATAGGAATGATATATGTGAAAAAGAGTTGCTGCCAACTCATTGGTCTAACCATCGGTGTAATAAAAAAAGTCATGAGAACATTTATGGGGAAGGCTATCCATCCAAGCCAGATGGGCATACTGTTATCACTGATTTCAAAAATGCAGATCGGTTCTTTGTTTTCCTGTACCGAAACCAGGATTTGCCTTGCTTCTTGCGGTTTCATATGATGGAAACTCCCAATCATTGTCTTAAGCCCGTTCATTTGGTCATCCAGTCTGGTAGCATCTACAGGGGAAGTCAAATAGTTGATATCATTTTCCTCTTGATTGAGAATTTCTGCTGCTTTAGGGTCAGGATATAGATCGGTTAAGGTTAGACCAATGGTCTTAAAACCATACTTCTCATGTAGTATCTGAAGAACCTCAGGCATAGGACCACCGCTTCCGGAACACAAATCTACAATCCTTGATGAATGGGATTTCTCAAGAATTCTGTTTAATAGATCAGCAACTTTTTCCCCTGTCCCAAGTAAGTCGTGCATAACCATAATCAAACGCGTCGTGCATCTACGCAACCAGTCAGGAAACCAGGGAAAATCTTCAAATTCAAATAAATGAATACGCTTCATTTGTATATAATTGGATCCTTTCCGCATCAGGGATGTAAGGTGGGCTTAATAATCGGAGAACCAAAAAGCCAGCGTACTGGCATTAGCTCTCTATAGCTACAATTCCAAATTGGTAAAAAATACTATTTTAGTGAAAGCAATACTTGTTAACGATCAATTGAGATTGCATAAAGATACCACGACGCGTGTGGCAGCCACTGTTCAGTCCATCGCCAATCGTAGTCTTTACCAGTCACGTTATAGCCGATATTGAAGGCGATGTCGTTTTCATTATCAAGCCCCGACGTTATGCCGTTTACAATACCTCCCGGTGCATTCGTATACTCATAGGAGTTAAAAAACAGATACCTGGGATTGTTTCGTCCGGTGCCTTCCAGCATGCTGGTATCGTATGGATTCAATCCCAGTATCCAGTTCAGTTGATTCCAGGCATACTCCTGGAGGTTATGATAAAAAGTCTTATCCTGTGTAAAGTGTCGTGCAGCCCTGCGAGCAGCGGCCGCCACAGATCCCAGACGCGCGTTTTCCCCTTGCCACCAAGGGGCGGTTTCTGTGTTATGGGGAAAGAAAAAAGCCGTTCTGCGTTTTCCCGTTGTATCCTGTACCGGCTGTCGGCTGTATCCAAACGGGTTAGTCACTTCATTGGTCCTTTCCAGTTCAGATCGCAGCGACTTTTCGATAGTGTCAAGAATGCGCTGCTCCTCTGAAGAATCTGCTATATCCAGGTACTCCAGAAGGCTGATAACCGGCATTCCTGCATCGGAGGGATGGAAGTAGGGACGGTCTCCATCGTCGGCCCGCCAGTAATGTTCGAATTGTTCGTTTGATAAAAGGCGATTCATCAGGCTCTCGGCTCGCTGGACAGCCGATTTTTTATATCGTTCTTTGTCGGTCGCCTTGTATAATTCAACAGCGGCAAACAGGGCGCAATAGTCATCCACAATATTTTCCTTGCCGTCAAATACCAGGTTGTTGTTATTTTCTTCCAAAAAATCAAAAGCTTCCTCAGCTGCTTGCAAGTAGTCGGCACTTTCATAATCACCGGAGATATGGTACGTGCTGGCAATAGCCAGTGAAGCTATGGCCAGACCGCCACCGGAACGAAAACTCACTTCGTAGGCAGCCCTGTCTTCCATCGTGTTGTCTACTTCCCGATCTTTTTTCTTATCCTCACTCATGATTGTAAAACGCCTGGATTCAGACCCGATTCTTCGATCTTCTGGTTTCTTTTCCGGTCCCGGAGCTGATACAGACCGGTAAAACGATCCCTCCGGAGTTTTGACACGCTTGAGATAGTCGGCGCCATACAAACCTTCTGCGAGCAACCGACGTTTGTACTGCCTGAACTGGGGATTGTCCCTGGCAGTGAGCTCGTCGTAGCTTTTGAAGAGGCTCCATACTGTCAGTGGTATTTGCTGAGGATTAAAATAGTTCGAAAACGACAAGTGAGAGAGATGTTTTCCGTAGTCGCCGGAAGCGTCAAACCACCCGCCATGGGCATCGACTGTCCCTTCACGGTCGCCTTCAAAAGGAAGGCCGCGGTCGGCTTTGTCGTATTGTCCCGAGCTTCGTTTGGCTTTGAAGTAATAGATCACATCGGAGAGGGTAAACTGTTCCAGCAGATTCTTTCGAATTTTAAAAGGATAAGAAACAGCCGGGTTTCCCTTGACCATTGCCCGTATATGATATTTTCCTTCTTCCGTTACATCAGAAAAATCGAGTGTCCAGAACTTCCAGTCCTTCCACTCGTCAACCGGACCTTCAAAAACTGCTTTGCCCGTAAAAACAACACTGTCAACTTCGGTCTTTACAAGTTCAAAAGAGAAAGTGTTTATTGACTGGTCTGCCGATATAATTGCTTGTTTGGGTGCGTCGGTTTCGTACCCGAGATGATTGGTTAGTACCTGAATATCCTGCCCGTAAGTGATGGTGGTAAGGCAGAAGCTTATCGCCAAATAGAAAATCCAGAAATAACATTTCATAAAGCATCCTCAGCTTTATCGGAAGTTTATTGTCGTTTACTATCAGATACATATTAAGAAAAATATTATTAGTAGCCATCATTTTGGAACCCCTTCCACACGCCATTTCCCACTACATATCACCAGATTATCTTTTTCTTCTGCCAAATCCGTGGTCTGCAGAAGCTCCTAATGTTAATGGCTCGTCTAGTAACGACAAGAGAAAAATATCAGGGCAAAGATAACCCCATTTTGTTTGATATATACGGCTGTACAACTACTGGTAAACTGACCGAATAACAAAAGCTTAATCCTTGAATTGAAATTCATTATCAGGATGAAATCACGATATTAAGTGTTCATTATGTTAAAATATCCGAGAAAGTGATGATGAATCCATTGGGATCCTGTATTGCAAATTCGTTTACTCCATAAAATGTCTCGTGCTTCTCTTTAATCATGTTAACCTCATCTTTGATGCTGTGGAATAAATGTTCAAGATCGTCTACTTTTATATATAGCGTTAATGCTCCGCCTTTTTCTTGGTCCTTGAGTTCAGGATATTCATCTTTGATCGAGCTCTCCTTTTGAAACATAAGGAATACCTCATCTTTGCGGACAAATCCCCAATCCAGATCGCCCTCTTCAGGAACCGTCTGGATTACCTCAAAATCTAGCACATCTGTATAGAATTCTATTCTTTTGGTTACATCTTCAACCATCAAATTAGGAGTAAGTGATTCTAGCTTCATAGGAAATATATATTGGTTACGATTAGTTTCCACCAAATTAATCGATTTAAAACAGTGAAGCTTTGTAAAAAAACGACATTATCGCATTTTCGAAGGGGTAATTCCTGCCATAAGTTTAAACTCTCTGGTTAAGTGAGCGTGATCATAGTAACCGTTTGCTAGAGCAATATTGAGTAAACTTTTCTCAGGGTACAGACTTAGTAAAGTTTTAGTATTGAGAAATCGGGCAATTCGTGTATAGCTCTTCATGGTAACCCCAATAGATGATCGGAACCGTCGTTCAAGTTGGCGCTGACTGATGTTAAAGTGGTTGGCTATATCCCCGATTGCAATATCCCCCGTACGCTGTCTGATATATTTAACAGATGCAATAGCAACAGGATCAATCTCTATATCAGACTTACTTTTCATTTCAAAAATCAAGTTGTCTAACTCTGAAGCCAACTTCTTTAGAGATCTAACTTTCCCTATCTTTTCCCAGGTTGCTTGATTTAAGCAGGGCGATATTTCTTTGGCATCTATATTTATATCTTGAAATTCGTGAAGGGGCAGGTCGGTGATAGTACTCATCGCTCCCGTCTTAAAACGAATACCTACAAGTCTGGTTTTGGGTGCGATATTAACTTTTTTGTATTCTGTCATCATACCGACCGCCGATATACTTTCTCGTGGCAAACCAGCTTGTTTTTCCTCAGCAGATACAGCATTTCCCAAATTATATCACATCCGTACATCCATCAGGTTGTATATATTGCGTCAGTTTATCAGGGGCATCAGAAATCCAGTAAGAAGAAACTATATTTTGCAGTCTTTTTTCTGGTGCTAGCTCTTGATAATTGCCCATGTACAAAATTAACTGTGTTACGATTAATGAGGGTAAGAATAAATAATTAGACGATGTTGGAAAATACGCCTTGAGGTATTGTCTATCTTGTAAGTTTTAGCACCTTTAAAACAGCGGCGCAGGCCAGTTTTTATTCAATTTAAGTTTACTAATCTGGTTATCAGAAAACAAAAAAGGAATATTGACCGGGTAATCTTTTTGAATCTATTATGGTTTATTGACAAACTGAGAGGTTATACCTTAAAAGGAGAATTCATCAATTGAAAGAGGTATGGTCAGCAAATTTCTTCTAGTAAGTTAAATTGAAAAATCAGGTTAAGCGGGTAAAATTGCTTCACCAAAAAGGTTTGGAAAGTTATCTTGCCAAGGCTGTAATCAGCCCGATCAATAAGTAAATTGCGGCCTTTTAATTGTTGAATAATTACTATGAAGATTACAATAATCAGAATGATAATCAGTCGGCTATTCATTAACTTAATAAGTAGACAAATAACAAAAGAGGGAGGGTCTTATGCCTTTACGCAAACTGACTGATTACCTGGATGATAACGACAAAAAATATGTTGTTGTAAAACACGCCCCGGCCTATACGGCACAGGAGGTAGCGGCTTCAGCTCATATACCCGGTAAAGAGATGTGCAAAACAGTGATGCTCAAAATAGATGGAGATATGAAGATGATGGTTCTGCCTTCTAACTATGACGTTGACTTCAATGCTGTGAAAGAAGCGTTAGGTGCCGGTGAAGTAGAATTGGCATCCGAAGATGAATTTGAAAACCTGTTTCCGGATTGTGAATTGGGAGCCATGCCGCCGTTTGGAAAGCTGTACGAGATCGATACCCTGGTTGCCGAACCGCTGACCGAGGATGAAGAGATAGCCTTCAATGCTGGTACGCACAAGGAGCTGGTAAAAATGGACTATCGAGATTACGAAGAGCTTGCCGAGCCTCAGATTATACCGGCTGGTGTTCGGCATGCGTGATTAATTGTTGCTAGAATAAAATTGTAGCACTACTGAGTTTGTGAGACTATTATCAATCCTTTTTTGCTGAACAGAGGAGGAGAAGGTTCAACACAAGTTTAAAGATCCGGAACGTTCTCTTCCCCTGGATCGGAGCTGAAGAAGTATAGGATCGCGCCGGCTACTGTGAGAGCAAGGACTTCAAGTGCCAGGATATCATAGGCAATATCGGCTTCTTCTGTTGTGATACGGGAACTGCCTTGCTTACCGAGTTCAGCATCATAGGATCGAACATACGACATCGGCTGCTGATAAATGGGACTCCACTTGATCTCTCCGGTTGATTCCACACGCCAGGGACAAAGGAACACTACAACCAGGATGAGTCCGCAAACCGCAGTTGCTATTACAGTGTTTTGCCAGTCATTTCGGTGCTCCGGTCTTTTTCCAGCGTTGGACATATCTTGTTGACAGGTTTCCACTTGGTTTATTGTGATACCGGAAGACCGCTTGGTGATTTTTTTGAATCTTTTTCTTCCAGCTTATAGAAATCGGAGTAGTTAAATATCAAATCGGAGAAAACTTTGATAAATCCAATAACACTTTGGTTAGCAGTTAGAATAACTTCGTATTCAATGAATTCATTGTCATTGATTTTAAATTCTAACGGTTTACTCCTGCACCAATCCATTTTAACATATAGTTTATGCCTGCCCGGTGAAACCGAAAGATCTGTAGAACTGTTCCACCGTACTTTGTCAACGTGTTTGTCGTCGATGTAGATGTTTAGCTTTCGGAGAATTCCGAAAAAGTCACTGTTGCGAGTAATGCGAACTGTAGCATTATCCATCATCTTCTCCCGAATCTTTGTCATATAGTTTGAGCAGCAGGTGTTACAATCAATGAAAGACTAATCATAAAAAGGGAGATGGGCAAGAAATAGATATATCCGGGTTAAACTTTACCAGCACATCATTTAAAGAATCATTGCTCTTCCTTCAGTGAAGCAACAGTCGCTCCCCAGCCGCTGCGATCTCCGGCCAGCGAATAGCTCTTTACGTGAGGATTTCGATCTAGGAGCGCATGCACCGACCGACGCAGGTTACCGGTCCCTTTGCCGTGGATGATGCGTATCTCATAAATCTCTTCCTCGAGACAAGCCTCGATATAGTCGGGGATCAGCGACCCGAGATCCTCGGGACGAAAGGTATGTAGGTCCAATTGTCCGTCTATCGGTAATTTATTTGCCATAATATGAAATAATTAGCTATCTCACTCGTCGGACGGCTGGGAGTCGTGCGACGAATAATGGGGCGGATTATGCCCGTTCAGCCAGCTCGAACCAGCGTTCGGTATGAGCTTCAATCTCCTCTTTGAGCGCTTCGTATTCACTCGACTTTTCCCGCAGCTCTTCGTGATCCAGCTCACCGCTGCTTAGCTCAGTTTCCAGCTCCTTTTTCTGTTTTTCAAGCTTATCAATTTTTTCTTCCAGCTTGTTGTATTCCCGCCGCTCATTGTAACTCAATGATTTATCGCCGGATGGGGCAGAGGAGCCATTGCTTCCTGGTGAGCCGGAACTGGTTGCTTTCTTTTCTTTCTCTTTTGCCCTTTCACGAGCTTCCCGCTCTTTACGCTGCTCACGATACTCTTCGTAGGTACCGTGGTGATCCCGAATTTCGCCGTCGCCTTCAAAAACAAAATAATGCTCAACCAGCTTGTCCATAAAAAATCGGTCGTGAGAGACGATAACCAGACAGCCGCCGAAATTCTGCAAAAACTCTTCCAGCTTGTTGAGCGTCAGCAGGTCAAGATCATTGGTCGGTTCGTCGAGAATCAGGAAGTTCGGGTTTTCGAGGAGTACAAGCATTAGTCCCAGCCTACGCTTTTCGCCACCGCTGAGCTTTCGCACCGGCGTATACTGCATATCGGAGGTAAACATGAAATGCTTCAAAAATTGTGATGCCGATATCTTGCTGCCGTCGGCCAGCTCAATTACTTTGGCTACATCTTCGATAATGTCAATCACCCGCTGATCTTCGTCAAAATCGATGCCATTTTGCCGGTAGTGACCAAAAGCGATCGTTTGTCCGACTCGTATCTTGCCCGAGTCGGGTTCTTCTTCGCCTGTCAGCAGTTTCAAAAACGTGCTTTTACCCACGCCATTCGGACCAATTACGCCGATGCGTTCTCCTTTCTCAAAATCATAATAAAAGCTGTCCAGGATCGTCAGATCATCATAGCTCTTTGAGACGTTGATCATCTCCACAATTTTTCCGCCCATCCGCTGCATATCCATCTGCAGGCGCAGTTCCGGATCATCTTCGCCCGTATCGGCGCGCTCTTTAACATCCTCAAAACTGTCAATGCGCGACTTCGCCTTGGTGGTACGGGCTTTGGGCGAACGACGCATCCATTCGAGCTCTTTCTTGTAGAGCTGCTTTGCTTTGTGGACTTTTTTTCGCTCAATTTCGCGTCGCTCGGCCCGCTTCTCCAAAAAGTACTGGTAGTTTCCTTCATGATGATAGAGATCATTGCCGTCCAGTTCGATGATATGGTCGCAAATGCGATCCAGGAAATAGCGGTCGTGTGTGACCATCAGCAGGGTCATCGTGCTGGATTTAAGGTAATCTTCGAGCCACTCGATCATATCGAGGTCGAGGTGGTTGGTTGGCTCGTCGAGGATCAGCAGGTCGGGATCATCCAGCAGCACAAATGCCAGCGCCACACGCTTCTGCTGTCCGCCGGAAAGTGTTGAAATAGATTGATCAAGATCGTGAATATCCAGCTTGCCGAGAATAGTCTCCATCCGCTGCTCATAATCCCAGGCCCCGGCGGCATCCATTGCAGAAGATGCCTTTTCAAATTCCTTTTTGGTCTGCTCATTATAATCTTTGGCCTGTTTGGTGGCGGCTTCTTTGTAGTTTTGTATCAGCCGCACCATTTTGTTATCGCTCTGGGCGATAAACGATCGGATCGACATATCATCATTCAGCTCCGGCTCTTGCTCCAGGTAACCGATATCAACACCATTTTGGATCATAACCTTGCCGGAATCAGGTGTTTCTTTGCCGGCCAAAATTTGTAGCAGTGTTGTTTTACCAGTGCCGTTTTCGGCGATCAGTGCTGTTTTGTCTCCTTCGGATATCCCAAAAGAGAGATCCTCAAACAGTACGCGTGAGCCGTAGCTTTTCGTTAAGTTTTCAGTGGATAGATAGGTCATGTATGATTTCTGGTGATATGATCTCGGGCGAAATGGGGAACGATTCCACCGCCTCATTCAATTGATTCTTAAAATAAGGAACGGACCGACAAGTTAGAAACTGTCTGCCAGAAATCTTCTTGCTTCGGAGGACAAAAGATAGTTTTTTAGCCATCAAAAATAACGGTTCATATATGAATTTGTCTTCACTGCCTAAAATTGAGCTGCATCTGCATCTGGATTGTTCGTTGAGCTATGACGTTGTTAGTCAGCTCAATCCGGATATCAGCCGGACTGATTACCGCCGGCGATTTATTGCCCCGCCCAAATGCAGAAACCTGGCGCAGTATATCAGGCATTCTCTGGAAGCAATTGCGCTGATGCAGACGAAGAAAGGACTGCAACTGGTTACCGAAGATATGTTTAAGCAGCTCCAAAAGGATAACGTTATTTATGCAGAACTTCGCTTTGCTCCGCTGGAGCATACGCAGGAGGATCTATCGGCCGATGAAGTAGTAGAAGTAGTTAACGAAGCTGTTGAGGAGCGGGTCAGGGAGACAGGTATCGAAGCGGGAATTATTCTCTGCACGCTTCGCCACTATTCCGAAAAGCAGAGCCTGAAGACGGTAAAGCTGGTAAATAAGTTTAGCGGAACACGTGTCGTAGGGTTTGATATCGCTGCCGACGAAGCGGGTTTTCCGATCGACAACCATGTTTCGGCATTTGAATATGCCAATAAAAGGGATTTGAATGTCACCGCTCATGCGGGCGAAGCGAGAGGGGCGGAAAGTGTATGGGAGACCCTCAAAAAATTTAAACCAACGCGTATCGGACACGGTGTTCGCAGTGTCGAAGATCCTGAACTGATGCAATATCTCCGGGATAATGAGATTCACCTGGAAATTTGTCCCACCAGTAATGTGCAGACCCATGTATTTGAAACGATTGCTGATCATACGATAACTGATATCTATGATGCCGGAATCTCCTGCAGCGTAAATACGGATGGCAGAACGCTCTCTGATGTTACGCTTAGCGAAGAGTACAGCTTGCTTAAAAACCAGTTTAACTGGTCGGAGGAGCAGTTGCTGAACTGTAATTTAGAGGCGATTGACCATGCTTTTACAGATGATGCTACCAAAGAAAATCTGCGCCGGCAGATTTTAGATGCATATAATACAGAGGAGCACTAATTGGCCTCAAATGTGGCCGCATCAAGTATCGACCAGAGATGAATAATCCATCCCAGTAAGAATATCCACAATACGCCGGCCAGTACAAATTGAAAAACTGCTTTCAGGAATCTCCCCTGCAGCAGTTGTCCCAATCCGGGAATAAAAAAGCTTGCCAGTGCTGCTATCACATTACCCGCTGATCCTTGTCCACTCATAACTTTTTTGTTTATTGGGATTTACTTCAAACGTTACGAAAAAGCAGGCTATTTGTTCAGGTTTTGAGAATGGCTTTTATTGACATCCTGGAACTCGTGGCCATCCTAAAAATTCCGGTTCAAATTAATGAGATAAAACACAGATTTCTCATTTCTCCCGATAAATTGGGATCGTTCGAAATGACACAGAACTTTTTAAAGCCTTTGTACCTGATAACTAACCTGTAATCTCACAGAGATTATTTACAATAGGAGTGACAAAACCAGCCAGTTTATACCGATACCACCTCTCTTTATCATCTCGAACGCAGTGAGAGATCTTTGTTTTAGGCCACAGATCTGTAAGCCGGATAAAAAAACTTGATAACAAGAAGCAGGCAAAGAATGATCTTTTAAAATGACCCTCCATCCTTCGTAGGGAGGGTCTACAGGGTGGGTACCAACAGATTTGTAACAGCTTAGCCTTACTATATAAGATTGGTTCGGGAATACAACTTTCTCACACTGGTGAAGGAAAGGCAAGGTTTACATTCCGCAGCAGAGTGCTGAGGATCTCACGTGATATTCTGCCCCTGTATCATGTTGGCCGATAATGCTATTTGAGATTCCTCTTCATTCCGAAAACCCACGTCATTCATCGGAATGACACTAGTGAAAGGTTAAATGGATAATATCCCATTAATCCTGCAAATCCCGGTTCAGACAGCTTACTTCAAAGCTGGTCGAAACTCACTCTTCCACATTCAGATGTCGATCAAAAAAGTCAGCGGCAGCCCGGAACGTGCGCAACCAGTTTTCATGTCGTAAAAAGCCATGTACTTCATCGGGAAATACCAATACCTCTGTAGGAACGGATTGCTCGCGCAGTCTTTGAACGAGGTCGGTAGTCTGGGAAAACAGTACATTCCGATCATCATCGCCGTGCACAAAGAGAACCGGTGAGCTCCAGGTATCGATATATGCTTCGGGAGATGACTGGTAGGCAAGATCGAGTTCCTCTTCAGTGATACCCCAGCCTCCGCCTTCGGTGAAGTCGGTAGCTCGGTAGGCCCAGTCGTGTACACCGTGCAGATCCACACCGGCTTTAAAGAGGTCGGAATCCCGTGCAAGTCCCATGGCTGTAAGTAAGCCTCCGTACGAGCCGCCCCAAAGTCCGAGCCGCAGTGGATCTACTTCTGGCAGTTGCTGCAGGAATTTAGCTCCGGCCAAAATATCTTGGTATTCGCTGTCACCGCGCGGACCCTGATTGGGTGCCCGGCGAAAATCCCTGCCGTAACCGATGCCTGCGCGGAAGTTGACCGAAAGTACAACATAGCCTTTACTGGCAAGATATTGATTAAAGGCGTAAGAGTTAGCATAGTAACCGCTGTAGTGCCATCCAAGCAGCATCTGTCGTATGGGGCCGCCATGCATAAATATGACCGCCGGATGTTCATTCTCTCCGCGGAAATTGACAGGTCTGAACAGCTGCCCGTGAACGGTAACTCCGTCGGCAGCTTCAAATATTACTTGCTCTGGTGTAACCAGCTGATCTTTGGGAAAGGAACTTTCCATATTGGGAGCTAGTCTGGTGACTTCACTATTGCTATCATCGGAGAGATCCAGAGAAGCTACACCTTGTGGTGTTTGGGCACCGGCATGAAGAAAAAAGAGATGGTTGCCGGATCCGACCGGATGGGGATAGGTTTCTATGCTTTCCCCGGAAGTAATCTGCCGGAGATTATTTCCGTCAACACTGTTGCTCCAAATATGTCTCCGATCTATATCATTACGGTTCGTGCTAAAGTATAGTGTTTGTCCGTCCTTGGAGAGTTCGCTATGCTCCGCTTCCGACTCACCCGGAGTAAGATCAACGAGTCCGTTCCCATCCGATTCTATACTGTATATATGCATCCAGTCTTCATGTTCAGAATAAAAAAGGATGCGGTCGTCGGCGGCCCAGCGCAGGGGATGTGATGGGTAGTACTGAGCAAAACCTCCGTCATCGGAGGGAGAGCTCCAGATCGTTTCGGCACTGCCGCTTTCTACGTCAGCTACGCGAATGGAAAACTCCCATCCGCCGGTAAGATTATAGAGTTCATCCTTTTTTGCACCGGGGACCCTAATGTATGCCAGCCGTTCGCCGTCGGGTGACCATACCGGGTTCATGTCTCTGTCCACGCCCGGTGCTATCCATTGGATGCGTTCTTCATCAATATAATAGACGCCGATAAAGCTGTGTCCGCCCCGGTTACTGGAAAATGCGATTTTGGTCCCATCCGGTGACCATGCGACAGAACCATTGCTGCCGCGTATATCAATAAGCTGCTTTGCTTCCCCCAGTGAATCAGACGGAGTTTCGGGAAGACTAATGAGATGAAGCGATCCACGGTTGAACAGCAGGGATTCACCATCGGGTGAAAGCACCGGATTGGCGCCGCCGGAAATCTTTAGAGGCTCACCTTCTCCATCAGTGCCGATCATCCAGATACTTTGTTTGCCTCCTTCGGGATCGCTGGTGGGGTTGGGATGTTCACCCGCTTGATTTCGTGATCCCCCTCTGACGTAAATCAACCTAGAGCCGTCGGAGGTAAGCGTAAGTGAAGATAAGGGCAAGCCGTCATCCTCATCATAATCTGTAAGCTTGATCGGGGTATAATCCGGGGCAGCGGCTGTCCAGATATTTCGAACTCCTTCATCATTCATTACCCAGGCTATGCGGTCTGCGTCGTCGGCAGAAATCAGCTCCGAAGGGTAGGGTGAACTCAGTACCTGCTCGAGTGTATAAGATTGAGCAAGTACTGCAAAAGGCAGCAGAATAATAAGTACACCTGCGAAAATGTATTTTCGGAGATTAACCATAGCCAGGATTAGTTGGTTACATAGAATTTACTCTAATTTATACCTTATTCAGCAGATTTGACCGGATTTCCGTCAACAATTACACCCGTAATATGTGTCGTATACTCCAGCGGATCGCCGTCAAAAAGAACGAGATCAGCGTCTTTGCCCTCGGCCAGTGATCCAACACGATCTGAAATGCCGAGCAGTTCTGCCGGTTTTAGCGTAAGTGCCTCTAAAGCTGTTACTCTGTCCAGCCCGTAAGCTGCAGCAATCGCTGCTTCGTAAAGAATGATGCGCGTCTTGGGCACATAACCTTCAAAGCCACTTTGGAAGGCGAACGGGATACCTTCTTCGGCAAGTTTTGCGGCTGTTGTAAAGCTGGCACTTTCTGAAGCTCCGTACGTACGAATCATCGTTGGATGGATGATGACCGGAACGCCTGCTTTTTTAATCTCATCAATCAGTAAATATGCTTCTGAGGCGCCATCCAGAATCATATTAAAACCAAACTCATCCTGCAGGCGCAGCGCCGACATAATATCCTGGGATCGATGAGCCGTTATCATAGCAATAAGTTCTCCCTCTAGGATATCCGCCAGCGTTTCCATTTCGAGATTTTTTGACGGGGGATTATCAGACTGCCTTTTCTCGAGGTAGTCCTGTGCATCGATAAATTTTTGACGAAGCATAGCTACACCTTTAGCACGGGTTCCCGGCTTGTCGAAGTAGCGGCTAACGGTGGGACCAAGCGTAAAGGAAACGGTGGTAGCAGAATCGACTAAGGCCTCTTCGACCGTGTTGTACGGCGTTTTGGCGATCATCGTCTGTCCGCTTGCCAGCGCACCCGGACCGTGGCCGGTATGTGTAGTGGTAACACCTTTATCAAGAACGAACTTTACAAGTTCTTCACGGGCGTTATAAGCATCGATGGCACGAAGATGAGGCTGAATGGCGTCGGAGGTCTCCAGCTGATCTTGGTCACTGTCTTGGTTGTAGATGCCCGCCAAACCAACCACGCTGTGAGCATCAACAAGTCCGGGAGTAACGACAGATGCCTGCCGGGTCTCATAGTTCGAAGGGATATCAATTTCCGAAGCCGGACCGACTGCTTCAATTTTGTTATCGTTGATCAGAACCACGCCATTCTCAATTTTAGCGTCTTCCATAGTGTAGAGGGTATCTGCTTCTACCGCTATTTGGGCATTGGCGGTGATACTGACCCCTAATAAAAGTGCAAGTGCTAATAGTGCAATTCGATTTTTCATAGTGTTCATAGTTTTAAAATTCTTCAATTTCATGAGCGACAACTGCAATTATTTACTTCCGTGGTGATGAATATGTGTCGCCCCGTCAAAAACTTTATACCCGCCGGTAGCATATTTACGATCTTCGGGATTTGAAAGATCAAATCTCTTTTTACCTTCTACCCATGTTTGTTGCACGCGGGTATAAACGCTGAGCGGATCACCGGAAAGGATGATAAAGTCGGCATCTTTTCCTTCTTCAAGTGTCCCCACACGATCCTGCAGATCCATCATCTTTGCATTTTCAATCGTTAAGGCTTTGAGAGCTCCTTCTTCACTCATACCAGCTCGTACTCCAAAAGCACCGGATCGTAAAAACAGGCGCGTATCGGTGATCGATGCATCCGTGTGATATCCGACAGTAACGCCGGCTTCTTCAAGTGCAGCTCCATTTTCATATTTAATATCAGTTGCCTCGAGTTTGCCTCCGGGCGAATCCAGGACTATGATAGAGGCAGGAACATCAGCTTCGGCAATTTCGTCAGCCACTTTCCACGCTTCGCTGACATGATGCAGTACCAGTCGATAGTCAAATTCTTCGGCCAGTCGTATGGCTGTTAATATATCATTATGGCGGTGTGTATGATTGTGTACAATACGTTCACCGTTAAGTACCTCTACAAGAGCTTCCATCCCGATATCGCGTTTCGGCATTTTTTCCGGGTCGCCGTCAGCTTTTTCAATTTTTTCTTTGTATTCCTGGGCTTGTAAAAAGAGATCACGAACCATTGAGGCCGACTTGGCTCGTGTGCCGGGGAACGGACCACCATTACCAATGGGATTAGTACCGTTCGCCATTTTAAGTCCGCCGGCGATTTCATTTCGCGGATCATCCACAAACAGCATCTCTTCAATTTTATCGGCGTCGCGTAATTTCAGATAGGCCGTTTGCCCACTCATCAGATGTCCGGAGCCGGGCATCACATTCACTGTGGTAACACCGCCGGCCAGTGCCTTTTTGAAGGTGTCACTTTTCGGATCAATGCTGTCTATGATCCGGGCATCGGGATGCATTGCCGATGAGCGATCTCCACCGTCTCCACCGCCTATATGAGAATGAGTATCAACAAGTCCGGGCATGATAACTTGTCCGGAAACATCATGTTCTTTGGCATTACCGGGAATATTGACTTCTCCCGCTTCACCGAGAGCAGTTATTTTTCCATCTTCCACAACCAGCACGCCATTTTCTATGGGCTCGCCACTGATCGGAATTATCTTAGCATTAACGAATGCATTAGGTTGTGCCTGTGCCATCAAAATGGCGGGAAATAGAAAAAAGATCAGAAAACTGAGAGAGAACAGTTTTTTCATAATGGTGTCTACGTTTTTTCGTAATTTTTGCAGTGAATTGGAACTTGATTATGCTAATAAGCCATTAGGTTGGCAAATGGAATGGATTTCTATTTTCAAGCTTTTACATATAAAAGAATTCTGTTGTAGCTTCCAAAAAATTCAGAGATGGCTTATAAATTTCCCCAGATGGTAGATACTAGTGACGGCAAAGCAAGGAGAGTTGGACTTGAACTGGAGTTTGCCGGAATTGAAATAGAAAAAGCAGCTGAGATTATCCAATCCCTGTTCAAGGGACACCTTCAAAAGGAGAATCGCTATCACTACGAAATTTTAGATACTGAACTGGGAGACTTTAGAGTTGAGCTTGATGCGCGGATTTTGCGCAAGATGGCAAGCGAGGATCTATTCAGTAAATGGGGAATGGAGCTTGATGAAGAGACGTTTCGAAAGCCGCTTGAAGATGTGGTGGATAAACTGGCAAAAAGGGTAGTGCCACTGGAAGTTGTAATGCCGCCGGTTCCGATGCAAAAACTTCATCGACTAGAACGTTTGAGAGACAAGCTACAGAAAAACAAGGCGGAGGGGACACATGCATCGCTGGTGCATGCTTTTGGGATGCATATTAATGTAGAATCTCCCGATTTGCGGATATCAACGCTGCTTCGCTATTTGCGTTCGTTTATGATACTGTATCCCTGGCTTTTGCAGGTTCTCGAAATTGCTTTTTCGCGGCGGTTGTCTCCGTTTGTTGATCCTTTTCCAAATAAATATGTTCATAAAGTTTTGGATCCAGCTTATGATCCCGATCAGGAGCAGTTTATTGGGGACTATCTTGAATTTAATCCCACCAGAAACCGCCCGTTGGATATGATGCCGATATTTGCCCTGATGAATGAAAAGCTGTTGCAGCCTGTGATGGAAGGTAAGAAGAATGAGCCACGGCCTGCATTTCATTATCGATTACCGAACAGTAGCATAGATAACCCGGAATGGCGATTTGAGGATGAATGGAATCACTGGCTTGAAATAGAAAAATTGGCCCATGATGAAGAAATGTTGAACAAGCTGAGCCGGTTATATATAACTCGAAAAGAGGAAACAGTTTTGGCTTTTCGCAAGGAATGGGCAACTACAGTAACCATACTTCTTGACCTGGATGAGTAGTAAACGACCAAATATAGGTGTTACGGGTCCGAATGAGGGGGGACGTGCTGCCTGGTGGTTTACAAAGTTTGCTATATTTATCCAGGGAGGACGTGCTATACATATTCGCCCCAAAGATGGCATTCCGAAAGAAGATATTCACGGCCTTATCATTGGTGGTGGGGCCGACATTAATCCCAGCTATTATGGAAGCAGTGATGAAATGAAAGAGCTGTTTTCGGAAGATGAAGAGATTACGGGAATACGTAAGTTCCTTATCCGCTTGGCAACACTTTTCTTTTTTCCGATTATTTATCTTATCCGAAAACTGTTTTCAACGACTCATTATGGAATCGACAAAGAGCGAGATGATCTCGAATTTAATATTCTGAGTCAGGCGCTGAATAAGAAAATTCCGGTTTTAGGAATATGCCGGGGAGCACAGCTGATTAATATTCATTTTGGCGGGACATTGCACAGAGATATCAGCACATTTTATACTGAGCAACCGCAGGTGAATAGTGTATGGCCGAAGAAGAAGGTACAGCTGGCCGAAGGGAGTATTCTCCACAAGGTTTTGAGATATCGACATGTGTGGGTAAATGCTCTGCATAACCAGGCAGTTGATGATTTAGGCGATGAGCTGGAGATTGTAGCAAAGGAGAAATCGGGTGTAGTGCAGGCTATCGAACACAAAAGTCGCGATTTTGTGTTGGGTGTCCAGTGGCATCCCGAGTATATGCCGCAAATTCCACCGCAGCGCCGCCTTTTTAATTCACTTGTGAAGCGGGCAAAGGAGAAGATGGTTGGCGGGGATTAGGATCAGGTTACGGATGCAGGTTTTATATGTTTAGTAGTTGTTGCCTGTACAGTTCGTTGATATCCAACTATCATGGTAATCCTGTAATCCAGAAAATCTGGGTTCTTTGAAACTGCTTCAAATGTGTCCACAGATTCCACCTGAAGGAAAATCATCAGGATAAGAAGTAAAAGAAGCTCACTTTAAGCGAGCTTTATAAAAATTCTTAGCCCACTGATTTATCCGTGGGAGGTAGATGCAATTCAATATCTATCAATAGCACGGGAATTAATTCCCGCGCCAGTGACAGGTGAAGTCTTGAGATTTACGTATCCACTTCGTAATCCACGAAATGTCGCTCTTCAATAACAGAATTGATAAAACTGACTGCTTTTTTGTGATGATCATTTCGTGTATACATGGTATAATCGAGTTCCGTTTCAAAGTCAGAAATCAAAACAACATCATAGGGTGAGCCAGCCTCTTCGTCATCATCGGTAATATTTATCCCGACTTCTACATTTTTAATTTCATCAATCTTCACCTTCAGCCCCTCCAGGATCAATTTCATTTTTTCGGCATTCTTATCCTTGGTGGCACCTTCGGCTTCATCTTTAAGTTTCCACATAACTACGTGACGAATCATATATTTTCTCCTATTATTCTGTTGTTACGAATTCTACTTTGGTGTATGGATTTCGAGAGATTAAGCTAATAATGAGCCTTATCGGGCTCGGTTGGCGTATTTGAGGTCTGCTTTGTCTATCTCGACATCCGCAATACTGCGAATATCATCATGATATACTTTCGCTCCCCAAAGATGATCTTTGGCCTTCGAAGAGTTTTGATCTTTATACCAATGGTAGGTAGCAATAAACCCCTTTGCAACCCCTAGAGAATCAGCACTATTTAAGTTGTTGTCAGGTCCGGAGGGCAGGGGAACAGAAAGGGAACTTCCGGCATAGATAAGGTCGGGATCTTCCAATGAATCATTAGTACCGTAAATCCATGGCCAGAGCCGGGGATTCCCATATTTTTCCTCAGCCAGGCTCCACAAAGTTTGTCCCTGTGCAATTTCAACACCTTCAGACTTACTCTCCGAAGAAACAGTTGCGGAGGATTCAGATGTGGTTGACGAGCTGGAACTCTGATTTTGTGTTTGTTGCTGATCCTGACCGGACTGTTGTTCATTACTAGACTGCTCATCACCGGCTTGCAATTGTTCATCAGCTGCTGTAGATACATTATCAGAAGATGACACTGTTTCCTCTGCAATCATCTCAGGCTGATTTTCCTCAGAAGTTGTACTGAAATACCAAAGCCCACCTGCTGTTAACAATAAGATAGCAACAGCGGCTATTGTGAGCAGTGAAGAGGAACTTTTCTTTGCACTCTTTTTATTTTGATCAAAATCAGAGGGGGGCGTTTTTTCTTTTTCCTTATCATCTTCATCAAGGGAATCCAAAAGATCTTCGGAATCATTAATAAGTTCTTCTGCCTGGAAGATCGTTTCTTCTATAAGCTCATTTTCATCTTTATGTTCCTCTTGCTGATCTTCTTTCTCTTCAACAGACTCGGCTTTTGTATCATCGGATTGATCAGGTTCTTCAAAAAAATCTTCTAGCCCTTCGTTACTCCCTTCGTCTTTATCAGGCTTAAATTCTACAATATCTTCATCCTCAACTTCTTCATCTTGAGTCGACTCATCTATATTTTCAGAAATAGTTTCATCTTCTGTTTCCGAAGTAGGCGGACCCGTAGGAATAAAATCGCTCTGTTCGCTGCTGGCCGGATCGGTAGAACCTTCTTCGGTAAGATTTTGATCTTCGTCTTCCACTTCTTGTAACAGTTTAGGCTCCAGATGGGCATAGGGGGCGTTGACCCGTTCACGGACACCTTTGTAAGGTTTAAAAACGATTTTGTTGTGAGCAGGAATCGTTATTTTCTCTTCCGTTTGCGGATTGTATCCTTCCCGTTCATCCACACGTTTCAGATTAAACTTTCCGAATCCCGCAATATTTACTTTCCCGTCCTCCTCGAGTCCATCGTTAATAACCTCGACTAAGTTTTTGACAAAATCCTGTGTTGATTGCTTTGATTTATCTGTTTCCTCGGCAATCGACTCGATGAGTTCTTTAAATGTTATTTTTTCACTCATGGTTCTACTCCACTTGTTTTAATCCTTCTTTTAATCCTTTACTGGGATTAAATTCCACAACCCTTTTGGGCGGCAATTTCATATACTGCTCATAGTGAGGATTATATGACTCTCTTTCCTCCCGAACTTTTGTTTTAAATGTTCCCAAACTGGGGATGGTAAAGGTGTTACCCGAAGCCAGATTATTATTAAAGGTATCAATGACTGTGTCTAACAGCCGCCGTGTCTCGGCCTGAGTCATACCCCGATTTTCAGCCAGTATTTTTACTAATTCACTTGTGTTCATCATTAAATTCTCTGAATTCGCAAGTAAAATCGTCTATACTCTTAATTAAGAAAAAAAATTTTAAAAACTAAGTACATATTTTGCCTTATAGCTTAGAATACTTATAAATAGGTGATTTTTGTTCATAAACTTGATGAATAGGCTTCTACACCGGTATTTTATGAACGAATTTTGTGCAGATAAACTTTAGGTAGAACCAATCAATATAGCAGAAACCAAAACTGAATATTATTTATGAGTCAACCACTAAATGTAACGGAGAAATTAATTAAAAGTCATCTGGTTGAAGGGGAGATGGAACCGGGCACCGAGATTGGCCTCAAAATTGACCAGACACTTACACAGGATGCCACCGGTACTATGGTGATGCTGGAGTTGGAGGCAATGGAGCTGGATGAGGCCCAAACCGAACTTTCTTGCCAGTATGTGGATCACAACCTGATTCAGACCGACTACAAGAATCCGGATGATCACGTATTTCTAAAATCTGCCGCTGAACGATTTGGCATGTGGTACAGCCGACCGGGTAACGGAGTAAGCCATCCTATTGAAACCGAACGTTTTGCTATCCCCGGAAAAACGCTTGCCGGATCTGACAGTCATACTCCCGCTTCGGGATGTATGGGCATGCTTGCCATCGGTTCTGGTGGTTTGGATGTGGCTTTTGCCATCGCCGGTGAACCCTTGTATATCAAAATGCCGAAAGTATTGGGCGTAGAAGTGAAAGGAGAACTGCCCGATTGGGTCAGTGCCAAAGATGTGGTGCTCGAGATGTTACGCCGTTATGATGTGGACGGAGCTACCGGGTATGTTATTGAGTATTTTGGCGAAGGATTAAAGAATCTTTCCACAATGGATCGTCACGTTATTGCGAACATGGGAACCGAAATGGGTGCAACAAGCACGGTCTTTCCGGCCGACGGTGAGGTTCGACGCTTTATGGAATCCCAGGAGCGGGGCGATGAATATGTAGAGCTATTGGCCGATGAAGGCGCAGAGTATGACAAGTATGAAGAATTAATTCTGGACGAAGTAGAGCCGCTTATTGCTCTGCCCAGCAGTCCGGGTAATGTAGTGCCTATTAGCGAAGTCGAAGGCGAAGATATCTATCAGTCCTATGTTGGTTCTTCTGCTAACCCGGGCTATCGCGATTTCTGGGTTGCATCTGAAATTGTGAAGGATAAAACGGTGAATGATAATGTATCGTTTGATATTAATCCGACATCGCGACAGATCATAGAAAACATGGTCAAAAACAACGTAATGTTTAATCTGGTACAATCAGGTGCGCGTATTCACCAGGCTGGTTGTAATGGTTGTATTGGGATGGGGCAGGCGCCTGCATCCGGACAGAACAGCTTGCGCACAGTACCGCGTAACTTCCCCGACCGTTCGGGAACGCCGGAAGATTCAGTCTTTCTGGTAAGTCCGGAGACAGCTGCTGCTTCGGCGTTGACGGGTAAGATTACCGATCCGCGTGACCTCGAGGATCTGTATAATATGGAGTATCCGAAGTACGAACATCCTGCCAAGCTGGTTATTAATACCGAAATGCTCACAAAGCCGAAGCCAAAAGAAGAGCGTGGCGAAATCAAGAAGGGGCCCAACATTTCCACAATGCCTGACTTTGATGAGCTGAAGGACTTTGAAGTTCCGGTCTTGTTGAAGATGGGAGATGATATATCGACAGACGAAATTCTGCGTGCCGGGGCCGAAGTGCTGCCTTTTCGTAGTAATATTCCTGAGATTAGTAAGTTTACGCTCGACGTGGTGGATAAGAATTTCCACGACCGGGCAATGAAGGCACGAGAAGAGCACGGCGGACACGTAGTGATTGCCGGTGAAAACTATGCGCAGGGCTCAAGTCGTGAACATGCCGCTATTGCACCTCGTTATCTGGGACAGCGGGCCGTAATAGCGAAAAGTTATGCCCGCATCGGCTGGCAAAACCTCGTCAACTTTGGGATTCCGCCTCTGGAGTTCGTAAATGATGAGGATTACGAGGATATCGATCAGGGTGATACGCTGGCAGTCAACGATATCCGAAGTGCTATTGAAAATGGCAATGAAGTCGTCATTCATAATAAAACGAAAGGCAACAAATACACGGTAAAACACAGCTTTAGTGACCGACAGAAAGAAGCTGTGCTCCACGGTGGCGTAATCAATCGCTTCAAGGCGAAGAAGAAAGCTGCTGCCAGCTGACATGTAAGCTTTTTAATAAGTATAGATAAAGCCGGAATTCAGTTTGAGCTGGATTTCGGCTTTTTTGATTTTAAACGAGGACATTAAAGAAAGAATAGCAGGATATTCTTTTGTTACTTTTGGTGAATAATAACTGGTGCAAGTTTGTAACTTGTACCAGTTATTTGGCACAAGTCGCCGACTTGCGCCAGTAGAGGGCATAATTCAGAAAATTCTTTCCTTGTCAAGGGGAGATGTAAGAGGGGTTCTCTGATGACCGAATTCTGCGAGTAGATTATGTTAACAACCACCCCGTACGCCCCTCCTTTGTAAGGAGGGGATTAGATTGATTGGTAATCCGTTACTCATTCTGTTCTTTGAAAAAAATATTTAAACAAACTAGATAAGCGTCATTCCGACTATTCTTTGCTTTTTCATCTATCGGCTGGCAAGTTCAGCCAACCCAACCGATGGAGATGGAGGCCATGATAGATTTTTCTTTCGACTGGTGTCTGGATGGGATGACGTTGAGAAAGTATGAATCAAACCATAAAATGCATCTGATTGCTAGTACAGATGGCAAAATATTTATTAGACGGCACGAGCGGAGGCTCGCATCAAAGGATGTGAGACTTGCTATGTCCCAAATACTTGGCAAATCTTTAGATACAATGATATCGATAGGATTCAGATATTCATTTTCGAGTCATTTCCTCTTTCCGCATCTTCCTGTTTATAAACACCGGAAGATTTTCGTCGTAACTGAATTTCAGCTTTTGTTTTAGCTTCCTTTTTAGTTCGGGTTCCCCCAGACCTTCAAAAGTAACAATGATCTGATTTTTCTGTGGCATCTTTGATACGGACAGCACTTTTGCTTTGCCCTTTCCGGTTGTTTGATGTTTTCTACAGTTGAAGGGCCCCTCATAATCAATAATTATCGATGACAACGCTTCTGGTTCTTCCTCAAAAAAATCTTCAGATACAATACACACGCCGATCCAATTATTTACTCCAGGTTGTATATGAGCCTGTCCGTGGACGACGTTGCCGTTAATACTTGCAATAGGTAATGACGTTTCCATAATGCATATACTTTGAATTATAAAAAAAGAGCCTGTAATCTCATCTCTGTGTAAGAAAACCCTTCTTGCATTCTGCTAGAAAATCAGGATTTGCCGATAGAGCTAGAGAGCTTATTGAGTAGTCGAAGGGATCTCGACAAGGGATCTGCTTTCGTCCTGATCGATTACTGTGAAGATATTACACAAATCGGCTCTGTATAGAAATAGAATAATCTTGGAGTCTGGTGTAGCGTTGTCTAGCACAGACTTGTACCTATTATTCAACCCTCACTGGCTCTACTCTTGTCCGAAACAAGTAATTTTCTGTTTGTATGTTATGGACTAGGTTTTCGAAAACCTCCGAACAATAAAGAGATGACAAACAGAACTATAAAGATATAAAATAAAATTTTTGCAATATCAGCGGCGCCTTCTGCAATGCCACCGAATCCGAAAATGGCTGCAATTATGGCAATAATTAAAAATGTTACGGCCCATCTAAGCATATATTCTCCTTTTTAATGGTTTGTTATTTTGAGTATTCAGATTTATTTCTTTTACATATTCATATTCTCATCCGAAGGAGATAACTGCCCGCGGATTTCTCCTTTTTGATATTCTTCAGAATGAACATTGATATAGAGACTATCTGATTTAAGTGCCGAAATGAATTCTTCATCTACTTGATGTGTTTCATCCCAGTTTCCGGATAATCCATCGTCTCCGAGCTCGGGATCTAACGGTACGACAGGGTCTCCATTTTCCTGCTCGCTTCCCATGTGGATATGAGAAGCAACATATTCTCCTCTTAAGCCGGAAAATCCTCCCTGTACTCGTATACTGTCTGCCTGCAGTGTAACAGTGACATTACCAGTTGCTTTAGTCTCTACCTCCGGCACTTGATTGGCTCCTTCCAGAGATGCTTCAAATACTTCTTCCTTTTGATCCTGCTGTTGAGTCGTATCTTGGGTATTATCCCTGACTGTAGCCTCAGGCTCTTCACCTAAATCCTCAGTATTTACGTCATCAGTTTGTGTGTCACTTTCTCCGCAGCTAATCAACAGGCCCATCCCCACAATGATTAGAATCATTGTTACAGATGAGACCCATCTTGTTTTTTTACTCCTCATATTATCTCGTTGATCAATAGTTTTTTAGTGAAGTTATACTTGCGTCCGTGGCTTATATTCATATCCATAATAGTCATATACCGAGTGTATATAGTCATCATCGGCTTCCATGGGCCAGTTATCTTTATCAAAGCCAGGTGCCTTCTCAAGAGTTTCTTTATCTATATCCAGTTTAATAAGATTTTTGTCTTTATTGCTGAAAACCAGCGCTTCCATAGGAATAGCGAAATAATCGTCACCGAGGCCCATAAATCCGCCGAATGAAAGAACTGAATACAATACACGACCTGTCTCGGTATCGACCATTAAATCCTGAATTTTTCCAATATTTTCTCCCTGCAAATTTTGAACTTTTGTTCCTGTAAGATTAGTTGCCCTTATTGCATGAGGTTTCATAGTAAAATAATCTAGTTTATTGATACTTTTTATTTTCTATCACCAACTTTCCGATAAACCTACCCAAAGGAAATAGTGATTTGTGTGATCTTTCTGTGGTTTCTTTTACTACCACCAGTACCAAACCGGCTCCATCGGGGCTGGAGTCATCGTCCGGTGGATATAAAAGGCAGAGTTTTTACCATCCGTCCGACCGCAGAACCAGCGTTCGGACGGAGTGCATATCAAAGTCATTAGAACTGCTACAGAATTTATGCAAATTGAGCTATAGCGAAACCATCGGCAAGTGAATATATTATTTCCATTGCATCCAAAGGAGATGAAATACCATCAAAAAATGAATAACTATGGATAAAGAGAAGCTGAAAGAAGAGGAACTCCCAAAGCAAGATCAGTCGCTGCCCGGTGAAGAATCAAAGATGGAACCCGAGCCGGAAATTATCAGAGACGATTATAAAGGCAGTGACAAATTGAAAGATAAGGTTGCTTTAATAACAGGTGGAGATTCCGGCATCGGGCGTTCTGTTGCTGTACATTTTGCCCGTGAAGGTGCAAAAATGGCAATTGTGTATCTCGAAGAGAGTGAAGATGCGCAAAAGACAAAAGAGATGATTGAGGCAGAGGGTACAGAGTGTTTGATTTTACAAGGTGATATTCGTGATCGTGATTTTTGTGAAGAATGTATACAAAAGGTTATAGATGAATTTGGAGGGTTGAACATTCTGGTGAATAATGCCGCTGAACAACATATAAGAGAGGGAATCAATGAGCTGGATCTGGATATAGCCGAACGAACTTTTCAGACGAATGTAGTGTCGATGTTCTACTTGACCAAGCTTGCAGCCAAACATTTTAAGAAAGGAGATTCCATCATCAATACCACCAGTGTTGTTGCCTACCAAGGACGTCCGTATCTGATTGACTACGGGGCAACGAAAGGAGCCATTGTTGGATTTACCCGTTCTCTGAATGAAGACTTAGCTCCCAAAGGAATTCGAGTGAATGCCGTTGCGCCGGGACCTATCTGGACGCCTCTTATTCCGGCATCTTTCGATGAGGAGCACGTTGCTAATTTCGGTAAATCAACGAATCTGGGCCGGCCGGGGCAGCCCTCCGAGGTAGGGCCGGCTTATGTATTTTTAGCTTCTAAGGATGCATCCTATATATCCGGGCAGGTGATACATGTTAATGGCGGTGAGGCTGTAAGTAGCTAACATTTATTTATTCAACAGTATTTACTAACTGTTCCAGCTTATCAATACTGTCGTCCAGAGTTTTTGCCTTTTGACGAAAATACTCCCAGATATCATCTTTCTGTGATAATCGCCGAAATATATTTTTAATGTGATAGGTCTTAGATGTTAATCCCTCTTTATCGAGCTCTTCCCAGTTCAGCGGAGTAGCAATAGACGCTTCTTCCAGCGCTCGAACAGAATAGGGTGGAATAGAGGTTTGCCCATAGGCATTGCGCAAATAGTCGATAAAGAGCCGCTCCTTTCGCTGTTCTTTACGCGTTGCTACGGTATAATTTTCTGGGTCTTGATCTGCTAAGTATTGGCTCACGCCCTTTGCAAAAGCACGGATTTCATCAAAAGGTTTTTCAGGACGAATCGGGCAAATTACATGCAATCCCTCTGAGCCGGTAGTCATGACAAATGCATTTAAACCCAGGTCATCCTCTAATATTTTCCGCAGTTCTTTTGCGCCATTCAGAACCAGTTCAAAATTTCCTTTCGGTGGTGGATCGAGATCAAAAACCAGTTTGTTCGGCTTGTCCAGATCCGAAGCTGTACTCAGCCAGGGATGTAGACTAAGTGTACCCTGATTCACCAAATAGATCAGCGTTTTTTTATTATTACAGACAACCTGTCTGATAAAGCCGCCTTCTTTTTTCTCCACATCAACCGACTCGATCCACTCGGGAAAGTGATCGGCTACTTCTTTCTGATAAAATCCATCACCTTGGATGCCATCGGGAAACCGGCTCAAGGTAAGTGGCCGGTCTTCCAAAAAGGGCAGAAGGTAATCAGCTACTTTATCATAATATTTAACCAGGTCGTTTTTGGTGATATTTTTTTCTGGGAAATAGATCTTATCCCCGTTCGTAATCTCTATCTTGTAAGTACCGTACTGCATGGTTAGATCTAAAGGGTTAAAATATAAAACCGTTCAGAGTAGTTGATAGGAAATAATATGTATTTATCAGCGCCCTGATTGTCATCGCGAAATCCCGATTATCGGGAATGAGGAATCTCAAATGCATAACATGGAATCAACCTTAACATAATAAAGTCTGTATCAACGCTTACGGCCGCCTCGGGATGACACCCTGAAAGGGCCAGCTAAACGCGGTTATGTAGTATGGAGAATCGACGGGCGAAGATAAATAGTGATAAATGTGGTTTGAGTGTGGCTTTTTTTGTTACAGTTTCCCATCGGGCGGCTGGGTTTGCCGTCCGGTGGATATGGAAAGGCAGAGTTTGAAAAGTAAAATGAAAGTGCAGTGGCTCTTTTCATCCGCCCGACCGCGAAATCAGCGTGGGGACAGATGTGAGGGAGATTAGTATATCTGTTTTAATTTGTCCGGATCAATGCTCTGTTTGGATTCTTTTATAAACGAGTCGGGATCAATGTTCAAGTAATTGAATGTGAACTTTTTTGATATTAGTGTTCCACTTCGTGCACCGGTATAATCGGGATATGAAGAAAAAGGCCAGTCGTTCATTTTTGCTACTAAATTTGCCCGAAGAGGATTTTGATGGATGTAATGTAGGCAGGTTAAAGCATAATTGAGGGAATCAATTGGAACGGCTTTTGTCTTTTGTTGAAACAGAGATCCGGTTCGTTTATAGCGTATATTAATAGCCTGCGTGTAGGAGCTAAGCAGAGTACTAATTTGCTGATTCAGGGGATGTTCTCCAGGTTTTTTTACTGGTCCATCATTAATATATAATAACCAGTGAAAATGGTTTGGCATCAGGCAATAGGCTAAAATCTTGCTTTCGGACAGTAAATGATTACGCATTTTCTTTAAAAAGAAGAGATAATTTTCAGATGTGAAAAATATAGGCTCACTGTTATTACCGCGATTGTATACGTGATAACATTGCTGAGGATAAAATAGCATGCATAGAAAATAATTGAGGGTTTTTTTAAGTAAGATCGTTTTAAAAGCAATGCCTTACAGATTTATTGGCACAACCCATCGGGCGGCTGGGTTTGCCGTCCGGTGGATTGGAAAGGCAGAGTTTGAAAAGTAAAATGAAAGTGCAGTGGCTCTTTTCATCCGCCCGACCGCGAAATCAGCGTTCGGACGGAGTTTGAGTGAAGATCAGTTAATATGCTCATCCTCAAAAATGATGTAGTAAACAAGTCCAATGCCACCAAGAGCAGCCAGAAGAAAAAAGATGATAGCCAATCCCGGGTAACCAAAGATGGTGAAATCAGTGGGGACGCTCATGAGCATGGCCGCACCGATAATCATGGCAGCTACAATGAGGCCCAGCGTAATACGATTAGCTACTTTTTGGAACCCGTCGGTCAGTCGCTTTTCGTCAATGGCATCAATTTTCAGGCTATACTCGTTCTTGGCCAGCTTTTCGCTGATGCGATTGATACGTTCAGGCAGATGTTTGACCAGTGATTTAACTTCCAGTACGCTGGATATAAAGTTTTCAGGCTTAAGCTCCTCCTTTGCTTTGTCTTGCATCAGGTTCCATATGTGCTTTCGAATAGCTCGGCGGACATCAAAATCGGGAGCCAGCGTGCTTATAATCTGATCCAGATTCAGTAGTATTTTTCCCAGGATATTTAATTCAGTGGGAATATCGATTCCATTTTGGGCCGCAGACTTATTTATCTGGATAAGCAATCGCCCCGTTTTCATCTCTTCGGCAGTGGCACTTTTGTTTTCCATCACCAAATTATTTACGGTTTCTCGAAATTTGGACAGGTTGTGATTTTTCTTTAGTTCTCCCATCTCAATTAAAATGTCGGCCACATTTTCGCCATCGTCTCGGCTAAGGGTAGTCATCAGTTTAAGCAGATAATCCTGATTCGAAGGCGAAATTTTCGCCACCATACCCAGATCCAGCATCGAAATTTTATAATCTTTGGTCAGATGTATATTGCCGGGATGAGGATCGGCATGGACAAAACCGTCAATCATGATCTGCTTCAGATATGCTTCAATCAATTCATCTGCCAGTTCGGTAGCGTCAATTTCAATCTGCTTGACGGGAGACAGGGATATTACTTTTTCTCCTTCTACAAATTCCATAGTGAGAACGCGGGATGTAGAATAATCCGTAATCGGTAGTGGAATTACCAGGTGTTTAAACGAACGAAGGTTATGATGAAGACGAGACAGATTTTGTGCCTCCTTTTTGTAATCCAGCTCGTTTGTCAACATTCTTTGCAGATCTTCAATCAGTTCGTCAATAGCATATTGCTGTCCGGTCTTTGTGTGTTCTACGGCCCAGTCAGCGATCTCGCTTAAGGTATTAAGATCATTCATAAACTGATCCCGAATGCCCGGCCGTTGTACTTTTACTGCCACTTCTTTGCCCGACCGCAGAGTTGCTTGATGTACCTGTCCGATTGAGGCACTGGCTAATGGATCTTCTTTAAAATCGGCAAAGGCAGTGGAGATGCTGGTATCAATTTCGGATTCAACAATCTGCTTCACTTCTTCATAAGAAATGGGTTCGGCTTTATCCTGAAGGTCAGACAATGCATTGAGGTAGCGATCCGGCAGAAAGTCGGGACGGGTAGATAGCAGTTGGCCCAACTTTATATAGGTAGGTCCCATATTTTCCAGGTCAGCTACCAGCTCTTCCGGAGATTGATCATACCACCCATCCTCACGATCTATCTCAGTGCCGGTACCCATGGCTGTAGATGCAGTCTCTTCAAAAAGATTACTGTTCCAATACTTGATGATAAAACTCAGCAGCTTGCGGTATTGATTTATTTTTTCGGATGACTTAGCCATAAAAAAGAAGTGAGAGGGTTCTTGTTATGCGATTTCAATTTCTCGATTTCTTTTTCATTATCTCTCTTCTGTACCTGATCAGGAACCTTTTTACTTTTTGAGAAGCGAAAAAAAAGCCCCGGTTGTAATAAGTACAAAACCGGGGCTTCCTCCCTCTCTCTTAGATCTGGTGGTTAAATTCTTGGTGTGATAAATATATGAAGTTTCGGTGAATGGATATCAATTATAGTTTTTTAATGAGGCTTATTACTTCCTCTTTTGACTTTCCCAGCTTCTGCTGAATTCGGCTGAGTAGCTGATCTTCATGTCCCTTTTTATGGGTTAAATCTTCATCAGAAAGAGAAGCATAACGCTTCTTAAGAATCTCTTTTTTCTGGCTCCATGGTTTTGGTTCTCTAGTTTTATTCATAAGTACTCCATTCTTTTTTATGGAGGTCAGAAAAATACCATAATCCCCAGTGAGGGGCTGGATATTTCTCCTTGAAAACCTCTCTCTATTACCTTTCAAATTCTACGCAGAAGGGTGCGGGTTTCTTCTTCGGATGTACCCAGTCGCTGCTGGATACGATTAACCAGCTCGTCTTCTTCTCCTACCACATAGTTAAGATCTTCATCTGTCAACTCTTCATGACGTTGTTTGAGTTTGTCCTTTTTTTCCTTCCATTTCTGTTTATCAAGATTTATATCCTTCATAGCAGACTTTTTCTGTCTTAACTTCCTGATTTACATATTGGCAGGATATTTTTCAACAAAATCAAACATAACGAATGATTTTTTGAGCGATCTCCTTCGGTACATCCAGCCGCTGTTGAATGCGTCCAATGAGTTCTTCTTCTTTACCTTCGGTATATTCCAGATCATCATCCGTTAAGTCAGCAAATTTTTGCTTTAACTTGCCTCTTTTCTCATTCCAGTTACCGTCAATATTTAATTGTTCCATAGTGCAGTTTAATTGGTTTTCTGTATTTAGTATTTAATTAGTGTGTTTTGAATCGTTGGCCGTTTCTGATAAAATCTGTTGAACTCTATTCTTTATCTTTTCAACGAAATCTTTTAGCTCCATGTCAGGAGTTTGTTCAATCACATGAACATCTTCATCAATGAACTCTTTTTGAGAATTTGAATGCGGCATAAAAATTTTTTTAGATTTATTTTAGTGTTTCCGGCTTTCGGTCTGATTGTAGTGGCACAGCTCTAAGATTATTGGTTCAAAAGAGAATATCGGTCTGTAGGGTTGATCAAATGTGATTTCATTTGCCTGTTTGCAATTCGATTACCCATAGGTTCTATCTTGTGATTTTTTATCAAAAATCCTACAAATTGTGACAACGAATTAGTTTGGAGTGCCTGCGCCATGTTTACAGTTATTATGAGTATTAGTGATTATGCAGTAGCAATAGTTGGAATCAACCGGCACTGTGTTGGCTCAATCCTCTATCTGGAACATTAAAGTTTTTCTTTTTGGATCCCGGCTTACTGAAAGATTGTTCCATTAAAACTTTTTTTAGCTAATCCGCAGAGTAATTTTCTTCAGTAGTAATAGTAGGGAAGGAGGAACCCGGAAGAAATAGAACTAACTGTGATCTCCCTGTAATTTTTTTTGCTACAAAATGTTAGATCAAACAGTAATCAGACAGTCATAGAAGAATGCCGTCCGATTTTAAAAATGCAGTAATCTGGTCCACAGTTAAGATTATCAGCCGCAGATTTCTCTAACGCCTTACGACATAAACAACATATGCAAGTAGAAATCCGCCAATTACGATATACTTACTGGCCTAAGATAGATTTCTACTACATCGTAGTTTCGGCCGAGTTCACGTCCTAACAGTGTTAATATGCTTACCCATGCGGGAGGTACCAAGCAGTGTCAGAAGAATAAATGTGATGGAGCTCATGCGGTTCAGACCGGCAGGAATTGATACGAGTGTGCGGATACCAGGTACAATCCTACCTAACAAAACAGCTAATGCCTCATGACGGGCAAACCGGTTTTGCGCTCTTTTGATATCATCATCTCTGAGAAACAGCCATTGACCGTGTTTATCCACCCATTGTTCCAGTCGGTCTTCTCCTACCTTATATCCTAAAAATAGTAGGGCGTAGTACCCAAAACCGAGCCGAGAGTGCCGGCAATAATAATTCCCCATAAATTCAGATTTCCCTCTATGCTTACAAATCCCGCAAAAGGCATGATAATTTCAGATGGAATAGGAGGGAAGATATTCTCAATCATCATAAGCATGGTAATTCCCGGATAACCAATAGCCTCATAACTGTTTTACCCAGTCGACCATAGCTTTGTTATTGTAGATTATTGAACTACGCTAAAAGCTAAACGCGTGCTTCTTACTGATTGCTTTGATTGCTTGTATCGTCAGTGATGGTAGAAAACTAGTGATGGCGATCAGTAACCAAAGGTGAGGCTCTAGTGCTTGAAAGGAAAGAATTGTGCTAATCTGGGGAATGAGATACGCAATAAAAATGACAATGGCACAAAAAGCGATTGCACTCCATACATATCCATTGCGGGTTACTTGGTTATCCCAAATACTTTCATCAGCATCACGCATGTTAAAAACGTGTAAAAGCTGGGCAAAGGCCAGGCTGAAGAAAGCTACATTATTACAGATAGCTGCAGAAAGATCCCAGTAGGCAAATGCAAAAAAGTAGGAGCCGGTAATATAAATAGTTAATATTGTGCCATATGCACCAATCATAAACCAGTTTTGTTTGCTAATGATTGGCTCGGCCGGGTCCTTCGGCTTATGTTTCATAATATTGGGACTCCCTTTGCCGATGCCCAGAGCAAGAGCAGGAAATACATCAGACAGCAGGTTCAGAAACAGAAGCTGAAGGGGGAGCAGGGGCAGCTGAAAAATTGAAAAGCTGATAGCAGCAATAATTAAAATTTCGGACAGATGGTAGGAGAGTTGGTACATGATAAATTTTCTGATATTTCCGAAAATTACACGTCCTTCGCGGATAGCTTCAACGATGGACGAAAAAGCGTCGTCCATGAGAACCATATCGGAGACTTCTTGTGCCACCTGGGTGCCTTTCTTACCCATAGCGATGCCGATATCGGCCTTTTTTAATGCCGGTGCATCGTTAACACCGTCCCCGGTCATAGCTACGATATCTCCATTGTTTTTATAATAACTGATGAGGTCTAACTTTTGACCGGGATCCGTCCGTGCAAAAATGCGGGTATTTATGATCTCATCGGCATCATGATCTTCCAGATCTTTTTGCAGATCGCTGCCATGCAGTGCTTGATCCTCATCTTCATCAACGATGTTGACCTGTCGTGCAATATTCCGTGCAGTACCGGGATGATCGCCGGTTACCATTTCCACCTTAATTCCAGCTTCCAGACATGTATCTACAGCTTCTTTGACGGCATTGCGCGGGGGATCTATAAACCCGGCCAGTCCCAGGAAGGTGAGGTCATGCATAAGCTCCTTTTCTACATTCTGATCGCCATGAGGGTTTTGATCGAGCTCCTGGAAAGCCATAGCAATTACGCGCAGGCCATTCTGTGACAATGTTTCATTTCTTTGTTTCCATTCTTCAATGTCATCCTCCGAAAAAACCGTTTCTTCACTTTTATGCATTATTTTGGCGCATCGTTGCATGATGGCTTCCGGTGCTCCTTTACAGAGAAGAACGGTACGATCCTCAATTTCATAGATGGTACCCATTACCATATCTTCCGAATCAAAAGGCTCTTCGTCCAGCCGGTTGTTGGAACGCAACTTTTGGAAGTCATCAGGACGAAAAGCCCTTCCGAACTGCAGCAGCGCAAAATCCAGCGGATCGCCACTGCCATTTTCGCTACTGTCGTCATTATGTTCATTTTCAGAAAATTCTGCATCATTACAAAGCGTGGCAATTTCAAAAAAACGATTAAGCCGTTCGTCATTTGAATCAAATTCCTGATCAGGATTGTCGGCCTGTACAATGTTTATGTTTTGATGATTATTTTGCCACTGAACCTCTCCGCTGCTTCCGGCAAATTCTATTCTATTAAGTGTGAGGCGATTATGAGTAAGAGTACCCGTTTTGTCGGTGAAAATGACGGTTGTTTCTCCCAGCGTTTCAACTGAAGCCAGTCGTTTTACTATTACATTGCGGTCTGCCAGCCTGAGCATTCCGCGTGCCAGCGCAATGCTTGCAACAATCGGCAATCCTTCCGGAATAGCAGCTATCGTCCAGGCAATCGCAGTTTGCACCAGCTGATAGATTTCTTCTCCCACCAGCCAGCCAAAACAGAAGAATGCAAAAGCCAGCCCCACCGTGGCCCAAATAAGATTTTTGGTAAGTTGCTCAAGTTTAAGGTTTAGCGGGATTCCTTCTTCGTCGGCTTCGGTTACCATCTCTGATATGGAGCCGATCTCTGTTTCCATTCCAGTGGCCACAACGACAGCTTTCGCCTTGCCATCGGTGACAGCGGTGCCTTTGAATGCCATATTTGAGCGGTCAGCAACTGAAATATCTGAATCGACAGGCTCGGTCGATTTCGTTACCGGTACTGATTCTCCTGTCAAAGCTGACTCGTCGATTGAAAACTCGGTTGCCGTGAGTATCCGGGCATCAGCCGGTATCAAATCACCGGCTTCCAGAGTAATAATATCACCCGGAACCAAATTGGTGGCATCAATTTCCTGTGTTTCTCCATCCCTGATGACGGTCGCCATTATCTTATCCATCTGTTGCAGAGCGCTCATACTTTGACGGGCCTGAAACTCCATCCAAAAACCAATAACGGTGTTTAAAATCAGCACCACGACAATAGCAATACCTTCGGGTATATCCCCAAAAACGAAAGCAAGAATAGCTGCTGCCGTTAACAGGTATACGATAGGATTGGTGATCTGATCAATGAAGATCCGAATCAGACTCTTTTGTTCGTGTTCTTTCAGCTGATTATGCCCATATTCTTTAAGACGTTGTTGAGCTTCATCTCCTGAAAGACCCTGTTCTCCATCCGTTTCGAGTGCAGTTAAAACTTCATTCGTTGAATGTGAGTGTGGTTCATCATTCTGAATAGTTTTTGTAGGGGAAGATCTGCTCATACATCAACCGTTGATGTTAAACGATACTTTTTAGGATAGTCTGTTACTGCTGTCCTTGTGGTTCTTCCGGGGGAGAAGAAACCGCAACAGAATCCCAGTTGGTAATTTGCGCGCGTAGTTCTCCGTCGTCTGGGAATTTTTCAGAGTAAACACTGATGTAAAGACTATCATTTTTTAGCTTTTCCATGGTCTCCTTGTCAAGCTGAAAGTTTGTCTCCCAGGTACCGGAAGTTTTATCGTTGTTTAACGAAGGTTCCAGACGCTTTACCCGATCACTCTGTATTACCTCGTGAATGTAGGATTCGGTATACGGAGAGCTGAGTCCGCTAAATTCTCCCTTCATGTTGACACTGTCACCCTGAAGAACCATTGTTACATAACCGGTGGCTTCAGTTTCTTCTCTTGATGGATTGGTCTCCTCTAAATCTGCCTCAAAGATAGGATTGCCTCTGTCGGGGATATTATGGCGTTCTTCTAATATTTCGCGTCTCTGTTCGGGATCAACGTTAATATTATCTGGATCCTTATTTTCAATATCTTCCTCACAACCGGTGAATATTAAATATGTGAAAAAGAGCAGTATCAGAAATACTATTGAGTTTTTCACTTGCATAATAGCTAATGAGATTCAGTTGATAAAGATAAACATCTATCATGATCATTATTTCATACGAATAATGTTATAGTGCTTTATTTGATCTTTTTGTGGATGTCATTGCTACGCTGGAGATGGGAGAGGGAAAGATGAATTGGCTACCCTTCGAATAATCCTTATTATCTATTAAAAGAGAGTGTAAACCAACCTTACTTTTATGGATTATTCATGGATTAATACTACTTGGACCGCTGCATTGATGGTCGTATTATCTGCCGTTGTAATATATGTTTCTCTTGTTTTATTTACGCGACTGGCAGGCCTGCGATCATTTTCAAAAATGTCGAGTTTCGACTTTACAATTACTATTGCCTTGGGAACGGTTGTTGCCAGCACAATTATTACAAAAGATCCCCCCTTATCGCAGGCAATTGTGGGGCTTGGGATGTTGTATCTTATTCAAATGTCAGTGGCTGTATTGAGAAGCAAATTACCGATAGTTGCAGATATGGTTGATAATAAACCGCTGCTACTTATGGATGGGGTAAACATGATTGATGAAAATTTAAGAAAAGCCCGGGTTACCAAATCCGACTTGCTCTCCAAATTACGAGAAGCCAATGTCACGAAAATGAATCAGATTAAGGCTGTAGTGATGGAAACAACAGGTGATATTTCTGTTCTTCATCACCATGATGAGGAGCATGAGGTAGATTCTGTTCTGCTCAAAGGTATTGAATAGAGAAACTCGATATTCTCATCGATAACATCGAGTAATGATCTGAAACTTTTACTGATGTTGAGATTATAAAGTACAACGCGCACCGCTACAACACCAATTAGTAAAATATTGACGGGTTATACTATGAATGAGCTTAGAATCGAGGGCGACTGGGACGAGGTAAAACAGAAGTTGAAAGAGAAGTATGCTGTTTTAACTGACAAAGATCTCGAATATGAAGAGGGTAAAGAAGAAAAGCTCCTGCATCGCTTGCAGGAGAAATTGGGTAAGCCAAAAGAGGAGATCAAGACTCTGTTACAGGATTTGTCTTAACAACTGTACCCGATAGTTGAGATAAACTAAAAAAAGCCCCCCGACTTCATATAAGTCGGAGGGCTTCGGGCGTTACTGCAGCTATTAATAAAATTCTAAGCTACAGACGTTTTCTCTCTCTTGGGAAACTGTTACCTGATTTCTTAATTACAAATTTCATTTATTTTTTTACGCATTGCACTGATAAGTTCTTCTGTTGTCATTGTATGGGCATTTGAAATACGATATTTATTTTTATTTTCTTGCGCTCTGTTTCTGAATCTCATCCTTGAATGGTTTTTATAGTTATTATGATCTAAATTATCTGGATTGAACTGTTTCATGCAATTTATCTTTTACTTTTCTTCTGTTTACGTAGTTATCTTACCGAAATAGTTTCTGCTCTTTTTTAAAAATTTAATTAACCGAAGGGAGAACATTCCCCCGCCCTGTTTTTCTGTTATAAGTCTATTGATTGTCGGAGCCACATAAAACAGAAATAAATTTGATTTGCCTGTAATAATTTTTGGTAGGAAACTCTGCAAATCAGTATTGTGGATCAGATGAGTTGACTCATCCTTCGATCAAATTATTGTTAATAGCATACAAAGCCATCTCAACATTTGAATCAAAATTCATCTTTTCCTTGATGTTAGCCCGATAAGTATACACAGTTTGTGTACTCAGGCACAGATCATCGGCTATATCATTCACACTTTCACCTGAGGCAATTTTGCAAAAAATTTGGAACTCCCGATCGGTAAGTGCTTCGTGAGGCATATCATGATTATTACTTACCTGATCCGAAATTAATTCTGCAACCTTGGGTGTGATATAGCGTTTGTTACGTGTAACAATTCTTCGGATTGCTTTTTCCAACTCGTCTGATATGCTTGATTTATTTAAATATCCCTTCGCACCGGCCTTTAATGCACGTATGGCAAAACGTTCTTCGGAATGCATACTGAGTATTAAAACCGGGAGATTCGGATGACGGTTCTGAAGATCTTTCAAAATATCAAGACCGCTTTTTTGTGGGATATTAATATCCAGAATAATGATATCAGGGATATGATCATCAAGAATATCTAACAACTCCTGCCAATTCGAAGCTTCTCCCGTCACCTCCATATCAATTGAACTGTCTACAGCTATTCTTACACCTTTCAGCATTAGTGGGTGATCATCTACAACAACAATTTTTATCATTTTAGCCCTGGCGTTTCTAATCCTTTAATTTTTTTGATGATTATTTTGGAAACAATATATCAACAAAGTTACTAAAAATTATGAATAACTTGTTGAAATTGTTGAACTTAGTAGAGAAGTTTTGAATAGAGAATATTTTAAACATCGATGCAAAGATCATGTTCCACAGATTAAGCAACTATTGATATTGATAAAAATTAGATCCTTATAAACTTCCCCTTATATAGTTAATACAAGTTGTTATCCTGCAATAAATTAACTAGTCTCTTTTAATAGTGATATTTAAAAAAGGAGAGGGGCAAAAAAATTATGGCATCGATAAAAGAACATAGAGATGGTGAAAAATTGATTGTAGGATTGGGGGCGTCTGCCGGCGGACTAGATCCAATAAAGCAATTTGTCGATTCACTTCCCGGTAAAACCGGTATGGCTTTTATAGTTGTTATGCACCTGGATCCCGATCACGAAAGTAAGATTGACGAGCTTTTACAAGCACATACTCCGCTAAATATCCAGCAGGTTACCGAGCGATGCAAGATTAAAAGTGATCATATCTACATAACTCCACCTGATAAATTACTCTTTGTCAAGGATGAGTATCTGGAGCTGTCGGAGCCCGAAGGAAGAGAGCAAGGCCTGGCTGCCATAGATTCGTTCTTTCGCTCTCTTGGTAATACTGCGAAAAGAAATGCTGCTTCTATCATCTTTTCTGGTAATGGGACCGACGGATCAGTGGGCATAAAAGCAATAAAAGAACAGGGTGGATTGACAATTACCCAATATCCGGGCGAAGCTAATTATAGCAGTATGCCGCAGAGTGCTATAAAAACAGGAGTAGTTGACAAGGTGCTGCCGGTAGAAGATATGTATCAGGAGCTCACAAAATACAGAAAGAATTTATCCAGGGTTGATCTTGTCCAATCAGAGGATCGGGATGAAGTATTAGACGCTATCTCTGATAAGCTAAAATCGGAAACAGGGCATGATTTCAAAAACTATAAAGAATCAACTGTAGTTCGCCGCATAGAACGTCGTATGCAGGTAAACAACTGCCTTACGTTGCGTGCTTATCTTGAATATCTTAACGAACATCCTGAGGAAAACGAAGAGTTGTATAAAGATTTGCTGATAAGCGTTACCAGCTTTTTCCGAGATCACAGAGCCTTTCATGCTTTAAAAAATAGAATTGTGCCGGAGCTTTTTGATAAAAAAGATCCTGAAGGCCAACTGCGAATATGGGTACCCGGAACGGCCACTGGTGAAGAAACTTATTCTATCGCTATTTTGCTGCGGGATTATATGTGTCAGAAAGATAAAATGGCCGATGTTCAAATTTTTGGCAGTGATATAGATCAGTCGGCTTTGGATAAAGCACGAAAAGGGATATATCCGGAATCGATTGCAGCCAATTTTACAGAAAGGCAGCTCAATCGACATTTCGAAAAGGTGGGAAGTGAATACCATATTAAGGATGAAATCAGGGATATGGTACTTTTTACATTTCACAATCTGCTTAGCGACCCACCTTTTTCAAATCTGGATCTTATTGCCTGTCGTAACGTATTAATTTATCTGAAACAAGATATCCAAAAAGAATTATTTCAGCTGTTTAAATATGCTTTGCGACCAGGCGGCTGGCTGTTTTTAGGGATGTCGGATTCCAGTATTGAAGCCGGCGAACTATTTGATCCTGTTGATCAAAAGCACCGGATATATCAAAAGAGTACAAAGCATAAGGCGAGGGAGTTACCTCCACAATTACCGTTACAATTTAATAACAGTTCTTCGATGAAGAAGCGGGTAAATAACCGATCAGAAAAAATGACCGATATCGAGCAATTTCATCAAAATATGTTGATGCGGTTATACACTCCGCAGAGCATTATTATTAACAAGAATGGTGAGGTGATTGACACCACAGAAGATATCCAGCAGTTCCTGGAGCATAAAGGAGATCCGCGGAATAAAAAAATAATGGAGATAGTAAAGCCTGAACTGCATAAGGTGTTACAGACTCTGATTTCGCAGGTAGAAAGAAAAAACAGATCTACCGGACGTGAAAAAGCTGTGGTTAATCCCCAAAAAGAGGGCAAAAAAGTAGAGGTTACCGTTCGTAGTATAAGTCATACAGGTTTTTCAAAAGATTTGATGCAAGTTGTTTTTAAAGAGCTGTCGATATCCCAGCAGGCAGTCAACTCAAAAGAAGCAAAAGCTTCCCGACATGATGTTGATGGTCAGGAGAAAAAAGATATTATAGAAGCACTGGAAACTGAACTTGAAGAAACACGAGAACAACTGCATCTGACAGAGGAAGAATACAAGATGGCCAATGAGCAGCTGCGAACCTCAAACGAAGAGCTGCAGTCTATGAATGAAGAGTTGAAATCAGTAAATGAAGAGTTAGAAACGAGCCAGGAAGAACTAAAGTCTGTTAATAAAGAGCTCGAAACTAAATTAAAAGAACTTCGACGGGCAAACAGCGACTTGAAGAACCTGATGGAGGCAACCGAATTAGCTATCCTGATTTTAGACGAAAATTTTCACGTGCAGCGCTTTAATAAAAAGTCAAAAAGCATTTTTAACTTAATTTCCACTGATGAAGGACGTCCGCTGGATGATGTGACTCATATATTAAATTATAGTTCAATTAAAGAAGATATGAATCAGGTGTTGAATACACTTGATAATATCGAGAAGATTGTCACCAGTGAAGAGGGAGACACCTTTATGATGCGATTAAAACCCTATCGATCTATAGAAGATGAAATAGAGGGTGTGATTCTTTCTTTTATGGAAATTACGAAGCTGAAAGAGGCCGAGGAGAAATTAAAGCAGCAAGAATTCCAGGAAGCACTGGTAACAATGGGAACATATGCATTAAGTGCTGATGACTTGAAAGCGATCATAGATCGTGCGCAACAGCAGATATGTGCTGCATTGGGGACAGACTATTCAATCCAGATGTTATGGAATTCGGAAGAACAAATATTTCAACTATTTGGATGGGAAGGCTGGGAACCTACCGATAAGAATGTGGAGGTTGAACTGGATACGCAGTGGGATATTGGTTATGCATTTGAAAACGAGGGGCCGGTTGTGATCTCGGATTATGCCGAAGAAGAGCGATTTAGCTTATTGCCTCTTATGGATCACCTTAATATCGCGAGTGGTGTAGTGATTAGAATTACCGAATCAGATCAGGTTTGTGGAATTCTCGCTGTTTATGCGAAAGAAAAAATGACATTTTCCGATGAAGAGCTAAAGTTCATTCAGAACGTAGTAAATATTATAGGCATGGCCAGCGAGCGTTTAAAGACACGGGAATCGCTGGAGATATCGAACAAGAAGCTGGAAAAAGAGATCGAGCGAAGTGAAAAATACCAGCGAGAGATTCTGCAAAACAGTATCACTGAACGCTGGAATTTAGGAGGATACTTACATGATAATCTGGCTCAAGACCTGGTATCGATAAAAGTAATGATATCAAGCCTCAAGTCTGAACTGGAAGGTACGGGACTGGCATCGCATATAGATATGATTCTTGAGAATATCGATCAGGGTATAGATGATATTCGCAATCTTACCCATGAAATAATCCCTGTTGATATCGAAGATGAAGGTGTAGAACATGCCTTTCGTTTGCTTATTCGTCAGCTGCAAAAAACGCACGATATCAAATGTATTCTCGAAGTTGACGAAGTAATTGACCAAGTCCGGAACAAGAAAGTGGCAACTAATCTTTATCATATAATCCAAGAAGCAGTTAAAAATGCTGCTATTCACGGTAAAGCAGAAAATGTTGTTATCGAAACGGTAAGAGAGCAGGATGAGCTGAAGCTTAAGATTACGGATGATGGGATTGGATTGTCTAAAGCAAAAGCTGATAACGGTATTGGGAGCGGTACTAATATTATGCGACATCGTATTGAACTGCTCGGTGGATCTTTCAAAAGAACAGAAATTTCGGAGGATGGGAAAACAGGTACCCGTGTGGTATGTTCACTGCCCTTAGAGCAATTGAAAAAACAGGAAGATGAATAATTTTAAAGTTTGTTAAACTGTTGTTTTTGCTGGATCTATGAAAAATTGTCGTACGAATTATTAAAGAATATTTGTTACACTTGCATATAAAATAGGAAGGGTTTCAGCACCCTAACAGGAAGGACTAGTTGCTACTTTATCTGTCTCAGTAACTTGTATTAAAGAGCCATGGGAATGGCGGATCGATAAAAAATTTGCTTAGGTTCAGCTTTTTGATCTAATCTCATTAGTAGCAAGAGTAGTTGATGACAGATATTATACTACCAGTAATGTAGGAGGAGTTTATCTATGGCTGATAATTTGCACAACCAATCTTCGGAGCCAGGATGGCTGGCAATTCTATTAAAGAACAACGGACGAATGCCTTGTCCATCATTTGATAATAACGTTGATGTTTATATCATACAAAAAGCAGATGATCTAAAAATGGCAGGAATAAGTTCTGGTTGTCGGGATGTATTAGCTACACAAGAGCAGAATGCAAGAGGTAAGGCGCTCTTAGACATTCTTTCCACGGATTTTACCAAGTTACATACTGATCGGGTAGCAAGAACAAAAAATGTAAGGGAAGAGCCAGTTTTAAATGGCACTCCTGTGATAAGCTGTCCAATAGTGATGTTGAATTTCATACATTTAACAGATGTAGCATACACAGTACATCAATCACGCAGTGTAGTTGAACTGAAAGATAATACTCTGTTAAAAAAGATCGACCTTAATGAAGCTACAAAATATGAACGGCTTATGGCTAATAAAGAAAAGTATCAGACCCTGTTTGAGACGATAGATGAAGGATTCTGTATTATTAAAATGTTATTTGATGAGTACGATCATCCAGTAGATTATCTTTTGGAGGAAGTAAATCCGGCATTTGAAAGGATAACAGGGTTCAAAGATCCTGAAGGGAAGAAAATTAGCGAGCTGGCCCCGACACTTGAAAGTAGTTGGACGGATTTGTTTGGTCAAGTTGTTCAAACTTGTGAATCAGTTAACACTGAGCAGTATGCCCAGCCATTCGACCGGTATTTTGATGTACATGCCTTTCCCGTCGGAAAGCCGGAAGAAAAAAGAGTGGCTGTTCTGTTTAAGGATATTACCAGCCGTAAGGAAAATGAATATACCAATGCCTTATTGGGAGCTATCGTTAATAATTCCGATGATGCTATTATCAGTAAGGATCTTAATGGAGTAGTTACCAGCTGGAATAAGAGTGCTGAACGCATGTTTGGTTATACAGCTGAAGAAGCAATTGGAGAAAAAATAACATTGATAATTCCGGATGAGCGTCTTGAAGAAGAGGATGAGATTCTACGACGCCTAAGAAATGGAAATCGCATAGATCATTTCGAAACGGTAAGAGAACGGAAAGATGGATCACGGCTGGACATTTCTTTGACTATATCTCCAATCAAAGGTTCGGATGGAGATATTATAGGTGCATCTAAAATTGCTCGAGACATTACTGAACGCAAAGAAACTGAAGAAGAATTGAAAAAATTAAATCAGACTTTGGAGGAAAGAGTGGAAGATCGAACAAGAGAGCTTCAAATTTATCAGCAGAAATTGCGATCATTGGCATCAGAATTAAGCAAGGCGAAAGAACAGGAGCGTCATAATTTAGCTACTGAACTACACAATAACCTGGGACAGATGCTTACCATGGCTAAGATGAAGCTTGACGAAACAGATACGGCTTTATTTTCTGACGAGGCATCTAATAGTTTAAATGATTTGTCAAAATTGTTGGATGACACGCTTACCTATACCAGAGATCTTATGACTCAGCTGAAGCCTCCGCCTGTGCTTGATAAAGAGGATATTAAAGAGGTATTAGAATGGATAGTGAGGCAAATGAAACAATATGATTTGGAAGTGATTTTTGAAAATGATGATAAACCAAAGCCTCTTGGCGAAGAGGAGCGAAGAACAATTTCACAGTGTGTAAGAGAACTACTGACTAACGTTGTTAAATATGCTAATGTAAATAAAGCTTATCTTAAACTGACACGGAGCAATGGGAAAGTTAAAGTTACTATAGAAGACGAAGGGAAAGGATTTGATAAAAATAATATGGGTGAATTCTCAAGTAAGGGAGGATTTGGATTGTTTAATATTCGTGAGCAGATGCATTGGATTGGGGGTAGTTTTGATATTATATCTGAACCCGAAAAAGGCACAAAAGCTATGCTTCATATCCCCATAAAAGAAAAAGAACAGAATGTTATGTCGGAAGATCAGGAAACAGAAAAAGAATTGTCCACTAATGAAGATGGTGCAAAAGTCGAGCAAAAAATGAATATAAAAATTTTAATTGCTGACGATCACCAGATGGTGCGTAATGGTTTTCGGCAGATGATTAATAAACAAGAGGATATGGAAGTAATTGGTGAAGCAGCTGATGGTGAGGAGACGGTAAAAATGGCTCGGGACAATACACCTGATGTAATATTGATGGATGTTAATATGCCGGCTATGGATGGAATTGAAGCTACTAAGATTATCACTTCAGAATTTCCTGACATATGTATTATCGGATTGTCGCTTCATGATAGTGAAGAAGTTGTGGAAAATATGTTTAGTGCAGGAGCTTCGGCTTATCTCAGTAAAGATCAGGCTTTTAAAGCACTTGTAAAGACCATTCGCAGTGAAGTAAAAGTTGGCTGAAGTGGATTTAGGACCTAATCAGATGATTTGAAATTTCTGACGGTTAGGAGTCATGTTTCAACATATTCTCCGCCTTTTTTCTGTTTTAACACTACTTCTCCAATCATCCAAATGATCAGGAAGCAAGCAATAACCAGCCCAATAAAAAGCCACGGCTGCTCCGGCCATTCAATAATTGTAGAGACATGGCGGTGCAAAAATCCGATAAGAACAGCACTCCACCATCCGATCTGTGATATGGTTATGGATAGCATAAGTCGGAAAATGAATATCGTTGGTACTACATCCTCTTTTTTAAATTCCTGTAACTTTTTCTGAAGCATGTGTAATGGAATGCCGTTGAGGCCGATGAGAACTACCGCTGCGAGTTTGAGAATCATCAGGTTATCAATCGTACCTTTTAAGATGAGTAGGGGAATGCCGGCTATTACCATTCCGGCATAACCGCTCCAGATGAATTTTTCAGTGTCACCAGTCACGTTAATAATATGATCAAAACCGGCCCGGTTTCGTATCCACATCAAACCATACAGATCAGTAACCAAAACCGACCCAAAGGCGAGAATTAAAGCACTTAAATGAATAAAAAGAAGTACAAAAAAAATTGGCGATTCCATGATGAATTGGACTAAGCGGTGATTTATTTTCTCATATCGTATGACATCCAGAGCGGCTCTCTCTCTTTTATATGTATATAGTAAACCTCATTTTTTTGTTCCTCTTTTTGATTTTCTAACATGATCAGTAAGATGCTCAGACATCAGATGGAAGTATGTCTGCCCTTACCAAGGGGAGCCATAAGAGGGGTTGACGAAGAGGGGCACGTCATGAGATGGTAAAGCAATACAGATTTTATGCAGCGGGCTTTGTGTAGCAGAACGGCACCATGAATTGAGAATCAATATTCAACAAGGAATAATGAATGTCGAAATAATACTTCGGTTCCTTGTTTGATGTTCGAAATTCACACTTATTATTTTATCTGGGTCCGAAAACCTGACTAGTTATGTCCCTTTAACGATATGCTATCAGTGTTTAGCAAGCGTTTCATTCTGGATCTCATTCAGCTTGTTTAAAGCTCGCTCATTGAGATTGTTGAAAAGCTCCTTGGTGATATCGCCCACTGTATATTTAAGGTGGAGCCATACCACGTATGTGGCCATGACATCCTCATAGCAATAATGTTCGATCTCTTCGAGCTTATCTTCCCGAAACATCCGAAGCACCTCATTCCCTTCACCGGTTTGTTTGAAAGGGATATCGATAAGATGTCCCAGGTGTTTTAGTTTTGGCCACGAGCTGGCCCCGTAATTGCTGAACTCATCCAGCAGATCAATATTATCGTTGCTGTAGCGGTATTTGATGTCGTAGTGATTCAGCCGCTTCGGCATTTGCAGTCCGTGTTTCATGGCGCGGTAGGTCAAAAGCGGCAGATCAAAACCACGCCCGTTATGATGCACCAGCCCAAAATCTTTATAGGTGCTCAGTACATCAAATAGTTCTTCCAGCCCCTCTTTTTCATCCATGCCGTGCCAGCCGGATTTCTTTTTGGGGACACCGTTATTTTCGATCCAAAGTCCCACCCATGAAATCACTTTGTGATACATCGGCGGCAGAAATCCCGATGAGTTGCGGGCCAGCTCTTCACTGGCTTGTATCAGCAGGTCATCGTCATTTTCTTCGGGATTCTTTATGATCTTGCGCACAAATTCAAAATCCGGGATCGTCTCGACATCAAAAACAAAAAACATAGTTACTCCGTAATTTCTCCGGCAATATTGCGATTAAACTGCTCGATTATTTTCTCATTATCAGGATATCGGGCAAGAAGATACATTATTTTTGTCAGTGTTGCTTCGGTCGTCATATCTTTTGCGCTCAGTGCTCCCAACTGTTGCGCTTTGCGTCCGCTTTCGTAGTTGGTGAGTTCTACAGCATCATAGGCAGCCTGTGAAGTAATGATCAGCAGTATATTGTTTTGGATGCATTTTTTGAAAAACGGCAGGAGACTTTGGGACCCTTGAATAGGAAAGTTACCACTTCCAAAAGCTTCAACAATGAGTGTACGAATATCCCCAAAATTAATTTGCTCTAAAAACTGTGGATCTAGATTCGGATAAATCTTGAGCAGGAAAACCTGATCCGAGAAATCAGTGGACAGCCGCATGGAATCAGAAGCCGTGCGAATATGATCCCGCAACTCAATATTCAGTCCGATCTCTGCCAGCGGGGGATAGTTCGGTGAGGCAAACGCATCAAAATCGCCGATACTCATTTTTGTCGATCGGTTTCCGCGATAAACAAAATCGTTAAAACAGACAGCTACTTCGGGCACAGGCAGTGTGGCCATTTCAATGGCATTCACCAGGTTTCGGCGCGCATCACTGCGAACATTGCTCATCGGCACCTGACTACCGGTAATGATCACCGGCTTGCTCAATCCCTGCAGCGCAAAAGAGAGTGCTGAGGCAGTATAAGCCATCGTATCTGTACCGTGCAGAATCACAAATCCATCGTAATTCTGGTATTTATCGTGGATAAATTCGGCCAGTTTGCCCCAGTGTTTTTTGTGGATGTCGGAGCTGTCTTCAAAGAAAAGGCGCTCCATTTCAACCTGAGCAATTTTGGAAAGTTCAGGTATCGACTGATACATCAATTCGGTCCACTTTTCTGGGTTAAGACTTGGTTGTTCCCCGTTATTGCTATCCATTGCGATAGTGCCGCCGGTCTGGATGAGTAATATTTTTTTCATAAATGATCTTCTGCCAATTAATTCTGCCTAATGTTACCAAAAATCAAACAAAGTATTGAGTTCAAATCTTTTTTTGCCTTACTTGTTTGATATACTATCCAAAAAACGGGGAGGAGCGATGGCCATTTTGCCATTACAAATATTAGCTCGCTGTTTGTCACTGCCATTCGATGATGACAGACAGCCCCGGTACGACTCACATCACATCTTGAAAAAAGGAGGTAGCCTATGAATGTCTATTCACCGTCAAACATCAGAAATGTTGTATTGTTGGGCCATGCAGGATCGGGTAAAACCACATTATCGGAGACAATGCTTTTCGAATCAAAAAGTAAAAAACGCAGAGGTTCGGTAGAGAAAAAAACGACCTCTTCCGACTACCACAAAATTGAGCATGAGAAGGGTAAATCAGTTTTTGGAACATTATTAAATCTTGATTGGAGAGGCAGTAAAATCAATCTGATAGATACACCGGGCACGGCTGATTATATCGGAGAAGTAGTGGGAGCACTTCGCGTGGCCGATACGGCCATCTTTACGCTAAATGCCGAATACGGAGTAGAAGTGGGAACAGAAACACATTGGGAGTACACAGAAAAATATAATATCCCTTCGCTGTTTATTGTAAATAAGCCCGACAGCGAGCAATCCAAATTTCAGAAAACAGTGGATATGGCTAAGGAGCGTTTTGGACGTGGGGTTGTGGTCGTGCAATACCCCTACAGCGAGGGCGAAGATTTCCATGCGATTATTGATGTACTGAAAATGACGATGTATGAATTTCCCGAAAAGGGTGGCAAGCCGGACAAACTTCCCATACCGGATTCACACCAGTCGCAAGCCGAGCTCTTACATAATGAACTGGTAGAAGCGGTGGCCGAAAATGACGAAACGTTGCTGGACCTGTATCTGGAGCAGGGAGAATTGACGGAGTCGCAGATGCGGGAAGGATTGCAGCAGTCGTTGCTGAAACGCGAAATTTTTCCACTGTTCTGTAATTCTGCCAAAAGAAATATGGGGACGGGCCGCGTGATGGGATTCCTGGGCAACGTCGCGCCAAATCCGCTCGAGGCCAATCCCCCGAAAACAACAGATGGTGAAGAAGTGGAATTAGATCCGGATGGCGATCCACTGATGTTTGTGTTTAAGAATAGTTCCGAATCGCACGTGGGAGATACGCTCTATTTCAAAACATATGGCGGAACGATGAAGCCGGGGCTTGATCTCGTTAATCACACGACCGGGAATGCAGTAAGGCTTTCAAGCCTGTATTGGATGAACGGCGAAAAGCGGACGGAAGCTACCGAAGTGCCGACGGGAGATATTGCTGCGGCAGTAAAACTGAAAAACACGGGTGTCAATGATACGCTAAATGCTAAAAACAGTGATATACAGATCGAGCCGATTCATTTCCCCGAGCCTATAATTCGGACTGCTATCAAACTTAAACAAGAGGGAGAGGAAGATAAGCTGGGGAATGCCCTGCATCAGCTGCAACGAGAGGATCCATCCCTGCAGGTTGAGCATAGTCAGGAGTTGAAACAGGTAATTATTCACGGTCAGGGCGAAGAGCATTTGGCTGCTATCAAGCATGCGTTAAAAACGCGACTCGGTCTCGATCTTGATTTTGTCCAGCCGCGCATTCCGTACCGCGAAACCATTACCAAAACGGTGCGGGCGGAATACAAACACAAAAAGCAGTCGGGCGGTGCTGGTCAATATGCGGTGGTTTCGCTGCTGATGGAGCCGCTTTCTGATAACATGCCGGAGCACAGCGATCTGAAAGTTCGGGATACGCAGGAGATCGATCTCGAGTGGGGCGGCAAGTTAATTTTCCGCAATTGCATTGTAGGGGGTGTAATTGATAACCGGTTTATGCCGGCCATTCTCAAGGGAATTATGGAGAAGATGGAAAACGGTCCCTTAAGCAACTGTCGTGTTCGCGATCTGCGTATTTCTGTTTATGACGGCGATATGCACTCGGTAGATTCCAATGATGCGGCATTCCGTACAGCTGCGCTTATGGCATTCCGCAAGGGCTTTTTGGAAGCAGACCCACAGTTGATGGAGCCAGTTTATACGATCGAAGTTGACGTACCTGCCGATTATATGGGGGATGTGATGAGCGACATCAGTACGAGGCGCGGACAAATTTTAGGCATGGATTCGGAGGGATCGATTCAGAAGATTAAGGCGCAGGTTCCACTCGAGGAACTCGATCACTACGCAACGCGCCTGAAGTCGATCACCCAGGGCAGTGCGCGTTATACGCGTGAATTTTCGCACTACGCGCAGGTGCCGCACGATATCCAGCAGCGTGTAATGGAGGAGACAATGGAGATGCAGGAGGCGAGCTAGCTAATTTAAATAGCTGGCTAATTGTACGGCACGAGCGGACCCTCGCGCCATAACAGAGTTAGGAGGGAGTTGTACTCCCGACCTGATAACTACTTTTGGAATCAGAAGATAACCCACCTATTCTGGTCGCGTACCTCTGGTGCGCGACCGTTATCGTGGAAGCAATTTTTCCTTGAAGGAACAGGAAGGTAGAGATTATGTTCCGCACCGGAGGTACGGAACGAGGTAGTCTGGTTAATCGGCCCAGCGTCCGTTCGTGCCGAAGCTGGAGCTATTATTAGGTAGGTCGGACATCCTGTCCGACCAGCCGGGCAAGATGCTCGGCCTACACCCGATAAAATGGATACCTATTTTGTCTCTTTTTTATCCTCGTTCTCGATCTTTAGCCATTTGCTTTCGGGATGGTTTTCTTTCAGATGCTGGATATACCGTGGTGGCAATTGAAAGAAAATATCATCCGGAATAGGAGGGAATCGTCGCTGCATTTGTTCTTCAGGGCGCTGTGGACGCAGCTCGGGATTCCAGGCAAAGCCGTCAAGGCGGCGCTGGGCCGTTTCTTCATTTTCTGGCAGGTAAGAACCGTCAACGGGCCCCATTGCTTTCATTTCATCAAGTTCTCCATCTTTAAAAAAGATACGAATATTCGGAGCATCCAAATCAACAGCGCCATCGGGTTCGCCCTCTTCAGTTTTAGTAAAACGAAGCAGTTTAGAATTTCCGAAAACGTAAATTTGTCTGAGTGTGCCATCCTCAAAGTCGGCATGGAGCGTATCCCCGGTAATCTGGTTGAGGCGATCAATTGTTGTATCATGCTGCACAGAAAACGGCCGGGGATGAGATTTTAAGCTGTCGATATCACCATCAACAATTTTTGCATTGATATATGGTCCGGTTAACTGTACGTCTTCATGCCATGCTTTTGCGTTCGACCACAATTCAAACGTATCTGTGCTGTCGTTATATTTTGAAGTATCAGAAATAGCCGAAAAAGAGGGAGACCAGACTTCCACGCTGTCATATCCGAAGACGGTATTTGTGGTATCGACCGGCGATCGTTCCTCTAGTGAAAGGATACTCTTCGCCCTGATATGTGTCGTGTCTGCTTGGGTGGTATCGCTAGTATCCGTTTCAAAGCTTTTGAGCCAGGCTTTTTCGCCTTCAAGCAGGCGGCGTCCTGTAGAATCACTTTCAAGATAACGGCCCTGTATCATGGAATTATTCTCCCGATCATCGCCAAATACTTTTCCATGCAGTTCATAATACTCTGATTCGCGATTGCTGAACAGCGAATCACCCTCTAGATATCGTAGCGAATCAACAATTTGAACGTTTCCGCGAAATTCGGCGCTGTCTGCTTCGCGATAATAAAACCCAGAATTTGCTAAAAGGGTGCCTTGGTTGTCTTCAAGCCGTATCTCATCCAAGAAATGGGCAACACGGGTGGTGAATCGATAATCCACACTATTACCAAAGAGGGTAGTAGTATCAGCCTCAATGATCACGCGTCCGCGAAGCTGGCTGAAATCGACATCTGTAAAATATGTTAGCGAATCAGCCCAAATTTTCTCTGATTCTGTATTGATCTCAATATTTCCATAGGCTCGAATTTCACTTTCGTTGACAAATTGATAGGCGCTGTCGCAATACATCTCCATATCCTTGCTCTGCAAGTGGACATTACCCAGGATTTTTTGAACCCGCTTCCCTTCAAACTGCCCGCCCTGTATGCGATCGGCTTCAATAATATTTACCGGGTCCTGACTATATGTTTCTTTTGGTGCAAGCATGCTTACCAAGAGGCAAATACATAAAAACAGACTTGAGCGGGCGATAATAAAATTACTTTTGATTTGCATTACCTTTTAGTCCAGGATAACCCGGCCTTTGGGTTCTTTGATGGTGTAGTCGGTTAAATCGGTATTCCCTTCAAAACCAGTGCCGGCAATACTGTCGGTAGGGGTCATTACAATTACAAACTTCGGCGTTTGAATAGAATTATCATCTTGACTCCACTCCAGGTATTCCGACTGCAGGTGGCGATCATCAGCTGTATTTACCTCAACATTACCGAAAAACTCAAAGATGGCCTCTTCCGGTTGGTACACCGCACGATCAGAAAAGACTTCGGTTTCTACAGCTCCGGTAGTATCAAAAACATGGATCTTAACCGGACCCTTTATACGCGTTTTGTTATTGCCGTCTTCATTATAGGTAGCAGCGTATGATCCCCACAGGCGGATTTTTTTTGTTCCCTCTTCGATAAGCTCCATATCTACCCCCCAAGTTTCTGTTGTAGAGGTCAACGAGTCTTGAAGTGCTTCATCTACCTGTTGTGTTTGTTCCTCCGATAGTTCGCCGCACGAAATCATGCCCGCTGCAATAAGCAGACTAGTTATGAGAGCAAGAGCTGTTTTATGTGGTTCCAAAATAGCGGTCACCTGCATCACCTAATCCGGGGACGATAAATGCATTGTCATTTAATTTTTCATCAATAGCTGCCGTGATGGTGTGAACATCAGGATGTTTTTCTGCCAAGCGTTGTAAGCCTTCGGGTGCACAAATTAACGAAACAAAGCGAAGATGTTGTGCACCCTGTTCTTTAAGATACGTTAACGCATCATCGGCGCTGCCACCCGTCGCCAGCATGGGGTCCACAACTAACACCATATCTCGTTCTACACCATCAGGGATATTGGAATAATAGTCGACTGGTTCGTGAGTTTCTTCATCGCGGTACATACCCAGGTGACCGATTTTAGCATCGGGGATAAACTGAAGCAGGGCATCAGAAAGCCCGAGCCCCGCCCGCAATATTGGCACCACCATGACATCCTGGTCGATATCATAGCCCGTTGTTTTTTCGATTGGTGTCTCTACTTCGAACGTTTTTATCGGGAGCTCCTTGAGCGCGTGATAAGCCAAAATTACAGCAATCCGTTTAATAGCCCCTCGAAATTCTGCCGTTTTGGTTGAGACATCCCGCAGCACCGTCAAATCTCTGCTGATAACGGGATGCTCAATTAGTGTTACGTGCTCAAAGTCTTGAGAACTCATGAGGCTGTTACTTATGATTCCGGAGTGTCGTGATCTTTGCTGAAGTATTTCTGAGTGATTTTATAAGCTACACCAGAAAGGGCAAATAATGCAATGATATTAAAGAAGGCCATAAGACCAAGCATTACATCACCAAAGGCCCAGATGGTAGTGAGCGTGACAATAGCTCCGAAGAAATGCATCCCTACATAAACTACCCTATACCAGAATATGGATTTAAATCCAAACAGGTACTGGGCCGCACGGTCGCCATAATAGCTCCAGCTGATTGAAGTTGAAATGGCAAACAGAAGGATTGCAAATGTCACAATATATCCACCACCGGGAATAAGTGGAGAAAGTCCTTTCTCAAAGGCTGCTGATGTTAGTGGTGCCCCATTTTGAACAACACCACCGTAGAGCGAAAATATTTGAACATCATCTTCTGTATAGACGATTTCCCGATTACCGACGATTTCAATTCTGCCGGAAAAGGGAGTGGTATAATTTGCATCCGTATACATAGTATCAACCGGAGCTTCATAATGCGTCATTTCGCCGTTTTGTGGCACACCGTCATCGAAATAGAGTACTTGTGCATCGGGGTTGGTGCTTCCTCCGGATATTTCAGAAGTTACTTCATAGCTGACAATATCATCCGTTGGATCTATCGGTGCTTTGTGATGCATATCCCAGGCGCCGGTAGAGACGATTACCAATCCTGTCATGGTACAGATGATGAGCGTGTCAATAAATGGCTCGAGCAGAGCGACCACACCTTCACGTACCGGCTCGTCGGTTTTAGCGGCAGAGTGGGCAATTGGAGCTGATCCCTGTCCTGCTTCGTTCGAAAAGATACCGCGCTGAACACCATAACTGAGTGTAAAGATTAGAGCACCAGATCCAACGCCAAGTGCACCGGCCTGCGGATTAAACGCATACGCAAAAATTGTTTTGAACGAGGGAATGATCGATTCATAGTTCAACGCTAAAATTACCAGAGCGCCGAATACATAGATAATTCCCATAAAAGGAACTAAGCGGGATGTTACTTTACCAATTCGCTTAATTCCGCCGAGCACTACAGCGGCCACAACACTGGCTGTGATAAAACCAGTAACCCACATTGGAATTTGAAAATCGGTTTTCATCATGTCGGCCACCGAATTTGCCTGCACGGCGTTACCGGTTAGAAATGCACAAATTGCTGCTGATATGGCAAACGCGACGGCCAGCCATTTCCAGTTGTCGCCCAGACCTCGTTCGATATAGTACATGGGACCGCCCGATACAGTACCATCTGGATTTGTCCCTCGGTATTCCTGGGCTAATGTCACCTCGGTAAATTTAATAGCCATTCCGAAAACGGCTGTTACCCACATCCAAAACAGGGCACCGGGTCCGCCGTAATGAATAGCAAGTGCAACTCCAACAATATTACCCGTACCCACGGTTGCAGACAGGGCCGTGGTAAGAGCCTGAAAATGGTTAATATCCCCTTCGTCTTCGGGATCATCGTAAAACCCGGTGACTACTTTTAAACCATGTCCGAATTTTCTTATTTGAATAAATCCCATGCGGATGGTGATATACAACCCAAACACCAACAGTATAGCCACCATGGCAGGGAAAGCCTCGGGAAAATTCCAAATGTAGTGTTCAAGAGTGGAAATGATTAAATCAAATGTCTCCATGTACTAAAAAGGGCTTTTAATTGTTGGAAAAAGAATCAAGCGGAATGTATAAAAAATCAATCGACATTGCTACTGCATCAGCAGTAATTATACAGCCTTTAATAAGTTAGAGGCTTTGTATGTGACAATGAAAACAAGAAATAACAGTTTACTATTACAAATAATACGTTTGTTGAGATACAAAAGGGTCGAAGGATTCGCAGAGATAATGCACTTAAAGAATGTATTGTATAACTTGTACTACCTGTTTGAAAACGTCATCAATAGATTTGAATCATCCTTGAAAAATAAAGTTGTTGGTTGTTGCCCGTTGACCATCAGTTATGCTAAATGGACTGTTACTGCTAATATCTGAATGGTGACAGCTAAGGACCAAAGACTCTAATAAACAAACAATCTTTTTCATTTATCTTTTAAACAGCCGTTATTGAAATTATGAGGATTTTGTTTATATGTTCGGACTAATTTGGCAAGAATTCTTTAATTATTTAATACTAATTGTTCTTAGGTCTATGACAAACCATTTAAAAATGTTAAAATGGAACAAATAGGAAATGGGATCGTCTTAATTTACTAAGCGACTTATATTTAGGAAAAAGCAATTGGTTAATTCTTATGAAAATAAGGGGTGACGTTCTATGACAAAAGCAGATATTGTTGATGTGATTGCATCATCAACCGGACTAACAAAGGTAGAGACAGAAGCTGTAGTAAATGGTTTTATGGAGACGGTGATCGATGCCATGAAACGCGGTGAACATATCGAACTCAGAGGGTTCGGTAGTTTTAAGGTTAAGAAACGTGCCCAACGTGTGGCCCGTAATCCCAAGACGAATGAAGAAGTGATTGTACCGGAGCAGTACGTGCCGGTATTAAAAATGTCGAAGGATTTTAAAGAAGCAGTGAACGACTCAATGATGGAAAAAGAAGAAAATCAGTAGTAATTTTACTATGGTTGAGGAATATATGTAGGATATCCGTATCTTAGGGGGCTATATAACTTTCGAATCCTGTGGTATACTGCAGATTAAACATAAGGTGAGTATAATGCCAAGCGGAAAAAAGAGAAAAAGATCAAAAATTGCGAAGCACAAGCGAAAAAAGCGGCTTCGAAAAAATCGTCACAAGAAAAAGTAGGCGGCATGTGAGTTTCGAAGAGGTGTTTGTAAGACCCGATAGATAAAACGTGTTCTATAAGGATCTCCGGCAATTTTTTAACTTTTAAAGGCCTTCACTTCTAGAAGGCCTTTTTAGTTGATATTCTAAGCGGTTGAGACTAAAAAGTTTGAACCTGATTATAAGTTCTATTGTGGCCCCTTCGCCGGCTGGCAGAGAACTCTCTAGTCAAAGGGAAAAAAGCCTTGAAATAAGGCTGCCCAATAAGTTCATTTTTTAAAACTGTACCTAAATAACTAAAGTATTTCTTAACACGTAACTCTAATGACTTTGTCATCCCGATGATCTGCTGGCTGTCCCTGTGGACAGCCACAAAAGTGACAGGGGGATAACACCCCTAAGCAATCAAAAGCTTTATATTAGTTATTTAGCTACCTCAATTTGATGAACCCTTTTGTACAGTCTCGGGATTTAGGGTGTGTATTTTCCCGTTGCAAAATTCCCTTTTAGCAATAAACACGTTTTACATCTTAGGCTGCTTTTGTCTCCAGTGTTTGATCGGCAATCTTAAGAACTCTGTTAGATTTGATCAGTAGTTCTTGTAACACACGAGTAACGAAATCATGCACATCATTGAGGCTGTGGAGATCCGTCATCTTATATTGGAAATACGAAATAAGATTTACGGCTGACAGATATTTTCCACTCTCGGAACCCTCAACTTCAATATGCCAACGCGTAATAATATCATCATCAGAAAGAAGTTCATTAACTTCCTTGCTGATTTCTTCCATCCATTGGCTTGCTGCCTCCAGTCGGTGGTTACCGTTGTGAGCAGCCAGCTTAGGGTGCGGAGCTTTTTCATCAAAAAGCCATGTAATTTCTATATCAATGGCAGGAGAAATAGATGTACTTACCATATTTTCTTCCTGTAAAAAAGGATGTTCTTCCATTCCCTTAAGCTGTTTAGCCAGCACGGTTTCGCGGAATCGATCCCAGTCAAAATTTATAGATAATGCTTTTAGGAATTCAGACTTTTTGCGCAGGTCAAATTCAATTTCCAGTCCCGTTGCATTTATTCTATCTTCATTCCAAGTTCGAAAAGTATTAATGATTAAGTCTCTCTGATTTAAGTCGCTCTCTATCCGGTTCACTACGGAGTTGAATATCGGATATGTCATTCGTTCATCCTTGCTAATTTTTTAATATTTGTTTAGAACGTCTCAATAAAAGTATGAATAACTTTTACACGTTAATATATCTAAACCGGGAGATAAATGAAAAGGTAGAAGATGCATTTTTCAGCTTTAGCATCTCTCCCCACAAAGATGTACTCCATATTTATGTGGATCGGGAGGAGGAGACATCGAGACTAATTTTTAGTGCGAATCCGCGTGAGACAGCATTGTTTTTGGATTTCTATCGTCCGCCCAAAAAAAGTAATGTCATTAACTTTTTCCCGACACTCGAGGGACAAAAAATTACGGGTACTCATCTGGCCGACAAAGACCGGCTGTTTTCTGTCTTTTTTGAAAACGGGCAGCATCTGTTATTTAAGCTTTTTAGCGGTAATCCAAATGTTTTTTTAGTCGAAGGTGATGAGATTATTGATGCATTTAAAAATCCGGAAGAGGTAAAAGGAAAGGCGCCGCCCGAACCCGAAGCTCCCGAATTTTTGGATGAAGTGAGTCCACGGCGGTCAGCAAAAAATCAGATGACAGAAGCGAATCCACTGCTGCCGCGCAATCTGCTGCCATATTTAATTGACCAGCACAATGTGGATGAGATGGAGCCCGAGGAGGTTAAAGCATTTACCGAAGAGGCCAGTGAAGCGTTGTTGGAGGATCCGCATCCGCGCGTTTTAAAAACAGGTGATTTCACTTTGTGGTCGAAAGAGTGGCTGGATATCCCCAGTGAAAAAGAGTGTGACGAGGTGAACGACTGCGTGGCTTTCGCCTATAAAAATGCTGTGCATTTGCGTCGGCTGCACGAGAAAAAAGAAGATGTTGTTCAATTTTTAGAGCGCAGCATCAGTAAAAAAGAAAGCCTGATCAATCAGTTGCAGCAGGCTGATAAAAGTCTGAAGCGGGCAGAAGAATATGAAAAATATGGAAACCTGTTGATGACTCATGCCCACGAACAGGTGAGTGAAGGTACCACTGAAATTACGATCGAAGATATTTATGAAGATAACCAGGAGATATCGATTCCGCTGAAAGAGGATAAGGATATCCCTGCTAATGCCGAGTATTATTATGAGAAAGCCAAGGATGCTAAAAAATCTTATAAGAAGGCAAAACAGCGTTTGCCACAGGCAAAAAGTGATCTTCGCGAAGTGCGAAAACTGCTGGATGAAATTGAGGAGATCGATCACTTGCCCGATCTCGATAGCTGGATTAAAGATAACAGGAGTAAACTCGGCGATCTTGGTTTTGGCAGCAGTGAGGATGTACAGGCTACTTCGCCGTTTCGAAAATTTAAGGAAGGAAAGTTTGAGATCTGGATCGGCAAGAGTGCCAAAAGCAACGATCAGCTGACCAGTCATGCCCATAAAGAGGATATCTGGCTGCACGCTCGTGGTGTAGGGGGATCACATGTTGTTATTCGTATGGGGAACCGCAAAGATTATCCTCCGCAAAATGTATTGCTGAAAGCGGCAAGTTATGCAGCTTTTTTCTCAAAGGCGCGGGGTATGAAGTCGGCGCCGGTAATGTACACCAAAGTAAAATATGTGCGTAAGCCCAAAGGAGCTGCACCGGGTGCAGTGGTCGTAGAGCGCGAAGAAGTAGTGATGGTTCCGCCGATGAAACCGCGGTAATTTAAGACAACCAGTAGGGGGAGGCAGTCGGCAGTTAAACCGTCTCCTGTCTACGGCCTACTTTTAAGAATTTGATTTTGAGAACTTTAGAAAACCTGGAATTATGATAACTGTTAAAAACTTACCCAAGCGTATTTTTTTGTGCGGATTTATGGGAGCCGGTAAGTCTGTTATCGGTCGTAAACTGGCCGACAAGCTAGACCGGCCTTTCATGGATCTTGATGATAAAATCGAGGAAAAATCCGAGAAGTCGATTCCCGAAATTTTTGAAACAATGGGCGAATCAGAATTTCGGATAATTGAAAGAAGGGCAGTCCTGGAAGTGATCCGCGAGTTCGAAGGAATAGTGGCACTTGGAGGTGGAAGTATCCAAAATCAGCACATGCTTGATCACATAAAGCTGAACGGATTACTAATTTTTATAGAAACGCCTGTATCCGTTATTTTAGACCGAATATCAGAAGATGAAAATAGGCCGCTTCTGCTTGATGAGCAGGGAAATCCCAAAGATAAAGAACAGCTAAGGGAGGAATTGACGTCTCTGTATGAAGAGCGGCTCCCGCTCTATGAACAAGCTGTTTTAACTCTTGAGAACGACGGTAGTCAATCGCCCGAACAGCTTGTAGAAACACTAGTAAAGAAAATTAAAAATCATGTCGAATACTATTGATGTAAATATCTCGCTGAATCACAGTTATCAAATTGTTATCGGTGAGCACCTGAAGAAATCATTTCAAAACTTTTGTTCCGACCACTATTCTGCCGAAAAAATATATGTTCTTATAGATGAGAAAGTGAATAACCTGCACCGACAGCGTGTAGAAAAGCTGGTGAGTTATTTTTCGACCGCCCACTTTATCAAGATTCCAGAGGGTGAAGTATCAAAATCAATTGAGCAATGGCAAAGAATTTCCGACGAAATCTTATTGGCAGGAGTAGAACGAACCACGCCACTATTAGCCGTAGGCGGCGGAGTAACGGGCGACCTGTCTGGTTTTGTTGCATCAACAGTACTGCGGGGCATTCCGCTAATCCACATGCCCACTACGTTACTGGGAATGGTTGACAGCTCGATCGGTGGAAAGACGGGCATCAATCATTCAACCGGGAAGAATCTGATCGGTGCATTTTACCAGCCGGATGCGGTATTTTCGGATATCGTTTTCCTGGAAACGCTCGAACAGGAGGAATGGATTACGGGCATGGCCGAGATTCTCAAATATGCTGCCATACGAACTCCGGATTTATTCGAAGAACTTAAAACACTGACAAACCAGCCGCTGGCCCCACAACAAAAATGGGCGGCGATCGTGGAGCAGAGTGCGCGCATTAAAACGGATATTGTGCAGGGAGATACGCTGGAAGCCGGCAAGCGGGCCTACCTGAACTTTGGCCACACGTTTGGACATGCCTTGGAAAAAGTATCGGGCTATGGGCAGCTTTCGCATGGAGAGGCTGTTTTTGTGGGGATGATCGCTGCCACCTATTTTTCCAGACAATTAGGATATCCTGTGGATGAGGCACGTTTTGATCCCTTTATCTCGTTATATCAAAAACAGATGTCTGAGTTGCCGGGTGACATACATGAGCTGATTAGCGCTATGAAATCCGATAAGAAAACTAAAAATAATATCATTCGATTAGTGTTATTGAATGATTGGGGTTCACCTTATATTTATGAATGTACCGATTTATCAAAATTGGAAGACGCCTGGGAATATGCTCTGGCTCAATTTAAATGAAAAAGTTTAATATAGAATTACGTGTTTTTCCGCTGGTTACATAAGAGCTGGAAATATTTCTGGGGCATTATCTTAACGCTCCTGCTTACTATTACTATCCTGGTCGGAGCGCTTATCGGATTGCTTCAGCTTGAGGTTACACAGGAGTATATAGCCGACCGTATTGAGCAGGAGGTGGAGAACAGATACAAAGCTGATCTTGAAATAGGAGATATTAACGGATTTTTGCCGTTTCGGCTGAATTTGTATGATGTTGATCTTATGCGGCAGGATTCGGTATCAACAGATACAATTGCTTCGCTGGGGCGTATCAGCAGCAATATTGATGTCTGGGGATTACTTCGCAATAATTTGACAATTACCGGTTTTTCTGTTGATCAGCCGCGCCTGTGGCTGCGTTCAAATGAATCGGGCAGGCTCATGCTTCTCGATCGCAGGTTGCCTGTTGCGATTGATACTACTGATTCTGATTCCGAGCCTTGGTTGAGCGATATTGAGATTTTTGCCCCGGATGTGGAAATTACCGGCGGCATGGTACATCTTGAGTCGGCCACTGATAAAAACCAGGTGGGGAATTTGCCACAGGCATTTACGGTATCAAATATCAACACCGAATTATTTGTAGATTGGAGTGAACAGCAGCGTTATCTGGATATTGAATCATTTTCTGCCGAAACGGGTGAGCTGGCGATCAACAGGGTGGCACTTTCGGGACAGCTTTACAGTGATCAGCGATACCTGGAGTTCAACTCGTTTTATATTACTCTTGATAATTCCCAATTCCTTTTAAACGGCGAAGTTGATGGCGTCAATCTCCTGGAGCCGGATTTTGTGGGACAGTTTTTGGCTTCACATTATGATCTGAGTATCAATTCCGAAGAAGTATATCTTTCGGATCTCCGGGATCTAATCCCCAATACTCCTGATATTGACAACTCGTTAAAGGTGCAGTTTCAAACTGAGGGGACAACGGATTCGTTGTGGATAGAGGAGGCTTCAGTAGGACTGGGCGAAAGTTTCGTTAATGCAACCGGTTCTTTTACCAACCTGCAGAATCGCGATCAGTTTGGTTACCAGTTACAGCTGGATACTGTGAGTCTGCAACAGCAAGACATGGCTCAAATTTTTGATACACTGACTTTTCCTCAGTACAAAGCATTCGAAAATCTCTCGATTGCCGGCCAAGTAGATGGTAGTCTGGACGAGATGAATATAGATTGGTCCATTTCAAGCCCGCTGGGTGAGCTGGCCATGCGGGGACAAACCCAGCTGATACCGCCGTATCAATATCAAGGGGTTATGGACGGCCGTAATCTGGATGTAAGTGCTTTTTCCGGAACCAGGATAGATACCACTGCCCTTAATTTTGATGCGCGTCTCAGCGGTGTTGGTATAACACTGGAAGACGCCGTTTCCAACTTTAACGCCACCTTTATAAACAGCAGAGTGGATGAGGTAGAATTTGATCGACTTGAGCTAAACTCTTCACTGGTCAATGGACTTTGGAAGCAGGAATATGAATATCGCAAAGATGATGAGCTGGTAAGTGGATCGGGATGGGTTGATTTTAGTCAGGATGAGCCTCCGGTTTCGATGCAGGGAAATGCTGAAAATATAGATCTGGAACCTTTTTTGGGCGGGCTCGGGATAGCTTCTTCAAAGCTTAATTTTGACTATAACGTGGAGCTGCAGGGGCTCAATCCTGATCGCATTCAGGGGCGCGCTAATCTCGATGTGAAGCCATCTGTTATTGGTGGTGATACCGTTCGTGCTCATCAGTTATATATGGATCTGAATTCTCCCGATGAGGAGACGCGTTCTTTTCGGCTGACAAGCTCACTGATCGACATGAATATTACCGGCCAAATTGTACCCCGTGATATTGTAGATCAGGCTAAATTTTGGTCTGCATATCTGACAAATCGCTTTCGGTCGGAAATTTTGATGAATGCCCCGGCTGATTCACAGCTGACGACAATGCCACCGCCACCTGATAATGTAGTGCTGGATGGTGAGATAACGGCCAAAGATTTGGGACTTATTCAAAATTATCTGCCTGACTTTCCTACAATTGAGACCGATTCGCAAATCAATTTTAATGTAAATACTGACGGTACGCGTTTGTTGGTATCAGCGGAAATGAGAGCCGATACTTTGTTTTATAATCAGCTGAACTTTAAAAATAGTCAGAGCCAGTTAACAGCCAGTTTCAGGAGCGATCGCAATTTTAGTGAATTCTCATCGGTCGATTTCGAAACCCAAGTAGGTATTTTGGAAACCGAGGCTGCCGACTTTGATTCTATGGGCATCGACTTGTCCGTAAAGCAAGACTCGGTTTATTTCAGCCAGCATGTAGGCAGTATAAACGACGATGCCAGCTATCAAATGACATTGAACTCGGGTATTTCGGATTCGGCTATTGTGGTATCTCTACAGGATTTCTTTGTAGGTAATAACGAATATGCCTGGACAAACGAAGGTAATCCCTCACTAACTTATCTGCGTAACGGAGATATCGATTTTGATAATTTTAGCTTTCACAACCAGGATGAATATTTCAGGATGCAGGGGCGACTCAGCAAAAACAGGAGCGATTCGCTAGAATATATCCTCAACGATATAAATCTTCATCGGATTTCGGATCTCATAAAGGGGGAAGTAGATTTTTCCGGCGTCCTCAATGGAAAACTGACCACGCGCTCTCTAACTCGTCAGCCAACGATACAGGGTAATTTGGATGTCAGTCGATTTGCTCTGAATAACAGGCCGGTTGGTGACATTGAATTCAATAGCCAATACAATCCCAACCGCGACCGGTTTGATACTCAGATAAGTATCGCTACCGATACTACTCGTTACGAAGAATATCTCGAAGCCAACGACGATATAGGTCAGAATATACAGCTCGACGGTTATTTTGTAACGCCCGATCCTGGCGTCCAGCAGGATTCAGTTTTTTATTTTGACACTCAATTCAACCAGATTGATATGTGGGTGATTGCTCTGATTGTGGATAATGTTTTTGCTGAAATGGAGGGGCAGGCCGATGGAGAAGGATATATTACAGGTAACCTCGAAGATTTCGACTTTAATGCCAACTTTAATGTTCAAAACGTATTTGCCAAACCTCGTTTTTTGAATACCAACTATTTTCTTAGCGGAGACGTAGAACTCGACCGGCATGAGGGGGTTATTCTGGATTCGGTGAATGTGATGGACACCAAAGGAGGTACGGGACAGGTATGGGGTACGGTGGACCTAAACGATTTTGATCCGATTACCTATCTGGATCTAACATTGGATATGAATCGGCTGCAGTTCCTGAATAATCAGTATGATCCCGACGTACCTTTTTATGGCAATGTATCCGGCACCGGTCGAGTGCAATTGACCGGTTCAAATACAGATATGTATCTGCGCACAAATAATCCCATACAAGTTACCGGAGACTCCGAAATTTCAGTTCCGTTGCTTGAAGAAACTGAACTACAGCAGACGGGGGAATTTATTCGCTTTGTGGATTCATTTGATGAAGCTAGTCGAAAAACAGCTACTCGGGTTGATGAATCATCGGAAGAAGAAACCCGAAACACTCAAGAGCTTCAGCAGGCAATTAGCAATATGACTTTTAGTGAACGTTTTGATCTTGATCTTCAGTTTGAGGCTTCAAATAATGTTACAGTAAATCTTATTTTTGATCCTGTTGTCGATGAAGTGCTTACAGCGCGGGGGACTGGTCAGATGCGGCTTTCGATGCAGGATCAGGAAGTACAAATGTTTGGTCGTTATAATATCAATGATGGAAATTACCAGTTTGTGACGGGCGAAATTATCAGTCGAAACCTTGAGCTGGAACCAGGAGGAACTATTATTTGGGAAGGCCCGCCCGATAATGCACGTCTTGATATCAGTGCCTCATACCGGGCACGTCCCAATATATCTACGTTGATGGGGAATGGTACTGGTGAAGCGGCTACTGAAAATGGAGGAACACAGCAGGTACCGGTAGATCTTATTGTTGAAATTAACGGTACATTAAATAGTGTGGAAAATAATTACTATTTTAGGCTCCCCACTTCTGTTGATCTGTCTTCGAATTCGACGCTGCAGTATACTATCAGTCAGATCAATCGCGATGAACAGCAGAAGCTGCTACAGGCTACTAGTATTTTGTTTACGGGTCAGTTTATCCCGACACAGGGAGTAGGCGGTTCAACATCATCACTAAGCCAAAGTTTGACGCGGGGATCAACCGTATTGAACCCTTTGCTCTCAAATCAGGTTATAAGCCCGTTACTGTCTAACCAAATAAATGCATTACTTAACAGCGATGTTAGCCAATTGGATATCGATTTTAATTTAAATGCTTATAACCAGGTTGATCTGGGGATTGCATTGCGATTGTATAACGACCGGCTGATTTTTCGGCGTGAAGGTCAAATAACCGGCGGAGGACAGCAAAGTTCACTGGGCGATCGAATCGGAGATCTGAATGCTACCTATCGCATCCGACGTGGACTATCACTGACGGCTTTTCATCGTCAAAATCAGATTTTAAATAATCTACAATCGGGAGGTCGGGCCGGAGACGTTACGCCCAGTGTTGATGGCCTTGGACTTGAAGCACAATTACAATTTAATACCTGCCAAGAATTTTTGAATCAGATAACAGGAACATTTAATCGACTTTTTGGTGGCAAAAAACAGAATGAGGATAATAAAGAAAATGAAGAGAATGAAGATTTAGCCAACCAGAAAGCGAAAGAAGAAGAGAAGTAAGAAATTATAAAAGCATTACATCTATTATTAAGCAATGAAGAAAAGTAAGAAAGAAACATTTGAAGATATCATTTTAGATATTTTGCAAAACAACCCCGAGGCACATCTGCCGTTCGATGTTTTGCAGAATATTTTGCAAGTCAACAGTAAAAAAGACAATCAGCGGCTGAAAAGCGCTATTAACAGTTTGTACGATCGCAATCTGATTGTGAAACGGAAAGGTGGGGCTATTCAACTGGCCCAGACAAATGGAAAAGATCGCGGTGGCAGAGTTATTGTCGGAAAGATGGATATAAGCCGTCGCGGTACCGGATATTTAATTACCGATGAATTTGATGAGGATGTCAGAGTTTCATCGAAACATCTGGGTACTACCCTGCAGGATGACACTGTAAAAGTTGAGCTTATTGGAAAAGGCAATAAAGGCCGCCGAGAGGGAAAGGTCGTTGAAATACTAGAACGCGGCCGAAATATTTTTGTGGGTATCCTAAAAAAACAGGGGAAACAAAATTACCTTATTGAGCCCGATGAGAAATCGGCGCATATCAATTTCTTCATCCTGCCCGACAATATTGGTGATGCCCAACCCGGCGACAAAGTAGTGTTTGAGCTTGTAGACTGGGTACATCCGCGTTCGCTGCCCGAAGCAAACATTGTTGAGATTCTTGGCAAGGAGGGAACTAACGATGCCAATGTGTTATCGATTCTGGCCGAAAATCAGATAAAACCCGGTTTCCCTAATGAAGTGAAAGAATACGCCGAGCAGATTGAGACCGACATTCCCGAGAAAGAGATCAGCCGGCGCCGCGATATGCGCGATGAAGTGGTTTTTACGATTGACCCCGAAACTGCTAAAGATTTTGATGACGGGTTAAGCATAAAAATTCTGGATAACGGCAATTATTATCTGGGAGTACATATCGCAGATGTTACCCACTATATGCCAGAAAATACAGTGCTTGATGACGAAGCCGAGAAGCGGGCTACCAGTGTTTATCTGGTTGATCGTGTGATTCCGATGCTGCCCGAAAAGCTTAGCAACGATGTGTGCAGTTTAAATCCCCATGAAGACAAGCTGGCTTTTAGCTGCTTTATGGAGATCGCTCCTAATGGTAAGCTGGTTGATTACTCGATCGAAGAAACGATTATCCATTCTGATCAGCGATTTACATATGAGGAGGCCCAGGAAATTATCGATGGAGCCGACAGTAAATATTCCACCGAAATCCAGTCAGCCGCCAAGCTGGCTCATGTGTTGCTGGACAAGCGTTTCAGCGAGGGTAGTATCAATTTTGATACGCCGGAGCCGAAATTTATTCTGGATGAAAATGGCCGGCCGATCGATGTGAAGCTCAAGAAAAGGGTATTTGCCCATCGTCTGATTGAAGAATGTATGCTGATGGCCAATCGAACGGTGGCAAAACACGTAGATAATCTTCGCAAGAAATCCAGCAAAGCGGAAACAAAAGATCTGTATCCTTTTCTGTATCGTGTACATGACCAGCCGGATCTTGAAAAGCTGAAGAATATCGAAGAAAACGTGAAGCCGATCGGTATCAGTTTTCATATCGATAGTCCTACGGTAAGTTCAAAAGCCATTAACGTGCTTCTGGATCAAATTAAAGATACTTCGCTGGAACTGACGGTCAATGACCTGATGCTACGGGCAATGGCAAAAGCCGAATACAGCCCTGACAATATCGGCCATTTTGGATTGGGATTTGATGATTATGCTCATTTTACGAGTCCTATTCGCCGTTATCCCGATGTATTGGTACATCGACTGCTGAAAAATTATTCAAACGGTAAACCGAGTTATTCTTATAATGATTTGAAGCAGCTGGGATCTCACTGCAGCGAGCGTGAACGAGCCGCGATTGATGCCGAGCGTGACTCGATAAAACTGAAACAGGTAGAGTATTTAAGTGAGCGGCTTGGTCAGGATTTCGACGGCGTAATAAGCGGTGTAATGAGTAGTGGGATTTTTGTAGATTTAAAAGAGATCCACTGCGAAGGCATGATACGTGTAAGTGACCTTGAAGATGATTATTATGAATATGATGAGCAGCGGCATTGCCTGGTTGGTAGAAATCACGGTAAAAAATATCAATTAGGGAAAGAAATTCGTGTCAAAGTTGTTAGGACTGATGTAAAAGCACGTCAAATAGATTTAAAACTTGTTGATGATAATCTATAGCAACGTATCCAGTTAATAAAACATCTAGCTATGAAGGCTTTTCAATTTCTCCGGCGGGTTCTGGTTATATTTTTCTTAATTACTTTTGTGGGTGGATTGGTACACGAGGCAAAAGCCCAGTACTTTTCTTTCGGAAAAAACAGGGTTCAGTATAAAGATTTTAACTGGCGGTATATACAGTCGGAGCATTTTGATATTTATTATTATGAGACGAAAAACTACGACTTTGCAAATTTCTCGGCTTATGCGTTAGAAGCTGCACTTCAGCAGCTGCATAATGAATTTGATCACCAGATCGCCGACCGCATCCAGGTTATTATTTACGATTCCCACAACGATTTTTCACAGACGAATGTAGTACCTCTGCCCGAAGATACCGAAGGCATTGGTGGAGTTACGGATGCATATAAAAATCGTATTACAATGCCTTTTACCGGCAATTACGCTGAATTCCGCAGTACCTTGCATCACGAGTTGGAGCACGCTGTTGTTAACGATATGTTTTACGGGGGAAATGTGCAGTCGCGACTCAGTGGTAATGCACTGCAAATACCACTTTGGTATAACGAGGGGATGGCCGAATACACTTCGCTGGGATGGGATACTAATACGGATATGTATATCCGAGATGCCGTTATAAATGATTATCTTCCGCCTATTCCAAGGCTTAGCGGTTATTATGCTTATCGCGGTGGCCAATCAGTCTGGAATTACATTGCCGAGGAGTACGGACGCCAGAAAGTTACCGAGATTCATCAGGCACTGTATACCAATCGAAATCTGGAAACGGCGCTTCAACGTTCACTGGGACTCAACCTCGAAGAGCTTTCGGAACGCTGGCGGGATTTCTACAGAAAACGATATCTGCCGGAAGTGGCTAATCGCGAAGATCTTTCAAATTTTGGTGAACTGTTGACGGACTACGGCCGGCGGCGCGGTATTTACGATACCAGCCCGACCGTATCGCCGCAGGGTGATAAAATTGCGATGATTACCAATCAGCGCGGTTATTTTGATGTTGTCGTCATCAGTGCCATTACCGGTGAGAAAATAAAAACGCTGATTAAAGGCGAAGACAATATCAATTTTGAAGAGCTCAACATCCTTAATCCCAACCTGACATGGTCACCGGATGGTCGAAAACTTGCCCTTTCCTCCAAGTCAAAAGGATCCGACAACCTGGCGATTGTAGATTATGAAACGGGCAAGGTTCAGATGGTTGAATTTCCACGACTGGATGCGATCGGGTCAGTAGCATGGTCACCGGATGGCGATAAAATTGCGTTTGATGGTAATATTGGTCCCTATCAGGATATTTACATCTATAATTTGCAGACACAGGAATTTAATAATCTGACGAATGATGTATTCAGCGACTATGAACCGGCCTGGAGCGGTGATTCTGAAACCGTATATTTTGTGTCGCATCGGGGTGATGAGGTGAGATTGAACAATGTGAAAAATACTTCACGGCTGTTAATGAATGACGATTTATATAGTTCTGATATCTATGCTGCTAAAATCGGGGCATCCCAAGCGCAGCGACTCACAAAAACTCCGCAGTGGGATGAAAATCAGCCCGCAACCACACGCGACGGACAGCTGTTTTATATTTCAGATGAGAATGGTATTCCCAATGTTTACCGGATGGATCTGGATGATCGTACTTCTCAGCCATTGACAGATCTGCAGACCGGGGTTATGCAGATGTCTATCAGTGCCGATGCCAGTCGCATGGCGGTTAATTCCATTAACGAGGGGGATCTTGATATATTTATGATTCGATCACCGCTCTCGCGAATTAAAGATCAGCCGCTTGAGCCAAATCAATGGGCCCAGCGACGAGCTGAAGAATCACAAGAAGATCGCGTACCTGCAACACGTTATGTACAGCAGATGCTGACAACGAATCCGGTCGATGAAACCAGCCTGACCAAAGCTGTTGCTCCGCAAATTGATCCCCAGCCAAAAGATGCTATAACTGATACTCAGCGAGTGGCAGAAGATACAACAGATCAGGCTGAACAGGATACAACAGAGCAGGATACAGAAAGCATAGATTTCCGTAATTATGTTTTTGATTCGTCAGTAGAGGAGGATTCGGTTTTCCGAGAGCGATATCTCGATGAAGCTAAGTTCGATCTGGAAGGTAATCAAACGGATGACGGCCGCTTCGTTCCCAGAGATTATCGCCTCAAGTTCAGTACTGATATTGTTTATGCCGGCGGTAGCTTTTCGACTTCGTATGGTACATACGGCCTTACGCAAATTCAGTTCAGCGATTTGCTTGGTAACCATCGAATAGCATTTGGGACAAATCTCAACCTGGACTTAAGAAACAGTACCTACTTTTTACAGTATGGATATCTTGAGAATCGCGCGGATTGGATATTCAACTTCTTCCATAATTCCAATAATTTTCAAGATTTTTCCGGTCGTTTGTATCGCTTCCGCTCGTATGGCGGCGCGGTGAATATGCGATATCCGATCGATAAATTCCGTCGTGTCGATGCCAGTTTATCTATGGTAGGGTTGGCACAGGATTATACCGTTGCTTATACTGATATACGCGACAATCAGACTTCTCAGTTTCTTTATCCTCAAGTCACATTTACCAGTGATAAAACACTGCCGGGCTTTATTACGCCGAGAGCGGGATCGCGCTATGCTTTAAGTTTATCTGGAAGTCCGCCCATAACTAATGAAACACTGCGCTTTGCTTCGGTGCTTGCAGATTACAGGAAATATTTTAATCTCGGATCGCGCTACTCCATAGCCCTGCGGGGATCGGGTGCGGCTTCATTCGGACGTGATTCACAAACCTTTTTTATGGGAGGCATGCTGGGGTGGATAAACTACAAGTATTCACCGAACAGTATTCCCATAAGCCGCCTCGGCGATACGTTTTTCACCCAGCCGGCGCTACCGCTCAGGGGACATCCCTATAATGCTATTTATGGAGATAAGTTTACGCTGGCTAACGCAGAGTTTCGATTTCCGCTGTTTGCGGCAATTCTGCCGGGACCCGTCCCAATACTTCCGCTCTATAACCTGACTGGAGTAGCATTTATGGATGCCGGTATGGCGTGGGGTGAAGCAGTAGAATTTGAATTTGCAGATCCTGATGCAGAACCTGAGGTGTTAAACGAAGCCGATCTCGATTTTAGAGTCAGCCGGAAACAAACACGATCGATCGCTACGGAAAGCGGCACTTTTGACGTACCGGTTAACGAGGGAGATATACTTATGGGAGCCGGCTTTGGTTTGCGTACGATTTTATTAGGATTCCCACTCCGTTATGATGTTGGCTGGCCCCTGTATCGCGGTGGTTTCGACAGTGATCCGATCCATTACATATCTATCGGTATTGATTTTTAGGTAATATTCACCGAGATAGATTTTAACTCATATCTTCCCCGGCGAAGTAGGAGATCAAGAAGAGGATATAAAAAGAACGTTCGACTGATTTTACTCTCCGCCTGAAGATGAATCATCAGGCTAAGGAGAAAACGAAGCTCAAGTTAGCAATATTCTGTTTCACTCTTCTTTTATCTCATTTTCAAGCCTCCTTCTTGGGAATGAAATTATCTGCTAAATCAGATCTTCTCTTCAGGTTCTACACAAAAATGCATTAAAGACCTGTCCGACCGGCGGGATACACTCGACTACGCCCCGTAAGTTTTTGGAGCTCCGCTTAGTATAACACTGTTTTTTAAGTTCCGAAGGAGAGAAGATACCGTTTTATCTCTGATAGAGTGTAACAACAGATTGGTATTAGTCAATGATTAGTGCTGCTGTTTTTTTCCTTTTTTACTTCCTCTTGTTCCTTTTCTTCATCCCGTAAAATATACTCCCCGCTCTCTGTTGGGCCTACAGCTAAAATGATATCTTTGGCGGCGTTATAAAGCATTAATACAATACTAATAAGTGCCCCGCCAAGGAGCGAAGAAAGTATCAGCGTGGCATAATAGACATAGGAAAACCATGGTAATGTTTTATCCTTTGCTTCGGTTAGTGGAAAGTTTAAAAGCAGGTATATCAGAATTGCAGCGACCAGTGTATATGTAGTTAGCCACGAGATCTGCTTGATTCGCAGATAATGGCTCCATTTAAGATCGATATTGGTAGCTGCACTAAGACTTAAAAGGGTAAGCATTAATGCCAGAATATTGCCCAATGCCAGTGTCAATGTACCGGCAAAGGAACGTGCAGTTTCGAGTGAGGTTTGTAAGAGTTCAAAGGTTTCTAATCCCCTTGCAGTTCCTACAGTTAAAGCACCGGCAAGGGTGGTGACAGCGGCCAGCATACCGCCAACAATAGCTCTGTTTGCATCTACTGCTATTTCTTCATCGGCTGTAAAAATATCTTTTACCTTATTTTTATATTCTGCTGCTTCATCACCCATTGGGTTGCTATCAGTAATTAAAAAGTTCCTGCTTAACCGGTAGAATTCTAAAAAAAAGACCCCGGATTGCTTAAATCCGGGGCTTACCGTGCTTTGGGAGCAATAAATATTAATTGCGCCTTCAACGAAATACTTGCTGTTAAGCTTTGGCTTTTTGATTGACGTTATCAACTGCAATTTCATTCAGCAATTGATCGGCGTGAGACTCTTCGTCAAGAGTTTCCTGCAATAGATTAGCGATTTCGTCATATCCCAGCACACTGGCAAAATGTCTTGCTGTTCCATAAGCAGAAATTTCGTAGTGTTCTATTCGTTGGGCATCGGCAATAATTCCGGCATCGCGTACAAAGTCTTCTGCATCTTCTGAAACTAAATTTTTAGCTTCTTTAATGAGTCCTTGCATAGCTTCGCATGTTTCTCCGCCGAGATCAATATTTAATTGATCGGCAATTTTATCTAATCGATCCTTATGTGTTTTTGTCTCATCCAGATGCTCAGAAAATGCTTTTTTTAATTCTTTACTGATCGCTTCTTTTTCCATTTCCGGGAGTGCTTTGATCAATTGCTGCTCAGCGTTGTAAATATCTTTTAGCTGGTGATGAAAAAGGTCGTTCAAATCTTTTAGTTGGCTCATATCATTACTGTTTTTGAGGTTTATATTTACTGCACTCAAAGTCTAGTAGTTTACCAGTAGAGAAAAAATAGAAGAAAGTATGGTTTGACCGTGGAAATTCTTATGAACTTGTCATGGGGACTACTTTGGCAGAATGTGTTCCTATTTGGTATGATAAAACATACCTCCTGACATCTACATCATAATGTAAAGCATGCAACCTGCAACCTGTAGCGCGCAACCCGATTTTTGTGGAATTTTCTGGTATAATCATGAGATTCGCCATCCATTCCTTGTACACCACCGTGACCAAATAGCGTTTATTTAATATATTCAGGCGCTACTCCTTCGCGCATGAAATATTCTGAATCATAGAAAGTTTCTGTAGCTTCTTTTCCCTGCATGCATATAGTTTTCTTAAACATAAGACGAGTTTCAAACAGGTCAGTATTGTGCTGTTTGCAGCGATTGGTAATGAAGCGATATCCCTCACGTGCTATTGATATTGTATCATCGGGAAGATTAGAGCGGGGAATTTCAGGCATAATAAATAAAGTTCATCTTTACCAATATCCCTTTTTTATGTGTGCGAAAAAAACCCCCGGTTTGCACGCCGGGGGTATGCCATGTTATGGGCTGGGCATTTTGATTTATACTTGATCTTTACGTCTCACTAGCTGCGAGACATTAAAGGTTATGGTTATGTAAATTACATCTCATTGAAGCTCATAATTTTTGGAGAATTCGTTTTATTTCTTCTCTCGACATTTTCAACTTCTCTTGTAATTGTCCAATAAGCTGCGCTTCGTCATCGTATTTATATAATAGATCCTTTTCCGAAGAAGAGCATTGCTCTTCCTGCTTTTCCTTTTCTTCGTGCAGAATTTTTGGTTTTGTTTTACTTTGCATAGCAAGGAATATGATGAAGTTATTTATAAGTATTGGTTCAATCATTCGAGATCCATTCTCACAACAGATATCACCAAATATTACATCGCAGAATCTACAGTGCCTTTAGCCAGGTCTGTTTCTTCTTTATTTTTTCTTTTATCAACAGATGAAGTTTCGTATCGCAGGAGTTCAAAGATAGAGTCAGAAATCTCCGGATCGAATTTTGGCCAAGAATCAACATTGATGCCAGTAGCAACTTTTAAAGAGTCTTTTTCTACCGGAATGACAATATTTTTATTTCTGTCGAAATTAATTAGCAAGGGCTGAACCGGTATGGCGAAGTATCGGTTACCATCGCCAAATAAATCCTGAGAACAAAGAATAAGGTACTCAGGAATTCTTCGTTCTTCATCGATTTTTATATCATCAACTTTACCAAGAATTTCTCCTTTCTGATTTCTTACTTCAGATCCTATGGACTGGATTAGATCTTTAATTTCAAAAGAAAGAGAATTTTTTTTATCGAGGTTGAGGGAGTTCATAAGCTTAATTTCCAAAGTTTTAGGTCTGTTCATGATGTCACTCGTATTGCTAAATAGCTTGTCTTTGCCAATGATTATTAGCAGATAGCGAGATGTTTTGAAGTGATTCAAACGTGTTTAGTTCCTCGGCGTGATTTTGCTGTAGGTTATTTGCTAAAAAGTCGAATCCCAAAGCCTGGGCATACTTGATCAGGTTCTTGTACGAAGCCATTTCATAACGTTCAATAGTTTTAGCACATGCAATAAGTCCCGTATCTTTTTTATATAACGAACTATTAGGTTCGCAAAACGAGTTGGTTTGGGCGATTAATTTCTCCATTACACTACATGTTTTACCTTTAAGATAAATGTTCAGATCTTGTGCTATGCCCAGCATTCGTTCCTGCTGCATCTGTGTTTCGGTGAAATGATTTGAGAATACCTCTTTCAACTCTATATTCGTGGCTCTTTTGGCAAATATTGGCAGGGTTTTTATTAACTGGCGTTCTGCATCAAAAATAATCTTTAGCTGATATTTCAGTAGGTCTTGCAAATTGTCGAAGCGATCCATAAAAATTAGTTTTTGGGTTAGAGGTGTGGTGGTAGTGCATGTTGGGGACGGGCCGTCAACATTTATTATGCAATTCTAATATTCTTTAAAGTTCGAATATTAGAAATAGCACATTATTTGAAATGCTTCCCCTAAAATTTGCTACGCACCAGTAATACGTGCGTATCTTTCTTTTCTGTTCAATAATTGAAGTTGAGAGAATGCATAGCTTTTTACTAGCACAGATGGTTTTTTGACTCTGCTCAAAGTCGAATAAATGCTGAAGATTTCAGGTTCTTTTCGGGTATATATAGCAGCTTATGAGTATGGGGGTAAGCCTTTTCCGATTCATCTTTTTATCGTATTAGCAGGATCATATAAAGATGTGCAGACTGAGGAAAAAGCAAATAATTACTACAGCAGTATCCCAAAAATTATGTAAAATCAGTAGTTGGCAAAGAGTTACTTTATTTGTTTCAACGACACAAAAATTGATGTTATTTGAAACAGTGTGTTGGGAGAGAAAGTGCTTTGTCTTTGGTTTCCAGAAAGGGACCATGACACATAACCCTCCTGATGCATCAGTAGTGTTTTTAGAACTCACTTACAATAATTCTTAACCTTAACCAAAAAGAGCTTAAAACAATGAAAAAAGGAAATATACTTTTAGCTGCAATTACAAGTGCTATCAGCGGAGCAGCCCTTGGTATTTTATTTGCACCGGACAAGGGGTCACGAACCAGAAAAAAAATAAGTAAAACCAGTGATGAGTATCTTCAGACATTGAAAGATGATCTCGATGAGATACGTCATAATCTGAACAAAAGGATGAAGGAGACCAAAGAAGAGGCGAGCGAAATGAGCGCCGAAGCCAAGCGAAAAGGCGAGGAAATATTGGAAGATACCAAACAAAAGGCTAAAGAGACCAAAGAAGAGGCCAAAGAACAGGCAGAAAACTACAGAGAATGGACTAAAGATCAACTCTACGACAAAGCCAAAGAATTAAATGTTGATGGTTATACGAATATGAATAAAGATGAACTGATAGAAGCCTTGAAAAATAAATAATAGATAGAAAAGGCTATCGGTTGTAGAATAGGTAGATGTTAATCTATTACAGTTGATTGATTTTATTAACAAACAAGAAGGGGTATTGTTAAGAATACCCTGATTACCGCATGGCAACCATAAAGCAAACGAAGTTATGCCAGAGGAAGACAGACCTACGGTAAAAGATGATGAACAGTATGAAAAGCTCCGTGAACAGGGTATGAGCAAAGAAAAGGCAGCTCGTATTGCTAATTCATCCGATAAAAGTTCCAAAAAAGGAGGCAAGCATAATAAATATGAAGAGTGGACAAAGGATGAGCTTTATGATAAAGCCAAAGAAGTAGGCATTGAAGATCGTTCAAAAATGGACAAGGACGAACTTATTGATGCACTGAGAAATCATTAGTACTGGTTTAACTCTTGAACCTGGTTTAAAACTGCGCAAGGACAAGCGTTGATGGGATTTCTTTATCCTTTTTTTATCCCATTAGATAATTTCCACCATCAAATTGTAAAAGCATGACAATATAGTGACAATACTTTTTATAGCACCCGATGACTTGCCACTGCCGACTTATGAGGGATATAATGGCAGCGAACAGACAATCTACGACCTGGCATTACAGTTTATCCAACAGGGACACACCGTCGATGTAATTTGTAAAGAAGGTTCCGAGCTGGCTCCGGATAACATCAATTCTATTTACTATCCGGACGAAGACAATCTGGATTTTATCTTGAAGTGCTTGCGACATCATAAAAGAAGATATGATATAATACATCTTCATATCTTTCAGGAAGAGTTTGTACGTGAAATATCAGAAGTTGCCTCACCGCTCATCACGAGTATATATATTTATGTGGATGAGAAACGCGTCCGAAAATTTGATGAATTCGAAAGCTATTATCTTACACAAACTAAATCACAGGCCGCTTATTACGAGCAATTTTTATCGAATGTGGTGGGCATCTTGCAGGGTATACGTACAGATCATATCCCTTTTTCTGATGAACCTTTTTATGATGTTTCGGAGTCGGAGCTTTCATTGGATTTTCAAAAAAAAATGAAGCAAAAGGGAATTGAACAATACTTACTGATGCTTTCAAAAATATCAAGGCGAAAGGGTCAGCTTACCGCTATAAAGCTGGCAAAAATGCTGAATATGCCATTGGTGCTGGCTGGCAAACCTATAGATGAGTATGCTGATGCGCAAAAAACTTCAATTAGCTACTTTCAAGAAAAAATTAAGCCGCATTTTGACGATGAGCTAATATTTTATTTCGATAAGGCAAACGAGATTGAAAAGTATGAACTGATGAAATATGCTCACACTTTTATTTTTCCAGCTGGATACGAGGATGACAGGTGGCATGAAACTTTCGGGCGCACTGTGGTCGAGAGTCTCGCTACGGGCACTCCAGTGGTTGCATATAAGAATGGTGCTATGGAAGAACAGATAATCGATGGAGAAAATGGGTATCTGTTCACATCTTTTGAGGAAGCACTTGAAAAAATTAAAAGAATAGATGAAATCGACCGGTTTTTTTGTAGTGATGATGCACGTAAACGTCTTGGTTCTGAACGCTACGCCAGGGAATGTCTCAATTTTTATAACACGCTAATCAACTAAAGCATCCTGAAGCCGATCTCAGGTTTGATTAGTAACTAGTCAGTCGCGTTGCCAGTTTATAAGGATGTAGATCAATATTGGGGATTTCAAGCCACTTCGAAAGTTGGATCATAAATATTAGGGTTGAGATACAGTACTAATTTCTATTGTACTTAGTGGCAAAGGTACGTTCATTGAGAGGTAGAATAATACTTGTAATTCAGAGGGTAAGAAAAACTACTTGATATGCGCAGTCTTCCCTCTAAATGATCTAACCAAATCGTATTAGCAACCCTAAGCTAACAGGTGTATTTATGTTTTATCATGATGGAAAACTTCAGTACAAAGTAAAAGTAGAAGAGCCAAATCCCCAGTTTGCAATGTTGCTTCAGCAGGCTATCGGAGGAATCGAAGGTGAAATAAGAGTTTGTCTCCAGTACCTGTTTCAGGCCTGGGGCTCCCGAGGACCAGAAAAGTATCGCGACATGCTGCTTGATACCGGCACCGAAGAGATGTCGCATATTGAGATTTTATCTACGGCTGTTGCAAAAAATCTTGAAGGAGCATCCACCAGTATAAAAGAACAAATGGCGGATAAAAATCCGGTTACTGAGGCAGTTATGGGCGGTATGAATCCGCGCCATGTCCTTTCGTCTGGTTTATCAGCTATGGCCGTAGACAGCAACGGTGTACCGTTTAACGGATCGTGGGTGGTAGGCACTGGAAATATTGCTGCTGATATGTATGCAAATGTAACGGCAGAGTCGGGCGGACGTGCTTTGGCAACGCGGCTTTGGGAGATTACAGATGATCCCGGAATGAAAGATATGCTTTCTTTCCTGATTGCCCGCGATACTATGCACCAAAATCAGTGGCTAGCTGTGTTAGAAGAATTGGGAGGCTTTGAAAATAATCATCCGATACCAAACTCATTTCCACAGGATAAAGAGAATCAGGATTTTAATTATAATTTTATGTCCACCAACATCAATAAGAATTCAAAAGCCAAAGGACGCTGGAGTGAAGGTTCCTCCATTGACGGCAAAGGTGAATTTACTTTTACAGAAGCTGAACCACAAGGTGAAAAACCTGATCTTGGGCCTGCTGATCCTTCTGCCTATGCTCAAAAAGAACAGGTAAAAGAAGGCTGGTTCAGTTAAAAAATCACACTGATATTACAAGCGCGGGATATAAATCCCGCGCTATTGTTTAGTGAGAGAGTTATTCTTTTTCTATACCTCCAGAAGTAGAATATCTCTCCTGGTTAAACCGGCGCTCTGCATCGTCGCGAAAGCTCTTATCGTCAGTGCCTTCAAACGGAGATGATTTTTTCTAACTCTACTATGTATCCCTTCTAGTTCATAACGGGAGGTTATAAAATAAAGATTGGAGAGAAACTCTATTAATAGATCTGCAGTTTGGCATAACAGTTCGAGCGTTCGCTCGGACTATTATATTATTATGTGCTTCTCTTTGGCCTATGATACAGGTCGTGCACCAGAGCAACCCGATCAGATGTTGAGTATTAATTATTTGATCTGTTGTATAATTCTGCGAAACAACCTTACTAACGAAACAGCTCCTCTCGGCACTCCGATCTGATAGGGAAGTAGTAGGGTCGAATACCTCCAAGATAATCCCAACTTCTTCAATCCTTAAGTCATAAAAATTAGGGCCCATATAAGGAATAAAATACTATTGAACTTAGCGGTTAAAGCGACTTCCTTGAAAAACTGTAAGAATAGTCTTTAAAAAAGCCAGATTCTGAAGAGTAAAAAAGTGAGGAGAAAATTTTAGTCGCTGACAACAGAATATCTAAAAGCCAAAAAGCAGCATTATGGAAGAAAGTAATGAATCAAAATATCATGGAGATGCAAATGTGGAAGATAAAGATGTAGTGATTATCACCGGCAGTAGTGGACTTATTGGCACTAGGCTTATCAATATTCTAAAAGATGATTTCCGCATTGTGGGTATGGATAAGCAGGGTAACCCTTATCCGCCGAAGGAAGCTGAATTTGTCTATTTCGACATCACCAAAGAAGATAGCATTAGGGCGGCGATGGAGCGAATCCGCCACGTATATGGCAATAAAATCGCCTCGGTAATTCATCTAGCTGCCTATTATGATTTTTCCGGAGAACCAAGTCCTTTATACGAAGAAGTGACTGAAAAAGGAACGCATAAATTCTTGAACGTTCTGCAGGATTTTGACGTAGAACAGTTCATATTCTCTAGCACAAATTTGATTTACAAGCCGACTGAGCCAGGCAAAAAAATCGACGAAAGTGCTCCTGTAGAATCAAACTGGGACTATCCAGAATCCAAAGAAAATACGGAAGAAATTATTCGTCAAAATCGCGGTAATATCAATGCTGTATTGCTACGACTGGCCGGAGTTTACGATGAGATGTGTCATTCCATCCCGATATCACATCAGATTAAACGTATCTATGAAAAGGAGTTCACCAGCCATTTTTTCTCGGGTGATAAATCACACGGCAATGTTTTTCTGCATATGGATGACTTATTGGATGCAGTCGTAAAAACGGTGAAAAAACGGAAGTCGTTACCCGAAGAAGTTGCGATTAATATTGGAGAACCCGAAACACCCAGCTATCAGGAGCTGCAGGACAAGATCGGTCGACTTATTCACGGTGAAGAATGGGAGACTTTTGAAGTCCCCAAACCGCTGGCCAAAGCCGGTGCGTGGAGCATGGATATGGTGGGAGATCCGTTTATCAAGCCGTGGATGATTGATCGTGCAGATCAACATTTCGAGCTGGATATATCCCGTGCACGCGAACTACTTGATTGGGAACCACAGCATTCTCTGACGGATACGCTGCCTGAAATGATTAACAATTTAAAAGCTGATCCAAAAAAATGGTACAAAGAAAATAATCTTGAAATACCGTCTGATCTGAAAGAACAAGAGCCACAACCAGCCGAGCATTAAAAAAATCCATTCGACTGCTTAATTTGCGATCGCATGGGTAATCATAGCAGGTAAAAAGATACCGGAGTTTTCTTGCTGAGGAGCTGGCCCTGTGATAATCTTGCTGTGATAAGCGTCCACGCTTATCACCAATTTATAGTTCATGTTTCAAGCGTGGACGCTTGAAACAGCTATTGAGATCAAATGGGTCAAGGCAGTGGGAATAACACCCATCCGACCGCTGATCTTGGGATCGGATGGACTAGTAAAGTTAAATCTTGGATAGCTGGTGCAAGTTGCAACATGAACCAGAGCGGACGATTGGATGGGTATAAATAATACATCTTAACCATACGCGATTATAGTGGTAGCAGTATCTATAGGCGATCTATAATATTTATGGATGAAAATAGCTCAAATAAGAAATCAGGAGAGAGCGAAAACAATAAAAACCAACACGAGGGAATGAGCAATCGTGGCACAACTCGTCCGATGTCAGAGCATGAGGATGACGATAACGGTCATCATGAGATGGGATCCGACCAGCGTCGCCAGATGTTGCATATGCATCATAAGCAGACGCTGTGGGTTTACTGGACGCTGATTATGCTCGGCATTTGGATGGTACTGTCGCCGCTGACATTCAGCTACAGTATCGGTACCGTAGAACTGGGACGCGAAGTCTGGCTGTCGATGGATACTCGTATTTCAGCCATGAAATGGAGCGACATTATCAGCGGTATTTTACTCATTATTTTTGGATGGCGATCGCTAACACCCAATCGTCCTGTCAGCCTGTGGATCTGCTGCTTTATCGGGATATGGATCAGCATGGCGCCACTTCTTTTTTGGGCGCCAACGGCCGTGGCTTATCTCAATGGTACATTAGTTGGCGTATGGGTGATTGCGCTGGCTATTCTTGTGCCGGGCCTTCCCAATATCTTCATGTTTATAAAAAAAGGATCCCAATATCCTGACGGCTGGAGCTATAATCCCTCGAGCTGGCCGCAGCGCTGGCTTCTCATAGTAATGGGATTTCTCGGCTGGTTGATCTCTCGCTACCTTGGCGCTTATCAGTTGGGTTATATCGATTACGCCTGGGATCCATTTTTTGGAGCCGGTACGGTGCAGGTTCTTGATTCTGATTTATCCCATTCATTTTCAATTTCCGATGCGGCATTGGGGTCGCTGGCCTATACCATTGAGTTTCTATTGGGATTTATGGGCGGTCCATCCCGCTTTCGAACCATGCCATGGATGGTGGTGATGTTCGGTATTTTAGTGGTTCCGCTGGGACTGGTAAGTATTCTTCTGGTGATCGCCCAGTCGGTAGTTGTTGGTTTATGGTGCACGATATGTCTTGTTACAGCTCTCCTTATGCTGCCGGTAATTCCACTTGAAATAGATGAGGTAGTGGCCACCGTTCACGATCTTATCCGAAAAAAGTTAAGCGGAGACTGGAACATGTGGGAAGTTTTCTGGAAAGGAAGCTCCACAGAGGATAAAAAAGTTGATGAGCGGTCACCCGAGCTGATCGATCTGCCAAATAATTTTGTCGAGGTATTCAACGCCTCAATTTGGGGAATAAGTTTTCCCAGGACATTAGTTTTATCAACCGCTTTGGGAATCGTGCTAATGTTTGCTCCCGGTGCATTTGAGGTCAGTATTGAAAGCAACACTGCGGATATTTGTCATCTCTTTGGCGCGCTGATCGTAGTTACTTCTGTAATCAGCATGGCCGAGGTAGTTCGTATCGTCCGTTTCCTGAATATCTTATTCGGTTTATTTGTAGCAGGTTCGATATGGTTTACTACTGAATCATCGCCGACACTGTTTATAATTGTATTGATTGTTGGTGTGCTCGTGGCTGCACTTTCGATACCACGCGGACGAATATTAGAGGAATACGGAGAGTGGGAAAAATATATACGATGAATTTAAAAGCAGAAAACTAACTTAAAAAAATCTCTCATTATGAGTAAAACAGCATTTATTACGGGAGCATCTAGCGGGACTGGAGAAGTATTGACTAACCAGTTTGCAGAGAACAATTATAATCTTGTAGTGGTAGCGGAAAATCCATCCGAGCTATCAGACGCAGCGGAAGAATTCTGAAACAAGTATGGGTTAAGGTGAAGGAGATATCCAAAGATTTATCGAAAGAAGATGCTCCTGCCGAACTGTATAACCAGATAAGAGGCCAAGAAAAAATGTCTAAGTCGGATAGTAATCAAGTTTCATTTCTGAACAGAACAAAGGTCGTCTGGAAGAAACAAAGAATCATGTAAAACGTCTCCGTAAATTTATCATGGATGTATTGCCGAAAATACATTAGTGGATATTTGTGAAATTAAGGGATCATTTTTTCGAAAAAGAGATATCAATAATCTCATAAGAATAAAAGTGAGAATATTGATTATGATGAAAGACAAACCAAAAAAGCAAAACCGGTCGGGGTTGTTGTTAAAAGGAATGGCATTCGCTGCTGGTGCAGCAGTAGGTGCAAAAATGATAAAAGACGCTGTTAATCCGCCTGAAAAGTTACCGCTGAAAGATAAAGTAGTGCTTATTACAGGCGGAAGCCGCGGTTTAGGATTAGTGATGGCGCGGAAATTGGCTGACATGGATGCGACTGTAGTCATTTGTGGACGATCCGAAGAGCAGCTTCAGGAGGCTTCTGATGATCTCGCTGGTCGCCGGGGAAAGAGTCTTGCTATCCCCTGTGATATCACTGATCGTGATCAGGTAAAGAAGATGATCCGGAAAATTAATAATGATGTTGGCAGTGTTGATGTACTGATCAATAATGCGGGTATCATCCAGGTGGGGCCGCTAGAGACGATGAAACAGGAGGATTACGAACAGGCTATGAAAACCCATTTTTGGGGCCCATTTTATTTGATGAGTGAAATTCTACCTGATATGAAGAAAAAGAAAGCCGGACATATTGTGAATATCGGGTCTATCGGGAGTAAAGTGAGTTTTCCCCATCTTCTGCCGTATAACGCCAGCAAGTATGCTTTGGCGGGGCTTTCTGAAGGGATGGCTGCTGAATTGGAGGAGGATAACATCAATATAACAACGGTTTATCCGGGCCTGATGCGCACCGGCAGTCCCCGCAATATCGATGTAAAAGGTCAACACGAAAAAGAATATGCCTGGTTCAAGGTTATGGATTCTATTCCATTTTTATCTATGGATGCCGACCGTGCGGCGGATAAAATTATTGAGGCTTTCCGGAAACGGGAGCGAACGCTCACACTTTCGATTCCTGCCAAAGTGGCCGTGGCTACACACGGCATTGCACCAGGATTGACAATTGCCGCTTTTGATCTGATTGATCGATTACTGCCGGAAAAGCGAGGCGACTCAACCTCAAAAAAAGGGTACGAAAGTAAATCTAAAGTTTCTGAATCTTTTGTAACTCAAAAAACAGACAAGGCAGCTGAGAAAAATCTGGAGACATAACAAATTTATTACCTCTCGTTCCGTAGCTCTGCTGCGGAATGCTGTCTACTCTACTAAAACCAAATTCTAAAGAAGATAGAATATATTTTGTGACGATGCTCTGCGTCGTCACGACAGGAAGTGCGAATAATATACTTCCCGCATCAGGGCTACGGAAATAACGAGCGCGGGAATTAATTCCCGCGCTATCGATTCAAAAAATACGATCGATTGGACGTATAATCCCCTTACGACTAAAAGCGACCAATCCTCGTCGAACGTCTGGGATTGATGTCCGACGAGTTAAATAAAGTGAAGATACCGCATGCATTCCGCACCGGAGATACGGAGCGAGATAAGAGAATCTTACACCTCTCTTTTAATGGCGTCAAGAAGTTCATCTAATTTTATTCTGGCAATAGCCGGTTGTACATCAGACATCGAGTAGGGAATGATAAGATTATCATGATGCAGGATAGCACCGCAAGTATAAACCACATTTGGCACGTAACCTATTCGTTCCTCTTCCATCGCCCTCAAAAGGGGTTGCTTGAGACGTCCGATAATTTTGGTAGGGTCTTCAAGATCTAAAAGTATAGCACTGATAGAGTATGTTCTCATTGGTCCCACACCATGGGTCAAAACCAACCAGCCTTCATCTGTTTCAATGGGGGAACCACAATTTCCGATTTGGACCAGTTCCCACGGTTCGCATGGGCGCTGAATAACCTCTGATCTTTGCCAGAAATGGATGTGATTCGAAAACATTATATGATTGTTTTCACCATCCTGCCGCGATAACATAGCATAGCGGCCGTTAATCTTGCGTGGAAATAAGGCCAGATTTTTATTTTTAATTGCGTCGCCATACAATGTGCTGACCTTGAAATTTGTAAAATCCTGGGTTTCAATTAACTGAGGCATGATCGTTTTGCCATCGAATGCAGTATAAGTACCATAATAGATAGTTGATCCGTCATCCCTTCGAAATTTTACCCAGCGGGCGTCTTCCACCCCACCGCTTTCCTCTTCTGAAACTGGAAATATTGCTCTTTCGGACAGATCATGGTCCTCATGAAAATGCAGAGTATAATTTGAATCTGCCAACCGCTGCATGTCTCTAAAGCATTCCAGCTGCTTTTGTGTGTGGAATCTAGGTTTGTCACTCAGCTTAGTAATTTCCTCCCGTAACTCTTCGAGAGTGAATTCTCCCGGTAACTGTTCCAAAATATATTCTGTGACTTCATTGCACGTCCCCATTTCTTTGAGTTTTAAACGAAATAGCTGACGTTCATAGAGTGGGTTTGAAGCATCTGGTGTATCTACAAACGAGCTGGATGGATCAAAGGTTAGATTCCCTTTTCTATCTATCATGCCACTCCGGAAAACCATCGACGAAATATGTCCTTCTCCGACTGCCCGCAAACTCATCACAAAACGCAGACTGCCATCGGGTACATCTGATTGATCGGGATGTGGAACAATAGATGGATTAAATAGTGCCGCAGATTCTATGGCGTACTCCATCGTAAAATAGGCGCCAATCAACAGTTCCTGATCTTCGGTTAACGATGAATATTCATCGGGTGACAAATAACTTTTAACTTTTTTAAAATGTCGTCGCAGGTTATTGCGGATATCCAGATGACGATCTGCAAATTCCCTGAATACCATATCGAGCTGTGACTTTGTTTCCGAGTCGTTAAGCCGTAGTACGCGATAAAATATATTTTTGACTCTGGCCGGATTTCCCTCATGGAGTAACAAACGACAAATTACCCGTGAAGCATCACGTTCTATTACTTGAGTTTTGCGTTTGATATTCAATTCGGCTGTCTTAGTCATAATTTTAGTATTGTATTTAAAATTCAGTGTAATATTTTGTTGAGCTACTTCGGGGATGATCGAGGCAAAGCTTTATCAGATCATCAATCTTAGCCGTTCCTGTACACATGACAGTATCGGCACCTCCCCAATAAATTCTGAGCGTTCCATCCGGCTCTGGTATCGCTGCACAGGTAAATACCACATTGGGTACATATCCACTGACTTCCCATGGATCTTCGGGTTGCAGGATCCAGGGGTCAGCTATGCCAACTAATTCTTCGGGATTTTCTAAATCGTGCAATGCCACACCCAGTCGGTAGACGGCTCCGGCCATTGTTTTAAAGACGCCATGATAGATATTCAGCCATCCTTCATCTGTCTTGATCGGTGGTGCGCCGGGACCGACTTTCATTTCGTCCCAGTGATAGGGCAGGGGTTCTATAATCATCCTGGAATCGCCCCAGTATTCCAGATCCGGAGAATATGATATCCAGATCGACCACGGGTGAATTTCGGAATGAGGACGATCAAGGCGAACATAGCGTCCGCCAATTTTTTCAGGAAAGATGACCACATTGCGCATGTCGGCCTGGCTTATAAAAGTAATTCTCTCCAGAGATTTAAAATCTTCTGTCCGTGCTAAACCGATGCGTACTCCTTGTTCAGAATAAGCGCTGTAGCAGATCAGGTAGTGATCTTCAAATGGGCAAATGCGTACATCCTCAACGCCGAATGCTTCATATTTGGCAAATATTCCATCCTCGGCCGGAACCATAAATGGCTCCGAGTCTACCGTAAAGTGCACTCCATCGTCGCTGACAGCTTTTCCGATTATGGAGCGGCCGTTGTGCTGATGAGAGCGAAACAACATGATATAACGATCATCATGCTTTGCTACTCCCGCATTGTGTATGGTTGCTACCGGGTAGGGGACATCATCACGTTCTAATATTGGATTGTTTTCATAACGCCTAACAATAGATTGTCGCATACCTGCTTTTTCCTTAAACACTAAATCCGTTATTTAGTCTTTTTGTTTTACAGCTATTCCGTCTTGGTCTCTTTCCAGTATTTTTTGGTAAACATCCTCGTACTTATCAACCATATTTCCTATAGTGAAATTCTGTTCCACGTAATTTCGACAATAAGTACGATCTATTTGATTTATATCTTCGACCGCTTCAACGGCTTCATGTACATCATCCACCAAGAACCCATTTTTGCCGTGTTCGATAAGCTCGGGCATGCTGCCCTTATTAAAGGCGATAACGGGTGTCCCGCAAGCCATAGATTCTACCACCGATAAACCGAAAGGTTCCTCAAAAAATATAGGGTGCAGCATTGCCACTGCGTTACCTAAAAGTGGATTTCGTTTTTCTGGTCCAACGCTACCGATATATTCTATATCATCGGCCGCAAGTTCTGGCTTTACGTATTTTTCGTGGTAATCCTGATCCTGTATGATCCCGGCGATGACCAGCCGTATACCGCAGGCCTGAGCTATTTGTATGGCTTTATGAACTCCTTTGTCGGGATGAATACGCCCGAAGTAAAGAAGATAGTCATCAGGCTCCGGTTGGAAATCAAAATCTGCAATATTGATACCGTGGTGTACAGTTGCTGTATAGTGTAAGTCCGGTGAGCGATCGGCATCGCTGATGGAGACATAGTACGTCTTTCCATCATACTTGCGGTAAACAGGCAGAATACCGGGCGATGAAAAGCCGTGAATAGTCGTAAGCAGCGGTGTTGTCGTCAATCCGGAATAGGTGAGAGGCAGAAAATCAAAGTGATTGTGGATGATATCGTACTGATCTGCCTCCTCAAACAGGTTTGATATATGCATCGCTTCCCACACTTTGGGTATAATGTCTGGATCTTCTTCATAGCCGCGGGGACAGACTGACTCCAGCTTGGCATTCGTCAGAGAATCACCTGTAGCATAAAGCGTTACATCGTGTCCCCGGTTTACTAGTTCTTCGGTAATGTTTGAAGCTACGCTTTCCCACGGCCCGTAGTGGCGGGGTGGAGTACGCCACGCAATTGGTGAAAGTACAGCAATTTTCATATTCAATTATCCCTTTACTTTCATCCGATTTGTTTTTTGGGGCGACAACGAAACTCCATCTTCGGTCAATTCATACATCGCAATAAGTGAAAGTAGCCAAGCCAAAGTTGATTCTGCACCCTCGTTTTGATTAACACCGTCAACGTGCAGTCCATCCCGGCAGCCACCGGTTTCGTGATCGTAAAGCGGCAGATGAAGATCATTATTGCCCAAAAACCAGCTGAAACAAAGCTCTGCCTGTCGCAGCCAGTAGTTATCCCCATCCGCTTCATAAGCAGCTATGCAGGCTTCCAAAAGTGTGTTGGCTTCTACAGGCTGCTGATCGAAGCGGGCTTTGTGGATATTGCGGACATACCAGCCTTCATTGCCGATAGGGATGAGGTGACCATTGTCGGTTTGACTTTCCAACAGCCACTTAAGTGCTCGCAGCCCCATTTGAGTCATTTCTTCTCGGTCCAGTTTTTGTCCGGCCAGTATCAGCGCGTGAGGCAGCTTGCCGTTTGAATAGGAGACAATATCTTCGAGCCACGGCCAGTCATCTGTGGCGTGATCTTTAAATTGATTAAATATTTTTTCGGCCAGTTTGATATAGATGCGGCGGGCTTTGGAGTCTCCGGAAAATGTATTCAGATATGCATCAATCCCCAGTATCGTGAAGGCGATAGCTCGAGGTGAGCGGAATGTTTCAGCGGCTTTGAGTCCACGCAGAAATAGAGACGAAGCCAGTGCCATATCTGATTGTTGATCCGCTAACGAAACTGCTTCTCCCAAAGCCCAGAGCGCGCGGCCATGTGCATCTTCAGAGCCGGCTGATGTTTCTTGCCACTTCCGTGAATATCTCATGTTGTTTCGAAATCGACCCGTTTCTGTGTTATAGGCGTGCAGTAAAAAACTCATATATCTGTTGCCCATCTTTTTCAAGTTCTCTTCATCACTCTGTGTTATTTGCCGCAATTGCCGACCTTTAATCGCGACTATTAATCCGCGGGCATTATCATCGGTACAGTAGCCGTGATTTCTTTTGGCAACTGCAAAGGCGGCGTGTTCCATAAGACCAGTATCGTCGGTCAGCATTCTAAGATGATCGGGATTGAATTGTGGCAGTTTTAGATGCGTATCTTCAAGCGGGCGCTGATTGAGCGTGGTGGCGTTTTGTGGGCGTGGGTGGCGATTGTGATCCTTTTTTATAGTACCGAAAAGATCTACATACTGTCTCGCAACTTCTTCCCATGTAGCATTTCTGTTGAAATCATATGACCGCTTACGCATTTGATGACGCATGGCATCATTTTCAAATAATTCATTTATGGTAGATGCAATGGCATCTTCATCTTCAAAGGGTACCAGACAACCTCGTTCATCGTCCAGCATCTCTTTTGCGTACCAGTAGGGTGTGGAAATAATTGCTTTGCCAGTGCCGGCGGCGTAAGCCAGCGTGCCCGATGTAATTTGCTCTTCTTGTATATAAGGCGTGATGTACAAATCGGAAGCCGAAAGATATTCGCAAAGTTCTTCAAACGACACAAAATCATTTTTAAAGATGACATGATCTTCCACACCTAATTCCTCGACTAAGTTCTCCAAATAGTGACGATATTTTTCTCCCTCATTTTCGAGTACGTGAGGATGTGTGGCTCCCAGCACGATATAGGTTAAATTCGGAAATCGTTCGATAACTTTCGGCAATCCCTTGATAACGTATTCAATACCTTTGTTGGGGGATAAAAGGCCGAATGTCAACAGTACTTTTTGCCCCAACAGGTCAAATTGCTCTTTGTAATAATTGGGATCTACAAATGGTATATCAGGTATGCCGTGAGGGATGTAAGCAATTTTCTCCCGGGGAATGTCATACAGGGTATTTAAAATATCGATGGCATTGTTACTCATGACTATAAAACGATCAGATAACTTATCCAATCGTTTCATAACCTTTATCTGCTTTTGGGTTGGATCAGTTAAAACCGTATGCAGTGTAGTAACCACCGGCATTTTAAGTTCACCGAGCAACGTTAAAATGTAATCGCCCGCTTCGCCGCCAAAGATTCCGAACTCATGCTGCAGCGATACAATATCGACTTCATTAATATTCAGAAATTTTGCGGCGGTATAGAAATCAGAAAGATCATCCTGATTGATTTCAAAACGTACCTCTTCAGGGTAGTCATAACCTTCGGGCTTATCATTTATGGCCAGGGCTTTGCACTGATAATTTTGTGCTATCAGAGATTGAACCAGATCGGTCGTAAATGTGGCAATACCGCATTTTCTTGGCAGGTAATTGCCGATCACTGCAATGGAGTTAATGTCGTGCGATTGGGAAGCTGCTGATGTACTCATATTCTCTAACTCTTTTTTATGGGACTGGTAAATGGGATTGGAAAGCCAGTCCTTTTTTGGGTTTATTTCTCTTCAATTTGTTGATTCCCTGCAGGGGAAAGATTGACTAAACTACCAAATAGAATTTAAAAGCAGTCAAGTATAATTTGTGGTTTATCTGTAGTAAATTTTGAGCGACAAAAGCGTCCGTTATATTTTAACAGGATTTATTTGTAGTGGTTTAAAAGCAGGTCCTTCGATTACCGTGCCATCAGTATCGAAACGACTGCCGTGACAGGGGCAATCCCAGGTTTGCTCAGCTTTATTCCAATGGACGTGACAGCCCATATGTGTACAGATAGCCGATACCACTTCAAGCTCTCCCTCTTCATTCCGATATACAGCCAGACGTTGCCCCTCTTTTTTTACTACTTTTCCTTCTCCTGCCTTTAACTTCTGGAGATCTAACTCTTTAGGCGTAGTGAAATACTCTGCGTAGTGTGTAGCAACATCAATATTTTCTTTCAGGAATTTTGGGCCTGATTTCACTGGCTGCTTGCGAGAAGCATCGTAAAGGTCAGCCCATTTGTTTTCTTTTGCCGCAATTTGATCGCCAATGATCATTGCGGCTAATGTGCCGTAAACTAGCCCATCAGTGGAGTATCCAGTAGCTATAAACTCGTTTGATCCTTTTCGGGCGGGACCAATAAAGGGTAGCAGATCGGCCGGGCGGTAATGCTGTCCGCCCCATCGGTATACCATTTCTCCTATGTCAAAATGGTTACGCGCAAAATCTTTTAGGGATTCGATCACCTGCTGATTTTCTTCTTTCTGTCCTACTTTGTGTGGGTGACCAATCACTAACAAAAATGATTTATTATCTCTGCTGTACATCCGGGTAGAAATAACAGTTCCCTCATTATACAATCCCCAGAAAATTCCTTTAGGGTGGGATATATTTTCAGCTCTGCAGGCGATACCGTACTCGCGATAGGGGCCCAAAAGTGTTTGTACAAATTTTAATCCTTTGGGCGTATGGGTAGCGTGAATAACTTTTTCCGCTGTGACTCTACCACCAGATGTGTGCAGCTCGAAGCCCCCGTTTTCTCGTTCTACTGATGATATATGTGTTTGTTCATAGATTTGGCAGAAACCTGAATCTACAGTTGTCGCAAGTTCTTGGACATATCTCAGCGGATTGATCTGAGCCTGTGCGTCAATAGTGATGGCATCAGTCAGCGGAAAGGGTATGTCGCTTCTTTCAGCTTTTGTAATCGACAGCTTGGAGTGATTCGCTGTTTGCAGTTCTTTTCTGATAGTATCATTGTTGTGACGATTACTGCTGTACAGATACCAAGGTACTTTTTGGTAATCGCAATCCATGGAATGATCTTCAATCCAGTGGCGCATCTGTTGCAGGGCTTCAGCCCGTGATGCGGCTACAGCTTTAACGGTGTCGCTGTCGTACTTTGATTCTAATCCGTATAGGTGGCTGTCGAGGGTATAATATAAATTGCCGGTACTTTGGCCGGTTGTGCCAGAGCCCACCGTATTACTCTCAAGCACTACTGAAGAGATACCGGCCTCTCCCAACACTTTTGCAGCTGTAACGCCAGTGATACCACCGCCGATGATAGCTACTTCAGTTGAAATATTTTGTTGCAGCGACGGATAATCGCGTACCTTTTCAAAATCTCTCCAGATAGATGTAAGCTGTTTCATAAAACTCTCTCATATAGTTAAGAATATCACCTTGTTATTAATTAATCGAACTCTGCAGGAAAAGTTTCAAGATTTCGAATAAATAGGTAAATCATTTTGCCAAATATTCGGTTAAGGAAATAAATCAAAAAAAAAGAGAGGTAGATATGGATAAATCAGTTGAACAGGTTATTAAGAACTGGAGTGAAAATCCCAGAGAATCAGCAGAGCGGTTATTGGATTATTACGGAGAACCGGATGAATATTCCGATTCCCAATTGATTTGGTACAATACTGATGATGGTTGGAAGCGGACCGTGCTTCGCAACGAAGAGATTCCCCATGAATTTCCGGCTCCTCATACCGATTATCTGGAGCAGTTTATAGATTATCAGGTCCCGGTCGAGATGTATTCCAAGCTTGCTGAATTTGATGGCAGTGTGATAGCTGAAAGAACAAAAGGAGAGATGTCGGCCCGTTGCGGAGGGACCTCAATGAATTTTGTGGCCATTAATCTGGCACATGATATTATAACCGAAACCTTGTCGGTGCAGGATGCCAGGGAGGAATATGCGCGGTTGTACAAAGCTTTCCAGGAGGGAGAAAAGCCGTCCTATACGCAGGAATTTCATTTTGATATTCCAACAAGTACGGGAGATCCTGATACACAAATTGAAATTGCTTCAGAGCAGTAAATAAGCAACTGAAATCAGCCAGCTGGCGTCCGGCGCTGCCACAATCGGGTTTTAAATATGTAGATGATCCAGGCGACCAAAAAGACAAACTCTGCTGCAGCATCGAGCAGATAGATGGGAGATATAATTAGCCCCCAAACAAAAATGACATCTACCAGTATAAACCCGATGGCGGCGGAGACGGCTATCAGGCCAAGAGGAAATGTTATATTTTCTGTCCACCCGCCAACGAAAAGTCCCAATCCGATGGCGAAAGCAAGCATGCCAACTGTTTCAACCAGCCATAAATCTTCTTTAGGTCCGGTTACAAATAAAAAGCTATCCATGTGAATGATGGGCCAGAATCCCGTAGCGCAATAATAAAGCCCATGAATTACAGCCAGCGTATTTATCCGAGTAGCTTGATTCATTTTTTGATCCCTTTACGCTCCCTTGATTCTTTGGTTCTTGATGAAATCTGTTTTACAAGACAGATTCTCAATAGTTCTTTAACCTTTCAATAAGCTGCTTTTTTGAGAGCTTGTCGTAATTAGGTAATTCTATTTTTTTTGCTTCTTCCTGAAGTTTATCCATTGACCAGGTTTCGTACTTCGATTCGTCAATCTCTTGCGAGACGCTGTCATCCACAAACTCTTCTTGTGGTTCCTCTTCGCTTGGTAATCTTTCGTTATCAGAATCTGACATAATAGTTGGATTCAATTAAAAACTTCCTGTAGGATATATAGATTTTATCATGAATAATTGTTCCTTAATGGAAGAATTGAACCAGAAATTAGAAAAATCATAGTTATGAGGAGATTGTATCTGCGAACTTATGACCTCGGGAGTGCAACTCCCTCGGAACTTTTTGGAAAGTGTGAGCGGATAATATTGTCGTCAATTGAATCCAAAGTTCGTGAATTAATTCCGCGCTCGTCATCAATCGATATATACACATTTTGCGTGGGGCAAAGATAGTCGAGATCAATCAGTAGAGAGAAATAAAGGAACATAGTATCGTGTAACAGATTTAACCATTTCAGGGAGGTCTTACCATATCAAACGGGCCTTCCAATCACGAATAAATAATCTAAAAGAGGGAGATAATATGTCGATTGCCAAAGTTATAGAAATTCTGGCCGAAGGAGATACCATAGAAGAAGCATTTGAAAACGCTGTAGCTGAAGCCTCAGAAACTGTTGATCAAATAAAAGAAGTATGGGTGGATGATATAGAGGCTATGGTAGAAGATAATGAAATCCAATTTTATCGTATTAATGCGAAGGTTACGTTCGTTGTAAGCAAATCGAAGAAGAAGTCTTAGGCAGAAATAACCTTTCAGCGTCCCGATACTGCTCGGGACCTGAAAGCGTTATATGATGTATGTAACATACTGTTTTAAAGATGGTGAATTTGAAACGAGTGATACAGCTATGGCCAGGGATGATCAATGGGTAAATGTAGGTGATCGCAAGCTCAAGCTTTCGAATCTGGAGAAGATCCTTTATCCACAGGACAAAATTACGAAAGCAGAAGTTATTGAGTATTATCTTAACATTAGTGAGATAATGCTTACCCATATCAAAGGCCGACCGATAACGCTGATACGCTATCCCGATGGAATAGGGGAAGATCAATTTTTTCAGAAAAACATACCCGGTTGGGCACCAGACTGGATCGATACGGTGGCTTTGGGGACCGATGAAAAGAAGAATTATACCCTGGCCGATGAGCAGGCAACACTGATCTGGCTGGCTAATCTCGCTGCTCTCGAGCTTCACCAGATGCACAGCCGCCGACCGCATTACGATGAACCCGACTATATGGCGTTTGATTTGGATCCGCCTGAAGATGCTGATTTTCAGTCGGTGATCGAAACTGCTTTTAAGCTGAGAGATCTTCTCCGGGGATATGGATATCATCCCTTTGTTAAAACAACCGGCGGTAAGGGAGTACATCTGCTGGCGCCGATAGTGCCCAAAAACAGCATGTCCGAAGTCTTTGAGGCGGCCAAAGAGATCGCTCAGGATTACTTGGATTCGCATGGTGATGAGGCAACGCTTCAGATTAAGAAGAAGGCTCGCAAGGGGAAAATTCTGATCGATATCTATCGCAATCGTACACACCAGACGATTGTATCCCCCTACAGCCTGCGGGGCAAGCCGGGAGCGCCTGTTTCTATGCCGCTGGAGTGGCAGGAATTATCCCAGTTAAAAAGTGCGGATCATTACCATATCAAAAATGCAGCGCAAAAAGTAAATACCGACGGGGATGCCTGGAAAAATATCAGCCGGCATGCAGTACCTCTTCACACTAAACGTGCCGAAAGCAAACATGAGAGTAATGGAGTACCGGATTCCGACTATTATAAATCAGCCGATCAGCTGAAAGAATATAGCAGTAAAAGAGATTTTGGAAAGACCGGCGAACCAAAGCCCGAATGGATGAAGTCGGAGGGGCAGCGTTTTGTAATTCAGCGTCACTATGCCACCCGGCTACATTATGACCTGCGTCTTGAGCAGGATGGCGTTCTTAAATCATGGGCCGTGCCCAAAGGTATGCCGCCGCGTCCCAAAGTCAAACGGCTGGCAGTGCAGACTGAAGATCATCCACTGGAATATCTGACTTTCGAGGGAGAAATACCAAAGGGAGAATATGGCGGAGGAAAAATGTGGGTATTTTCCGGGGGCACATACGAAGTCACCAAAGAGAAGGAGGGCAGTTTCCATTTTAATCTGATGAGTGATGCATTTGACGGAGAATATTTCATGTATCGCACGGATGGTGATAACTGGTTACTTGAAAAGGCTGAAGAGTCGCCGGTGGACTGGCTGAATGATCGCATTGACCCCATGCATGCGAAGCGGGTTACCGAGCCACCTGAAGGAAATTATAGCTACGAAGTGAAGTGGGATGGCATCCGGGCGTTGATAGCGCTCGAGAATGGTAATATCCGAATAAGAACTCGTAATCAAAATGATGTTACGGATAAATTTCCTGAATTGCAGGCGCCCGACAGCCTGCGGGCAACGGCTGGATTGTTTGATGCCGAAATAGTTTGTTTGGATGATGAAGGACGTCCTGATTTCCAGAAGGTGATCAACAGATTAAAAACTTCATCATTAAATACTATCGAGAGATTGTCTAAATCGAATCCAGTCTATGCTTATGTATTCGATTGCCTGTATCTCGACGGGCGACCGCTTGTGGACGAACCGTTGACGAGGCGCTACGAATGGCTGCAGGATATCATCAAGAAAGGGGGATACTACCGCATTAGTGAGGCGCTGGATGAAGGCAGACAGCTTTTTGAGGCGGCGAAGGCTCATAATCTCGAAGGTATCATGGCAAAGAGAAAAGACAGCAAATATTATCCCGGCCAGCGATCAGATCTGTGGCAGAAGGTAAAAATACAGACGACGGCTGATTGTTTAGTGATCGGCTATACACAAGGAACGGGAGATCGGGCTCGATACTTCGGTGCTCTGCATCTGGCAGAGCGATCTAAAGGTGAGCTGCAGTACCGGGGAAAAGTGGGCACCGGTTTTGATCAATCTACTCTTGCCGAAGTGTATGAGCTGGTGCAAGAGCTGGATGAAACAGAAAAGCCGATAGATCATGATCTGACGGGTGAAAAAGATACAGTTTGGGTGGAACCGAAAGTTGTTGTTGAAGTCGATTATTCCAGCCTTTCAAACGATCAACTGTTTCGGGAAGCAGTATTCGTACGTTTGCGTCCCGACCTGTTTGAAGATTAATTAGCGGGTTTGTTTTTTGGCCGCCACAAAAGCCTCCTCGGCCGATTTAATATCTTTATAATCTCCGCGCAGGGCCTTGAGGGCGTGTTTTTCCTGATTGATTTCGTTGCGTGTTCGGAACTTAAAAAAGCGAAATACAGGCAGGGGCGGGCACCATCCCTGGATGGCGTGTTGTGCAAAAAATCCAAGGGTGACAGTCGGTAGAATGATCCAGCTGCGATGTTTTAACAGCGTTAGAAAAATTCCGGTTAATGCCAGTGTGGATAAATTTAGTTCCAACATGCGCTCAATATCCCATTCCCGATCCAATTTTTTAATTCGTTTGGTGATCACTTCTTCTGATAAATCGGAATAATGCTTGATGTTTTTCAGGATTTCTTCATCTATTTCAAAATTCAATTCTGAGTCTGTTTGTTGTCGCACTCTTTTTCCATTTGTCACTATTTTATCTTCACTCATTGCAGGATGGGTTTGAGTTCAAACTCTCTTTTTAATAAGTACCCATAAGATAACTTTTTTGTTCCTTTATATTATACAAGGATTCACACAGCAGACACAGAGTAACACAATGCTTTATGAAATGCGGAATGTGCGCTCAATTTTGTGGTTACGAGGGAGCTCTGCTCCCGATATAAGTGGTTACGGTGATTTGCACTGTTAGACAACAACACCGTGTTTTTCCAAGGATTGTATTGGGGACCTCCTGGCTGACTCAATTTGCCTGTTACCCACGGAGCAGTCCTCCATAGACCAGCCTTGAAAGGATTGGTCTAAGAAGTAAAACCAGAAGCTGTCTGAAGACAGCTGAAGTGTCATTGTAAAAGGAGCAGTTCCAGGATTGTAAGATTCATGGAATGTGGCAATGTCCAAACTTAAAATATGCCTTAACCGCTTCGAGATTACCGCGGCATAGGAAAAACCAGATTGTTTTTGCTATACTGATATCTGTCCCAAAATCCTTTTGGCTCAATTAAAAGGTACAAGAGAAAGATCCTCAGTTTCCTGCCTTTAACTATAAATTGCACAAAATTTTCTAGTTAGCTCAATTATGTCAGAGAGGAGGATATCCTTGAAAATTCAAAATTTCGTCTGTGAGGGAACTTTTCAGCAGTATTTTGACTGTACATAATAAAGAGAAGAGGTGCTTTATGCGTACAATGTGGAAAGGACATATTCAATTTTCCCTGGTTAACATCCCAATCAGGCTATATTCCGCGGTTGATTCGGGAAAGTCGATCAGCTTCGACTGGCTTACCAAGGATGAACATCACCCGGTGGGATATACCAAAACTGATAAAGAGACCGGTGAACCGCTCGAGAAAGGAGATATCGTGAAAGGATATGAGTATGAGCCTGATCAGTATGTAATTATTGAGGATGAGGATTTTGAAAAGGTGAAGCCGAGCACTTCAAAGGCCATCAAAGTGGAAGGATTTATTGACGAATCAGAGACGCACCCGATGTTGTATGACAAGCCATACTTCATCGGACCTGAAAGTGAGTCCGGAATTGATACATACCGGCTTTTTACCAGAACACTGAAAGATACCGGAAGAACAGCCGTCGGGAGAGTCGTGCTTCGCAATAAAGAATCACTTGTTTTGCTGAAGCCTTATGAAGGAGGTGTTTTAATGTATAAGCTTCGTTTTCCGAACCAATTACGCAGCATGAAAGATGTACCCTATGTGGAAGAAGAGGAAGAGGTAGACGAGGATCAGCTCGAGATGGCGAAAGAGTTGGTGAGCAAGATGACAAAATCATTCTCTGATATCGATATGGAGGATCATTATTATCAGCAGATGAAAGAGATGATTGAAGCCAAGATTGAGGGTAAAGAAGTTGTTAGTGTAGAAGAGAAAGAGCCCGAAACCAGAGATATTATGACTGCCTTGAAGGAAAGCATTGCCGCTGCTGGCAATGGCGAAAAAGGAAATGGCGAACGTACCGACGGTGGACAGGCGGCTGACAGCGAAAAATATAACGACGACTGGACCAAGGAAGAGCTCTACAATGAGGCAGAAAAAGCCAATATCAGAGGTCGATCAAAGATGGATAAACAAGAGCTTATCGAGGCGTTGAAGGAGAAAAGTTAAACAAATTGTGCGTGTTTTGACGTTTAAAGTTTAGAGAAGGATGAGCCACTGAAGTATTCACCATGGCCGACTGGTGGATCGGGAATTTGCTGAAGAAAGTGTAGTGTAGCCCGTGTGTTAACGCCGGCTACCAAAGAAGCTACCGAAATTTGCTATTAAACACGCGGTCCTTGCTGGTCCGTCTCATCTTTTTTGCGGGCATCTACGCTGAATCGTGCATAAGGGATAGCCTCGAGCCGTTCTTTTTGAATCTTTTTTCCGGTATCTTCACATACGCCGTAGGTTTTATTTTTGATCCGTTCCAGGGCGGCGTCTATTTCATTTATTTTTTTACGCGTGCGTTCGCGTAAAATATTTTCGGTTTCTTTTTGCTGCTCTTCTGATCCGACATCTCCGGGATGATGATCTTTTGAAGAAAAGTCATCTGTTATTTCATTTTGCTCGTTTAGTGATTCGTCCATGGCTTCAGTATCATTCAGGGCCTCTTCGCGTTCTTCTAAAAGTAATTGCTTAAAATGTTCAAGTTCTTCATCGCTATATGGCGTATTGTGTGTTGATGCATCAAGATTTGACATGACAATAATGCTTCCTTTATGTACAGTTTAGTTGAATTATTTGTATCGTTAGGAGGATATTAAGTTTCGAAAAAGTGATAATAATTTATTTAAACATTTGCTTGGAAGATGATGGAGTTGAATCCATAGCGCGGGAATTAATTCCCGCGCTCGTGATATAGCTTTAGTATTCATAGCTATAGGATTTTCACCCCCAGAATCTTCGCGATTTAAATATGAACTTGGAAAATTGAGGTTCTGATCCGCCAATATTGACACCCCGCAGATTGTAGTACTAATATTAGGTCATAAATTTTATGATCCGCTAAATACATAATATGCTATTGATCTTCAGCGAAACTGTATTCATTATGGATTTGTAGCAAATGTGAGAGAGAGGAGAGGTGTCATAAACGCTACATCAATAACTGTGAGAGAGAAGCTAAAATTAACTATTAATCAAAGTGTCATGGAGTTCTTCTTTTTATTAGCCCGCCTGTTGTTTTCTGTACTGTTTATAAGTTCTGGTTTGGGACATCTCACCAATACTGAGGAGATGGCTCAATATGCCGCCAGCAAAAATGTAATTATGCCTAAAGTTTCGGTTATCATAACAGGACTTATGCTGGTTTTCGGTGGACTGAGCGTTCTATTGGGACTATGGGTAGATGTTGGAGCTCTGTTGTTAATCATTTTCTTATTACCGGCTGCTTTCATGATGCATAACTTTTGGACGGTAGAGGAACCGGAAACAAGACAGAATGAGCAGATTCACTTTATGAAAGATTTAGCTTTGGCAGGAGGCGCGTTTTTCATCTGGTATTTATATGTCACAGCTGAATATATACCCTGGAGTCTGGAGGCATATTTTTAATTATCCAGCTGTACTTATTCTTGGTCATGATCTGTTCGATGTAGTGGCAGGGTACAACATCGGAACGATCCGCCGGTTGATGGAGCAGCATCGAAAGCGATAGTGTGTACCTGTATACCGGCTTTACGCATCAATTCATTAACTCTCTTGCATTCCGCATGATCTCTATTTACAACTGTTCGCTTGTCAATCGATAACACGTTTGTAGCCAATGCCTGTTGTTCACTGGTGGTCACTTCTATCAGCTCGTAAGAGTTGGAAATAGATTCAGGAATATATTGAAGCCCGGAGGGATAAATAAGGGCATGGTTTGGTCCCACAGGATTGAATACGCAATCCAGGTGGAGAACCTCGTTTTCTCCGCTAAAACTTTTGCAAGGCACACTCACTACTTTAAATTCAGGTTCGAATGTTTCCTTTAAAAAAGCAACTCCCTTCTGATTGGTACGCTGTGTTAATCCCACAAAAATATGTTCTTTATCTACGATGATGTCGCCACCCTCTAACAAAGCATCGGGATCCGGAGGAATTAGTATGACTGGTTCCGGTCCGTACATAGACAATATGTGCTTGAAGATACCGGCTGCTTCGTAGCGTCTGCTGCTTTTGGCCATATTACAGATGACAAACTTTTCACCAATTGTGACGCCGATATCACGCGGTGTCAGTTGATCATAAACGAACTTTCCAACATAATCGGGCCTTAAAACCTGTACGCCCTGGCTTTCTAACAGACTGGCCAATACAGTAAACTCGCCGCTGAGTTTTTCCTCCGAAGGTAGTCCTGACTTTTGTGCTTCATTAACCTGCTGCACATAATCATCAACTTTTCTGTAGCCTTTTGTACGACCGAGTATAACTTTTTTTAGAGGATCGGTTTCGTTGTACTGCTGAAACTTATCAAACATTCACATACCGATGTTGTAATTGATTAAAAGCCTGTAAAACAGCCTCAAAATTAGTTGTGACATTTAGCCTTTTACCTTTCGCTGTAATGATATTCTTTTCGCCCTTTTCTTTTTTATCTAAAATGTGTTTTGCTTTTTGCAGCAGGACAGGCCGGTCCGACATTAGGGAAAAAAGCGCCTCTTTGGCCTTTATGCCGTGGCCGGTGGCGACAGATACCACGTTATCAGAAAGCGAAAGTGCCACTTTTTTATGAAGTCCTTTGATGGCTGCGATGGAGGTCAGGGCTGCTGGTTCTGGCAAAATGTTGTTCTCAATGGCTAACGTTTCTTCCAGCTCAAGAAAATCTATCAACGCCTTTTTTATATCTGATTTTTGAAGTTCTATTGCATGTCCGCCTGATTCTAGTACAGCCTCGGAAGCAGCCATCGAATCATACCCTTCACGGGCAGCAATAACACTACCTATTTCTGTATCTTGATTATCTGACTTTGAAAGGTCACAGCTTACCGGGTTATCCGTAGTCTGTTTTTTTACGGCTTTGGCCACAGGATTTGCATTTTTTATTCCGACAGAAATCATACGTGGAAGCTTAAGAATAACACCTGCTTTTTCCAACTCTTTGAATCCTTTCCAGATGCCTGACAGACAGCTCCCGTTGGCTGTAGGAACAATCACATACTCCGGAACCTGTGTGCCTTTTTTACCCATTGAAAACTGCTTGACGATTTCCAGTGCTATTGTTTTGTCGCCCTCCACCCGAAAAGGATTGCACACTGACCAGTTGTCATATCCCTGCCGGGCAAAAATTTGCTTAGCATTGAGCTTGGCAAATAGCTTATATCCTTGTTCAAAGCTGGTTTTATCGTCGCCCATTACAACTACGTCGGCGCCGTGGCTTTTGATATATTCAATTTTTTCGGGATAAGTATCGCCGGGAACAAAGGCGATGAGGTCGATACCGGAGCGTTTGGCAAAATAAGCTGCAGAAGCTCCCGCATTTCCTGAAGTAAAAATAGTAGCCTTATCAACCTTTCGACGCTTGCTGTTTTGCAGGCAAAGCACAGTTTCGCGGTCCTTGAAGCAGCCGCTCGGGTTGTGCCCTTCATCCTTCAAATACAGTTGAGCACCAAAAAGTTGACTTAAATTATTCAATTCGTACAGAGGAGTTAAGCCCACAGTGGGATAGTCGTATCCGGTCGAATTATCAAACGGGAGTGTTTGATATTGTAACATGCCGCGGGGATTGAAGAACGAATACTCCTGGAATGAATCGGGAGCTAAATTTTCGATATCTTCTGTTTGAACCTCATGTTGTAGCGTTCGGTAAGTGTTAGACCAATCTGTTTTTTCACAGTTGCAGTTATAGTTCAAAGAAAAATTTGGGCGCCCACAAAATGTGCAAACGATATTGGGATCCATAAGAATAAGCTGTTGCGCTGTTAAGATTTAAGCTTGTACTTTTTGATGATCTGTTTTTTTGATGAAGGGCCGCCATTATGACTTTTCAACTCTTCATAAAGAATTCGATATGCAATGAGCAGAGCGTGAGAGAGCTTTTTGAACTCCATAAGAAAATCTTGCTCACGTTTTTGAGGATCCAGAATTCTGCTGTTTTTAACTTTATCTGTTATCTTTTGTATCGTTTCCCCGGGTAGTTCAAACTCGTTCAAAAAATTTTGAAATAACTTGAGAGGGTTTCGCAAGCTGAAATCCGACGCCTGATAATGAAGATTAGTGCTTAAAAACTTCTGTATGACGCTGGCATCGATTTCTTCGGGACCAATCCGTTTATACAGTTCCCTGCAGGCATCCTTAAAACTCCGATAGGTATTTTGGACCGGGTATTTGAGATTTGACGGATCAAGGTTTTTAAAGACTCTGCCCAGATGTTGTAGCGAGTTTATCTTTTCAAGAAGGTTCAACAGATCATGCAGGGGATCGTGGGAATCGGCCGGCACACTCTTGAAGAATTTTAGATATTGTTTTTGAAATTCGGGGTTAATTGCAGCTGGTGATCTTTCTATCTTATGAGCGAGCCAGTGTTTCTGTTCCTCAGCTGGTAGTTCAACAAGATCGGCTAACATAGCGGTGACAACGAGTTCACCAGCATCGGTACGCATCTTGCCGTATCGTTTCACAGAAAATGATTTCTCCTGCGCATGCTGAAGTTTTAATCCGGAGATATATTCGTTGTTGCTGGCAAAAAAACCCACCCTTTTATAATCCTGAATGTTATACTTTTCGGTACCATCGAAATAGCGATTTAACACTGACGGCGAAAAGAAATTCAGCTCAAAAATACGATGTCCAAGGTGGAGATCTTTTTGAAAAGGAAGAATTTCTCTATTGGAAAATTCTGTTCTGTTAGCCCGGAAATACTTTTTTAACTGATGGTGTGAAGGATAGAATATGGTAGCTGTTTCTTTAATTTGGGTTTCAATCTCATTGGATCCATAACCAGTACTGAGCTTAACTCCATCGGTAATTGTTCCTTTGCGGTTTTTCTTCAACCGTTTAAACGAATCCCGCACTTCGTGATGCGGTATTTCTAAATCCTTTGCTGTGTCAAGGGAACTAATTCCACAAAACTGCTGATTCCACATAGACAAACAGTAATCCAATATTTTGTTATCGTCTCTTTGCACTATGGCTGGGGTAAGGGTTGCCGTTTGTTTCTTTGATAATTTAACTCTTATACCGAAGGGCGGTAATAGTAGGAAGTCCCAATTTGATGTGGTAAATACTACTAGCGTAGAATATTCTTAACTCCTTTCCTTTGAACATTAACCTTAGAGCCTATGAGTCAGGAATTAAGGAGCTTAAATGAACTTTTCGATCGGATCGAGAAAGGTGCTGCTGATAATGGAGAGCAAGTAACTTTTGGCACAATCCTGGAACAGGTGGGCCGTCGCTCATTTGGTCCCTTACTGCTTTTGGCGGGGCTAATTACATTAGCTCCTTTAATCGGGGATATTCCAGGAGTACCAACAGTTATGGGAATATTTGTACTGCTGACAGCTGGACAGTTGCTGATTCACAGAAATCATATCTGGTTACCCGAATGGATTGTTACCAGCTCGGTAAAGGAGGAGAATTTGTTTAAAGCTCTGGAGTGGATACGTACACCTGCTCAATTTCTTGATCGATGGCTTCGTCCCCGATTTAATCTATTTGTTGAGGAAATTGGTATACATATTATCGCTGTTGTCTGTATAATAATAGCTCTGGCCATGCCTTTTCTGGAGTTTATCCCCTTCAGTGCCAATGGGGCAGGGGCAGCGCTTACGGCTTTTGGGCTAGCTTTAATTTATAATGATGGATTATTGGCTTTAATAGCATTAGTGATAGCGATTGGCACATTAACCGTTATTATCTACAACCTGATTTGAAATCGTTATCAAGATAGGGAAGAGGGAACATTTCAACCTGTCTCGAATGTAATTTATACCAACCAGTAACTAATCATTTAAAGTAAGGAGAGTTATTATGAATGAATTAAAATTCGATGGATCCTGGAATAGAGTCAAAGGAAAAATGAAGGAGAAATATGGCGAACTTACAGATGATGACCTCAAATACAGCGAGGGAAAAGAAGATCAGCTGCTCGGTCGTCTTCAGCAGAAATTAGGTAAGTCTAAAGATGAGGTTCGACGAATAATAAGCGAGATATAAACTTATCGTACAAAAAATAATAGGGCCTGACAGCGTACCAACGGATGTTGGTTCCTGTCAGCGTCTCTAACCATTGATCAATAAGAGAAATATTATGGCAGAAGAACCAGAAGAAGATGAAGTTGAAAATCCTGAAGAATACAAAGAACGGCGCGAGCAAGGTATGAGTGAAGAGGCTGCAGCCAGAGAAGCGGAATCTGAGAGAGAGGCTACAACCAAAGAGGGAGACACTCAAAATTATGAAAAATGGTCCGACGAAGAGATCGAAGAAAAAGCCAGAGAAATGGGAATAGAAAATTATCGCAAAATGGACCGTGAAGAATTGATATCAGCCTTAAGAGATGAGAAAATATAATTACATCATTTCTTTGCCTATCAGTATTTTAGTGTGTATTTTAATACACACTAAATCTTAGCCTAAATTATATCCTTTGTTTACGAAAGCATTTTGGGATCGTATGGGAATTGGCCTTTCCGGTTTTTGTGCGATTCATTGTCTTTTTTTTCCGGTTGTTGTAGCGTTGCTACCTCTTTGGCCGGTAGCTGAAGCCATCCACTTCTGGACGCACCCTATCCTTTTTTTGCTTATAGTGCCGACTGTTTACTATGCTATCCGCAAAGCTGACGTTCCAAAACGTATTCCCGTTTTGTTGTATATCTGCTTGGCTATAATTGCACTTGCCTGGCTGTTGCACGATTGGACGGGGCTTTGGGGAGAATCGCTAGTTACGATGGTAGGCAGTGCCTTCTTGATATCGGGACATTGGTACAATTTCAAGCATCATCAAAATAAATATAAAGAACCCAGTGACGTATGAAACGATTAAACTTTACCCTGGATGATGATACGGTAACATTGCTCGAGGATTTAGCTGGCAAGTATTATAACGGCAATAAATCCCAAACCGTGCGAGCTGCTTTGGAGAGTCTGGCTGCCCATACGGGACACGAAGGCTGGGTGATTGCAGGATATACACCTAAAGAATTAGACAACGAAAGCTCTTGTCATAGCTGTGGAGAAGAGCACGAGAAGGGAGAAATTCTCTACCGTCCTGTTTTTGAAAGAGGAAAGAGTCCGGAGGCATTACCAAAGATGCCAACTGAAAACTGGCTGGACTGTCCCGACTGCGCCGAGCAGCATATCCGGAATTAAGCATACAATGCTTAGGCCGGAAAAAGTCGGAAGGGCCCCCAAAATCTTCCCTCCGAGGGGAGTGTCTGTTCGTGGTTTTCGGAACAGACGCGGGGTGTTTTTCTCTATATCTTCTTAGTTGTGAGAGTTGTACTCCCGAACAAATGAGAACCTTTACCTTAATTTGCTACACCATTTGGTGTCGGATGAGTGAAACATTTTAGTTACTACTGCTTTGCATCGCTTTTCAAAAGATTTTTAAGTGATGGAAAAGAGAACGAATATTTTTCCATTCCCTCATTGCCCAGCAGATAGCTGATTGGTTTCAGGCTGTCGACATTTTCACATACTATTTTCAGCATAGCCAGGTAAGGAATCACCATAAGCATGCCCGGCAGCCCCCATATCATACCACCGGCAATAAGGGAAAGGATCGTTACCAGCGGATTAATTTTGACATATGAACCGGTGATATTGGGTGTAAGAATATTATTTTCTATGAACTGAACAACAAAAAACTGACCTGCTACTCCGAGCGCAACGGTAGGAGATTGAGTAGTCAAAACAAATAGACAAGCTACAAGATATCCGATAATAGTTCCCAGATAGGGAATTAGGTTAAATATGGCTGCGATAACCCCCACCAATAAAAAGTATTCTACACCAATAAGATAAAAGCCCAGACTGTTGAGTACGATCAGAATTAAACAAACGACGATTAGACCTTTGAGATAACGAGGTACTACCTCTGCTGCTTGATCAATTATATTTTGTGCCGTTCTTTCTTGCTCAGCAGGAATGAGCTTAGAGATGAATTTGCGAAACTTATTGCGATAAAAAAGTAGCAGAAAAGTGTAAACAGGCAGCAGACCAATGGTGAGGACGGTATTAGCTGTGCCAGAAAAGAATTGCATAATGTATTCACCCGAATTTCTGATATCCCCGATAAAGGAATCGATCTCCTCGGCTGTAACCCCAAATGTGCGTCCCAGTGCCCATCGAAAGCGGGTGATATTCTTATCAATCTGTTCTTGAATTTGAGGTAGATCTTCTGAAAAGGTGATGATCAGTAAAATGATTCCGTATACGAACCCTGCAAAAAGAGCAAATGACCCGATAATAAGAATTAGGTTGGTGGCAATACGGGGCACATTCCACTGCTCCATTCTGTATGCTGCCGGATAAAGGAGATATGCAAATAAAACAGCCAGGAAAAGAGGAACTAATAGCTGTCGGGTAATAATCAATGCTGTTATTATAGCAAAAAACAGCAGGAGTCGAATCAAATAACGTAATGCTATGGGATATTTTTCCATGGCTCTCTCTTATACAAATTGTTGTGCAACTAAACTAAAAGGGTACTTGTGATCTCTAAATCTGCTATTTCTTCTATAATTATTTTTTGAAGCGATATCGAATTCCGTGTACTTATCTGACTGGCGATTTCCAATGCGCATCCCCAAGACAAAGATACGCCCGCTCCGCCATGTCCATAATTATGAAAGATCTTTTTGCTCCTAATTGTTTCATGATCCAGGCGAAGGCCCTCTTTTTTACTCCGAATGTATCTATATCCAACCAGAGACGTTAAGTCAGCAGTCTTCGCCAGCGAAAGATTGTAACTTTTTTCAATGATTTCATTATTCAGATCGATTATCTGACGGGGACAACTGATGCCATTAATTTTACAGTTGTCACTATTATCCAGGTTATCCCATTCTTCATCTTGTAGATTCCCCGCTTGCCGACTGCCACCCAGAATCCATCCATCTTTTCGTGGATAACAGTACACATCACAAGGATCACCGCTGGCATCAGCATATACCGAGGCTTGAGGCATATAGTTATAAGATATGATTTCACCGTCGTCATTGGTGATCAACGGAGCATTCGGCTGATGAAGCAGGTGTCCGCGTAGTATCAGCTGATTTCCAACCGGATCATCAAAAAGCTCGGGACTGCTCGTCCCGCTGCAGTTTATTATAATCTCAGCAGGAAGATCTCCAACTTCGCCTGGTTTTATTTTGTGATGCGTTACCTGCCCTCCAATTTTTTGATAAACCTCTATTAATGCGGGAAAATAAAGCGGCCAATCTGCATAGAGGCAATTAAATACCCATCCATAAAGTTGTTGAGAATCCGAACGACGGGGAATATCGTCTGAATCCAGCTGATCAATTTTCTGAAAATTTATCATCCAGTCGGCGTAATCCGGCTGGCTGGGTTTAAACTCAAAAACTTCATAATGTCTGTGTATCGTCATTCCCGGGAAGGGGAGTTTGCGTAGCTCGTAAAATGTTGCTTGCGAGAGCTGGAAAAGTTCTCTAAGCCTGCTGGAATAAACCGAATGAGGAATCACAGAAGCCGATGGAAAGAGGCTTGCAAAATCAGGGTGTGCATTTTTTTCTTCAATCTGCCCGATTGTCTGATCGGTATAAATTTCGGTATCAAAACCCAGAAGCTGTAGTGTGACAGCCGTTGTAATGCCGGATATACCCGCACCTATGATAATTACTTTTTCATCTTTCAAATTCATAACTTAACGTCAATTTTTAGCCTTCAACGTTTAATCTATAACTATTTTCACTGCCAGGGCAGTTGATCCAGATCCATATTACCACCGGTGATAATGATGCCGGCTTTCTTACCTTTCAGATCAATTTTGCCATTAAAGACAGCGGCAACGGGCACTGCGGATGAAGGCTCGATCAGAATTTTCATTCGCTCCCAGACAAAACGCATAGCCTCTATAATTTCCTGTTCTGATACTGTGACAATTTCATCAACATGTTTCTGTATGCAGGCAAAAGTAAGTTCACTAAGTGAGGTCCGTAAACCATCGGCCACGGTATCAGTACTCTGTACGGGATGAAGTTCGCCAGTCTGAAAAGAAAGATAAGCATCGTTAGCCACTTCTGGTTCCGTGCCAATAATCTTTGTATCGGGAGAAATTCCGGAAGCAGAAATAGCAGTTCCGCTTACCAGTCCGCCACCACCCACGGGCGATAAAATGGCATCCAAATTTGGCTGATCTTCCAGTAACTCAATCGCCGCGCTTCCCTGTCCCGTAATAATATTCGGATTGTCGTATGGATGAATAAACGTAGCGCCTGTTTGATCGATAACTTCTTTAAGTGTATCCTCACGACTTTCCTGAGTTGGCCCGCTGAAGGTAATATCGGCGCCGTAGTTTCTAACCGCATTAACTTTTACTTTCGGAGCATCTTCAGGCATGACGATATGAGCGGATATTCCACGAATTTTGGCAGCAAGTGCCACCGCTTGAGCATGATTGCCGGATGAATGCGTGGCCACACCGTTTTTGGCCTCTTCATCAGATAATTCCCCCACAGCATGAGTAGCACCGCGGAATTTAAAGGCACCTACTTTTTGAAAGTTCTCACATTTAAAGAAGAGCTGGCATTCCGCGTGTTCATTTACCTTTTGACTGCTTAAAACCGGAGTCCGATGAACTTTTTCGCGAATTTTAAGATAGGCGTTTTTTACGTCCTGAAAAGTTGGTACGGAGATCGACTGTTGTTCTTGAGCCATGTGTAGAGATTTAAAGTCCAATACTTCCTTTTAGTCCCGAGAGTAAGGATTTCCACCAATAATTGAAAGTTGACTTCTCTTTATCCCGTTCAAAATCAACTTCACCCACGCGAAGATCCTCACCTGTATTTTCAGATTCCAGCTTTAATTCATTTGCCAAAAAGGAGATTACTTTTTTACCGAGAGTTTCACTGCTGGTTTCCTTATTCAGCAGCGACACCTTCAAATCTTCGTAGTGTAGAATCACTTGTCCATCTGCCTGTTTTTGACCAAGCGTCATATCGAATTCCATCCCCAGGATTTTACCGTCATCCACCCGTACAAACGCCAGGGGAATAAGCGCATCGTTCAGATGGTGCATATCCATTCCCTCCATGCTGCCTTTGATCTGCTGCTGATAGGTGCTGTCATATACTGCAAAATTAAATTCTGTATTCAAGCGAGCTTCACCCATCACGTCTGCCGAAGCTAGTAATGTGGGATTATCACCCTGTTTCCATCGTTCTGCGTTGTTTGATACATTTTTAAAAGTGGCTGACAAATCCTTAAAATCAATATATCCTGCTCTTTCGGCCTCTTCGAGACGTTCGCTGTACCGGATATCGGTCTCCGTTATGGTAACACTATCCACAGAAAAGGGAAGAGGGATGTTTTGCAGCATTTGATAGGGCAGCGGTGGACGTTTGCCGGGATTTGGCGGTGGACGCTTATCGTGAAAAATATCAATATTCCCATCGCTGAGGGCAATGTGTTCGCTGAAGAGTCCCTCTGCGCGATTCAGACGCTCAAAGTCTATGCCCTGCCAGTTTATACTATCGAGAAGCAGGAAAATCCGATCTACCTCATATTTCACCTGATCGGTAAATTCAACCTTATCGTACTTGGGATTCAGCCTCAGGGAATCCACCGTTAACTGACTATCGGAAGATGAAAACTTCAGCTGATCTGCCACAAGATGATATAAACCGTTGGTTGTATGATGGTTAACATCACGAAATGTCATTGATAGGTTTTCGGCGGGCAGGATTTTATCTTCTTCCAGAGAGGTGGAGTCAACATTGATGCCTGTTATACGAATGTCGCTATCGTTGAAGGAGGCTAGGGTGTCAAAGGGGAGGTCGGCACGATTGTAAACTGATGAAAGTCCACTAATATTGAAATTTGAAATAGAAAGGGAGTTCAGTTCTTGCAGGGCGGCCTCTGAAAGCTTCTGCGCCATGCTGCTTAAATCTGTTTCCTGGCTTTGGTCTTCTTTTTGTCCCGGTGCAGTTATATATATTTCAGGATTGACGAATTCGACATTATTAACATTCAGATTCTTGTTTATCAAATAATTAATAACGCCGACACCCGAAATATTCAAATGCTCAAGCGTAGCCTGAATATCTGTACCAGCACCTTTTGCAATTTTAGTGATTTTTAAATCAGAAATATTTAACTCACGTCCCAGTATCCACAGATCAATATCGTCGATCTCCAGATCGTAAGTATCGTCAGTAGCTTCGTTGAAACGAGTTATAGCTGTTTCTTTTAGTTGTTCATCCAGATAAAAGCTGACAAAAATCTGGATACCCCCTAAGAGGATAACCAAGGTTAATACGATGCTTAGTAAAATCTTTTGGTATCGTTTCATATAAGATCATGAAAGGTAATAATTGCTACTCACAGAGAACACGTCCCTCTAATGTCATAAGATAAAAAGGAAATAGTTTTAAAAAGATTCCCGCAGATTGGTTATGGTTTTAAAACCTGACAGTAGGGATCTAATATGTACAAATAACATATATTGTATTGTAACTACTGATCTTTTATAATTAGGATTTCTCGGGAAGAGCATACCTATTTTTATTACAATGACTTAATACTTTATGCCTATTTAAAACTACCTACAAAAAATATAGGCGGTTTGACCTATTCATATATTCGATGAAATCACTTATTGTATAAATGTTTTTTCACAGATTGAGAAGAAAAGTAGAACATTGGTAATGTATTATGGGGAGAAGAGATTTATTGTAAATTGTATTTTGTTAGCCCCTCGTATCGATTAAAATTAACTTATCTGAGCTAATTGATGGAACCATTGAACATCTTTATAGCTGTACGATCTCCTATTTTACGCGACGGATTTAAAAGAATTCTATCCAGTGAGAGTGAAATGGAGGTGAAAGGTACAACAAATGAGATTAGTGAGCTGGATTCTATATCTACTGATGAGCTGGATATTCTTATTTTTGATCTTAATCTGTCGGGTTCAAACAGGTTAAAAGCTATAAAAAAGATAACTAAAGACTGTGCGAATTTTTTAATCCTTGCTATTGGCGAAGATGAAAACCCCAGCGAAATAAAGAAGGTAATACAGGCGGGAGCTTCGGGGTATATAAGTAAAAATCAGGATTCCGATGAGCTGATAAGAGCGATTAAACGAATTAATGATGGGGACTTGTACCTTTCTGATAAAGTTATTCGCAAGCTTTATAACGAAACAAACAGAAATTCTCAAAGCAATAATATATCAGCTGATCTAACCGAACGGGAAAGGGAAATTCTTACCTTAATCTGCCAGGAATTGACTAATCGAGAAATAGCGGATAAGCTTTCCATAAGCGTTCGTACGGTTGATGCTCACCGTCGTAATATTTTGCAAAAAACCAAGGCCAAGAATACAGCTGGGTTGGTGAAATATGCTATCAGAAATCAGATATATCCCCTTAAAGAATAAGGGTTTATCCGATCTTTTGGGAGCCTGCAGACGAACTAACCTATTGTATTTCAATTATAGATTACGTTCGCCGAACCTGCCTTAGACCTCCTTAAAGGGTGTTTTTTAATGAAGAATACGTGTAAAAGCCTAATGATAGCAATAGGCCTTTTACTCGATTGTTAAGATTTTTTAATCCTTTAGTTTTCTGTATCATGATTAAAAAATAAGGAGTCAGCAGATAATAAAATAATGGAGTACAGAGAAAAAATTTCTTCCGGTTTAGGTGGGCTTGATGAAATCTTGCAAGGCGGGTTAATTCCCCAAAAGGCATACTTAATACAAGGTGGTCCGGGAACTGGAAAGTCTACATTTGGATTGCACTTTTTGAGTGAGGCTGCAAAAAGTGGCGAAAAAACTTTATACATCACACTTGGAGAATCTAAAGAAAGCATTGTCTCAAATGCATCGAATATGGACGTTAACCTTTCTGATGTCGCCTTTCTTGATTTGAGTCCGCAGGATGACCTGAATGCCAGCTCAAGTTCTTTCAGTGTGTTTTCATCTGCCGATGTTGAACAGGGACCTATCTTGGAGGCTATTGCCGAGGCTGTAAAAAAGCACGAACCTACTCGTGTTGTGTTTGACTCTATAACAATGTTAAGGATGCTAAATCCTGATCCTTTTCAGATGCGAAAGACAGCTCTCTCATTTATCAATTTTGTAACAAACAGTGGTGCCACCTTGTTGTTGGTATCAGAATCTCAAGATAATACATCTGATAATGATGCTACTTTTTGGGTAGATGGAATAATACAATTGGATAACAACGAGGCATGGCGGAAAATAGAGATTACCAAATACCGGGGTTCAGATTACAATAAGGGAACACATGCTTTTAAAATTTCGGACCAGGGAATTACTGTTTTTCCGAGGCTACATCCTAATAATTATGAGCGAATGTTTCAGCAGGAAACATTATCGGCCGGTATAGATGAGCTCGATAAGTTGTTGCACGGCGGGATAGAAAAGGGGACCACGACCCTTATTGTAGGAGCAACGGGAGTGGGTAAAACCAATCTCGGACTCCAATTTTTAAAAGAGTCGGCTTCTCGTGATGAACGGGCGGCGTTGTATACGTTTGAAGAATCAAGAGAATTAATCATCAATAGATCAAGGATGGTTAATATTCCGATCGATGAGATGCTGGAGTCAGGCACTTTAAAGATTATGTCGATTGAGCCGCTTTCCTATTCGCCCGATGAGTTCGCAAAAATAGTAAGAACTGATGTGGAAAAAAATGATACCCGGATGGTGATGCTTGATTCAATAGGCGGGTATAATCTGGCTATCCGGGAAGAAAACATTTTGGAGCGCCTTCATTCACTTACTGTTTATTTGCAGAATATGGGTGTAACTATATTTCTTATCAATGAGTCGCAGAGTGTAACTGGTACCTTTAGGGCAACGAATATGAATGCAAGCTATCTGGCCGACAACATTATGTTCTTACGCTATCTTGAAATAAATGGCGAATTACGTAAGTCTATTGGTGTTCTGAAAAAGCGATTAAGTGATTTTGAAAAGAAAATACGCCAGTACGAAATATCTTCAGAAGGAATCAAAATTGGTAAACCACTGGATAATATGCGTGGTATTTTAAGCGGTAATCCGGAAATAGTAGGATAACTCGCAGTAAGGGATAACAATGAAAAGCTTAACGTTAAATAAAGAATCGGCACGCTTAGATCAGGGCATATCCCCGACAATTTCGTTATCGCTGCGAAACTACAAAGATGGTGAACTAGTACAGAAGGCTTTACCGGGTTACTTTTCTGTGGAGATTCAGAAGCATGGAAATCAGATAACCGGGGAAATATTTGATCTTTATTTGTTAGATGAATACTCATTTCAGTTGCACCGGAAGGATCTGCAAAATCTGAAGGAACAGGTACAACCGGTATTTCTCCCCATATTATTATTATCTAAGGATGAGAAGCGGATTCGAAATGATCCCGAACTTCTGGAACTTGCAGATGATGTGATATATATCCCTGCAACGAAAAAACTGATAGAATCTCGTATTAAACTACTGTTGCGTCAGAGAGAATATTCGTTGAAGCTGAGAGAAAAGAATCGTCAGTTTAAGAAGCAAAACAGGGAGCTTACGGTAGAAAAACGGAGATATCAGTTGTTGGCAAATAATTCGACGGATTTGATTACACGTCATTCGCCCGACGGCACTTATTTGTATGTTTCGCCTGCTAGTGAAGAATTGCTGGGTTATCAGCCCGAAGAATTAGTTGGATTAAATGCTTTTGACATCATTCATCCCGATGACAGAGACCGCCTGCGAGAAAGTGTAAAAGAGTTTGAAGATGACAAGATAGAACGGTGGACATTTAGAAAAAAAATGAAATCGGGTTCATATAAATGGGTCGAAAGTATAATGAGACCGATCGGGAATGAGAAGACGGGCGAAATAACTGAGATACAGGCCAGTACCTGCGATATTTCGGCTCGCAAAGAGTATGAGCAAAAGCTTAAAGAAGAGAAGAGTTTTATCGATAAGGCGATCCAAAGTCTGCCGGAATTGTTTTATATGATCGACGAGGATTTAAACTTTATCAAGTGGAACAACATTGAGCGAGTGTTGGGATATAGTGATGAAGATATGAAGGATATGTATCCGCTTGATCTGTTTCGCAAAGAAGATCAGGAATTTATTTCAAACTTAATTCAAAAAGTTCTTGAAACCGGTGTTGCGGAAGCGGAAGTAAAGATTAAGGCGAAAAGCGGTGAATTGATCCCTCATTATGTAACAGCCCGGAAGTTTATGAAGGGAGATAAATATTTTATTGTTGGATCGGGAATGAACCTGTCCGAAATTAAAAAAGCCCAGTTTGAGCTCAAGCAGCATCAAAAGTTAATGGATGCAATTATCAATCAGACAGAGTCAATTATTTATGTAAAAGATTCTGAAGGAAAGGTACGACTGGTAAATGACAGCTACACAAAATTGTTTGGTCTCAGTCGGGATGAGATAATCGGGAAAACGGATCAAGAAATTCACGGGGATACGATAGCTGACAATGTAAAAGATAATGACAGGAGAGTTCTGCAGTACGGAGAAACACTGGAGGTAGAAGAGGTCATTCCGCTGGAGGATGAAACGCGGTATTACTATACCATAAAATATCCACTAGAAGGGGTGCCCGGTTTTGAACACTGCCTCTGTGGTATTTCGACGGATATAACTGATCTCAAAGAGGCCACGGATCAGCTAAAGGAACGTATTAAAGAGCAGAAATGCCTGTATAATATTTCGAGCCTGTCAGAGAAAGATGAATCTGTTGATAAATTACTTGACAAGGCCGTGCAATATTTACCTGAGGGGTGGAAGTATCCTGAAATTACTGAGGCAGCGATAACCTTTAAGGGAAAAACCTATAAAACAGATGATTATCGCGATACCAGCTGGAAGATTTCTGCTGAGAGTAACAGTATTGGAGATAATCTGCTTTCAGTAAATGTAGTCTACACTGAGGAGAAAAAAGTTTTGGATGAAGGTTCTTTCGCTAATGAAGAGCGACAACTAATAGAAGGGATTGCTGGTACTCTTTGTTCGAAAATAGATCGTATCCTTGTTCAGGAAGAACTGAAAAAAAGTAGGGAACAGTGGGAGAACTTGGTTAAAAATGCTCCGGATTTAATACAAATACTGGAACCGGATGCGACAATACAATTTATTAATGAGGCCGGAGCCAGGATCCTGGGGTATAGTCATCCCGATAACCTAATAGGTAAAAATTATCTTGAACTTATAGAAATGGCTGAGGATAGAGTTGACTTAAAAAAAAGTTGGTTCCAAAAAGTGTTAAAAGGAGAAAGCGTTGAGTCAAATACTTTTAAGATAAGAGATGCCAGGGGAAATTTACTTTATCTGGAATCCCAGACAGTACCCATACAATTGGATGATGGCCGCAGGGGACTTCAACAAGTAGCCCAAGACATTACTGAACGGGTAAAATATGAACGCGATTTGGAACAATCCTTAAAAGAAAAGGAGACGCTTTTACAAGAAGTTCATCATCGGGTAAAAAATAATTTGGCGGTCGTTTCGGGGATGATGGAACTCCAAACATTTAAAACTCAAAATAAAGAAGTTAAAAGTCAGCTGAGCGACAGCAAAAATCGAATTAAAACAATGGCTTTGATTCATGAAAAATTATATCAGTCAAAGTCACTTTCCAGAATTAATTTTGGATCATATGTTGAAGATCTGCTTCACAACGTAAGCCAGGTTTCTGCAGTTTCAGATAATATTGAATTGGATCTTAATTATAACTCCTTTCATCTGAACGTAAATCAAGCGGTTCCCTGCGCTCTGATTATCAATGAAATAATTTCAAATTCTTATGAGCACGCATTTACAGAACAAAAATGCGGAAATATACAAGTTCGACTGGAGGAGAAAGAGAATGTTATTACCATAAGCATTAGCGATAACGGAAAGGGATTGCCGTCAAATTTTGACAGCAAAAAAAGTAAATCTCTGGGCTATACGATTATTGACACGTTGATAAAACAGCTCAACGCTGAGATTGATACTAAGAATCAAAATGGCTTATCGTTTACTTTTTCCTTTGAAAAACAGGAACTCAAAGGGTCTAGTAGTACACTTATGCAGTAAATCTTCTCTGCTGAATGGAGATGAAATGACTGCTAATTCAAATAAATTCGCATCCCTACGGCTCCGCCGAAGAAAAAACGGGCATCAGGAGCAAAATCAAGAATGGGAGCAATTTCAAAAAAGCTTTCGATGCTTGTCTCTTCAAAGGAGTAAGTTACACCCATAGGCCCGCGAAGTCCTGCTGTAATATTATCGCTAATATCACTCCACAAGATCCGAATTCCTAGCCCATAATAATTTTGCAACTGATTATGACTGATGGCATATCCATGCTTCAAAACATCAGAGTGGAGATAGATATTTGAGCTGATTTCAGAAATAGTAAACGAAAGGGCTCCATCCACTGCCAGGGTATTATTGACCCAAACCTTTGCACTCACACCCGTAGGACTGTTAATCATTGCTCCAATTCCAATGCGATTATCCTGAGCTATCGCAGAGTTACCTGCCAGTAGCAGAGATCCACAAAATAGAACAATAACCAATGACTTTTTCATAATCAGAAGGAATTTTATTGATCGAAACCGATGAAATTGTAAAGTAAAAATTTCTGATTAACTGAACTGTTTTATAATGAGATTTTAATGTATTGTTGCTATCAGATTTAGTGCGGAAGATATAATTCCTTGTACAAAGCTCTTGCTTTGAACCGAAGTTGCGGAGTTAAACGCATAATTAGATTCCCAAACTGGAGTCCTACTGCGTTAAAACTACGAAGGACAGGCTTGGGAATGAGGTAAAACAGGAGCTTGGGGGGGAGATATAAAATAATAGGTCATGCCGAGGAGCGGGCTTTGAAATCTTGCTGTGATAAGCGTCCACACTTAACACACACTAATAGTTTCAAGCGTGGACGCTTGAAACAGCTAGTAAAAATTGCAATTTGCGAAAGGGGCGGTGGTTTTTTAAGTGGGGGATGGTCTGCCAATCATTAGTTTTTTAAGAGCTAATCTTCAAAACGATGAGTTTTGATATCCTGTAGCGGTTGTTCAGCAAACATATATTCTTCCACCGGCTTACCTCTGATGAGATGCTCCTGAATGATTCGTTCCAGGACCTTGGGTCTGCAGGAGTGATACCAGGTGCCCTCTGGATAAACAACAGCAATTGGTCCTTTTTTGCAGATCCGCAGGCAGTTGGCTTTCGTCCGATAGATGCCGCCCGATCCGTCCATGTTCAATTCTTTGAGACGTCTTTTCAGAAAAGCCCAAGCTTCAAGCCCAATCTCTTTCTTGCAGCATTTGGGTTTGGTTTGATCGGCACAAAGAAATATATGGCGCTGAATTTTATCAAGATGTAACTCTTTTGCTTTTTTTCTTACGCGTTTGTTCATTGGTGACAAAATTATTTATGCTGATAATTTTATTGAAAGATCAGATTCAATCTGTTTTTTCTCGTGGCGCTTCTTTCGGTCTGTCAGGTTTTATAGGTTACACCGCTTTGACCAATAGGATAAAAGGACAAGCAGATACCGGTCAGTCACAGAACAGTCATAACACCTGCCGAGGGAAGAAAAATCCAGAGCTTGGCCTTAACTCCCGAACTATACGTTCAATAAGGGGATATATAAATCTAAATTAATAGCTCAGTCCCGGTTGAGTTATTTCATAATTCTTTTCTTTCTTTGCCTGTTCCACCATTTCGGCAACATCCTGTAGCATTTCTTGAGCATCAAATACAATACCGTCTTTAATCGTGTATTTGATGCCACCTACACGCACCGGTTCGTTTTCGTCGTTCACTTGAATAGCGCCCGTGCCGTAAAGCGTTTTCAGATTTTCCAGCGGATTGGCATCAACAAGCACCATGTCAGCCAGTTTTCCCACTTCAATCGTACCAATCTGATCATCCATATCTAGTACTTCAGCCGCATTTAATGAAGCAGCCTGAAAGATTTCCAGTGGATGGAAACCGGCCTCTCGAAACATCTCCATCTCCTGGATATATCCGAAGCCGTAAAGTTTGTAGATGTAGCCCGCATCAGAGCCAAGCGTAACACGTCCGCCGCGATTCTTGAACTCATTGACAAATTCAAACCACAGATCGTAATTTTTCTTCCAGTCCACTTCCTGCTCGGTTCCCCAGTTAATCCAGTACGAGCCATGGGATCTTCGGCTTGGCTTATAGAATTCCCAGAGAGAGGGGAGAGTATATTTTTCGTGCCATTCGGCGCGTCGCTGGGCGCTTAAATCGCGACTGGCTTCGTAAATAGTAAAGGTGGGATTAAGCGTGACATCCAGCTCCAGCATCTCATTCATTACGTTGTTCCATTTATCGCTATATGGTTCTGCAGCTTGTTCCCAGAGCTTGCCGGCTTCTTCAAAACGATGCTGTTCGTTGCTGTAGTTATAGTCGAGCGGATAATCTTGTATGACTTTATCATCGAAAAGCGCTTCGGGGATTCCATACCAGTGCGTGATGCTCGTCAAACCAAGCCGGGCGGATTCCAGCGCATTATTGTATACTACCCGTGTTTGGGCATGGTGTGTCATAGTACCCAGACCCAGTTTATTAGCCTCATCAATGGCGGCTTCATAAACCTCTCTGCTGGCTCCGAAGAATTTTATTCCGTCAGCACCGTCATCAGCAATAGACCGTACCCAATTGCGTGCCTCTTTGGCCGTTGTAATTTCACCGCCGTGTCCCATCCCAAAACCCACATAAGACGAGATACGCGGTGCAGCAATCTCATTATTTTGGCTCCGCTCTTTCTGCCGCAGTGTCCAATCCATGCCGTTAAACGAACCCGGCTCGCGGATGGTAGTGATACCGTGAGCCATCCACAACTTGTAAACGTATTCGGCAGGTGTTCCCTGTGCTGATCCGCCTGTATGAGCATGCATATCAATAAATCCCGGCAGCAGATACATACCTTCAGCATTCAGCTCTTTTGTATTGGAATCGGCTTCCGGCCTTCTGTTTTCATCAATAGGCAAGCCGGGATATCCCACGTTTTGCACAGCTGTGATTCTGTTGCCTTCTACGACCACATCAACCGGACCCATCGGTGGCGATCCTGTTCCATCCACCAATGTTACTCCGCGGATGATGAGTTTATCATAAGGTCCTTCACCCATTGTGCGATCAGGTGCTTCCTGAACCTGGGCAAAAGAAGAACCGGTTAGTCCGAGAATAAGTATTACTGGTAGTACTATTAATAAAGGTCGTAAGGTGGACATAGAAGATAATTTGATTAGCATGTGACGAGATAAATGTAAACAACTGCTGTAACAGCCAACAGTAAAAAGTTATTAAGTTGATTATAAAAGTACGGCACCCTCGTGTTGTAACAGAAATCGCTTTCTCTCTATACCACCCCCATAACCCACCAACCGATTGTCAGAACCAATAACCCTATGGCAGGGAATAATTATGGGGATGGGATTTTTGCCATTGGCCATACCAATAGCCCGCACTTTATTGGGATCACCCAGCTTATTAGCTAATGCTCCATATGTCGTTGTTTGCCCGTACGGAATTTTTTGCAGCAAGCTCCAGATCCTTTTCTGAAACGTTGTGCCTTCAGGATCTAACGGAATGCTGAATTCTTTTCGATCTCCGATAAAATATTCACTTAACTCTTTGCGGGTTTGATCGATTATTGAATTTGTTTTCCCGAAAGATTTTTCATTGACAGGTTCTTTGTTATAGCGGATAGATTTCAGGGCATTTTTGGAAGCTGAGAGCTCCAGCCATCCAATTGGAGAGTTAAAATAAGTGATCATAAGTTAGGTAATTATAGATTTCTGAAAAGAAAATAAATTTTTTTGTAACAAATACCCTTCGCAATACTCTTGTATACAGAACGCACTATTATTGTCTCTCTAGACCCTATCTAGTTAGTCAACTAGTCACTCCTAAATGCTGAAACCTAAAGCACAGGGCCTCCGGACGGATACTCCGGAGGCCTCATTTTTTGCCCCTTACAGCGTCATATGGGCATTTTATAATCTTATCACCTTCATTCTCTGAAAAAGAAAGACCATTGCTCAACATTGGAGAGAGAAAAATGAGTGGTATAACGTGATTAATTGTCAATTCATTAATTGTAATTTATTTGCGCACATTACCGTACCTGGATAAATATTTTTATTATTAAAATTTTTTAATAATACTATTATTATATTTTCCCACTAACAGGAGAGCTTGATTGGTTGAGGTATAAAAGTTATGGATATGCCTACATTATTTTTCGAGGATCATCCCAATCCAATGCTAATCTTTGATGTTGATACCCTTGAGATTCTGAAGGTTAATAAAAGTGCTACGCAAAAATATGGATACACGAGAGAGGAATTTTGCAAGCTTACCGTCGAAGATATTCGCCCGCCCAAAGATATCCCAATATTTCTTAACAGACTTGATCGTTTGGGTGAAGAATCGATAAGAACAGAGAATAATACGTATCGTCATCAAACAAAAGAGGGAGAAATTCTTCACGTTCAAGTGACGTCTCAATTCTATCAAGCAGATGATCGAGAAATCAGAATTGTTCATATTCATGATTTAACTGAAACGATTACTCTAAAAAATGAGGTGGAAAAAGCTTACCGAGAGCAACAGCACCACATTAATAATAATCCGCTGGGTATGGTGAAGTATGACCACAACTTCAGAATTATTGAGTGGTCAACAAGGGCAGAAAAGAAAACCGGGTATACGAAGGATGAAGCGCTTGGAGCGTCGATATTTGAGATGGGCATTTTGGATGAAGACCAAGTCCATTTTATAAAAAAGCGGATTCATGAATTAGCTACCGGTGAAAAAGATAGTGATCGTTTTGAAACTACGATCCGACTGAAGGGTGGAGAATATATGGAAGTGTTGATTCATGCTTCGGCATTACGGTATGCTGATGGTGAACTGAAATCAGTGGTGGCTTTTATAGAAAATATAAGTCAGCGTAAAGAATATGAACGACAGCTTGAGTACAGAGAAAAAAAATATCATCGCCTGTTTGAGGATGCCAATGATGGTATTTTTTTGATGAATGATATGACTTTTGTGGATTGCAACCAGCAGATAACAGAAATTTTTGGCGTTCCCAAAAAAGAGATCATTGGGAAAAATCCGTTGGACTTTTCTCCAGAGATACAACCAGATGGCAGACTTTCATCTGAAAAAGCCCGAGAAAAGATTAAAAAAGCCAGGGAGGGGAAACCACAGATATTTAAGTGGAGTCACAAAAATAGGGATGGTGAACTGATAGATGTTGAAGTCAGTCTCAATAAAATTGATCTGGGAGAAGATACTTATTTACATGCCATACTTCGAGATCTGACAGAGATAAAAGAAATGAAAAGTGAGCTTAAGGCCGAACAAGAACGATTGAAACAAGCACAGAAATTAGCTCGGATCGGGTGGTGGAGTTATAATGTGAAGGAAGATGAGGTGAGATGGTCTGATGAACTTTATGATATTCTGAATGTTGAACAAGATAGCTTTGAGAAAACTCTGGAGAGTTTCAGCCAGTTAGTTCATCCCGACGATCGCTCAAAGCTAGAGAAAGTCATGGAGAAAGCCAGGCAGACTAAAGAGTCTTTGGACTATGCTCTTAGAATTGGTAATGGGGATGAAGTTATATATGCAAAATGTAGGGCCCAGGGTACCTTTAACAATCAGGATGAACTTATCAGAATGTCGGGCGTACTTCAGGATATCACAAAACAGGAAAAGGCAAAGAATGAGTTGAGAAGACGCGAAGAATTATTTGAGAGCCTCTTCCTAAAATCTCCTGTAGCCATTGCAATGATAGATGTTGATGGAAAGGTGCAAAAGATAAATCAAAGTTTTGAAGAGCTATTTGGTTATTCTGAAGATGAGCTTATCGGAGAGGATCTGCTAGAACATCAGTTGCCGGAAGAGCGGTATGATGAGATAGAGGATATATATAGAAATGTATTCACAGATTCAGGAAGTTCTAAATATTATGAAGATCAGCGTATAACAAAACAAGGGGAGAGGAGAGATCTGCTGGTGGGAGCATTACCAGTTACCATTGATGAAGAGCCTATAGGAGCTTTTGGTATATATACCGATATCACAAAGTTGAGACAAACTGAAAACGAAGTAAAGAAATCTCTGAAAGAAAAGGAGGTTCTGTTATCAGAAATCCATCATCGTGTAAAAAACAATCTGGCAATAATTTCAGGACTGTTGCTCCTCGAGGCTATGAACTGGGATGAGGATACTACTGTGTATAAAGTGCTAATGCAGAGTAAGTCACGGGTCCATACAATGGCAAAAATCCATGAAAAACTATATGAGTCAGAAGATTTTGCCAATCTCGAACTCGAAAATTATGTGGCTGATCTGGTGGATTCAGTTTCTGCAAGCATTCTGGGTAAGCGTAATGATGTTGTGATTAGCATCGACTGTGATGATGTCAATCTGAATATAAACCAGGCATTACCTTGCGCTCTGATTATAAATGAGCTGGTGACAAATGCCTTTAAATATGCTTTTGAGGAGGGACAAGAACATAAGCTTGAGGTCAAATTAAAAAGCCGGAATGGGACTATTAATCTCGTTATAGTGGACAATGGACCCGGTCTACCGAAGGAGTTTGAGAAAATGACTGAGACCTCATTAGGCCATCAACTTGTAAATCAATTGGTTAAACAGTTGAATGGAGAAATTAAGGTAATAAGCCAAAAAGGGGAGGGAACACGGTACGAAATTTCCTTCAGGAAAGTTAGGAAGTCGGGTTCATCGAGCAATATTTTTGTTTAAAAATACTATATGTTTTAATCTTCAGGAGCAGGTGTCATCCTGAATTTATACTCTAATTCCCAAGCTCCAGCTTGGGAATGAATATTCAGACGCAGAAAACCGAGTCAAAGATTTTTATACATATAAAGATGATCGCGGTATTCATCACCATCACCAAAATGCAGAGCGTCGGGGATGCGCCCCCCTTCAATAAAACCAAACTTTTGCAGGAGATTAATGCTCGCTTCATTACTACTGATCAGGATAGCAACGGCTATCCGATAATCGGTCTCTTCACAAAATTGAAGCGCGTGATTCATCAATTCAGTAGCAATGCCTTTCCCGTGATGGTCGTAATCCACATAATAGCTTATCTCCACAACGTCGTTTAGTGCCTGTCGGTCGGATCGATAAGCAGAAACTGAAATCCAGCCGAGCACGTTATCTTTTTTGTCTGAATAGACAAAAACCGGAAACTTATCCCGGGGATGTCTTTCAAACCATGATTTTCGTTCTTCGTAGGTAAGAGGTTTTATGTGCGCTGTGCGCAGTCCATCTTCTACAGCTTGATTATAAATATCATTAATTGTTTCAAGATGTTCGGGACGGGCCGGCTCTATCATAAGGGAAGATTGCCAGGAATATCCGATGAATTATTAGTTGACTTCAGATTTCTTCTTATTTTTTTTGTCTTTGATTTCCTGACGACGAGAACACGACTCTGTATCCTCACAAGCACCGAAGAAGTGAAGTGAATGCCCTGAAATATTAAACTTGTGAATCTTTTCCATCATGGTTTTAATCTCTTGAATGCGGGGGTCACAAAATTCCAGTACGGCACCGCATTCTTTACAGATGATATGATCGTGTTGCTGATAAGCATAAGCACGTTCGTAGTAATACTGATTTTTGCCGAATTGCTGCCGCTGGACCAATCCGCATTCTACAAGCAGATCGAGCGTATTATAAACCGTGGCACGTGAGACACGAGTGCCGCCATCTTTCATGTTGAAAAAGATATCATCAGCATCAAAATGTCCGTCCGCCCGATAAATTTCTTCAAGCACCATAAAACGCTCCGGGGTCTGTCGCTGATTATGTTCCTTTAGGTAGGAGCTGAAGATCTCCTTTACTACGTTAATTGTTTCTTCTTTCGCTGGATGAGCCATATCAACAAATTTTTCTTTTAATATAATGAATTGGAGTTCCCAAAAAAACTCAACCGCCTAAATCCAAAATAAACAAAACATTGTGGTAGTGCTGAATTTTCAATTCAGAATGTTATATTCGTTTTGAGCTGGTTTTTGCTTTAGGTAGCCAGGGTATTAACGGTAATAAAATTCAAAACTTATGCCAACAGTTGTAGCTTTTGAAACATTAACGGAATTGTTCCTCAATTTACAGAAGAAATATGATGGGGAGCAAAAAACAGCTTTTGCCAGAAAACCTGCAACGGATGCCGATTATGAAACAATTACATGGAATCAGGTTTCGGAGGATGTTCATACATTAGCGGCATACTTGGTTGAGCATGGCATAGAGGCCGGAGATCGGGTGGCTATCTTAAGTGAAAATCGATACGAGTGGGCCGTAGCGGATCTGGCCATTCAGCTTATTGGTGGTGTTAATGTTTCTTTATATACATCACTGCCTCCCAATCAGTGTGAATATATCCTGCAAAATTCCGAGGCAGAAGTATTTTTTGTATCAACCGGGATACAGCTGAAAAAGGCACGTCAGGTTTTTGATAACTGCGAGCACCTGCGACAGATTATTGCTTTTGACGAACCGAATATCGAGAGCTATTTGGATGATCCGTACGTATCATTGTTTGAAAAAGTAATGGCTGAAGGGTTAAAGCTGTATCCGAAGCATGAGGATGAAATTGACCGGCGAAGTAAAGCTATTGAGCCAGAGGATCTTGCTACGCTAATTTATACTTCTGGGACTACCGGCAAGCCCAAAGGAGCTATGTTGACCCATCGGAATATTGTAAGTAATATCAAAGCGGCTCACCAGCAGATCGAGATCAATGAGCAGGATCGCTGTCTGTCGTTTTTGCCGTTGTGTCATTCGTTTGAACGAACAGCTGGTTACTATGCCATGATGGCCGGCGGTGCCGAAATATATTACGCTGAAAGTGTGGATACCGTGGCTAAAAATATGACCGAAGCTCGTCCCACCATTATAATTAGTGTACCCCGCTTATTTGAAAAAATTTATAATCTTGTTACTAAGAGTGTTGAAGAAGGGACGGCTATTAAACAGAAAATTTTTGCATGGGCACAGGGTGTTGGCCGCAAATATGCTAATGGTCAGCGTGGATTGATTTCTCTGCAGAAAAAGGTAGCTGATAAACTTGTTTTTGATAAGCTGAAAGAACGTACTGGCGGACGTATTCGCTTTTTTGTCTCCGGTGGAGCAGCATTACCTGCCAAGATTGGTGAATTTTTTATGGCGGCAGGACTGCATATCATTGAAGGATACGGACTTACTGAGACTTCACCGGTAATGACCTGCAATACTTATGGCGATGAAGTAATGGGTACAGTTGGTAAAGTGATACCGGGAGTTACCGTAGCTATTCAGCGGCTCGAAGACAACAAAATCATTGCCGAGCTGAGTGGTGAAGATTATCCGACAGATAAAACGTCTGAGCAGGGTGAAATTTTGTGCAAAGGTCCTAATGTGATGAAAGGCTACTGGAAAAATAATGAAGCCACACGCGAAATGATTGACGACGAGGGATATCTGCATACCGGTGATGTAGGAAAATTTGTGGATGGAAAGCTCCAGATTACAGATCGTATTAAACATATGATTGTAAACGCAGGTGGCAAGAATATTTATCCGGGACCGATCGAAGATCTGTTTAAAACGAGTAAATGGATCGATCAGTTGGTAGTTGTCGGTGAAAAGCAACCTTATATGGCAGCATTGATTGTACCTGATTTCGAAGTCCTGGAAGAACATGCAAAACAGCAAGAAATTAGCTACAGTTCTATCGAAGAACTGCTGGATAAAGATGAGATCAAAAAAATCTATCGCCAGGAAGTCCGCAGTCGATCAAGTGAGCTCGCATCACATGAAAAAATACGTGATTTTCGGCTCGTAGCTAACGAATTTACAGTAGAAACCGGTGAACTTACACCTACTCTTAAAATCAAGCGCCGAATCGTAGAAGATAAGTATGGACATTTGATCAATGATATATTTTCCGATGGAAAGTCATAATTTTGGCAAAGTACCTTTTAAAAGTAAGGTTATGCGTTTAAATCTTTCTTTGGTGTCAGGTCTCACAGTATTCAGCTATCAGCAGCAACAATCCGCTATTGAGTAGCGGATAGCTGTCGGCTGACAACTTATGCCTTTTCACAGGAAGATTCCGAACACTTTAGGTGCTGCATCGTGTTAAAATGCTAATAGGTTTACCTAACTATGTCCTATCAATTTTTTTATTGGCTTCATGTTATCTCTTCTATCGCATGGCTGCTGGCGTTCATCAGCAGTATGATATACGGCTTTTGGGTAAGCAGAGAAGATGATGCTGTACGAAGGCGCAGGCTAATGTGGATAGAACGCCTCGTAACTCACTTAGGAGGTCATCTTGGTGCCTTGGGAATCTTAATTTCGGGAATTGCCCTTGTTTCTGTATCTGGTGGTCCACAGTGGGGGTGGTTCAATATTGCTTTATATCCCTGGCTTACACTCAAGCAGATCCTGTTTGTAATTATTCTGATTATGGTCGTTGTTTCTATAAAACGCAGCATAATTTTTATAAGGAAAACGAGGCTTGAAAAGAGTAATCTTAGCTCTGGAACCTCGGATCAATGGAGAAGCGCTTATAAAATTTCAATTGCTGTGTATCTACTTGTGACGGTAAGCATCCTGTTAGGGTTGTATAAGCCGGGATTAGGGGGATTTTCCTAAGCTGATTTCTCCCCGTAAGTTTAACCCGGTTTGTGCTGTTTATTTGTCTGAAATGGGAGCAGTTCAAGACAGTCTTCCACCGAATTAGCAACTTTAAGTCGCGAGCGATTGCTTTTCGAAATAAAGCCGCTTTCCATTGCGTGATCGATAAAATCGATCAGCTTATCATAATATCCCTCTATATTGTAAAGGATAACAGCTTTTGAATGGATTTCGAGCTGTAACCAGGTAGTGGCTTCCAGCAGCTCTTCAAATGTACCAAAGCCGCCGGGGAGGGCAATGAATGCATCAGAAAGTTCGGCCATCAGGGCTTTACGCTCATGCATAGTATCGGTGATATGAAGAGCTGTTAACTGTTGATGAGCTACTTCAATTTCGTGCAGATGCTTTGGAATAATTCCATGTACCTGTCCACCATGATTGAGCGTGGCATTGGCAACTTCATTCATCAGCCCAATAGATCCGCCGCCGTAAACTACACCAATATTTTGGAATGCCAGCGTTTTACCCAGCTTTCTTGCTTTTTCGGCGTAAGCCGGCATATCTCCCTTTTTAGATCCGCAGTAGATACAAACTCTTTTTTTGTCGCTCATACCTTGGCTGTTGACATCATGCGTTCAACGACAACTTCAAGCTTCTCAATAAAGTAGTCTATCTCCTCAACTGTATTTTGTTTGCCCAGACTGACGCGGATGCTAGAATTGGCGGTTTTTTCGTCAAGTCCGATACCCTCTAGCACGTGTGAAGGTTCCATTGCACCCGATGTACAAGCCGATCCATTTGATACGCAGATGCCCTCAACATCCAAATTTAGCAGTAACATTTCTCCGTCAAGCCCTTTGCCTGCGGGATCAATGAAGGAAATATTAATAATGTGGGGGACGCCATTTTCAACATCGCCATTAATTTGATAGCGGTCGCCGAATGTTTCTTCAAGTCCGTTGATAAGTCTTTTGCGAAGCTTAATAAAATGTTTCCGGTGGTCGTCCATCTCACTTGTCGTAAGCTCCATCGCTTTTGCCAATCCGATAATTCCGGGCACATTCAACGTTCCGCCGCGGCGGCGACGTTCCTGGGAGCCTCCATGCATCCATGGCAGCCAGGGAGTGGCATGACGCATATACATCACGCCGATACCTTTGGGACCGTAGATTTTATGTCCGCTGATACTGAGAAAGTCCATACCCAGTTCGTCAACATCTACCGTAATTTTGCCCACGCTTTGTACCGTATCCGAATGAAAAGGAACATCATATTCTTTACAAACTTTGCTGATCTCTTTAAGGGGATTAATGGAGCCAATTTCATTATTGACATGCATTAGTGAAACCAGGGCAGTTTTCTCATTGATAGCTTCCTCAACCTGTTCAGGATGAATAATTCCTTTTTCATCAGGCTCGAGATATACGGGGGTAACGTTATGGCGTTTCAATGCTTCGACAGTATGCAATACGGCATGATGTTCGAGCGGAGAAGTAATTACTTCAGTTTTACCAGTTGCCTGGACCGCACCTTTGATAGCGCAATTATCACTTTCCGTACCTCCGCTGGTAAAAATAATTTCCGCAGGTTCTGCACCGATTATTTCTGCAACTGTTTCCCTTGCTTCTTCAACGGCAACTTTGGCATTATTTCCCTGTTGATGGGGAGAATTGGCATTTCCATAATGTTCCGTGAAGTAGGGTGTCATTGCCTCAAGCACCCGTTCATCCACAGGTGTGGTTGCGGCGTGATCAAAATAAACGGTATCCATATCCTGATTTTTAAGTTACTATTTTCATCAATCAAAGATATTTAAAATTGTAAACAAAAGCAGGTTGTCCAGGAGGCTATGTAAATGTTGAGCAAGAAAGTATTATGTTAGAATAACTACCAGTTCAATAACCGGTTTGGACGATTTTACAGAAGCTGGTAACTTCAACTGAATGTTATTTATACTCAAGAAATTATTTAAAGTTATGAACAAGATGACGCTGGAAGATGTAGAGATTGAAGGAAAAAAAGTATTAATGCGTGTAGACTTTAATGTTCCGATTGAAAATGGAGAGATTGGAGATGACAACAGGATTGTGCAAGCATTACGGTCGATAAATTATGTGACCGAAAACGGCGGTAAACTTATTCTGATGAGTCATTTGGGACGCCCGGGCGGGGAAGTTGATAAATCGCTGAGCCTGAAGCCGGTAGCCGAGCACTTGCAAACGCTGGTTGATACCAAAGTCCATTTTGCAGAAGATTGCATCGGAGAAAAAGCAAAATCAGTCATTGATCAAGCCAAAAATGGAGAGATTGTACTGCTCGAGAATGTTCGTTTTCACAAGGGCGAAAAAGCCAATGACGAAGACTTTTGCAAGCAATTGGCCGAGCACGGCGACCTTTTTTGCAATGATGCCTTTGGCAGCAGCCACCGCGCCCATTCTTCGGTAGCTGGAGTTACTCGCTTTCTGCAGCCGGCCGTATCGGGGTATCTGTTGGAAAAAGAGATTAAGTACCTGAATGATTCAGTCAATAATCCTGAACACCCTTTCGTAGCTATCCTTGGTGGAGCTAAAGTCTCTGACAAGATCGGTGTCATCGAAAATCTACTTAGTAAAGTGGATTCTATTTTAATTGGCGGCGGTATGACCTATACATTTTATAAAGCCAAAGGATTACCTGTCGGAGATTCTCTGGTTGAAGAAGATAAAGTAGATCTGGCCCGGAAACTTATGGAAAAAGCTGATGAACAGGGCGTAAATGTTGTTCTTCCTGTGGATTCTATTATTGCCAAAGAATTTAATAATGACGCGGAACACAAAGTTGTGGGTGAAGATGGTATTGAAGATGGCTGGATGGGCGTAGATATTGGTCCCCAGTCGTCTATAGCGTTTGGAAATATTATTAAAAATGCCAAAACGGTTGTTTGGAATGGACCGATGGGTGTTTTTGAAATGGACAATTTTGCCGGTGGAACCAACTCTGTTGCAGAGTCGTTGGCGGAGGCTACCGATTTAGGTGCAACCACTATTATAGGAGGTGGTGATTCGGCCTCAGCCATCAAGCAGGCAGGACTTGATGACGAGGTTTCGCATGTTTCAACTGGCGGTGGGGCCAGTTTAATGTTCCTCGAAGGAAAAGATCTGCCGGGTGTGGTTGCATTGACGGATAAGTAATTTAAGGGCCACAGATCTGCACAGATTAGAACTGATTGAAGGTAGGCCTGTTTGGTGGTTTTGCACCTACATAATAATCAAGCTGTTTTCGCAGAATAAGGACTTTTAATGTGATGACTATGGCTTTTCCACAAAGATCCACGGAGGAGACACAGAGCTGCACGGAGTAATTGCTGTTATTGGTACAATTATTCCATAACTAACCCAATTTTCGCAGCAAAAACATACTGTTGTAATTTTGTCTCTAAATATCGATGTAACTGTATGCGTATCAAGTTACAAAAACATATCATAAATATTTGTGAGAATCTGGGCTATACCTCCATCCTGTCATTTCGAATGGAGCGTAGCGTAGTGAGAAATCTTTGTTTGAAGTTTTTTAATTACTATCCCATCCGACCGCTGAATTTGCGATCGGATGGGTCAACAAAGCTCTGTCACACCCATCGGATGGTAAAATCAGCCATCAGATGGTTTTGCAAAGGCTTCTGTTTGTCACTTCGTATCAAAAACAAAGATCTCTCCGCCGACTAAAATCTCTAACTGGTGCAAGTTAAAGTGTACCAGTAACTGACTCAACTTTTACAGGAGAAAATTTACAAAGTCAGCTCATAAAAATTCTCCCCTTTACAAGGGGAGACGTAAGAGGGGTTTATTCCTTATCTTTAAAAATGCTGCAGACTTTCGTATTTATTAGTGATTCTGAATAAAACATTGGAGAGCCCGCCATGACAAATCATCCCAAAAACAAAGTTCTTACCGATGATTATCACCCAAGCATCAACTTTTTTAAAAGCGATCTGATTCTCCGTTCATATTTAAAACGGCATTTAACGGAATCCCAACGCCAATATTTAAGTGAACATTTGGTGCGAATGGGTGAACTAGCTGCCGGAATTATGAACGAATTATCTCAACAGGCTGATCAGCATGTACCGGTGCTAAAAAAGCGAAATGAACTGGGGCAGGACATAGACAGCGTCGAATTCCATCCGGCTTATTGGAAACTGATGGATATCGCTGCCGAATCGGAAATGTTTTATTTGAAATATCATCCCGACAAAAAAGGGGACTTCTCTGGTGCTCGTCACTGTATGGGTTTTGGCTTGGGACAGCTTTATGCAATGAGCGAGCTGGGACAGTACTGCCCTCATTGTATGACTGACGGTGCAGCATATTTGATTGAGCAGTTTGGGAGTGAAAATGAACAAAAACGTTTACTGCCAAAAATGGGAGCACGCCGTGGAAGCGAACTATTTTCAGGAGCAATGTTCCTGACCGAAAAATCGGGTGGATCAGATGTTGGTGCTAACCTTAGCACAGCTGATAAAATAGGGGGCAGTCGCTACAGGCTGAATGGTGAAAAATGGTTTTGCAGTAATGTAAATGCGGATGTCATCATGGCACTGGCGCGAACAGGTCCGCTCAAAGAGGGTACGCGTGGGCTATCACTTTTTCTGGTGGAGAAATCCCTGCCGAACGGCAGCCGAAACCCGATGGAGATTATTCGTTTGAAGGATAAGTTGGGCGTGCGATCGATGGCCACAGGCGAAGTGAAATTTACAGATACGGTTGGCAAACGGCTGGGTGAAGAGGGCCAGGGATTCAAAATTATGGCTCAGATGATCAACATATCACGGAACTATAATTCTGTGGGTGCGCTGGCAGGGAATCGACGAGCGATTATCGAAGCCTGGCAGTATCTGAATCATCGTGTTACGTTTGGAAAACGAGCCGTTAAGCACGCACTGATCCGCGAGAAATTTCATGAATTGGGATCGGAATATCTGGCAGATTTTGTACTGGTCTGGCGCGGTCTGCGGGCGATGGATGCCGCTGAAACAGGGGATGAAAGGGAGAAAAGCTTATTGCGAATACTTACTCCGATGGCCAAATGGAGATCGGCCGAGCAGGCAGTTTATGCTGTTCGTGAATGCATGGAACTAATGGGTGGTAATGGTTATATCGAGGATTTTGTGATGCCAAAGCTGCTGCGGGATATAAATGTGCTGCCGATCTGGGAGGGATCGGGCAACATTATTGTGCTGGATATGCTCCGTGCTGCTACCAAATCAGAAGGCCTGCAGATTGTATTTGAACTTATCGAAGAGGCCGCCGGAGAGTCTCTCGATCATGGAGATTTGTTGGCAAACAGGCTTGCAAAGGTGCAATCGATCTGGAAATCTATCCAAAAAACAGATAGCCAAGATAAAGTTGAAGCCACCGCCAGGCCGATGTTCAAGCAGTTGATCAAGCTTTTTCAGATGGCGCTGTTAATCGAAGAGAAAGAAGTTGCCGATAGTAGTCGTTTTGAAATTGCGTTGCAGTATTTGGCGGATTCCTTCGATCAGTCAGCGGATATGCGAACTCCGTTGTCATTGGAGAAAGTTGAAGAACTGGTTGGCTGGGAATACTAACGGAGATCTTTTTGCTTATACAAATATTAAGCGGAGCTTTCATGTATTGTAGAAAACGCTGACCTGGTTATTGGCAGACTTGTGTCTTTTGCCGTACGAGATTGCGGATCAAGCCTGTCCTCCGAAGCTTCAGCATAGGCGGGTCCGCAATGACACGGGTGGAGAATTAGTACCTCTGGTGCGTGACAGATATATTTATATTATCTGTTTTGTAGTTTTGAGGGAGCTTTGATCCCGTTACTTGGAATACAATACTTTACCCACGGATGAATCCATGGGCTACGAATTTCATTTAAAAGCTCACTTCAAGTGAGCTTCGGTTTTCTGCTTCTTAGCCTGATGATTCACCTTCAGGTTCTAGGAATAATCATAACCAAAGCTCCTGCTTGGGATGTAATTATCTGTTGGAAGCAGAGCTTCATCGTTGCCGTTCCGAAGCTGGGCTTCGCAATGAGGTGAAAATTTAATGCCACACGACGTCATCCCGTCCCGTACAGCTGTCGGGAGGATCCCGTGCGGCAATATCATTATCCATGATGAAATTTGTAGATCAGCGGCTAAGACATGCTGATCAACGTTGCATCACCATCGTTGGTTAAGCCTACACCAGCTGATTTGCTAAACGAAAACATAACAGCTTCTAATCCCCAATGCTGAATTTCGATAAAAAATAGCAACATCTCGTCCCGGTGCTCTGCTCCGGGACGAAGGTACGTTGTGTAGCAGAGCGGCACAACGAGATGTTTGGGTTTGTGGCGGATCGAGCCCCTAAAAACTATTAGTACAGCTTATTAACTATTCTTTGATAACTCTGAATCCAGTATACTCATCAGGAGCAGTAGATGTATTGCTGCGCTTATCAACAAAGTTAACCGCAGAATATCCGTAAGTACTGTTGTCAGACCCACTGTGCCATTCAGCAGCATTACCGCCAAGATCAAAGATATGCGCATCCCCGACTTTTGTGCTTTTATACGATCCCGCTTCCTTTAGCAGCGTATGGTTGAGCTCTTCCATCTTTTGGCGAAATTCCGCTACCTCATCAAGGGTGATATCGTATCCGGCCCAGTAGTTAAGTGTATTTTCTGAGGCAGCAACTTTTCTAGCTTCCTTATTCAGACTTTCTGCTTCATCTTTATTTGGTAGTCTATACGTTTCTCCTGTTTGATCATTAAGCCAATTAATATACTTGCGGGCTTCATCCTGACTGATTCCCGTCACCGGATAATTGGCCCGTACGTCAGCATACGAATGCCCGGGAGCAAATGCCGCATACTGGGCATTTGTTACTTCAAAGCGACCAATAGAGGTAGAATCTTTTTTTATTACTACAGTTTCGGGTACGAGTATACCATTCTGCATCACACCGAACAGTCCATCATCGGTTTGAGCTTTATCCTTTTTGAGAAGCTCTGCGATAGGACTCTCTTCCTTAAATGCTTCATTTTCTGGTTCATAGTCGCCAAACAGATATTTATCGAACCAGCGGATTTCTTCCTCCATTTTGCGTGTCTGATGCGTGATTTTTTGGAGTCCGTGCGGTTGATCGGGGAACCACAGAAAACGCACTGGTGCCTGATCAACCTGCTGTAAAGCGCGGTAGTATTCCCATCCCTGGTCACGCGGAACGGCCCGATCTTCACTTCCGTGGAAGATGATCGTAGGCGTTTTGACTTTTTCCATCTCAAAAAGCGGTGACTTTTGAATATAGGTGTTGTTAAAAATCTTCCCATCGGTGTCATCCCACGGAGCACCGCCAAAGTAGCTTTGATCAAAAGAAACGCCAAAGCGACAGGTGCCGTAATCGGAGGTCCAGTTGACGTCGCCTGCTCCCGGTGCGGCTACTTTAAACATATCGGGATGCTTTACGGTGAGCATCGTCGTTAGGATAGCACCGTTCGACCATCCTTTAACGCCCAGAGAGTCAGGATCGACTTTACCCTCATCAATCAGCATTTCGACACCCGAGACGATATCCGGCAGCTCATACTCGTAATAGTTGCCTTTGATTGATTCTACAAACTCCTGTCCGTGATTACCCGAACCGTGATAGTTCGGCTGTAGCACAAAAGCCCCTTTTTGCGCCATAATATTATTGAAATCAGTCCATGACTCATTCCATCGATCCATATCAACGCCTGAGGGTCCCCCGTGAATGGTTACGACAAGCGGATATTTCCGACCTTCCTCATAATCATGGGGATAATACAGAATGCCGTTTACTTCCTCATCCAGCGCTCCGGTCCAGCGCACCACTTCGGTTTTTGCTTTTTTCTTCTTGTCCAGATATTCATTCAGTTTGATCACTTCGTTTCCTTCGGGGATAGAGACAGAGCTTTGGCCGTTATCCAGTTCAGCGATGCGATATTGCGGCGGAAGAGATGCCGTAGAATATACATACACCATTTTTTGGTGATCTTGGCCCACGGCCGTTACGGTGATATGCTCGTTCATTGATCCGGCATCCACAGACTTTTTATTCCAGCTGTCGCCTTCTTTTTCGAGATAAGCTAGTTTTACCGTCGGTCCGTTAGCCAGACCAACCATCACATCGTTACCGAAAACGTCAAATCCGGAGCCCAGGCCCCAGTCCCAATTGATCGGTACATCAGTAACGTTTTTATTATTCAGCGAAAAATAGTGCAACACACTTTTCCCGGCGCCATTCCATTCCGGATCAGAAGACTTAACAGATATAAAGTAGAAGCCTTCATTGTCGGCCGTAAATTCAAAGTTACCCGGCGTCTGATATCCATCCGTTAAAACCTGCTCTTTTGCTCCGTTTTCCAGATTCCACAAATAATATTCCGGTTTGTCCTGCGCATCGGCCGCGTAAGTAGGCGACATAATGTGAGAAGTGATCAACCATTTGCCATCCTTTGATACCTCATACTCTCCAACGGGATAGTCATTATCCGTAAGCCGTGTGATCTCTTTCTCTTCCAGGTCAAACGAATAGATGCGACTCGGTTTATAATGAGCCGTATCTTCAACCACTACAGTGTTGTCTTTTTTCTCCTCCAGCTTTTGTTCGTAGAGCGTTTTCCCCTCGTTGGATTCAAAAGCCAGTTTCTTGTCATCCAGCCACTGGATATCAGAGATGCCCGTTTCAAATTCATGAACTTCATAGGCTTCTCCACCGAGCGTACTCATAGCCCAGAGCTTTTTGCCGTCATCACGAGAGGAAAGAAAATAAATTGTTTCCCCGTCTTTAGAGAATAGCGGACTGTGATCAGATTCATTTCCGCGCGTAAGCTGAATCGTTTTATACTTTCCATCTTTTTGTTTATTCAGATGCGTGAGGTAAAGGTCACTTTGGATAGCGTCTTTTTCTTTGTCGGGGCTCGATTTTACCCAGACCAGCAAATTGCCATCCGGAGAAAATTCCAGCGACGAAGCACGCTCTTGGTTAATTACATCTTGCACCGACCATTCTTCGGATTGAGCCATTATGTCTGTAGAACAAAAAAGCGATAAACCAACGCAGAGGAGAGCACACAGTTTTTTCATATCAGATTATTTGTTTTTAGATCTGTTAAGGAATGATGCTATTAATAAGAAAGCCAAAAAGACTATTATAATAAATTTTTTATCATCATAAGGTTAGATTCTAGCAAAAAAGCGCCTTTTGATTTTTACTTTGTAATTCAAAAATAAACTTTACCCGGACCTTACGAGATCCCGGATCATGACATCGGGAGAAAATTGGTATTTTTAACCTCTAAAATTCATTTTTTTACCTATTTACAAATAGGTAATTGGTAAAAATCAAAAATTTTCTGTAAGGATTTCCTCCGAAATATATCTTACCTTTAGAGCGAAACAATTAAAACAAACGAGGAAAACATTATGAGTTCACTCAATAAAGCAATGATTATTGGCCGTTTGGGGCAGGATCCGGAGGTACGTTATACTCAGTCAAATACTGCAGTAGCTAATTTATCAGTGGCAACATCTGAGCGGTACAAAGACAACATGGGCGAATGGAAAGAGAACACAGAATGGCACCGCGTGGTGGCCTGGGGACGTCTGGCAGAAATTTGCCAGGAGTATTTGAAGAAAGGCTCTCAGGTTTATATCGAAGGACCTATACAGACACGCAAGTGGGAAGACAAAGAAGGTCAAACCCGCTATACCACAGAAATCAAAGCGCTGACGATGAAGATGCTCGACAGCAAGGGCGACAGTGCGGGCGATGCTGATGTGCCCAAGAAACCGGATAGTTCACAGCCGGTATCGAGCAGCGTAGATCTGAACGAAGATTTTGATGATATCGATGACGATCTGCCTTTTTAGTAAACTATAAAATATTAACCCGGATATTCTCCAAGAAATCTTATTATTGTGAATAATTTGGGTTAAAAGCGGTAAGGCGTTATTGCTTTACCGCTTTTTCTATTCTTGCACGACAACTTCTTAGTACATAGCTTTAAGTAAAACAAGCAGAAAGCCAAGGTAATTGGACGACCCGAGTAGTTTATTACTTATTATTGAATTTGTTATACAGGGCGAGGAGACTGTTCTTTTTGATCCCGTTCTGAATCCTGTCGAATTAACTGTTCAAATAGCTTTTATCGTACTTGGACTGCTGTTCTCGGCTCTATTTTCGGGTTCGGAAGTGGCTTTCTTCTCTCTGGTAAATAAGCAGGATCTGCTTTCCGAAGGAGAGTTTAAGGGTACAGCTGACCGTCTAATCATTCGGATGCTCGAACGTCCACGCCGCTTGTTAGCCACCATCCTTATCGGCAACACATTCGCGAATATAATAGCTTCAGTACTTGCAGCGGTCGTAACGGGCAACTTGGCTGCATATTTTGGACTTTCTGAGGTGTTTGTCTATGTCGTCGAAGTAGTTGTGCTCACCTTTACGATCTTGATTCTCAGCGAGATTACTCCCAAAGTGATGGCCATCAATGATCCTTTGAAGATAGCGCGGCGAATGAGCCGGTTTATTTATGTGCTGTTCGTGCTTTTTAAACCGTTTTCTAAAATGATTGCCAACAGTACATTGAGCCTTGAAGAACGACTTCCGAAGCCCGACAGCAAAATGACGACCGAAGACCTGATGACAATGGCGGAGGTCAGCGAGCAGGAGGGATCGATTAAGAGCGATGAACGGGAAATTATTGAAAATGTGATCGAGTTTGGCAGTACTACAGTACGCGAGATTATGACTTCCCGCATAAATATTGTAGCGATCTCAACCAATGACTCACTCGAAGAGGTGCTGGATTTAATTCGGGCTAAGGGGCTTTCCCGGATGCCAATTTATGAGAATGATCTCGATAATATTATTGGCGTGATCCATTCTAAGGATGTATTGCCGTATATTAATTCCGATATTGACCGCACGACGATAAACTGGCGAACGATTGCCCGCAAGGCACTTTTTATTCCATCCACAAAGAAACTGGATGATCTGCTGCGCGATTTCCAGCAGGAGAAAACGCATATTGCTATCGTCGTGGATGAGTACGGAGGTACCGAGGGGTTGGTTACACTGGATGATATTTTGGAAGAGATCGTCGGCGATATCTCGGATGAGTATGATGAGATGGAAGAACAGCTCTATACAAAATTTAAGAGCGGTGTCTATATTTTTGATGCCCGAATCGATCTTGATGATATGGAAGAAATTCTGGAATGCGATCTGACATCCGATGAAGATGATTATGAAACGCTCGGCGGATTAATTTATCATCTCACCGAACGTATACCCAATGTCGGTGAACGCGTTTACTACCGAAACCTGGAGCTTACTATCCATTCGGTCGAAAATAACCGGGTAAAAAAGCTGCGCGTGAAGGTCCAGGATCGACCCAAATCACCAAAAGAACATCACTAATAGATCGTGTGAGTAAAACATAGAGTTATTATGATAATGAGATAATGAATAATAGATGATGATACACCCCTAGATCCCTCCCGAAAGCTTTTCGGAAAGGAGACAGGCCCTGTGGAATGCCACAAAAGTGGCCTCCCGATGTATCGGGAGATTCCACAAGGGCAGGGGTGGGTTCGGATAAAACACAATAGCGTACTCAGGCCTTTAAACCTAATCCCAAATTGCGTAAACACAAATAGCGAGGTTAATTTTCTTAATGACGGCTTCTTTTGAATCATTAGTAGAGACTGATGTTGATTTGCAGTCTTATAACACGCTGAATATCTCTGCTAAAGCAAAGTATTTTGCCAAAGTTAAAAGCGAATCACAGCTGAAAGAAATATTGATGCATCCCGGCTCTTCTGATCTTCAAATCATGATATTGGGCGGAGGAAGCAATATACTTTTTGTTGATGATTATGAAGGATTGGTGCTGCATATTGAAATTATGGGACGCGAAGTGATTAAAGAAACTGACGAACACGTTTGGTTAAAAATCGGAGCCGGTGAAAATTGGCATGATATCGTTCGCTACTGTGTGGAAAAAGGATGGGGCGGCATTGAAAATCTGTCGCTCATTCCCGGGACGGTGGGAGCAGCACCCATTCAGAACATTGGGGCCTATGGCGTGGAATTGGAGGAAGTGTTCGAATGGCTTGAAGCAGTGGATATCGAAGGGCGTGCAACTCGGAAGTACGAAAAAGAGCACTGTGAATTCGGTTATCGCGACAGCATTTTCAAAGGAGAATTGAAAGGTATCGTGATCGTCACCAATGTGGTGCTCAGGCTTTCTAAAAATCCTGAGCTCAATACTTCGTACGGAGCAGTACAGGATAAACTTGAGGAAAAAGGCATTACGAATCCTACTATTCGTGACATTAGCGATATTGTGATTGAGATCCGAAACAGTAAGCTTCCGAAGCCCGAAACGCTGGGCAATGCCGGCAGTTTTTTTAAGAACCCGGTAGTTAAGGAACAGGTATATGAACGAATACATCAGGATTATCCCGATATGCCCGCCTATCCGATGAATGAGAGTAAATTTAAGATTCCAGCGGGCTGGTTGATCGAAGAAACCGGATGGAAAGGCAAGGTTGTGGGAAATACCGGTACGTATGAGCAACAGGCGCTGGTGATCGTCAATCACGGCGGGGCAACAGGCGAAGAGATCCTGCAGCTATCCAAAGAAATCCGCGCATCGGTAAAGGATCAATTTGGTATAGAGCTGGTACCCGAAGTGAATATAATTGAATGATAATGATCGCCACTTCTCAACAAACGGACTATTTCACAAAGCATCTTTTTGGAACCGGTATCGAATGTCCTACGAGGTTGTATTATTATGCGCAGAATTATCCGGAGGATCTTCGGAGTGTACCATTTATTAAGCACGCGGTTTATAATAAACGATTGTTAAAAGCTCTGGCGCGCTCGGTATATCCCGATGGGATTTTTATCAGGGATGAGAACGTGTCAGAGGCGGCATCAAAAACCAAGCAGCTTCTCAATCGGGATGAAGTGGTGCTTTTTAACGCTATTTTTGAGCACCGGCAAATGATGGGGCGATTGCCTATCGTACACAAACAGGATAGCCAGCTTACGCTGTTTCATATTCAAACCAAAGCATTTGATTCGCGCAAACATCGTTTGGCTGATGCAAAGAGGGGTATTTACAGCAAGTGGCGCGATTATCTAATCGATTTTGCTTACCAGGTTTATTTGGTCCGCCGTCATTTCCCTGATCTCGAAATCAAACCATTTTTATTACTACCCGAGAAGAATGGCCAGAGCTATACGAATAATCTGATTTCACTGCTTGAACCGCTCGATGATAATGAGGAACCTGTTATAGTTGATGCAACCAACCAACAGCTGTTGGCCCAAATTGATGTTACTGATCTGGTTGTAAAAGTGATGACTGATCCCTCGTTTTCCGATGAACACCTGCCGAAAGATACTTTTGAGGATTCTATTCTGTATTTGCGAGAGCTTTATTTTAGTAAATCCCGTGAAGTGACAGATATCGGATTGAAATGCAAGGAGTGTGAATTCAGGATTGAAAAAGATCGTGCTGCAAACGGGGTTGTAAGCGGATTTAATGAGTGCTGGCAGCCGTATATGAAGAGTGATAATCCCTCGCAGTCACATCTGTTTGATCTTATCGGTCCGGGTACACAACAGTGGATTGAGCAAGAGATCTATGATCAGCGGAATATTTCGGCGGATAATATTATGTCGCCGGATCAAATTGAAAATTCGAATGGACGTTTAACCCACCTGATGCGTCAGTCGCTTCAAATTCATAAAGCAAAGGGGCATTCGATTCCGGAGCAGATCATTCGTCCCGATCTTCTTAAAGAGTTGGAGCGATGGGAGTATCCACTTCATTTTCTGGATTTTGAAGCCGGAAATTATGCTGTTCCGATCCGAAAAAATCGATCTCCGTATGATCTCGTGATATTTCAGTTTTCTTGCCACACTTTATATCAGGATGGAAGCTGGAAGCACCATCAGTTTATCAGTGAACCCAATAACAGCTATCCTAATTTTGAGCTGATAAGAGCGTTAAAAGAAGTGCCGCAAATTACAGAGGGTACGATCGTACAATATTCAAACTTTGAACGTCATGCCTTAAAAACAATTCGTCGCGAACTGATCAAAGAACAAAAAGAGGTGCACGATGCCGAGCAGCTGATCGAGTGGCTTACGCCTATCATCAACCGCCATGACTCATCACATTACGAGTCTCCATATCTGGCTGATTTGAGCCGGTTGGTGAAAGATTTTTACTATAACAGCGAAATGGAAAACTCACTCAGCATAAAAGATGTGTTACGATCGGTGATGGATCATAGTGAATTTCTAAAGAAGAAGTATAGCAAGCCTTATTCCAGTGAGAATTTTGACGAAATAATTTGGTGGCAATCTAATGGGGAAGGCAAAGCCCGTAATCCCTATAACTTGCTGCGGGAAACCGGGGACTCACCGATTAGCCGGGGTACCGAGGCGATGGTTGTCTATGGAAAAATGATTGCTCGCAATTTAGCGGTTAAAGAGCGACAGGCATATCAAACGGCACTTCTCAAATATTGTGAGCTCGATACATTGGCTATGGTGATGATTTATCAGCATTGGAAAGATGTTATGAAGTCACGTTAATTTATAGTTGGGAACATCTTTGAAATGCTTAAATTTATATGTTGTTAACCTTAAAAGAAACTATTCGTGATGAAGACTGCCCACATAAAACATCTTACAATTTTTGTAATCCTTGCACTGTTTGTGAGTTTTTGTACAGTGCAGCGAAGTCCGGTGACAGGGTCCAAAAGAGCGTACGGATACAGTTGGGAGGAAGAAGTTAAAATAGGGAAGGAAGCGGATCAGCAAATTCAGCAGCAATATGGCGTGTATGATGATGAAGAGCTGCAGCATTATATTGAGACAGTAGGGCAGGACGTACTTGAGGAAAGCCACATGCGCCGCGAAGATACGGACGAAAAATATCGAAATACTGAGTTTAGTTTTAAGGTCTTAAACAGTCCCGTTCCTAACGCTTTTGCCCTGCCGGGAGGGTTTATATATGTCACGCGCGGGATGCTTGCTCATGTCAAAAATGAGGCGCAACTGGCGGTAGTTTTGGGACACGAAATAGCACACGTTGCGGCGCGTCATGCCTCGCAGCGTGCTTTTGAGCAGCAGATGGGACAGCTTGCATTGATCGGCGGTGCGGTAGCCGGGCAGGAGTTGCTTGGTATACCCGGACAAGACGTTTTGCAGCTGGGGGGTGCAGCTGCACAGTTTTTATTTTTGAAGTACAGCCGTGATGATGAGCGGGAGTCTGACAGACTGGGCGTAGAATATGCGGCTATGAATAATTATGATGCTGCAGACGGCGCGGGCTTTTTCAGCGCTCTGGAGCGGATATCCGAGCAAGCTGGACAGGATATTCCCACTTGGCAATCATCTCATCCCGACCCTTCAGAGCGGGCCAACACCATTCCCGAACTGGCGCAGAAATGGCGCGAAAAAGGGTATGAGCAAAATATTGAAGATACTGAAGAATATATGGAGAAGATTGACGGACTTATCTTCGGAGAAAATCCCCGCGAAGGATTTGCCGAGGACGGCACGTTTTATCATCCCGAACTTGAATTCCAGTTCAGCTATCCATCCAGCTGGCAACTCGTCAATCGTCCCAATTTGGTGGGGGTTATAAGTGAAGAGGAAGATGCCGTTATAATTATGCAGATTGATAATGAGGCTGAATCACCGGAAGCTTCGGTAGCTAATTATGTCAACCAGGAAGGATTTAGTGTAGAGATGCAAAATTCTACTAGTACGAACGGATTAGAAGCCCACGAAGCAGTTGCCTCAGCTGTTGATGAGGAAGGGAATGAATATGGGTTTTATGTATTTGGAGTTGAATATGATGATAATATTTACCGATTCGTTTCATACACTTCGACAGATAGATTTTCTAACTATCAGCGAGACTTCGAAGAAACGAGCAATTCTTTTGAGTCATTGACAGATCAAGATATTCTGGATATTCAGCCGACACGTCTGCAAACGATGCAAGTAGATGAGTCGGGGACAATATCTTCATTTCTGCCGGATAACCTGCCTCGGGATATCACAGAAGAGGACATTGCCATAGCCAATCAGGTCGAAGTGGATGAGACTATAGAAGAGGGGAGTTGGATAAAAATTCTTGAAGGAGGTGAGGGAGATGATGATTTTTTTGAGAATGACAAATAGTGGAGAAAGATATAGCCGGTGAATCTCTGCACACAGGAATTTTGAGAGGGCTGGGACTTAGCACTTCAGTTGTTGATAAGTCCATTCTCGTAAAAATAAGAAAGCTATGGCTCATCATATGAGCTAATTGAAGTATTGACTCGTTGTGATGAATGGGCCCCTTCATTGAATGAGTGAATGAGAACTTTTTTCTCATCATCTAAAGAAATTATTAATAACGTGTAATTTATTCGCGACTCCTGTTGTAATAATTACTAGACTGGCCCGCCTCTTTTATTATATGACATCTTGGTGATTAATTTCTAAGCAGCTTCTTATACCCGATAATTATTTAAGTATTTTCTAACGATATAAAAACACGAATTGGTACACGATTTGATGGACTAAAAGAGGATCAGGTTTCAGCAAAAAATAAAGGTTAAAAAGCATCAGGAGAGCTATGGGTATAACAGCAAAATATTTTACTAATACTTCTAATTTTGAAGAGATTGCAGAGGTTCTGCGTAATACCGATACTCTTCCGGATCAAATAGATAAAAATTATTTAGAGCGATTAGGTTATGCAGATCCGGCTGATGGTCTTATCCTGAACTTTTTTAAGGAATTGCAATTCTTGAATGACGACAATACTCCGACTCCACTGCTAGAAAAATTCAGGGGCTCTGCTACATCAAAAGAAGCATTAGTAACCGGAGTTGTAAATGCGTACAGAGATCTTTTTGAAGAGAATCCTGACATTTATAGACAGCCGAAAGAAGAGATTCTGAAATTATTAGAGTCTTCGCTGGACGAGGAAAAATCCAGTATCATAATCAACTATATGGTTAATACTTTCAAGGTCTTGGTAGATTATGTAGGGCCGGAAACATTTGAAACCGTACTGGAACAGAAGGAAGTTGATACATCTTCTGAAATCGAATCCCAAGAAGCTGATGCCGATGAAGAAAAGTCGGAAGAGGAGCAGGATGAACCTCTTAACGAGAGAAAGAAATCTCAGGCCGTTGTTGCTGAGATAGAATCGACAGAATCCACAGAAAAGGGTGGTACAGTATCTGAATCAGTAAACGGCACGGTGGACAAAGCAAACAATGGGAAAGAACAGTCTTTATCCCAAAATCCAGATAGCTCATCTATACAGATAAATCCGGAAGTTAATGGTAAATCAAATGGCGAAAGTGATGAGGATCAAATAATTACTTTTGTTAACAAAGCGTACATCAAAAAGGCAGAATTATTATACAAGCTGAGCAGATATGAAGAGGCACTGCCAGCTCTGGATAAAGTGTATCAAAGATTTGCCAACTCTGATAAGTCAGAACTTTACGAATGGGCATCCGTTGCGCTCATAAAAAAGATGAAAACGGCGGAAAAGTTAGAGTTAAAAGATTACCTGATCTCTATTTATCCTAAAGTTATTGAGCGGCTGGGAACTGCTGAAAAGAAAGAATTTACTGAAGCAGTGGATCACGCGTTTATACGACTGGCAGAAATCTTAATTGAAGATGAACAACTTAAAAAAGCATTGGAAATACTAGATGAGGCTGTCCCTCGATTTAAGGAAACCCAGCAAAATAAAGGTTTATTGGCAAAAGCAATGTATACAAAAGCAGAGTTGCTCGAACAGTTAGAAAATGATGAATTAGCATTAGAGGCATTTGATGATATTTTAATGGTTTTTGCGTAATTCGCTATGATACAATTAAAAAGAGAGAAATAACTAAATAAAAGAGGTGAGTGCGATGAAAGAACGTCTATTTTTATCTTTGGGACAACAGCTAAAACACGAAATATTTTTTATTAATTCTGTTAGCAGGCCATATTTTAATCCGCAAGATGATCATAGAATTATTGATTTTAACTACAAATCGAAGAAATTCCAATTGGTATTAAATGGTAGCATCTATTTAAAAACGCCACGGGAAGATATAGAAATCAATTCTTACGATGATTTAGTAGAGGGGCTTTTGGAATCTGGGCGAAACAAGAATTAGGTTTCAAAGAGCTATGCCGAATGTATAGATAGTCTAGGCGTTAACGCCTGGACTATCGAATACCACTGATTCATTTCAAATGTTTTTTGATTCAAAAGCCACAATTGTCTGGGGACGATCTCTTCTTATTTTTATCAATATTTCCAATATCTTTGAGCAGCATAAAAATTAAATTTAGCTGATTACATATTTCATGATTGAGCGATATTCCCGCAAAGAAATGGCCGACATCTGGACATTGGAAAATCAATTCCAGGCTTGGCTCGAGGTCGAGCTGGCTGCCTGTAATGCCTGGAGCAAGCTGGGTAAAATTCCCAAAGAAGATGTCGAAAAACTGTATGAAAATGCCTCATTTGATGTCGATCGGATTAAAGAAATCGAAAAGGAAACGCGTCACGATGTCGTGGCATTTACGAGGTCGGTTTCGGAGTCGCTCGGTGACGAGAAAAAATGGGTACATTACGGGCTGACATCAACTGATGTTGTAGATACAGCTAATGGTTATCGCCTGAAGCAGGCCAATGAAATCCTGCGAAAAGATATTGAGCATATAATTGATATACTGGCTGAAAAAGCCAAAGAGCACAAATATACTGTGATGATGGGACGTACCCACGGGGTTCATGCTGAGCCGACCACATTCGGACTCAAATGCGCGCTTTGGTATGCTGAAATGAAGCGCAACCTTGAGCGTTTTGAGAAAGCCGCCGACGCTGTAGAATTCGGCAAAATGAGCGGGTCCGTAGGAACCTTTGCGAATATTCCGCCGGAAGTGGAAGAGTCGGTCTGTGAAGAATTGGGATTGAGTCCGGCCCCGATTTCTACGCAGACGTTGCAGCGCGACCGACATGCCGATTACATTTCAACGCTGGCACTTATCGGATCCACCATGGAGAAAATGGCCGTGGAAATTCGTCATCTGCAGCGCAGTGAAGTTCGTGAAGCCGAAGAGTACTTTCGGGAAGGACAGAAGGGTTCATCCTCGATGCCGCATAAACGGAATCCGGTGAGCTCCGAAAATATATCTGGTTGCTCACGCGTGTTGCGCGGGTATATGATGTCGGCTTACGAAAATATACCGCTGTGGCATGAGCGTGATATATCGCACTCTTCGGTTGAGCGTATCATCCTGCCCGACGCTACCATTCTGCTGGATTATATGCTCAATCGATTTTCCGGTGTGGTCGAAAAGTTGACGATCTATGAGGAGAATATGAAAGAAAATATCTACAAAACGTACGGGCTCACTTTCTCACAGCGTCTGCTGCACATGCTGATCGATGAGGGTGGATTATCCCGAGAAAAGGCATATGACACTGTCCAGCCGCTGGCGATGAAGGCGTGGAAAGAAAAAATCATGTTCCGCGATTTGGTGGAGGCCGACGAGACCATTACTTCCACACTCAGTGATGAAGATATTGACGAAGCTTTTGACCTGGATCATCACACGCGGAATATCGAGCGAATCTTTGAGCGGGTGGGGCTGGAATAGAATAGAAACGCTGGTTTAGCGGATGTAGTAAATTTTCGCAGGTTGAGATATTAGAAAATCTGTTGCACAAAAATTCAAGAAGTAGACACAAAGCGAGATTTTATCTGTGGTTCTCTGCGCTCCTTTGTGTAACTCTGTGGTATAACAAACTTATTTTTTCGGATGAAAAATTGGGCGAATTTTATTTTTGCGGATAAAATATCCTTTGAAGAGAAGGCCCAACAGGTGTTCGAATACCAGTTTGAGAATAATCCCGTTTACCGTCGTTATTGTAAGGCATTGGGCACAACACTAGATAAAGCCTCATGTCATCCTGAACTTGTTTCAGGATCTGAAGCTGATGACTTAAACAAAAAGCAAAAGATTCCGAAACAAGTTCGGAATGACACATTGGGTTACCCTTTACTTCCGATTAAAGCCTTTAAAGATGCTAATGTCACGACCAAACCCAACGTAGAGCCCGATATAACCTTCAAAAGCAGCGGCACCACGGATATGCAGCGAAGTGAGCACCGGGTGCTGGATGCATCGATCTACGATCAGTCAATTCTCAAAGGATTTCGTCATTTCTATAATCACGATAATGCTGTTGTCTGGGGATATACGCCCGGATACGCCGACAATCCTCATTCGTCATTGATCTACATGATTCAGAAACTTATCGAGCAGGATAACAGCGGACTCAGTCGTTTTCTTCCACTGGATAAGCCGTTGAAAAAAAATGCTGTCAACGAAGTTGAGCGCCAGGGTAAGCAGCTGATTTTGTTTGGTGCCGCTTTTGGGCTTCTGGACCTGTTGGAGATGCAAAAGGTAAATTTGCCATCCAATAGCATTGTCATCGAGACCGGCGGCATGAAAACACACCGGCGCGAAGTATCAAAGCAGGAATTACATAAGCGTCTGGCCAGCGGCTTTGGATTGGATAGGAGTCGCATCCATTCAGAGTATGGCATGGCCGAGCTGTTGAGCCAGGCCTATGCGACCGGTGGACAGTGGTTTCGGACCGTGCCGTGGATGAAGGTGACAATTAGAAATACGGATGATCCATTCCGGGAACAGTCACCGAACGAAGAGGGCTTGATTGGTGTAATTGATTTAGCGAATGTCCACAGTTGCTCTTTTTTATTGACTGGTGATAAAGGCGTAATGGATAATAAAAATCGCTTTAGGGTACTGGGGCGGTGGAATCCAAAAGACTTGCGTGGCTGTAACTTTTTAATTGATGAGGATTGATTACCAACCACTCCTTAAGTAAGGATGGGATTGGTACGGAATTGATAAAGATTTATCTCCCCTTACAAAAGGGGAGATGTAAAAGGTGATGCAACACCTGAAGGATTTAATGAGGAATTACTCAGCACGAGCTGTCGCAAGAGTCTCGCTTGGGACAGTATCTGGCTATACAATGCCCACGGATTCTCACGGATTTTAAAGAACCATAGAAATTCGGAAGGGGTTTATTCTCCCTCCTTAGGAGGGGAGTAAGGGGTGGGTCAGATGGAAAATAATAATTGAATTCAGAATTTATCTAATTCTAAACCGTAAATGGTGTAACTCCGTGTCTGCTTTGTGACTCTCTGTGAAACGTTTTTCACAAAGCTACACGAAGGTGCACAAAGTTTGGCAAAGAATTGAAACAAAACAATGGCAGAAATACAAACACGCATAGAAACTCTGTTAAAAGCATCCGAAAGCTGGCTCAAAAAAGACAACCATTATCTGATGGACGCCATAGACAAGACTGTAAGAGAGGGGTATTTCAGTTTTGAGGATGTTACATTTGCGATTCGGGCAGTCAAGAAAAGCATTAATAAAACAGCACTTGAAGAATGGGTTGAACGAGCAGGAATTGATGATGAACATGATACCGACGGACAAAATGTGTTGTGCTTGCATGCGGGAAATCTGCCATTGGTGGGATTCCAGGATGCTTTTGCTACGCTGTTGAGCGGCGGGCGCTATGTCGGAAAGATTTCCCGAAAAGATCCCTATTTGCTGCCTACATTTTTAAATGAAGTAAAGAAAACAGCTCTATGGACAGACAGAGATGTGCAGTGGACGCATCGCTTAAATGATTTTGAAGATATGCGACACGACACCATCATTTTTGCGGGATCGGAATCTTCGGTGCCGGGTGTAAAAAGGGCTATCAAAAAATGGAATTTAGCAAAAGACAATGCACGCTATCTTATACGAACGGCTCATTTTTCTATCGCTTATCTCGACCGGAAGAATGAGCGATCGATGAAAGATTTGGTGGAAGCCATTTTCCGCTATGGAGGAATGGGATGTCGTTCGGCAGCTATCGTAGTGTCACCATATTCCCTGGATTCTGTAAAATGTGAGTTAACAGATTATATCGAGAGTTTCTGGCTCGAAAATCCTCAGCACAAAACACCGCAGCCAAAGTTGAGGCAGCAATTTGCTTATAATAAAGCTGTTGAACGTCCGCAGGCCTGGCTGGATTATTTTCTACTGCAGGAGGGTGGTATAGAGCTGGATCAGGATTTTGTGTGCTACTGGGTGCCGGGAGAGGAGTCAAAGGCTGCAGAATTGGCTGACAGATACAGTGATGAGCTACAAAGTTTATATGTACCGCATCCTGATGTTGAGATCCCCGGCTGGCAAGAACGCACCGAATATCTCTCCGATGCTCAACGGCCGCCGATCTCCTGGAAGCCGGATGGTGTGGATACTTTAGAGTGGTTGGCAAAAACGGACTAAAAAGTACCCTTATAAACTGGTGCAAATTTGTGATTTGGAACAATTGCCTTTTGATAGTAAAAAAATATTCGCTTTATCTGTGTTCTTTTTCCACCTGATTAAAGGATGAAAATCATGCGGAATTATCTTATCATTTCTTTGCTATGGCAACCATGATTCCCGATGAAAAAAAAGAAGAAGTACGCGGCGCGGCGGATATCGTCGAGGTGGTCGAGGACTACGTAAAATTGAAGCGATCGGGACGCAGCTGGAAGGGATTATGTCCCTTTCATGATGAAAATACCCCATCCTTTCATGTAACACCCGATCTCGGAATATATAAATGTTTTGGATGCGGTGAGTCGGGCGATGTTTTCAATTTTGTTATGGAGATGGAAGGCGTCGGTTTTGTGGAAGCGATGCGATCACTGGCTGACCGATACGGTGTATCGCTGCCGGAAGAGGGAGCACAGGAGTTCGACGAAGAACACAATCTGCGCGAGGGAATTTATCATGCTTTGAAATATGCCGGAGTATTCTTTTTTCGTCACCTGATGGAGACTGATGAAGCACAGCCGGCCCGGGATTATTTGCAGGAGCGGGGATACGACCGCGGAATTATAAAAAAGTATGGACTCGGCTATGCCCCGGGTGATGGGGAAAAACTGTATCGAACGGCACTGGATTCTGGACTCAATGAAGAATATCTGCTGGAGGCGGGGCTAATCAAACCGAGCAAACGCGGTGAAGGATACTACGATGCCTTCCGGGGACGGCTGATGTTCCCGATTTTTAACCCCTCCGGAAAAGTGATTGCATATGCGGGACGAGTACTCGGCGATAATAAAAAGACCGCCAAGTATATTAATTCTCCGCAGACAAAAGTCTATAATAAAAGTAAAGTTCTGTACGGGATTAACTTTGCGAAGAATGAGATCCGCAAGACCGATGAAGTAATTTTAGTAGAAGGATATACAGACGTCATTTCGCTACAGCAGTACGGGGTGGACAATGTGGTTGCCTCCAGTGGTACGTCACTAACGCCGGAACAGATGAAGTTGCTGCACCGCTACGGTGATAGAATAACAATGATCTATGATTCCGATTCAGCCGGTCAGCGGGCAATGAAGCGCGGTATCAATATTGCACTTCGTGAGGGGATGGATGTGAAACTGCTGGAGCTGCCCGAGGGGGAGGATCCCGACTCTTTTGTTCGCCAGTTTGGCAAAGATTCGTTCCTGGAAATGAAGCGCGAAGAGTCAGAAGATTTTCTGACGTACCAAATCCACAAAGCAAAAGAAGATGGACGGTGGGAGGATCCGACCGAAAAGAAGAAGGTGATTTCTGAAATCCTTGAGAGTATTGCTCATATGCCCGATCCTGTCTCGCGGGAAACCTTTGTGCAACATTTGAACAGCAAAGCCAAGGTCGGTGACCGGGCATTGTTTGATGAGTTGGGGAAAATCAGAAAACGCGTGAAGGAGGAGCGGCAGAAGGCGAAACAGCGAGAAAAGCGGCGCCGGGAGCGGGAAGCACGCCAGCAACGTGAGCAGCAACAATCTGATCAGAGGGATGGTCGTCCACAGGCACCGCATCCTCATACAGTGGGATCCAGTGAAAGGACAGGAAACGAATCCCACAAAAAAAGAAAACCTGAACCGCCTCAGAAACGACCTAATTATGAGAAGGAGCTCATTCGCCTGATGCTGATGTACGATCGAGATATGATCGACTACATTGGATCGCAGTGTAATGAGCAGCAGTTTGAGGATCCGCAGCTAAGAGAATTTTATGTGGATATTATCGAGCGTTATAAAAATGAGGAGAAGGTTTCGGTCGAAAAATATGCCGAGCGGGAGCATCCCTATCCGGAGCTAGTAGGTGAAATTGTTTTAGAAGAGCATTCGGTGAGTGATCGTCATCACGAGAAAATTGGCGTACAGTATAAGAAGGATAAAAACCCCTATCGTACGGCCAAAGGGGCACTTAAGGCGTTAAAAATTCACTTTTTGGATCGATTGCAGGTTGATTTATACGAGCGATACAATTCTGCCAAAGAGGAAGATCAACGCCAAAAAGTGATGAAGGCGATGAAAGAGGCGGGGCGACAACGTACGTTATTGCAGCAGTCACCGATTGATGAACTGTTTCCCGATCCCGATTCAGATGCTGCTAGAAAGGTATCCGACAAAGTATTTGAATATAAAATGAAGAGCGAGCGGAAAGAATAATCCTAATATAATCGACTGGATAATCTGCGAGTTCTGCACCATCTGCGGGAATACTGTCTCTCACTGATTAAGCAGATAACGCAGATTTTTAAAGAAAAAATAAAAACGTACACTTTATAAAATGTTTCTTAAGAGATGGCTGATTACACTGCTGAGTTAAATATTGCTAAAAGAGCCGCAAAGTCGGCTGCCGAAATCATTCAAAAATATCAGAGAGAGAGTAATTTTTCGGTCGATTTTAAGGGGAAGAATGATCTTGTTACAGAAGCGGATGTGAAGGCGGAGGAAGAGATTTTGTCGTGCATACGCAGCGAGTATCCGAATGATCATTTTTTGGCGGAAGAGACGACAGAAAAAGTTTCCCTTCCCGAAGGGCGGTCGTGGTTGATTGATCCTATCGACGGTACGACCAATTTTACACACGGATTTCCTATTTACTGTGTTTCTATTGGATTATGGGAGGATCGAGAACCGAAGATGGGATTGGTCCTGGAGGTTCCGCAAAATGAATGTTTTACAGCGCTGGCAGGGAAAGGGGCATTCCTCAATGGCAATCCCATTACCGTATCAAAATGCGAAGATCCGCAGGATGCACTTATTGGCACTGGTTTTCCCTATAATGATTTGAGCCTTGTGGATCATTATATCGATTTCTTCCGAAGATTGATGAGTGACACCCAGGGCGTTCGACGTCCGGGTGCTGCGTCTTTTGATCTGTGTTGCCTGGCGTGCGGACGGTTTGATGGATTCTATGAGTATTCACTGAGTCCGTGGGATGTGGGAGCTGCTGCCCTGATCGTGCAGGAAGCCGGTGGAATTGTAACTGACTGGTCGGGCAGTGACGACTGGCTTTTTGGCGAACGCATTGTAGCCGGCAATTCCGATATACATAATTTTTTGTTGGAAGGGATTCAGGAGTTGTTTACGAAAGAGGAGATTAACGGCGGGGAAACGGGAGACGGCAGACGTGAGATGTGAAATGGCAGATGGCAAATGTGAAATAGTTTTGCTGTATAATCAGCGAAAATCCGTTCTATCTGCTTTATCTGTGTTCTATTTCATCGTGCGGGATTCGTCTCAAAAAATGCATCAAACGAGCCCATCGGCACCGGACCATTCTGATACTTAAACGGCTCACCATATTTAGCTCCGATCAAGTGCCCATAGTGACGCGCCCGAGCTTCGATGCCTTCAAAAAACTCCTCACTTGAAATGTACGTTTCCGGCTCATCATCTGTGTCTGTTACATTGAATTGCGACTCAAAAGCCAGAATAGCTTCCTTTTTGATATCAAAAGTATCCGTGATATTGAAAATGAGGTCCGGGTTAAAGGGACGATCCTGCATAAAATGCAGCGTGTGTGACGGACGCCACCGCTCCTGTGGGTTTCCATCACTGCCAAAAGTTTCTATTTTTGCCAATCCGCTAAAATAGATGGCATCAAGCGCGAGCTGTGTTCCGTTACCGTGGTCGGGATGGCGATCCGATGGTGCCCCTATCAGACAGACATGCGGACGGTACGCGCGTATTTTTTGGATGATTTTCTTTTGAAAATCTCGATTGCTCTCAAGCCTGGAATCAGGCAGTCCCAAATTATCGCGCACTTCAAGACCGATTATTTCAGCGGCATTTTCAGCTTCCTGCAGTCGTAGTTCCGGAGTACCGCGAGTTCCCATTTCTCCCTGCGTAAAATCCACCACGCCTACTTTTTTACCTTGGTTGACCAGTGCGGCCAGCGTCCCCCCGCAGCATAGTTCAGTATCATCGGGATGAGCGGAAAGTGCTAAGACATCTAGTTTCATACGATATTTTTTTAAAGTAATTATTAAACAATTGGCTTGAAAAACAGGCTAATGAAAACCGCAGAGTAGCGCAGAGGATTACGAAGAGGGCCGGGAAAAATCTCTGCGTTACTCTGCGGTTTCCTCCAGTTTCTCTGTGGTAAAAAAGTCGTTCTCTTTCAAATTTGTAAGAAGAATTATTCAAGTACCATAAGCCATGGAAAAATCCTGATCACATTTATTCAAAGAGTAATTAAAATGCAAATGTCTTGAATTTCTTTCAACGTCATATATTTATTATTCTTTGTCACGAAATTCTCCGAATCATAAGCAGTTCAGATGAACGACATTAAACGTATTTTAATCATCGGCTTTGTCTGGCCCGAGCCCCGATCGTCGGCGGCGGGAACTCGTATGATACAGCTGATTGATCTTTTGCAGTGCGAAGGATGGGAGATAACCTTTGCCAGCACGGCTGCAGAAAGCGAGTATTCAGTCGATTTGGAGAGCCGGGGCCTCCAAACCAAGTCGATTGAAGTAAACAGCTCTACATTTGATGATTTTATCAAAGAATTGCAGCCGGATGTTGTGATCTTTGATCGTTTTGTAGTCGAAGAGCAGTTCGGCTGGCGTGTGGCAGAGCACTGCCCCAACGCCGTTCGCGTGCTGGATACCGAGGATCTGCACTGCCTGCGCCGGGCCCGAAAACAGGCTCATAAGGAAGATAGTGAATTAACGGAACAAGATCTGTTATCAACAGATGATGCCAGGAGGGAGATAGCCAGTATCTACCGGAGCGATCTGTCCCTGATTATTTCGGAAGCCGAAATAGATCTTCTGCAAGAAGTTTTTCAAGTAGATGAAAATATACTGCAATATTTACCGTATCTGCTTGAGCCGCTTAGTGAAGAGATAACGGATAGTTGGCTGCCGTTTGAATCCCGCGACCATTTTATGACGATCGGAAATTTTCAGCACGAACCCAATATGGATGCTGTGGAATATTTGAGGAATGAAATTTGGCCGCTGATCCGAATGGAATTGCCGCAGGTCAAAATGCGTGTCTATGGCTCATATGCTAATAGCAGGGCAGAGCAGATGCACGATCCCGAATACGGATTTTATATTGAAGGTCGAGCCGAAAGTGCTGAGGAGGTTATCGGAAGTGCCAAAGTCTGTCTGGCACCGCTGCGGTTCGGTGCCGGACTCAAAGGCAAGCTGGTGGAAGCGATGCAGTGCGGCACGCCCAGTGTAACGACTGATATCGGAGCGGAGGGAATCAACGGTGATCTTCCATGGAGTGGAGAGATTGCAAATAAACCGCGTGATTTTGCAGAGGCGGCTGTGGAGTTATTTACGGATGAGTCCCGCTGGAAGAAGGCACAGGAAAATGGCACTCAAATAATTAACAAACGATTTTCAAAAGAAAGATATGGCAATCGGCTTGTTAACAGGATAAAAGAAACTGCCGGTAACCTGGAGAATCATCGTCTCAATAATTTCATGGGACAAATGCTGATGCATCACACTACCGCCAGTACGAAATATATGTCGCGCTGGATAGAGGAGAAGAATAAGAGGTAGTTGTTTTTATTCTTAAGCGATGAATCATCTTCCTTGGAGGAAGTGCTTTTAAACATCACGCGTTATACACCTCTTTGTTCTATACCTTTTTTGGATGAGCAAAAAAGGTATGAAAAAACTCACCGGCTACGGGTTCTTCGGATTTGTGCTGCTTCCCGCTTCGGGAAATAATTTAACTCTAGCCGCAAGACCGGCGGCTTTCACACAGAAATTATTTCGATCCTCAGCGCTCATCCGCACAGCCAGAATCCTCATAACCCTAATGCCGGATGTTTTGAAAACCGTGGAAAAGTTGCCTGGGTGGGGTGAGTTGAAATCAGCAGTTATTCAGTAATTAATAATACCCACGGAATACGAGTAAAGAAGTCTGCCCATTCGGATTTTCAAAAATTAGATTTTAACAGACTCTTCTTAGTGCCCTCCGTGCCTTAGTGATAGAAAATCACCAAACCAGAAAACGTTTTGTATCTCTGTTCTTCAACTACTATAATTATCGTATCAATTATAACATCATCAAAGATTCTTGCTGCTAAAACGTCCCATAACCGCATTTATGCTCATCCTGGCGACACTCATCTTTGGGACGATCGCCTTGAGTGAACTGTCTGTCAATCTGTTACCGGAGGTCGATTCCCCGAGCTTGCTGGTACAAACCGACTGGAGCGGAGCCGCCCCGCGAGAGATCGAGCAGCGTATCAATGAACCGATGGAGGCTGCTCTGAGCACAGTACAAGGATTGGAAAGCGTCCACGGCTTTGCTCGTCAGGGGCAGAGCATTATCTCGCTGCGGTTCAAGTGGGGACAGAATATGGACCTGTCGTTCCTGAATGTCCGCGAAAAGTTAGACCAAATACAATTTACACTTCCCGAGCAAGCTGATCGTCCCCAGCTGGTACAGAACACCGCCTCCGACGAACCGATTGCTGTGCTGGGCATCACCAGTGTCAATCAGTCGAATCCTGATTTTGAGATGCGTCTCAACCTTAAACGCTGGGCCGAGCAGGTATTATCCCGTCGTCTGGAGCAGGCGGACGGCATCGCCCAGACAGTTTTAGTGGGAGAAGTAGAGCCCGAAGTACAAATCAGGTATCGTCCTGAGTCGCTGAATCGCTACGGCGTATCGCTTAGCGAAGTGGAGAATCTGGTATCACAGTCTAATCTCTTTACTGCCACCGGAGAGCTTCGCGACGGCTGGTATCGCTATTCGCTGAAAATTCAGAGCCGAATCCAGTCGATCGAGGATGTAGAGAAGGTGCCTGTTAAAACCCTGGGTACCGGACGAGTTTTGAGCCTTAGTGACGTTGCCGAAGTTCGTCTCGACGAAGCCGATCCCACCTCATTTTCTCTGGTAGATAACAGCGAAGTGCTGAGTGTACTGGTCAAAAAAGAATACGGAGCCAATACTGTCGAGGCTTATGATACTTTACGGCCTTTACTGGATGAGCTCCAGGCCCAGAATCCCAGTATAGGGATTACTGTGCTGCAGGAGAACGCCAGCTTTATCCGCAACGCCATCAGCAACCTGCTGCAAACCCTGCTCTACGGAGCCCTGCTGGCATTTATCGTGCTGTTCCTGTTCCTGGATAACTGGCGCACGCCCTTCACCATCGGGGTTGCTATACCTGTGAGTATCTTTCTGACTTTTTTTGTGATGTATCTCTCCGATATTCAACTCAATATCGTCTCACTAAGTGGACTCACCCTCGGCATCGGTCTGCTGGTGGATAATGCCATCATCGTGCTCGAGAATATCAACCGTCACCGTTCGGGTACCGGATCTATTTTTGAGGCCGCAGACCTCGGCACTCGCGAAATTGCGTTGGCCGTTACCTCCTCCACGTTCACTACCATCTCTGTATTTCTGCCCCTCGTGTTTTTAGGGGGATTTGAAGGTGCTTTTTTTCAGGATCAGGCGTGGACGCTGTCGATCAGTTTGCTGGCATCGCTCGGTGTGGCCCTGCTCATTCTTCCGGTTTTGGTTACACAGTTTCAAAAGAAGGGAGAATCTTCCGAAGTGCTGGGATTTAACCGGATCTTTGACCGTCTGCGCGGCCGCTATGAAGAAAGTCTGCAGTGGGCATTACAGCATAAGGGACTCTTTTTAGGCGGAATGATTATACTGCTGGTTGCAGCTGGATTTTTGTTTACCATGGTTGGTAAAAATGTACTGCCCGAAACTGAGCCCGAGAAGGTTCGATACCAGGTGCGACTGCCGGGAAATACCTCACTGCATGCTACACGTGATGCCGCCGGCGCCTTAATTCGAAATGTTCAAGATGAGAAAGCGCAGGATCGCCCCATCCAGGTTCTGGGCGGCTATACCGATCAAACCAATTTAACAAATCTCTCTGAAGAGGGACTTAATAAATTTACGATTAATATTCCGGTTGGGGGATATAATATGGCGGATCGTGTGCGGCAGACTGTATCCGAATTTATGGATCGCCAGCCCGGATGGTCTCATCAGCCGCTGGCGACACAAAACGCGATGAATGTGCTTCCCGATGCGAATCAGCCGCCGGTGCTTTTTCGCCTGGTGGATGAGGATCGACGTCAGAGCGAGCAGCTGGCGGGACAGTTGGAGGAACGGCTGAAGAGAGCGGGATTGAATACCGGTTTATCCAAACAATATGAGCAGGAGCTCGATACCTATCAGATGCGATTTAAAACAAAGGAATTGTTGCAGTTAGGGATCGATGAACAGGAAGTGATTAAATATCTGGAGTCGTTAACGCGCGGCAGTTTAATTACCGACTGGAATCGTCAGAATGAAAACGTGCCTATTCGGATGGTAGGGTACGACCGACAGATTTTTGATCCACAAAATATTATCCTGGAGCTGAATAATTTGAGAGTGCCGCTGGAAAAGTTGGTAGCGATCGAGCGAACATCAGAGCCCGAGCAGCTCGAGCGGGTCGACCAAACCCCGGTTCTGAGCTACATGGGTGACATCAGCTTTACTGACTGGTGGTGGCACGGCGAAGAGATCCAACAAACGCTGAATAGTTTTGCCCGGGAAACAGGCACCGAAGTTCAGGTCGGTGGCGCTGTACTGAGCATTGCTTCGCTGCTTTCGGATATGGGATTGTTGCTGCTCATCAGTGTTATTATTATTTATATCATTCTGTCGGTACAATTCGAGAGCCTGCGTCACCCGCTCATCATTCTGGTGGCAGTGCCCTTTGCATGGGTAGGGTCGGTGCTGATCTTATGGTTCACCGGTATCAGTCTGAATGCGCTCTCCTTTATGGGAATCCTTATTCTAACCGGAATTGCTGTCAATGACTCCATCCTCAAAGTTGATTTCATGCGCAGATACTTTGCTGATACAGGTGATCTGCATCAGGCGATAACACAGGCCGGACTTCATCGATTTCGTCCTGTCGTGATGACTAGTCTTACTACTATTTTTGGATTGATTCCTATGCTGTTGCCCATCGGCGACGGCTATGCCTTTCGTCAGTCGCTGGCGATAGCTCTCATGGGCGGAATGGTAACGAGTACCTTGCTGACACTCTACCTGGTGCCGATTATCTTTCAATGGGTGGAGCAGTTGCGTGTTGGGAATGTAGAATGATGGATTTTAGATGTTAGATGATGGAAGTTAGAAGTTTGATGTTGGAGATTGGAAATAAATGATTCACAAAGCCCGTCTGGCGGCTGGTTTTGCCGTCCGACGGGTAGCTTGACAGGCTTTTGATGCGAGCAGTGATTACCTGGCGTGGATTGAGTTTCACAAAACAGAATATTCGTTCAGGATTTATCAACAGGAGATATTAAGACAATTTAGCTTAACGAAGGAGTTTTGAAAAAAATGCTTGACGGAATACAGATGGATTTTTAAAACTCTGTGCAACTCTGTGTCTCCTTGGTGTTTCTTTGTGGAATAATCTATTTGACTCACCCTATAGTACCCCCCCCTACAAGTACGGAGGGACGAAAATCATAATCAAAAAATCTGTTTTAATCTGTGAAGATCTGTGGCCTAAACCCTTAGTGTTCTGAGTGACTGAGTGGTGAATCAAATCCACATTTGCCCAGTCCGTTCCTTCTCTATACATTGCAAATACTATTGAGATAAAACTATAGGCTATTTTCATGAATAATTTTCCGCCCGTATTTCATCAAGTATTAACAATCATATGCTGTGTGGGGTTATTTTTAAGTGCCTGCCAGAGCAGCGAATCCGAAGATGAAAACCCGATCTCCGAAGAAGAACAGGAATCCGCCGAAGTGCGTCCCGAAGTAATCTTTGCCGTGGCCGACGATGAGCCGATCTATCAGTATGTTGAGAGCCAGGGCGTGGTAGAGGCTAATGAATCCGTAGAATTAAAGCCAAAAATAAGCGGATATGTCGAGCAGTCGAACATTGTTGAAGGTCGGAGAGTACAAAAGGGAGATACGCTGCTGGCTTTTGACCGACGCGAATGGGAGATGGCTGTGCAGCAGGCTCAAAATGCATATGAAGAAGCACTCAACGCCTATCAGATTGAGATGGGCATGCGTTCGGACAATAATGCGAATGGAACCAACGGCGGTGATGATCCCAATAACAGAATGGTACGTATTACCACCGGATTGGCGCAGGCGGAGATTGAGCTGGAGCAGGCCAAACTGGATCTCTCTTATACCGTGTTGAAAGCACCGTTTACCGGGACGCTCTCTACAGATCGCCGGCTTTCATCCGGTACCTATATTAACGCCGGTACAGAAGTGGGTGAGCTGGTGGATGACCGTACGGTGCGCATCCGCTTTGATGTGCTGGAATCAGAGCTGGGAGATATATCGCCGGGAATGGATGTAGAGCTTACCGCGCCCAATGGCGAACAGCTGCTGGGAGAGGTAGAGGCGGTATCGCCTGTGGTAAGCAGTGAGACGAAAACGGGTTCGGTGATTGTGGGGGCGGATAATAGCGATCAGGTTTTGTTGCCGGGTATGACGGTAGAGGGACGTATTCAGACATTGCAGCAGGATGGCAAAGTGCGCGTGCCGCGGTCGGCTATCTTGTCCCGCGACGGCGGGCGTACGCTCTTGTTTAAGCTGGAGCCGGAAAATAATGAGGTGCAGTGGGTGTATGTGGAACCGGAAGCTCAAAATAGTGAGTGGGCGATTATCAATCATGAAGAAATAGCGCCGGGAGATACGATTGCCGTGGACCAGCATTTTGCCCTGAGTCACCTGCAGATGGTGGATCCGCGTATGCAGGTTTCCAGTGATCAGTGATCAGTTTTTCAGTTAACAGTTATCAGTATATCAGAATACAGGATTCAGGATGCAATGATTTAGCTCGCTATTAAATAGGTTTACTACTACCAACATCAAATGGGAGGTGCTATGAATCTTACAACCCGAATGCTGCAATTAATAATCGGGCTTCTTCTTCCCGCTCTTTTCCTATCATGTTCCAGTGGAGAGGCTGAGAAGAATACCATTGAAAAAAATGAACAGGGAGCAATTCTGGCTCCTGAAGAAAGAAACTGGGAGAATGAACTGATCGGCGAAGAGATTTTTTTGCACAGCGATATAACAGACTCCCTGCTAAACGGATTGGTGATAAATGGACACAAAGAATATTTATATGTGTCCGATTTTGGGGATATGCGACTCAAACGTTTTGACTTGGATGGGAAATATATCGACAGTTTTGGCAGTAAAGGAAAAGGCCCGGGAGAATTTCAGATTATTATGGGTTTTGACATTTCTAATTCAGATACGCTCTATCTAGTTGATGGAAGAAAAATACGTTTGATGACATTTGATGCCCGAACGACTGATTTTATTAATGAGTATCAGACCGAACCAAACCCATACCGGCTGGTAGTTGTTGATAAACAGCTCGTAATAGAATCAGGTATGGCAGAGAAACTGTTTTACCGTTCTGATTTTCAGGGAAAGGTGGCACATCGTTTTGGAGAGTTTATGGAAAACCAGCAGCAAAATGGGTTGTCTGTAGCAGGGGATATCTATGCTACTGAGAATGATACCGGATTTGTTTTTTCTCCACGATATGCCAGTTATCTCTATTTCTTTGATAGTGAGGGCAATCGCACCAAAACCATAAGCACGCCTGATCGTATTCCCTATTCTGAGCCTGTTCAGGAATCCCAAGGTGATATGCAGATTTCAAGACCTCCGGAAACAGAGCTGGAAACATCCGATCTGAAGATATCCGGTCATTATATATATGAACTTTTGCAAAATAATAATGAAGACAACGAACTACCCGGTCACTTTGTAGATGTATATGACCTTGAAACAGGCGGCTATCTGCATTCCCTGGAACTGCCGTCTCCTGCAGGCGATATTTTGGCTACAGATAAACGGTTGTATTTGATCAATTCGGAGTTGGCGCAGGTGCAGGCGTATGATTTTGCAGTTGGCAGTTTACGTGATCAGTGAACAGTGATCAGGATCGGGTTGGGTGTGGATTTTTTTTGCTGTTGATGTGGAAAGTCAAGTATAATAGATGAGTTTTTTTGATTGGGTGCAGTGTATCGGCTGATCGGGATTCGTCCTGAGTACGTAAACGACTTGTTAAATCTGTTCCGAACTTTGTAGATAAGAACTTTCTGATAGTCTTTTACTATTAAAAACCTAAACCTACTTTTTAATCTTTGGAATAAGCAGAACCCACATGTATACTTTTATTAGTAGCTTCTTGTTGTTATTCTCCTTATTCCAGGTTAGCCCAAATCCCGGGGAAATAATAGGCAAGGAGCAAGAATTATTTGATATCAAAGATGTTGTTATTCATGAAGAGTTTTCGGTGATTCTCACAGGTAATGAACCCAATATTCACATTTATCAGGATGAAGAAGTGCGTTCTTTTGGCAGGGAGGGACGCGGACCTTATGAGATGGTGAGTCCAAGAAGTAGCTGTACAGATGGGGATGTTATTTATGTACTGGATTCTCAGCTTGGTAATAATCGATTGCTGTCCTTTTCATTTTCGGGAGATCCTATAAAAGAAAGATCTTTGGATGAGATAAATCTGGCTGTTTCCGTTGTATGTAATGATCATTCAGGTATTATTAGTGGTGAGAAAATGAGGATAGGCAGTGAGGGGCAAATCAATCGAGACGGCTATTTCTTGTATAAAATGGATGATCTGAGACAGATCATGGAATTTAAGTCTCTTTCTTCTGTAAGGGTTACAAATAAATTTAGTATAAAGCCTCCATTTAGTGGAAGTCCGAGATGGACTTTATTGCCAGATGAAGAGTTAGCTTTTTGGGATGGGGAATCCGATAATATAGAACTGCTTACGGGTGCTGGCAAGCAGGGTCAGTTTAGCGACTTCCATTCCTTCTTGTTTACTAACCAAGATCAAATCGGAAATCTGCGATATGATAGTTTGGCGACAGGTTGAGAATATTGATTCTTTTAATAGTTGTCTAAAAAATGAGAAGACTGCCTCTATTATTGATTCTGGTCTCGATTTGGCTGAACAGCTTGGTATTAATGGTACCCCTACTTTTTTAATCAATGGTAAATTGATATCGGGAGCGTTGACTGAGCAAGGGCTTGAGAATTTAGTACAAGGCGCTCTTGCTGAGAATAGGTAATTTATATAACATGAATAGCTCTTACCGACAATTTATTTCAGATTATGTCTTGTCTTCTATACGTATTATATGCGGTTCTTTTTTTGTGCTTTCGGGGGGAGCAAAATTTTGTCTCTTTCATCTTTTGCTGCGATACTTTCAAAACATGATTTCCTGCCCGACTTCTTTGTCACCTTTTTTACTTATGGGATTCCCGGTCTTGAAATAGGGTTAGGTTTACTATTGTTGTTTGCCTTTCAGATACAAAAGGTAAGTTCCTCATTATTTATTATGGTATTTATCTTTACTGTTGTGGCTTTTATACAATTTCAAAATGGAGAGGTTTCTGACTGTGGCTGTTTTGGCGAGCTGACAGAACGCAAGAATAACTGGCGATTGTTTGTCGAAAATACTGTTCTGATGATTTTACTGGGAATAATTCAGTTGAAAGCAGATGATTAGTTAGATCCGCAAAGTCTCAAAAAAAATGCGGATCTGAAAGTTTAAAACTATCCGCTAAAATCCGCGGCTCCAATACTTCAAACAGCCTTGATATTCCCGCTCATCCCACTATCTTACTAGTATGTTATCAGGATTGTTCAACAGACGTTACTTTATCTCGCTCAGCTATGTGCTGGTAGTGGTCATCGGAGTGGTGGCGTGGCAGAACATCTCCCTGGAGATGTCGCCCGACCTTAGCCTGCCATCGATAACGGTCAGCTACAACTGGGGCAGCACATCACCCGAAGTGATGGAGCAGGAAGTGACCCGCCGCGTTGAGCAGGCGGCCAATCGGCTGCGTGATGTAGAGCGTATCGAATCGATTTCGCGGGAGGGACAGGCCAGCGTGACGATCACGTTTAACAGGGAAGCCCCGGTTGAATACCGCAAAATGGAGCTGCAGGAGTACCTGTTTTCACTGCAGGATGAATTGCCTGCCAATGTACGTCAGCCTAATATTAGCCGTCGTGTGCCTGATGAGCTCCAGGATATGCAAACGTTTGTGGTCTATTCGCTTAGCGGTGATCGTCCGGTGCGTCAGCTGCTGGAATACGGCCGCCAGAATATTCGTCTGCCGTTGATGGGACTCGAAGGTGTGGCCGAAGTGGAAATCAACGGCGCACGCGATCCGGCGTTAACTGTAGAATTTGATACGGATCTGCTGGAGCGTTACGACATCAATCCGCGGCAGGTACTCAACACCATTCGTGAAAACCTGCAGTGGCGGTCGTCCGGCTATGTGGAGTCGTCGGGCCGTCGCATCAGCATGCTGGTGGAGCCGCAGTTTTCGGAGCTCGAGACCATACGCGAACTGCCACTGCAGATTCCCGGAAGTCCGCGTACGGTAAAGCTGGATGATGTGGCGGAGGTAAGTATCCAGGATTATCCTGCCAAGAGTCTGAAGCGCATTAACGGGAGTCCGGCGCTTGGTGTAGAGTTTATCAAAGAAAGCGGCGCCGACGCCATCGGCCTGGCTGAGCAGATACGGGCCGAGATGGAGAATATTGCCTCCAGAATTCCCTCCGACATGACCATACAGCTCGAGCAGGATGCCACCGAAAAGCTCCGCGAGCAGTTTGGCAGCCTGCCGTACCAGGCGATAATCAGTCTGCTCGTTGTCTTTTGCGTGCTGCTGTTGTTTATCCGCCGCCTTCGCGCGCCGTTTGTTATTTTAGGCAGTATTCTTTTTTCCCTGCTGATGAGCGTGAGCATCCTGTACTTTATCGGCTATACCCTCAACATCATTACACTGGCCGGACTTACGGTCTCGCTGGGCATTATCATCGACAATGCGGTGGTCGTTTTCGAGCAGGTAAATCCGAATCTTCCGGAGGGCAAAGACGATCGCATTGCTCACATTCGGAAGCAGCTACCGCGTGCGCTTGTACCGGTGCTGGGGAGTACCTTTACGACCATCGGCATTTTTATCCCGCTCTTTTTTGCCATGGAAGAGCTGCAGCTTTTTCTGGTGCCGCTGGCCGTAGCCCTTTCGCTGACGCTGATTTCTTCGGTGCTCATTTCCCTGAGCTGGATTCCATACGCCCTCGTCTGGATTGTCCCGCACGTCGATAAAGAATCGTCCCGGCTGGGACAGCTGAAAAATGGCTTTTTCGGAGTGATCCGCCGCTTTGTGATGCAGCTTTTTGTCTGGCGCTACAAACTGCGCTGGCTCTTTTACGTGGCCCTCATTGCTGCAATCGGCATCCCGCTTTTTGCCATTGAAACGCCCGATTGGGAGGAGGGGACGGCTTGGCCGGAGTTCACGCAGATCTATTTTGATAACCGCGATGACATCGATCCGTGGGTGGGCGGTATTACCTATCAGTTTTTTAACGACACCTATTTCGGGAGTCCGTGGGGAGGCGGTGACCAGCAGCAGCGAATTTATGTGAATATCCGTACGCCGCAGGGCACGCCGCTGGAGGAGATGGACAAGATGGCCCGAAATTATGAGAAGATTGCAGAGCCGTATGAAGAGGCATTTTCGTTTTACGAAACTCAGTTATCTGAATACAGCGGGGCACGTCTGACATTCTATATCAAAAACGAATACCTGAGTCGTCCCGAACCATATATCTTTTATGCCGAAGCCCAATTTCTGGCCGCGGGTATCGGTAACTCAGCCATCTCAGTCGGCGGACTGGGCGACGGCATCAGCACGGGTTACGGCAGTAGTTCTTCGAGTCATCGCATTTCGCTGACCGGTTATTCCTATGATGAGCTGTTGGCCCTGGCGCGGGATCTGCGTAGTCGGCTGATGCAAAACCGGCGCGTGGAAGAGGTGGATATCCACGGGACGGGCAGCTGGCGGAGTCGCGATGATCTGTACCAGTATTATTTGCAGCTGAATGATCAGCAAATGGCACTACGGGGGCTGAACCGCCGCGACGTGCTATCGGCTATTTCACTGGATGTCAATCCCTCCAACACCTTCGGACAGGTAGAGTTGGATGGACAGCAGATGTATCTCATCGGGCGCAATCTGAATCAGCAAAACCAAAGTGAGCAGCTGATGAGCGAGAAGCGTTTTTCCCCATTCGACAGCACAATGTTTGCGCTGTCCGAGGTGGCTGAGCTGGGACGAGAGAAAAGTCAGTCGATGATCCGCCGCGAAGACCAATCGTATCAGCGGATTGTTAATGTGGATTTTCTGGGTCCATACCGGCTGGGGCGTGATTATGTGGAAAGCGTAATTGAAGAAACACCTGTACCAGTGGGCATGAGCATGGAGTTTGGAAGTGGCTTCATTTTTGGTTCGGGCGATGACAATTCGCGAAACCTGCTGCTGTTATTGGGATTGACAATATTAAGCGTATGGATGATCGTATCAGCATTGCTTGAGTCGTGGAGAGATCCGCTGGTGGTAATTCTTGCCGTCCCGCTCAGCCTGCTGGGTGTGATGTTAGGCACCTTGTATCACGACCTGGCGTTCGACCGCGGGGCCATAGCCGGTACGCTGCTCTGCGTAGGCGTGGTAGTCAACAACTCCATCCTGTTGATGCATGAAAAGCAGTACTGTCGTGAACTGGGCATCCATTGTCTGCGCAGCTGGCTCTATGTCTATAAAAATAAGATGAGAGCTGTACTGATCACCACGCTTACTACTATCGGCGGACTGCTGCCGCTTATGCTGATTGAGGGAAGTGATTTTTGGGAGCTGTTGGCCACGGTTGTCGTCTGGGGGCTCGGCACCAGCACGCTGCTTATTTTGCTGCTGATGGGGCTTTGGGAGCCGACCTTTTATGAGAAAACTGAAACAGAACGCTTATAAGGCGGATGGTGTGGATTACCGCAGAATATGCTGAACGTGTACTTTTTACTTTTATCTGTCCCGATGCTTGTTCTTCGAAGCTAAGGCGTAGTTGAGCTCTGCGTCGGGACTAGGAAATAAACGCTCTGCGTTTGATCTATCCTATAATCAACGACGCAAAGCGCCGGGTTAAGTTCAGCCGTGGAGCTCTCCTGCGTTAAAACTTCGGTGAGCGACTGAACAAAGATAGTAGCGTTGTTTTGCAGAACGGTCATTTTGCTTGCTCTGGGGTTTATTTAAGCCACAGATTTACACAGATATAAATGGATGTTTAAAGGAGAATCATATTAATTTTTTGATCCATAGAATCAAGTTACCCTGAGAATTAGCAGAAGTTGCTCCGTGTAACTTTGTGATTTCTTTGTGTATCTCTGTGAAACAGTAAATGTTCTGTATTTGAAGCAGTGTTTATAATTTCGACAACAGAAGCGCTGGAAAAGTCAAACCACACAGCAGCTGAACAAAGAAGTGTTATTTGTAGAGCGGATAACTTGACCGCCCAGGTTTGTTTAAGTCCCAGGCTTGCACAGATATTATAAAGGAACAGCTCCATGTAACTCTGCGTATTTCTCAGCGTACTCGTGGTAGCGATTACCCCCGGGTTTCAGTTAGTTATTTGAAAAATAATCAGGAAAATCTGTGCAGATCTGTGGCCAGAAGTTAATAGAAATAATTCTAAAATGTTTACAGCCGATCCAGTTCCGCGACATATATTTCTGCAGCCCCCGAGTCGCAGAGATATAGCCGGTTGTTGTTGGAATCTACAGCCATATTTCTGAATGACTGACGCTCATCCGATTCCGGAAGCTCATATATTGTTTGAACCTCCCCTTCTATATCTATCTGAACAACTGTTTGAGGATGTTCAGGCGTGCCATTCCAGAGCAGATAAATATGATTGTCAGTAGCTATTAAATCAGAGATATATCGCAATACACCAAAGCCTGACTGATGAGCCTCTTCTAAAAAATCATCAAAAATGATATTATTGGCAGGTAACCAGAGCTCTTTCTCCCATTCGAGATTTCCATCGGTATATTTCTGCAGTCGGCTCATATTTTTGAGAAACACATAAAGATCGCCGTTTTGGTAATCCATCATAATATCATTGCGTATGGCTTCAGGTACTTCGCCATTGGCAGCGCTACTCCGAAAAGATTGTTGATCGCTGACAGGCGGAGGATTTTCTATCGGTGCTTCTCCAAAATAGCGGGATGAATCGGTAGCAGCATCATTATATCCCACTAATTTACCGTTGTGTCCATTAGCCACAGAATAAAATTCCATCTCCACTCCGGTCGTGACAAAGCCAAAATGATAAGTTTCTCTTTTCAATGGAAAGTTTTGGATGAAATTCCCATCCAGATCGTATTGATTTGCTCGTTTCAAGCCTACATCTATGATATTGATAATGGTATCGCGAACGTTGATTCCTCTTGGGGCAACAAACTCACCGGGACCTTTGCCTTTTCTGCCGAATGAGCTCTCCACAGTACCATCGCTACTGACAAGAAGTATGTGCAATTGATCCGTATCCAATACGGCAAGCCTGCCGTCCGGCAATATGTCCATATAGCTGGGACTGCTTATTTTCTGGCTGGTAGCTGGACCTGCAATCAGTTTCAGGCTGTCGATGGAAATGTGCTCAACTTCGCTTAAATCCTGATTAGTATCTTCTAGCTCTGATGAGCAATTTGTAGCACCAATCAGAAGAAATATAAAAATGATACTGACGAATAATGATTTATGCTGTGATTGATCGCTATTCATAAATTTATATTGTTTAAAGAAGGGGATCTTTTATCATAGAAATAAAAGTAGCGCAGTGGCTAATTATTTGAATAATCCATTTTTCTATAATAGTATTGTTCTATTTAGCATTAATTAATAAATAAATATGTTTTCATCAAGATCTTACGCTGTTTATCAATTTATCACTATCATTTTTTTACTGATATCTATATCAGCCTGTTCTTCATCACCCGCCGATGAAATTCCGGAGGATATTGCTCAGCTCGATAATCTGACGGTAATTCCATCCGATGCCGAGCCGGCTCATTCTATTGAGCCTGATGAAGATGTTATTTACAGTGATACGGAAGATGTGATTCTCGGTCAGATTACAAGTACGGTTGTGGATAGTGAAGGACGAGTTTTCATTGCCGATCGCGATAAAAATTTGATTCATGTGTACCAGCCAAATGGTGATTATTTGACTCATGTAGGAAATGAGGGAGAAGGACCAGGTGAGTTTGGAAATATTGGACGCTTAAAAATTGATGATCAATATCTATACGGGTATGATTATAATCAGCGCAGGATAAATGTTTTTGAGTTGAGATCGCTGGAATTTTCTCATGCCATCTCATTACTACAGGAGGATCAGAGTATTGATGAGCTTAACGGATTATATCCCAGCCAGTTTTATGTACGAAACAATGGAAGTTTGCTTGTCAGTTTTAGTCAGTTTTTTGGACCGGATGATCTTGAGGAGGAACGGAAAATACTTCACTACCTGGTGGATGGAGATGGAAATCCTTCTGAAAAAATCATTGAGCAGCAATCCCGGGAAGTTCATACCGATCAGAGCGGAAACAGCTTTATGGTTATGTATTTGCCTTTTGGTCGAAAGTCTATGTTAACGCTGGCCGAGGACGATAAAATCTATACTGCCTGGAGCGAAGACTTTCTGATTAAAGTTCATTCACCGGACGGTTCGTATGAAAGGGCAATTTATCATCCCTATAAAAAAAGTGAGCTGGATAAGCGCGAAATATTAAAGGATTATGAAGGGGAACGCCAACGAAAGATTGTCCGTAATGCAGAGGCCCCTGATACATGGCCGACCCTTAACTCTATGAATGTTGATGAGGAAGGTCGCCTATGGATCTCAACGATTACCGATAATCGTGATGAGTATGATTGGTGGGTGATTGGTGAAAGTGGGGAACTGCTGGCGCAGTTTGCCTGGCCCGAAAGCCGAAGTCTGGTTGAAGTCAGCAATGGTTATCTATATGCCAGGGGAGAGGATGAAGAAACCGGATTGGAGCAAGTTGTGCGATATACAGTTCAGTTTTTATAATCTGTGGCATTATTTTGCGGCAAGAATTGTTACTGGCGGATGAAGATGTAATTTGTACGATATTTAATCTTCGTATAATTTCTTATAATCATTGAAGAGAACAGAATTAAACAATTGCCGATATTATGAATGAAGAAATTATTAGTAATCTGAATAAAGAACTGGATGATGCCCTGGAACGCGGGCGCAAAATAGTGGAAGAGGAAGACTTGGCTAAGCGAATTGATGAGCTAAAAAAAAGATCGGAAACATTAATTCGTAAACACCCTGTAAAAAGTGTAGCAGGGGGACTGCTTCTGGGTTTTTTAATTGGAAAAATATTGAGTAGAGACGATTGAGATGGAAAAAAAGAGAAAGAAAGATCAGCTGGGACAACGTTTGAAAACTATCTCGTCTGATCTAAAACAGTATCTCGAAAAGCGAATTGAGTTAACATTGTTGAATACCGGAGATTACGTATCCGGCTGGATGGCCAAGCTTGTGCTCCAGGGTGCGGGGGCATTACTATTGCTTTTGGGATTCTTTTTTTTATTGTTGGCACTAGCTATTTACCTTGGGCATCTGCTTGAAAGCGAAAGTCTGGGATATGTGGCAGTTGGTTTTCTGCTGCTTATTAGCGGAGCTCTTTTCCTGTATTTGAAACCGCCCGCTGTTTTTAGAAAAGTGAAACAGCATTTTGAGGCAGAAGTTATTGAAGCCATTGAACATAGTAGTAAGCGTGCCCAGCAGAAAATTGAATCAGCTGAAATGAAAAGTTCCACAAATAGCGACGAATAATAGTTATTATGGCGAAAGATCAGATTGATGAATTGGAAAAAAAGAAACAGCAACTGCAGAGCGAACTGAATGCGCTTCAGAATGAACTAGATATAACGTTGGATCAAGTGCGTGATGATGTCAGCTCGCAGCTGAATCCCAAAACCTTTATTCGAAAATATCCACTTCCTATTGTTGGTGCATCAGCGTTGTTGGGTTTTTTGCTTGGGCACAGAAGTAAAAACAACAATAAAAACTCATCTGAGACAAATTCCTCAAGATCAACAGCCGGTGAATTCGGCAGTGCTCTCCTTTCTGAATTAAAGCACAGAGCTACAAGAAGAGCTGTATCCTTTGCAACGGACTATATTGAAGATTTACTTGAGCAAAAAGCCGAAGAACATCTTTCATCTACAAATGGAAAAGAAGATCAGCGAGACACTCCTTAAATCTTTTAGCTAAAATAACCTTTTCAGCTGTAACAATTTGTATGTTGTCTCGTGTAAAATTTCTAATCTACAATTACAATAAACCATACTACTACTCATGCGGAAAGGGATTTTGTTACTGTTTATCAGTATGTTTTTGACGGCTGCACTTCAGGCACAGGACACGGAGAAAATAACTCTGCAGGATGCCATTGATATTGCATTGGAAAATAATTTAGAGTTGAAAAGAGCTTCTAATGATCTGGATTTGGCACGTTCCCAAAACTTTAGTGCCAAAGCTAATTTCCTTCCTTCAGTGGACGGATCATTTAGTGGTCGACAAAGTGTAGGTAGACAGTTTATTGAAAGTGAGATTGCTTTTGAAGAGGTGACGAGTAATACGCTCAGCGGATCAATAAGTACCAGCATGCCTATTTTTCAAGGGTTTAGTAATATATTGAATCTCCGTAACAGTCGTAAAGATATTGACCGTCAGGAAAACTCTCTGGAGCGTACTCGCGAAACAGTCATTTTTAATGCTGCAAGCAGTTATCTGCAGGTATTACTTGACAAGCAGCTTTTAGAGATTGCAGAGGAAAATCTAGAGGCTTCACAGCAACAACTTAAACAAGTAGAAGCTCAGGTAGAGGTAGGTTCCCGCCCCACTGTTGATTTATATGATCAGGAATCACAGGTAGCTAGTAACGAGCTGGAGGTTATTAATCAAGAAAACGCTTTAGAGTTAAGCAGAACACAATTGATAAGAAATCTGCAGCTTGATCCTTTGAAGTCGTATGAGTTTGCGATGCCTGAAGTAGCAGTAGAAGATGTGGAACCACAAGAGCTGGATTTGCAGAAGCTAACTGAACAGGCACTTTCTAACCGTAAAGATCTTCGTTCACAAGAGCTGTTGATTGAAACTTTAAATAACGATTTAAAGGAAGCAAGATACGCTTTATTTCCAACTCTTTCTGTAAGTGCAGGAATAAGCTCTGGTTATGGAGATTTATACAGCATTCCTGATCCTGCAACAGGAGAAATCCGATCAGTCGGTTTTGTTGATCAGTTTTTTGATCAGCGAATTAATCGTTATGCCGGTTTTCAAATAAGTGTTCCTATTTTTAACAATTGGGATCGACGGGTAAGTATTCAGCAGGCACAGGTTAATTATAAAAATGCACAGTTAGATTTAAGAGACCAGGAATATGCGGTTCGTGAAGAAGTGCGACAAGCTTATAACGACTACCGGTCATATGCCAAACGTTTGGAATCATCACAGAAATCATTGCGTGCTGCCGAGCGTAGCTACGAAACGCAGCAACAGCGGTATGAGGTGGGCTCTAGTACGCTCATTGAATTGACTGATGCCAGCGCACGTTATACCGAAGCACAGTCGAATCTGGCGAATGCACTTTACAATCTCATTTTCCAGGAGAAACTGTTGAATTATTATCTCGGGCAGCTAGATCAGGATGTTCAGATCAAATAATATTTTATTTAATTGAAAACATTGTAGTTGAGAATTATGATCCCTTGTTCTGAAAGGACAAGGGATTTTTTGTTAAGAACAATTTGCTGTTTATTGAATAAGTAAATAATGACTAATTAGGAAAACTTTATGAAAATACTATACGTCTTTCCGCACCCCGATGATGAATCCTTTGGTCCGGCTCCGGCGATTGCTGCTCAGCGTCGCAAGGGGCACGAGGTATATTTACTTACCCTAACAAAAGGGGAGGCTACGAAACAGCGTTTTCGATTGGGCGTTGATAAAAAAGAGATGGGAGAGATCCGTTATAAGGAGATGCAATGTGTCAAACAGGTACTCGATCTTAATGGTATGACTGTCTTTGATCTGCCCGACAGCGGACTTAAAGAGATGGTTCCTGCTGATATTGAAGAAGTGGTTCGGGATCAGGTAGAGAAAATTAAACCCGATGTGCTGGTGACCTATGCAATTCACGGAGTCAGCGGCTTCGAAGACCACTTGGTTTGTCATGCCGTGGTTAAAAGCGTCTACTGCGACATGGTACGAGATGGCCATACCTATCCGCGGCGCCTGGCTTTTTATACCCATTATAGCGAAGATGAAAGCAGTGGTAAGTTTAATCTCACATCTTCAAAACCGGAAGATATTGACTGCTGGATTGAGGCTGCGGACGAGGATTATCAAAAGTTTTTGGATGCCCTGGACTGTTACGAGACTTATCAACAGGTGATTGAAGACAGCAATGTAAAAGAAGAGGTGGGGAGCCGAGTACCTTTTGAAATATTTCAGGAGAATTTTGATCCGCCGTTGTCTGATCTGGGAGAACAACTCGGGGATTAGTATCCGAAGGCAGGACGTATCACTAAAAAATCAGGGTATATATGAGTAACTCGTATCCATTTTGGTTAAAAGGCACTACTATTCTGCTGGGAGTTTTACTGTTGCTTTTTCTTTTATCGTACGGCAAATTCCTTTTTATGCCGCTAGCCTATGCTGCTTTGCTGGCGATGCTGCTGGAACCAATTTCGAAATGGCTGGAGAAGTATAGAATTAATCGCGTCTTATCAATTATTATCAGTTTAACAGTGCTGGGATTGATTTTGGGCGGGATAATTTCCCTGCTTTCTTACCAGTTGATGCAATTTGCCGATCGCTTGCCTGCAGCAAATGAGAGGATTCAGTCTGTTGGTAACGATCTTATTCGATTTTTTGAGAGTCAGTTTAATTTAACACCGAGTCGTCAGGTAGAATTTTTAGAGCGTGGATTAGAAACGGTTATTGATGAAAGTGGCCAGTATATCAGTACAGCTCTGGGAGCTACAACCAGTGTGCTAACAACTCTCGGGCTCCTGCCGATCTTTATCTTCTTTTTGATGTACTACAAAAAAACGTACCGTACTTTTTTACATAAAGTAATGGAAGGTAAGAGACAGGCTATCGATGCGGTTATCGATAATGTGCAGCAGGTAACACAAAATTATATTGTAGGGATGATAATAGTGGTGTCAATACTTGCGATTCTCAATACGATAGGGCTGTGGATTGTAGGGATTGAACACACGCTTTTTTTTGCATCTTTTGCTGCAGTACTGGCAGTTATTCCCTATATCGGTGTTATCATCGGAAGCTTGCCGGCCGTTCTTTTTGCTTTATTGTTTACCGAATCACTATTAAATCCTTTAGCTGTAATCGGTGTTTTTGGTATAGTGCAATTTCTGGAAGGTAATTTTATAACACCCAATGTTGTGGGATCGAGTGTGAGCATTAATCCGTTTATGGCACTTATAGCATTACTGATCGGCGGAAAGCTCTGGGGCATTTCGGGAATGATACTTTTTGTACCGATGCTGGGAATTTTGAAGTGTGTTTTTGATCAGGTTGAAGGACTTAAGCCCTATGGATATTTATTAGGCAGCCAAGAAAAGGCCAGGGATATGCCAACTGAGCAGGAGAAAAAAGGGACTGTCGGAAGTAATGGCTAATCTTTTGGAATCGCTCAGGGTTATCATATACATTAAGTAATCTACCTAGTATTCCGTATACTTAGTTTAGTTGCCAAATAGCAAAATTTAAAGCAGAAGCATAACTGATCCACAGTAGGTAGGGTATAAGTAGTAACCCTGCGATACGATTTCTGTTCCAGAAAAGAAGGAGGGTAAAAGCAATTGCAACCCACAGCAGAAATATTTCTGCCAGGGCCGTAGAAATATGCTGCATACCAAAGAAAATCCACGACCACAGGGCATTGAGAATGAGCTGCACAAAAAACCAGGTAAATTCTTTATCGGTGAGTGTAACTTCTCTCATCTTCCACATGAGCCAGGCAGAAAATCCCATCAGGACATAAAGTACAGGCCAAACAACCGGGAAAACCCAATTGGGTGGTGTCCAGCTTGGTTTTTGCAATGACTCATACCATCCGCCGGGTTCGAACTGGGCACCGAAAACACCTGCTAAACTACAGATGAGGATCCAGCCTACAAGACCGGCTATCTGTTTCGATTTTTTCATTCTGGACCTGCATATAAGATTAATGGATTCACTTCTGGTTTTTAACCAAAGTATAAATAACGAGTGAATGGTTTCATTAGATATTACTGAAATCTATCCGTTGCAAAGAACTGTGGGTGGTTGTGACATGGAATTCCAACTAATTTGCAAAATATAAGAACAAAGGACGTTTGAACATTGTTCAATAAGCAGACTGAATCGAAATAAAGAGAGAAGATACTATGGCTTTAATCAAAAAAGGAGATTTAAAACATGATTATTCCTGGCCTTCAGAAAGTCCGGGAGATAACCCTAAGGACGCTGACAGTAATCTATTTGACCGGGAAAACGGAAAAGAAGTTCTGAGTGTGATAAATGAATATACTGATCGCCGGAATATCACAGATAAGCAGAAGGCTCTAAAAATAGAAACCGAGCTCCATAACAACCTTTCAGAAGATATTACTACTCAACGCGGCGTTATGGACTGGCTGGATTCAATCTTTGCTAAAGATACCGAAAGCAGGAAATAATTTCGTCTAACCAGTGCCGAAATTATTATTCGGCAGCTTCCATATTTTCCGGGAGATGTTCGTCCTTTGCATCTTTGAATGCTTCACGTGCCGTTAGGCCGAGAATATCGAACATCTTCATGTCTTCGCTGAGCTTGTTATTATCAGTTGTGAGCAGCTTGTCGCCGGTAAAAATAGAGTTAGCTCCGGCCATAAAGCAGAGCGCCTGTTCTTCCATGCTCATATCCACGCGACCGGCAGAGAGACGGACCATCGAATCGGGCATGGTAATACGTGCGGTTGCAATCATTCGGGCCATGTCGTACCACGGCACTTTCGGCTGATCTTCGAGTGGAGTACCTTCGACGGCGATTAGAGCATTAACAGGTACTGATTCCGGATGTTCGGGCATCGTGGCAAGATTATGTATCAATTCGATACGATCGTCATCGGTTTCGCCCATTCCAATAATTCCGCCGCTGCAGACACTGATATTATTATCCCGAACCCGCTGAATGGTATCTAAACGATCCTGATATTTTCGGGTAGATATGATGCGATTATAAAAGTCTTCACTGGTGTCGAGGTTGTGATTATAAGCATACAGTCCCGCTTCTTTTAGCTCGGCTGCTTGTTCATCGGTAAGCATGCCCAGCGTACAGCATACTTCCATTCCCATATCAGTAATTTCCTCAACCATATCAAGAACCTGATCAAAGTCCTTAGTCTCGCGTCCGCATCGCCAGGCAGCTCCCATACAAAAACGGGTACTTCCGGCTTCTTTTGCCCGCTCAGCAGCTGAAAGAATCTCTTCAGGCTCCAGCATGTCCTCGGCTTCAACATCCGTATCATGATGTGCCGACTGTGGGCAGTAGGCACAGTCTTCAGGACAGCCCCCGGTTTTTATAGACAGAAGGGTACAGACCTGGACTTCACCCGTTTTTTGATGCTCACGATGAACTGTTGCCGCCCGATATATCAGTTCCATCAGCGGTGTATGATAAATATCAGCAATTTCTTCGTTCGTCCAGTCTGTTCTTACTTCAGCCATAGATAAATTTATCCTTCAGTGCATATTAATTTGCTACAAAAGTAATAGTGATAAATCGTAAATACCAATTTAAAGTTTGCCGGTAGAAAAGAAATTACAGCATCAACCATGTATAAATTTTTTATATTGAGAGCCATGAGAGTTCAGAAAAGATTGCATTAACTGAAAATAGATCAATAGTATGAACGTACTTGCTTCAGGTAAAGCATCCTTTGGAATTAAAGTACCTTACAAGGTAATTGAAACAGGACAATCCGGTAAAAAACCACTTCTGATCTATTTGCATGGCTTTAATCAGAACATGAAGCAGTTTCAGGAATTAACGAAAGATTTATTATCCCTGAAAGCTTATCATTTATTTATCCAGGGTCCTTATCCTATTTATGACCGAAGAAGAGAAAAGAAAGTAGAGGAGTGGGGACGCGCCTGGTATTTATACGACGGGGAGCAGGAACAGTTTGTAAAGTCACTGGAGATAACCTCAGAATTTATACAAGAAGTGGCAGATAAAATTATAAATCAAATTTCGGTGAGCCGGGTGGCAATATTGGGATATTCGATGGGTGGATATCAAGCCGGTTATTTTGCACTCTCGCGATGGAAGCATGTAAATGAGCTGGTCGTCGTTGGTGGAAGAATAAAGACAGAGGTGTTTGAAGGGCGTACGGGAAGTTATGATCATATGAATGTATTAGCACTGCATGGATCAAAAGATGATAGTGTGAAAAGCAGTCCTCAAAAAGAGAGCTGTGATAAGCTCTCAAAGTGGGGTGCCAATGTGATTTTCGAAGAATTGGAAGAATCACATGCGTTAAACAGCAGATTTATAGAAAGAGTGAACGATTGGTTTTTATTACAGGGCTATGCTTAAGACTCTACATTTTTATAGTATAAACTTAGCATATTTCTTATCAGATGGTTATAATTCCATTAACTGAAATATGGTTCAACTTAGGGAATAAAATATATCATGAATGTATTAGTTATTGAAGACGATCCTTCGGTACGAACACTTGTTAAAGCAGTATTGGAAAAAAATGAATATGCTGTGGATCTAGCAGGGACTGCAGAAAACGGCCAAAAGTATGCCGTTGATAATAATTATGATATTATTATTCTGGATCTTGGTCTTCCTGATGGAGATGGTTTTGACTTGGCTAAGAACATAAGAGATAATGAAATTACTACCCCAATATTGGTTCTTTCAGCTGAACAGCAAACCGATGTAAAAATCAAATGTTTGCGGGTTGGAGCCGATGATTATATTACCAAACCTTTTGATACAGAAGAATTGTTGGCTCGTATTGAAGCCATCAGCCGTCGCAGTGGTGAAGTAAATGGTGATCGCATTCTGGAATGTGGTGAGCTCCGCGTTGATATGCTGGAACGGGAATTTACCGTTAATGACACCGAAGTTGATCTTACCAATAACGAATACAATTTGTTGGTTTATCTCTTAAAGAAGAAAAATCAAATTGTTACGCAGGAAGAAATTGCGGAAAACGTATGGGATATCCACTTCGATACACAAACCAATTATATTAACGTCTATATTAGCTATTTGCGGAAAAAGATTCGCAATCACTCCGAAAACGAATACATCGACACGGTTCGTAAAAAAGGATTTATTATCCGCTGCGATGACTAATTATCCGGGATAAGTTCCCTCTCCTTGTATGTAATGACGCAAATTCTTGATTTCAAACTTCTGTTGTGAGATGATATTTTTCACCAGGTCTCCAATGGAAACCACCCCCACTATATCGTCACCTTCCATTACAGGTAGGTGACGTATCTTTTTCTCCGTCATTATTGACATACAGTTGTTGACCGAATCAGTGGGGGATACGTAATAAACATCTTCAGTCATAATTTCACTAACATCAGTACTTTTTGAAGAACGTCCCTTTAGAATCACTTTACTTCTGTAGTCTCTTTCGCTTATGATGCCTTTAAGGCGCTGATTATTAACAACAAGCAGTGCTCCTATATTTAGCTCATCCATTTTAGCGATGGCTTCATAAACCGTTTGATCCGGAGCAATAGAATAAACTTTTGTTCCCTTGCTTTTTAAAATATCTCTGACGAGCATATGACCTCCTATATTTATTAACTATTCACTTTTTAAAGTATAACATTTCTGTGATATAAATACAGCAGACTTAACATTTTCTATGGATAAAAAAGATAAGCTGGAGCTCATTCATTATTTAAAACAGTTTGTCACGGAAGATCGCTGGAAGACCATAAATTCGGTTCTGGATCAGCGCACCCGGTATATGACGGTGGTTTTGGAGGATATTTATCAGCCCCATAATGCCAGTGCGGTACTGCGAAGCTGTGATGGATTTGGGATTCAGGATGTGCATATTATTGAAAACAGGAATGAGTTTGATCCCAATAAAGGAGTGACAATAGGAGCCGATAAATGGATATCACAGTACTCCTACAGTAAAGAGGATGAAAATAATACAGAACGCTGTTACAACAGGCTCAGAAATAAAGGCTATCAAATAATTGCAACTACGCCTCATGAGAATGATACCACGATCGATGAAGTTTCTTTGGATAAAAAAACAGCCCTGGTCTTTGGTGCCGAGCTAAAAGGGTTATCCGACTATGCCCTTAATCATGCCGATGGCTATGCGAGAATACCCATGGTGGGATTCAGCGAAAGCTTTAATATTTCGGTAGGAGCGGCCCTTTGCCTATACGAACTCTCCACGCGTCTACGCAAGACCAGAGACGATTGGATGTTAGAGAAAGATGAAGAAGCAGATCTTCAGTTAGAATGGTTAAAAAAATCGATCAGAGCCTCAGATAAACTGGTGGATAAATTCTTAACTGAACAGCAAAACTAACTTATAAGCAGGAAGTTATTTGACTTATAACTTCAGCCATGATTTGGTCTACATCTCCGGATGGGGTAGAGGTGTTCATTGTTCCGCAGAGCAGCACAACGAGATAAAATTTTTTAGCTGAGAAACAAGGGTGAAAAATTTAATCTGTTAATCTATTACTGGACAAAATTCCTCAAATTCATTATTCATCATTTATTACCATGGCAGGCGGTCGGGCATATCAGCCGCCACATATGCCATTACAGCCATTGTGGCAATGCATTTCTTATATTCCCCTTCATCCAGTTTGTCGATCGTATCTGCCGCCGTATGGTGATACCAGAAATAACGAGAATTGTCCACAAGCAGACCCATACCCGGTACGCCTTCCTGCATAATAGGACCGATGTCGGCACCACCGCCTCCTTCGGCAACCATATTTGATCCGATAGGTTCGAGTAGTTGACCGATAGATTTAACTATTTTATAGGCTTCATCTGACCCGCCGAAGCCGAATCCGCGTGGTTCAAAAACCCCGGCGTCTGATTCAATAGCAAGTACATGATTTTCAAGCGTCTCATTTTCTTTAACCATATCCCGATAGGCATTGGCCCCACGGAGCCCGTTCTCTTCGTTCGTCCACATTACCACTCGGATAGTGCGTTTTGGCTGCAGTCCCAGCTTTTTCATCAGCATGACAGCTTCCCAGGCGGCGAAACACCCCCCGACATCGTCCATAGCACCTTGTCCCACATCCCAGGAATCGATATGGCCGCCGATTACTACAATCTCCTCGGGATGTTCAGAGCCTTTAATTTCGGCAATAATATTTCGCGATGGAACATCGGGTTTTGTTTCTGCATCCATTGACAGACGAATTTTTATTGTTTCTCCCATTTTTTGAAGTCTGTGGAGCATGGCGGCATCTTCCAGCGTAATAGCAGCTTGTGGTATCTTTTCAACCCCTTTTTCATAAGCGGAATTACCAGTGTGAGGAGTTTGCATTGAAAACGGCCCCACAGAACGGATGAGACTAGCTACAGCTCCCGCTTTGGCAGCTTCTACGGCACCGCGATATCGATACTGCACCGTTTCACCATATGAGGTAAAAGGGACATTATAAACCACAATTTTACCTTCTGCCTGGCCGGCTTTTTCTTGAAGATCAGCAAAATTTTCTACAACCAGCACTTCTGCTTCAATACCTCCCTCGGGCGTTCCAATACTGCCACCAAGCCCCAGCATGGGCAGATCCTTTTCACGCGGTGACAGCAATGTTGCTGACTCTTCACCACGCACCCAGCGGGGAACCATAACTTCCTGGGTTCTTACTTCATCAAAAGGCTGGTTTTCCATTTCCGATACAATCCAGTCGATAGATTGTTCAAGATTTTCCGTCCCGCTGAAACGGGGACCAAACTTATCGACGAAATAGGTGAGCGTTTTGAAAGCATCATCGTTATTTAAAGCCGCATCGATAATTCTGTTGGCATCATCCTCGTAAGAGTCAATATCCACAGAAGGCTGAGCAAGGGAGGCAGTATTAAAAGTTAAAAATGAAAATAGAAGCAGCATGGAGAATAATAGCCGACAAGTCATAACTGATAATTTAATTGATATGATAAATACTAAAACATCCTAAAATAAAAAAAGAGGCTGTCGGAAAAACAGCCTCAGGTAAAATGTTAGTAATGAAGCTAAATAACTAGTCCATCGATTTGTGATTATTTTCAACAATATCTTTATACATCATATATTCTTCGGGAGTAGTATCGGCGAAGAGATAGTTTAACGGATCGATTGGTTGCCCATCTTTATGAACTTCATAATGAAGATGGGGGCCTTCTACCATTCCCGACTGACCGGTAAATCCTATGAGATCTCCGCGTTTCACCTTGGTACCTGGCTTGATATCTTTGGCAAATGATGAGAGATGGGCATAATAACTTTCATAGCCATAATCATGATCTATGATAAGAAGTCGTCCATAGGTTCCTTTTAAAGCTGCGTGTTCAACTACACCATCTCCGGTGGCATAAATTTCGTCTCCCACGTTCGCTCTGAAATCCAGCCCGTCGTGTTGCCGACGATATTGAAGCACAGGGTGATAACGCATTCCGAAACCACTCAATATGATCCCCTCAGTGGGTTTAATGGCAGGAATATGCTTCATTTTTTCTTTGTTGTTATTGTAGTGTTTTTGAATTTCCTGAAAGCTGAGCTGCTGAATGTTAACACTTCGTTCCAGCTTTTCGAGATCTTCGGCAGTAGTTTTTAAAATTTCTGCCGTTTCTTTGCTGTGAACATCAAACTCAGAATACACATCGGCCCCACCGGCACCAGCTTCGCGTTCATCATATGAAATTTCTTCCATTCCCAGTACAGAACGGTACATTTCATTATCAGCCTGCGCTAGTTGATTTACTTGCTGATCTAGTTCCTGAATTTTGTTTTGAGTAAGCTCAAGCTGATTGATAAGTTCCTCTTTTTCAGCCTTTAGAGCAATTTCTGCGGGTGTTCCAACAGTAAAAGATAGAATCGAAATACCAAAGCCAGAAAGGATAACTCCGCATAAAATCCAGACAGAAGCCGTGTAAACAATTCTTTCTAAACTATTGTACTTGATTGAAACAAACTCGCATTTTTGCTCATCGTAATAATAATAGTTGTTCAAACCCATATATCCTTATTTTTGCTACTGGTCTATATACAAGAGAGCAATGCTACTAAGTTGTTACAAATAAATGTGTTTTAAATTTAAATTACATATAAAAATAATTTATTCGAAAAAGAATCCTCAGACGCTTATTCAATATCTCCTTCAAAATATTCTATCGCTCTGCGAGGCATCGCCCCGGATTCTTTTTTATCGGCGATATGCGTTTTTACTTTATCCTGAAATGCTTCTGCAGCATCGTAGCCGTAATGTCTGAGCAGATAGTTCATAGCTATAACTTCGGCAATAACAGTAATATTCTTACCCGGTGTAATCGGTAAATTAATTAGTGGTATGTCAACGCCAAGAACAGATGTTGTTTCACGATTTAGACCTGTTCGCTCAATATTTTTCGACTCATCCCAGAGTGAGAGTTCCAGGACGACTTCCAGTCTTTTTTGATACCTGATAGCACGTACACCAAACATCGACATGATATCGATAATGCCGAGTCCGCGAATTTCCATAAAATGCTTATTCATCTCTGTTGCTGATGTCATCAGCACATTATTTTTCTTTGTAAGGATGACCACATCATCTGCCACAAGACGATGTCCGCGCTCAACAAGATCCAGCGCTACTTCGCTTTTCCCAATACCTGACTTGCCGGCAATAAGGATCCCAATTCCGTACACATCAACCATCGATCCGTGTACCATCGTTTGAAGAGCAAACTGGTCCTCCAGAAAATCACGGGTTAAATGCATAAATCGTGTAGTTTCAAGGGAGGTTCCGTAAATGGGAATATTGGCTTCTTCGGCCATATCCAGCAGATAATCGGGCAACGTATTATTGTGTGTGATAAAGAGGACCGGAATTTCAAACTGCGTTAAGTTATTGAACGCTTCTTTTTGTTCCTGCTTGGATAAATTTTTCAGATATCGGGTTTCGGTATTGCCGATAACCTGGATACGCTGATGTGTAAATAGTTTTATATAACCGGCCAGCGCCAGACCGGGGCGGTGAAGTTCCGCCTCGGTCACATAACGCTGGTCGATATTCCCGCCATCAGCGAAATTTGTCAGATCTATTTGAACGCGTTCCTGAAGGCGTTCTATTAGATAGGCAACAGTTATTTTTTCTTTTTTTGATACGGGTTCGTGATCACCAAAAGGCATAATTAATTACCGCTGATGGAGCGTTTTTTGTTTATACTTTTTGAGTTGACGTGAAACTGTTTCTACAACCCTGTTTATAGCCTGTTCATATGAAGCGGCTTCTTCTTCGGCATTTATCAATTTTTGCGGAACTTTTACATTCAACTCGGCAATTTTTGGATTGTCATCATCCGGACTGGGTTCCAATATAATGTCACAGGTTAAGATACGATCATAAAACTGGTCGAGTTTCTGTACGGCGTCTTCAGCGTAATCACGTAATTCAGTGCTTGGGTCAAAATGTCTTGCTGTGAACGTCGTTTTCATAATTAGCCTCCTAAATTAGCTTTTAATTTTTGGCTCGGGGGTGAGCCAATTCATATACGTTTTTCAGTCGTTCGACTGAGGTATGTGTGTAAACCTGGGTTGCTGATAAATCAGCATGGCCCAGCAATTCTTTGATAATACGGATATCTGCTCCCTGATCAAGCAGATGGGTAGCAAAACTATGCCGTAACACGTGCGGACTTTTTTGGGTGACTTCGCTGGCTTGTTGCAGGTAGTCTTTTACGATCCGCTGAACGGCCCGGGCGTAGATCCGCTGCCCATTTGCGGCCAGGAAAGCCGCCTTTCGCGCATCAGCATCAGTTCTTTCACCATAAAGTTGTGATTTTGTATCCAGATGATTTTGCAATGCCTCTCTCGCACTTTTACCAAAAGGTACAATGCGTTGTTTCGCCCCTTTTCCATCAACTTTTATTTGATTCAGCTTAAAGTTGATTTCTTCCTGATCTAAATTTACTAGCTCACTGAGCCGAATACCAGTTCCATATAATAATTCCAAAATAGCTCTATTTTGAGCCGATTCGGCACTATTGCCCTCAGCAAGTTCCATCATTCTGTTGATGTCTTCCTTACTGGCTGTCTTGGGAAGTGGCTTGTCTTTTTTTGGTACAATGAGAAGATGGGCAGGATTTTGTTCGATCATTTCACGCTTAAAGCAGTATTTAAAGAAAGAACGCACTGAAGCAACTTTTCGTGCGATTGTACTTTTGGCTAACCCGCGCTCCGCAAGTTCTCCAAGCCAGAGACGTATAGTAATTCGTTCGATCTTGTGTAGAGAAACGCTATCCTCATCAGAATCAAAATGGTTGCTGCAGAACGACAGAAATTGCGTTAAGTCGTTTTTATATGAGGTTATCGTATGCGGAGAAGCATTCCGCTCAACCTTCAAGTACCGCAAATATTTTTGAATCGCTTTCTTCATCTATTGTCAATATGGATACTTTGCTGATAAAAATAAACCGCTACTTTGTCACAGTATGAGCCAAGAAATTGTCAGTACTTCCCTTTGGAAGTAACGATCATTAATTATTCTTATTCCCATATTCCATTTTACAAAATTAGTACAATTATCACGAGCGCGGGAATTAATTCCCGCCAATTACAAACCACTTGGCTATAAAAGAATTTTATCCCGAACCGAAAGCATTACACCGAGGGAGTTGAACTGCCGAGGTATTATGGGTGTAAAACCCTCACACAACTTCATAAGATGAAAATTCTTACTGATTTTTGTTGAAGGAGAATCACCTGAATATCTTTAGACTCAACAGAATTGCCAATCAAGAACAATTTTAACCTTATGGACTTGCAGACGATTGAAAAGTATTCGCTCGAGCATACAACAGAAGATTCTGAACTTATTCAAGAGCTTATAGCTGTATCGGAGAAAGATCTCGAGCATACCGATATGCTCAGCGGACGATTGGTGGGACGTTTATTAGCGATATTAATTAAGACATCAGGAGCACGTCGTGTGCTGGAGATAGGGACCTTCACGGGTTATTCGGCTCTTACGATGGCGGAGGCACTTCCCGAAGACGCGGAACTGTTTACATGCGAATATAATGAGCGCTATGAAAATATTGCACGATCTTTTTTTGAAAGAAGTGGAGCAGGGTCAAAGATAACGCTGCTAATGGGAAAAGCTCTTGATACTATACCTGCTATAGAAGGAAATTTCGATTTTATCTTTTTGGATGCTGACAAAATAAACTATCCTGACTACTACCGTATGGTTCTACCACGATTAACTTCTAACGGTTTGGTAGTTATAGATAACGTTTTGTGGGGCGGTGATGCTGTTGCCGGCGAAGGAGAGAAAGGCAAAGCTATTGATGAGTTGAACAGGATGATTGATCAGGATGATTCTGTAGAGCAGGTGATGCTGACAGTACGAGACGGGGTTACTATCGTCCGAAAAAAATAAAGCCTGAATCCGTAAAACGAATTCAGGCTCTAAAATCAAAAATTGGATACTGGAATTAGTCAACCAGCTCAATTAATTCGATATCGAACGTCAAATCTTTGCCAGCCAGTGGATGGTTAGCATCGAGTTTGACGAAGTCATCTTCAACTGCCGTAATTTGAACGGGGATGGCTTGACCATCTTCTTGTTGTTGCATCTGAAGCTGCATTCCTACCTGTGGATCAATATTATCCGGCAGGTCAGATTTGGAAACTTCAAGCTCCAGATCTTCACGGCGTTCGCCATAGGCATCTTCAGATTCCAGCTCAACAGTGGTGCTGTCACCTTCTTCCATGCCTACAACCGCATCTTCAAATCCGGGAATTAATTGACCATTTCCCAGAGTGAATTCCAGAGGTTCTCGTTCACGAGAACTGTCAAACACGGTTCCATCTTCTGTTAATTTTCCTGTGTAGTGCACTTTTACAGTGTCACCTTCTTTAACTTTTGGCAAAATACTAGTTCCTTTAGTTTAGATTTCAAAGTTCTTAAAAATAAGCATATAACAGCGTCTTTCCAATGTTTCAGGAGTATACAAGAGTTTAAACGCTAAAAGCTTTCGGCTGACAAGGTGGTGCGATCGAATGACGTATCACGTACTATTGTGAAATCAATCCGACCTAACACCAATCCTTCGCCAGTTGTTACATTTACGCGCCACCGACCCGGCCAGATGTTTTCCTTAAACGTATAACCTCTGAAACCGCCCCGGCGTCCACCTATTACCTCATAATTAATTTTGTCAGTAATGTTCCATTTATTCTGAGATTTGTCGAACCATTTCCATTCATGCTGGACGGATTTTTTTAAATCTGTGGGAGCAAAAATAGAAGTATATACAAAGACAGTATCGCGGTCGGAATAATTGAATGTCTGTTCATATCTTTCCCAGAAGCTAAAAAATCCAGCTTTTTCATATTCAACGAGAAAGCTATTTTCTTGTCTGTCGATATTATAGGCCACTAATCCATTCTGTAGCGAGAGTGGCACCGGAGGAATTAGGTTGAAATAGTAGGATGTATTTATGAACAAATATATTCCGATGATTAGTGCACTGATTTTCCATCCGGTAACTTCTTTTCTTGTCGAGGGGCTTTTTTTGTAGATATATCCGATGAGAAAAAGGGTAGTGCCAAGGCTTATAAATCCCGACAATATAAATAAAAAAGTATTCATCGCCCCAAAAACAATTGGCAGGAAAAAGGTGAAGAAGGTAAAATTGACAAAAAAATAAGCGCCAAACTGCAGATATTTATTTGATATTCGATGTTTAAGTAGCTCATTAGATAACAGCAGTAAAAGAAGAATTATAAAAAAGACAAGAGTTTTGGTGAGAGTGACGCTTTGGAAAAAGAAAATTACATATGCACTGGCAAGTCCGCCCAGAAAAAATTGTACAGCAAGTGGAGCATAATCTACATGGGATTCAAAAAATGTATTTTTCCAGCGGCCGTCATCAGCAAGATTAAAGATATAAAGACTGATGGTAAGGCAGATTAAGTAGACGATCAGAATTGTATTGCTATACCAACTGTCTATATATCCGAGAGTAAGGCTGTCCCAGATAAATCCTCCGATAAAGAATATAACCGGAGCGTATTTCTTGTGCTTCCTGAGAAAACGTTTTGCTGCAGTAACCAATTTACTGTTGTTAAATCAAATTGAGGCCAAAGATAAATCAAATGAATTGAATATATTAATTCTTATCTTGGGCTTGAGTCACATTTATAAACAGGATTTTCAAGATATTATGGATGATTTTTTAGAGAGATTACGCGAAGCGAATACCGTTGCTATTATCGGCTGCTCGGCCAATAAATATCGAACCAGTTATCATATCGCCAGCTATTTGAAAGAAAATGGATACAGAATCATACCGGTCAATCCCAATTACGAAGAGGTGTTGGGACAGAAATGCTATCCTGAAATGGATGCTGTCCCCACAGATGCTGAAATAGATATTGTGGATATTTTCAGAGATTCACAATATACAGCAGATATGGTCAGCGATATTATTGACTGGGCGGAAAAAACCGGGCAGAAACCGCTGGTGTGGACTCAGCTTGCTGTTTCATCTTCAGATGCTAAAACAATGGCCGAAGAAGCAGGTTTAGATTATGTTGAAAACCGATGTATTATGGTGGAGCACAGCAAAAATTTATGAATCGTTTTGACTACTCATCATCTCTTTTCGCTCCTGCTCGTATTTTTTGAGCTTTTCTCCCAGAAGTTGTTCCACATGTAGCTTATCCTCGTCGGGAATATAAGTTGTAAAATCTGTTAGTATATCGTCGGACCTGTAATAGTCAATTTGTAACACGTTTTCTGATTCCCAGTGATAGGAAACAATCTGCTTCCACGGCACAAACTGATCGAGGATAAGCACACCTTTTCGGCGGAATTCCGGAACTACACGAAGAGTAAATCCTAACAAACCAAAGCCGAGCAGTGAAATGCCCGAAGTGATGCCTATGCCTGTATAGGGACCAAAGGTAAATAATCCTGTACGATAGAGTCCAAAGGCGATCAATAACACAGCGAGTAGGTTAGGGGCAGCCTCGGTCCAGAAAGAGCGGTAGATATATTCTGTGGATTCTGCTTTCTGACGAAGTATCACCATTTTGGTTGCAAAGCCACAGAAAAATCCGGCTACACTGATGTATAAAATCATCGTAAATCGGCCGGCAACTTCTTCTGTGACAATTCCAAATCCCTGACCAATCGTCATGAGGGTGAGCAAAATGATAGCCGCAATAAATCCGTTAATAACACGACTTTGATTCAAGTGTTGAAGCTGAATCAGGCGCTTATATCCCATCCAAAAAGAACCAATAAATACTAAACCCAGAAGGCTATAAAAGATATACATGCGATGTTAAACAGTTCGTTAAAATCGTTGGAATCAAAGTAGTTAAGACGTTACCTTTCTTCTAAATATAAAAAATAGATCTCATGGAAACCGATACTATTCCTGCCGAAATTGAAGTCTCTAACAGTGAACAAATATTTGAAATCAGATGGTCTGACGGACATTATTCCAAGTATTCTCTTTTTGGATTACGAAAAAACTGTCCTTGTGTAATGTGTCGTGGAGGACATGCCAATATGAATACCTATGACCGATCACTGTTTTTTGTGGATCCGACACAGCATTTCGAAGTCGAGGATATTAAGCAGGTAGGGAATCACGCGATTAAAATATTTTGGAGCGATGGTCACAGTAATGGCATGTACCAATGGGAGACACTACGAGAGATGTGTCCTTGTGAGGAGTGTTATCCCGAACAGGAGTAGTTCATAGTAACTTTAAGTTATGCTCTATTTTTTGCAATGCGAATGTATCTAGGTTTACTCTATTATTCTTGTACCGTAGCTCTGCTGCGGTACAACATAGTAACCCGCTCTGCGGGTTGATTTGTATAATTAATGTCCCTTTTGTCTTGATACAAAAGGGACTAAAAAAATCAAGGTCCTCCGTGGAATCCTCCGATTTATCGGAGGGCTACTTTGTAGCATTCCACAGGACGGGCTGAAGAATTCTGAATCCCGCTTCAGCCTGTAGGATACGTGGATTTTGATGGTCCATCAACTATTGTCTCATGTATGAATCTGTCACCGGTACTACTACGCTAAAGCTTCGTAGCATAAATACAAAATCCACACCCGCATCTTTTTGGCTTCAGCACACAATTCTTAGGCCCTTTAAAAAACCGTGAAATTGGCTATAAAAATCTCCACTTAAAAAAGGTATGGGAGGTGAAAAACGGCAGAATATATTTCGAATCAAAGGTCTGGTTTTGTTTAGTTAGGTGTACAAGATACCAAGATCCTGAACTTTGGTAAGATCAATTATTCGCAACGATCAGCGTATCCAGGTTCACCTCTTTTTGCCAGATAGAAACTCCCGAGAACCAATAAGGTTTGGGCATCATGTGGGCTTCTCGCTCTTTATAATTCGAAAGCAGATGCGTGGGCAATTCATCTCCCAAAAATGAAAATCGAAGTGTTGGTGGGGCAGTATTATGTTCTATGGTTACCTGGATTTCTACCGGGCTTGAAAGATTTTTGAAGTAGTTTAAACTGTTCCTCCTGTTTTGTTCTGCTTCTTTCAGCTGGTTATTGCTGAATACTTGCTTTCCATCTATTTTCAATGCCGAAATGGAAGACCCTTCCCAGTTAATATCCATGCCTAAACCTTTATGTTGTTGACTAATATTCAGCGTAATGAAGCGGTAAGTGCCATTGCTACTGTCGGCAGTTACTTCAAATTCAGGGGCCGCTATTTCATCAAACTTTGCTTCGCTATACAACAGGTCACTGCCAAAGTCGGAAATATCAGTAGGAGAGCCTCTCTCAAATTCCGATCCCAAAAACTGTTCCGTCCATGAATCGGTCGTATGATCCCGGCTGAACCAATAGGCGGTTCTCGTATCCAGTTTTTGGATGTAGTTGATATCGTTTTGCTTCTTGTGTTCAGCATCATAATCGGAATTTAGAGCGGCGATAAAGAAACAAGCTATTCCCACCATTATAAAAGCCGAATTCCATATCTTTTTGTTTGGTTGGATAATTTGTCGGACGAGTGGCCATGTTATTCCCAAGATAAATATTAGCAAAACCATACACACGTACAGCATTTCTGTAGTCATCATTATTTGAACAAGGCGAATGTATGGCGGTATCATAAACAATACCGGAAATAGGCTAATTGCCAGGATGCCGGTCGTTTTCCATGATGGTTGATTGATAGTTCGTCCGAGAGCCATCCATCCAAGAAGCCCCAGGAGGGCAGGCCATGTGAAAATGTAGCTGGCTGTGGGAAGGTACCACGCCGTAACCAGTGCAAGCAGTACCCAGATAGTATAACTACCAGTTAGAATAGATTGACCGGAGAGCTTTTTTTGGATCCAGCTGTTGCCGTAAATCAGCGAGAAAAGCCCGATGATAAGGGTCGTAAATCCCCAAAAATACCAGCCGTGGGTATAGACTTCAGTTTGCAGCAGCCACTGGTATTGGGGATGTAACCCTTTGATAATTTGCCAGCCAAAAAAAGTAACGGCCGCGCCCAGACCCATAGTAAGAATGAAAAGAATGGTACTACCGAGATAGGTTGAAATGCTCAGCTGATCGGTGCGAAACAGAAAAATCAGGTATGCGATAAAAAGAAATACCGTGATAATAGCAAGGGGTAACGACCAGCTGGAAGGGTAGTAGATAAGTCCGCCGGTAGCATTGTTGAAATAAACATATTCTGATGACCCTTCCAGCTCAATATCATTAGTATCCAAATAACGAACATTCCCCAACAGGTGAGATCCATGGTGTTGAATAGAAGCCAGCGACAGATTTTCGGGTGTATCCTGCATGGTGTGATAGTTCAGATAATCTTTACCAAAGGCGAAGTTGAGTCCATTGAGACCAGCCTGATTTGTGACCGAGAGATCGGTGTCGTTAGGCATTAATTTATAAACGGTGTACATCAGCGAATTGGCCACGGGATGTGGTGTTGCCTCGGCAAAATGGGAAATAAGGCCGGAGTTGGGCGAACTGGTTTCAAACATCATAGATTCCCCGCTTGAACCACGTGACTCAAAATTGAGTACGAGGTCGATCTGACTCAGCTCCTCAAATTCATCCGCAAAAAATTCGGCACCCAAAAGGCCTCGTTCTTCGCCATCAGTGAATAGCAGCCAGACATTATTCTGCGGGGAAATGTCCTGAGATAAAAGAGCTCTGGCCGATTCCAAAATGGTTGCCACGCCGGATGCATCGTCGCCTGCCCCCAATGTATTTGGCTTGGAATCATAATGTGCCATTAGCAGGATTGTTTTGTCGGGATTTTGTCCTTCTATTTTGGCAAAAATATTCTTGGTATGACCGGCCAGACCGCGCTGAAAATTAGAGCTGACGCCAACACCTTCAAGAACAACCGGATCTAAACCCAGCTTGTTGAGCTCATTTATGATATAGCTTCGAACGCTGTCGTTGGCTGCTGATCCCAGCGGATGCGGTTCCTGCGCTATTTGCTCGACATGATGAAAAGCCCGTTCTGCAGAAAAAAAGGTGGGATCGCTTGTTTCAGATTGGGGCGCTGGTGGTTGTAGAATGTAAAAGCTGAGCCAGACCGTAAATATTATAAATAATAGTAAAGACAGACGTTGAGCAGTCGTGGATTTCATATCATTTGTAATAAATTAGTGATCATGTAATCGCTTTAGAACCTAGTCTTATAGTTCCTTTAAAGCCTCGCGATAAACTTTTTTTAGCAGAGATTGAAAATGATAAACACCCTTTTCCCGCTCTACCGAAAACCTTCCCTTATCATATGCTTTTGATTGTAAACCTTTTTGTACCAACTCGCATATCTCGATATCTTCTTGTTGTATTTCATCACTGTATTCGATGTCATCCTCGATCATCTCTGTATCATCAGGATTATCATAATAATATTTAAACACGATTTCGGTCTTGGTTGGAGTAAGCGGACGAATGACATTGGTTTGCAATCGTCCCGGCAAAATATTGAGCATGATATTGGGAAATAAGTAATAATAGTACGCCTTCCCATTATTTGATTTATAAAGATTATCGTCACCTTTAAATGGGCTATGCTGCAGAGAGTACCAATCCGATACGTCTGTTTTATATTCACTATAGTCCAACAGTTTTGCTAATTCCGGGTGTACAATAGGAATATGATAGCCTTCCAGGAAGTTATCGACATAGACCTTCCAGTTACAGTCGATGATGTAGGATTGCTGTTCCACAAACTGGAATTTCGACAGGTCGATAGGAGCTATTTGATCGTCAACGCCATCCAGGAAGTGATTTACAGGTTGTATGTCATCGTCAAGAGAAACAAATAGTAATCCTTCCCAGTTATCCATCTTCACCGGTTCCAATCCGAAATCCTTTTTATCAAACAGATCTACTTTTCGGAACTGTGGCACACCGCGCAGAGAACCGTCGAGAAGATAGGTCCACCCATGATATTGGCACATGAGTACAGAAGTGGTGCCTTTTTTGACGGCCACAGGACCGCCCCGATGCTTGCACACATTATAGAAGCTGTTAATAGAGTCTTCCTCGTCACGCACCAACAGTAATGGATTTCCTGCTACCTCCAGTGTATGCATATCGCCCGCTTCAGGGATTTCATTTTCGTGACAGGCGTACTGCCAAAACGAGGCAAAGAGATTTTCTTGTTCAAACTCAAAAACTTCTTGAGAGTAGTACCAGTTAGAAGGTATCGTTTCGGCGCGCTCAATAGGCTGCTGCTGAAGCTCTTCGGTTTTAATGTCGGCTTTATTCATATTTACCTTGGATTAGTTGCCCATACGCTGGTTTCCGGAATGAATCCGCGGTCGGGAAGGGAAAGCATACTACAGATGGTTTGAGCAATGTCATCAGCAATGAGCTTTGTTTCGTTAAACGGACGCGATCCCCGCCCGGCATTTTCGAAAAATTTTGTTTGTACTTCACTGGGATTGATCTGCATAACACGAATATTGTGCTCTCGTAATTCTGATCTCCAGCACTCGGTCATTCCGCCCATTGCAAATTTACTTGCTACATAAGCAGTGCCGCCTTCGTATCCGCGTTTTCCAGCTGTTGAAGAAACATTAATAATGTTGCCGTATTCCTGCTGAATAAAATAACGGGCCGATTCTCGAGCGACCACCATGGCCCCGATCGTATTGGTTTTCAGCTGTTGTTCAAACTCTTGGGCAGAGAGATTGATAAGCTTGGAGAACTCTCCATAACCCGCATTGTTTATGAGCACATTATAATTATCCAGCTCATCTATGGTATCTTCCACCAAATCAAAAACCTCACTCTCTACACTTACATCGCATTGGATGGGAATGGCTCCAATCTCGTCGGCCGCATTTTCCAGCCGCTCTTTGCCGCGAGCTGCTATTACAGCTTTTCCCCCCGCCTCGATGATCGCTTTTGCCGTTGCTTTTCCGATGCCCGAGCTGCCGCCCGTTACCAGTGCGTTAATATCCGATAATTCCATAATTTCTCTCTTTGAATTTAATCTTTGATTATAATTTGTGTTTGTCGCTTTTATCAACTGTCAGCATTCAGCTATCAGTATTAATTCTACGTTAAACAACCACATAATATTTGCAGTTAAATGGTGGTAAACAAGTTCCTCATTTTGATTCTGTACACAGAGATACAAATAAAGAACTTTATCGTGTAGTTATGGGCAACAGAAATCTGAATACTCCCCAAAAGTTGGATGTTATAGAACGGAGAAACATTGCATTTTATCAGCGCAATCCGCGCTATCTTCGGGATATATCTTAAACTGGGAGCTAGAAAAACACCCGCAGATCACGTAGATACCGCAGATTTTCTAGTGTAATATTAGCGATTGTGAAGAATACAGAGAACCTAAATCCATGCAGAGAGTTCTCCGTGTAACTCTGCGCATTCTTTGTGTAACTTTGTGCAACAATTCTGTCATTTTATTAGCTCATCGGCTGTATTCTGAATCAGTGTCCAGGCCTCATCTACATGAAACTTTTCCAGCCGAGTATTGCCGAGCACTATACGGATGGTATATTTTCCATCCAATTTAGTGTGAGTCAGAAAAAGATCACCGCTTTCCTGGATTTGACTGAGTAACTGCTCGTTCAGCTCATTCAGCTTTTGTTCATCATCGATATAATCAGGATGAAACCGGAAGCAGATTGTATTTAACGGCACGGGAGCCAGCAGCTCAAAATGATTATGTAGCTCAATCTCTTTTTTGAGACTCTGTGCCAGTTCAATATGATAGCGGACTTTTTCCTGCAGACCTTTTACACCAAAACTTCGCATCACAAACCACAGTTTGAGTGCCCGGAACCGTCGTCCCAGCGGAATACCCCAGTCGCGGTAGTTCTTCACCCGCTGATCTTCGGGCGTCTTCAGGTATTCGGGCATAATCTCAAACGTTCGCACCAGCAGTGCCTCATCCTGAACATAAAAAGCCGAGCAGTCGAAGTTGGTGAACATCCACTTATGGGGATTAAAGACAAACGAGTCCGCCTGTTCGATCCCCTCGTTCATCCAGCGCATTTCCGGTAGCAGGAGGGCCGTGCCGGCGTAGGCAGCATCAACATGCAGAAAAATTTCATATTTGGAGCAGATTTCTCCGATCTCTTTCAATGGATCGACAGCCGTAGAGCCGGTTGTACCGATTGTAGCCACGACAGCTGTTGGCTTATGCCCATTTTCCAGATCATTTTGGATCGAATCTTCGAGCGCTTGCGGCTGCATGGCGAAGGTGTTATCAACGGAAATCTTGCGAAGATTTTGTCGGCCAAATCCGGCAATTTTTACATCCTTTTCTATAGACGAATGTGTTTCTGACGAACAGTAAACGGTAAAATTTTGATCATTGGGAAAGCCTGTATCATTTACTTCAAAATCAGTGATTCGTTCGCGTGCCATCAGTAGTGCGCAAAGGGTAGAGGTAGATGCGGTGCTTTGAATAACTCCTGTAAATGTTTCCGGCAGTCCGATTACCTTACGGAGCCAAACCATAACCTGCTCTTCGAGTTCGGTGGCGGCGGGCGATGTTAGCCAGCTCATACACTGCGCTCCGAGTGTAGCTGTCAGCATTTCACCGAGTACTGACGGATAGCTGTTGTTGGCGGGGAAGTAGCCCATAAAATTGGGACTCTGCCAATGGGTCATGCCGGGCATTATAATATCTTTGAAATCATCAAAAAGCTGATCGAATGATTCACCACTCTCTGGTGCCTGCTCCGGAAGCTGCTGCAAAATATCACCGGGTTGCAGATCTGGTTTAACGGGATGATCTTCGACCTCTTCAAAATAATCAGCCATCCAGTCCACCAGTTCGTGAGCCTTTTCGCGAAATTCATCGTTGTTCATCGTTTTATGGTTTTTGTCAGCAGATGGAGTCCACCTCGCAGTTTGATTGATGATTTTTTTCTACTTCGTCACTGTCAGGTGGACTCCATCTGATAGGTTTAGAAAGTTTTTTGTAAGAATTTGACTACTTGTCGGTCTTACTTAATAAAAGAAATAGTAAGATGCAGCTTGAGCCAGATCATTTTTATCATCTTTATAATCGCTCTAATAATCAGGAGCTATTATTCAAGAATGAAGAAACTATAGGTATTTCTTGCGCAACTTTAAAGTTAGGTTTAAAGGTTATTTAGCGGTCCATGCCTATTGCCTGATGCCGACTCACTTTCACTTCTTGATTAAAGTTGAGACGAACGACATTGATGAGCTTAGAAAGCAGATCGGAATACAATTAAGTGCTTACACAAAAGCGATCAATAAGGCTTTTAACAGGAACGGTAGCTTATTTCAACTACATACTAAAGCAGAGCCGATTGATAATCGATGCTATTTATTAAACTTGATTTCTTATATCCATCAAAACTCTATTAGATTGGGTCTGGTTAATAATCTTACAGAATGGCCGTATTCCGGCTATTTGGATTTAGCGGGATATCGTAATTGTACATTGGTAGATCGATCAATTATTAAAGAAAATTTTTCGTCTGTAGAGGATTTTCGTCATTTTTCGAATCGAATGGTAGAAGAAATTGACGATCGCTATTGGGTTTGAAAACCAGAGGATGCATAGAAGGAGCCCATCCTTGGAGGTGGGCTCCATCTGTCGTGATGCTTAATTTGAATATTCATGAATCGTTTAAACCACTACAAAACCATAGAACCCGCAGAGGCCAAGCGGGTACAAAATGAGTTGCGTCAGCAGATTTCACTGCAGCCGTTGCCGGATGAGCCGGAACTGGTAGCAGGCGCCGATATCTCGTTCGATTTCGGCTCGGATGTGATGCATGCTGCTATTATTGTTTTGGAGCTGCCGGAGTTGAGGCCTGTAGCTAGGTCACTGGCATCCGATGAGACACCTTTTCCATATATTCCGGGCCTGCTGGCATTTCGTGAGATGCCGGTATTGCTGAAAGCATGGAATCAGCTCTCATTTAAGCCGGATGTGCTTATTCTGGACGGACACGGACTTGCGCATCCCCGCCGGATGGGCATTGCCACGCATTTCGGCATCGAGGTCGATCATCCGACAATCGGTTGTGCAAAGAATATTTTGACAGGAGAACATGAAGAGTTGGGACTGCAAAAAGGCCAAACAGCTGACTTGGTGGATGAAGGAGAAAAAGTGGGACTGGCATTACGAAGCCGCAACGGCGTAAATCCGGTGTATATTTCACCGGGACACAAATGTTCTTTCGAAGATGCCAATACTGTTGTGATGAAATCGCTGACTAAATTCAAGCAGCCCCAAACTACCCGCTTAGCTCACAAGTGGGCCAATAAGCTGAGAAGGGGAGAGGTTGTAGAAGGGTATGTAGAACTGCAGTAGGTGGGTGGCGGTTTGCAGGTGGCAGTGGCGTTAGCTCCGCGGGAGAAATTTTTGTGGATTTTTAATCATAGTTCCAAGCATTTTTCCTATTCGCTTGTAGCGTTTAACCTGTGCTTGATGTTGTTCCTCGGAGAAATAACAACAATCTTTTGAGAAATCTAACCAAACAACAGTTTCTGAACTAGCATTGCCAACCGCAAACAGCTAACTTTCATAGTCTCCTTAATACCGATTCGGCCGCATGATATCCGCACATGCCATGCACTCCTCCGCCCGGCGGTGTAGAAGATGATGCAATATACATATTGGTATCGGGGATGTGATACGGGTCAAATAAGCCAGCCGGACGCGTAAACAACTGCGTGATATCAGCACGTCCGCCGTTAATATCGCCGCCAATATAGTTGGGATTGTAAGCCTGAATATCCTGTGTATTCATCGCGTGTATATCGATGATACAATCCCGGAATCCGGGAGCAAAACGCTCAATCTGGTTCAAAATCGGTTCTGTCATATCCTTTGTTGATCCGTTTGGCACATGGCAGTAGGCCCAGCCCGTGTTGTTTCCTGCCGGAGCACGCTGGGTGTCATCGATACTCTGCTGCGCTACCAGCACATATGGTTTTTCGGGATGCTTGCCCTCGGAGGATTGTTTCTCGGACTCTGCTATCTCTTCCAGAGTACCGCCCACATGCACCGTCCCCGCTTTGCGGCAGACAGCATCTTTCCAGGGGATAGGGTCGCTTAAGGCTAAATCCAGTTTGAAAACTCCTATTCCATACTTGTAATCGTGTAGTTTTTGAGCGTATTTTCCCGGGAGTTTGTTACCAGCTATATCCAATATCTGTTGAGGCGTATTATTAAACAACACGATTGTAGATTCCGGGAATTCATCAAGTGAGGTGATTTCTGTACCTGTTTCAATTTTTCCACCAAGCGCTACAAAATGACTGGCCATTGCCTTGGTGATGGCGTGTGAACCTCCTTTGGGATAGGGCCAGCCTTCTGAATGAGCAGCTATGTTCAATATTAGTCCGATTGCTGCAGTGGCTGTTTTATCAAAAGGCATGATGCTGTGTGCTGCCAATCCTGCAAAAACAGCACGTGCTTTCTCGGTTTGATAGCGTTTGGAAAAACCACTGGCTGATCGCAATGCTTGTAATCCGAAACGCGCCATCAAGAATGGATTGTTGGGGACGGGTGAAAAAGGAGCAAGAACATCTTCAAGTAACCTGTTCCAGGAATCAATAAAGGGCGTAACCCATTTGCGGTAAACGAGTCCGTCTTTCCCAAAATGCTCTTCCGTTTTATCTAGTGATCGGAAAAGTACTCCTGCCGGTTGATTGTCCAGCGGGTGAGCTACGGGTATTTCAGGTTGGATCCATTCGAGGCCGTATTCATCGAGCGGCAGGCTTTTTAAAAAAGGAGAAGCTTTGGCCAGTGGATGAATCGCCGAGCAGATATCGTGATAAAAACCGGGCCGCGTTAGTTCGAGAGTGCGTGTACCTCCGCCGATAGAATCTTCCTTTTCGAAAACTTTGACCGACAATCCCTCTTGAGCTAATCTTATAGCAGCGGCCAGCCCGTTGGGACCAGAACCGATAATTATAGCATCAAACATGAATAATTTTTGAAATTAAGATATTGCTTATGAAAATAAGATTTATCACACAAAGGTATAATAAAACGATAGCCGGAAAAAACTGGCAAAAGTTAATAGCAATTATTAGAATGAATAAAAATAATTACAAGTCGGGGTCAGATATGTATCGGCTAATCACTGTTTCTCTCTTTTGGCTGTTGTGATCAACCAACTTTGGTTATTAATCTGGGCACAAAGAAATTACGAAAGTTTTCTTAAAAAATAGGAGCGATTAAAATCAGCAACAGGAATGATATAGTAGAATCTCATGAATATGGAAAAACAGGATATGTTGGTCAACAGGAGGTTAGATCGATTTACCACATAACTATGTGGTGATAAACTTATTAGTCTTTCTTAATTAAAAACCAAATCATTTTTAATAAATAAACCGTGGGATGGCATGAAAATTTTTAATAGGCTAAATATTGATATAAATGCATTTGTTAAGGTTGAGAACGGTGAGAGAAGGGGAGCTGGCAGGCGAAATGGAAAATTTATATCCAGGATACCAAAAAAAGAAGGGTTGGAAGTGGCATTTGATGATATTCCGACAAAAAAGTTAATCCTCTATTTGGAAATGAATCAAATGCCCAATCACAGGCAGACCAGGGGAGTAAAAATTATAGCAGGTGAGCGGTCCGGGGTTCCTCATCATTTCACATTTCTGGAGAAAGAGGATGCGTATGAAGCCCTCGTTCACTATGACCTGAGTGGTAAAAGTGTTAAAGAAAGGGAGGACTTTATCAAACATATTGATCCTAATGTTGAACACCCTGATAATCCTGACAATTAAGTAATCTATTTGATAAAATTTCTATCTGTTTGCGTGTATTAGGAATTGCAATAATATTTTTTATAAAGCCCTTGCTGAGTTTTTCGCAAGGGCTTTATCTTGTACAAGAGTATGATGCAAAAACCTATGATAATTTTCGTCAGAATTGGAATATCACTCAAGATAACGCTGGTTACTTATTTTTTGGGAACAGTAGTGGATTGGTGAGTTTTAACGGTGTACAATGGAACTCCAAACATACTCCAGGATCTAGTATTGTACGAACCCTTATTAATGGAGAAGAGAAAGTTTTTTGGGGCGGAAGAGGCGAATTTGGATATATAGGAAGAGACTCATTAAACAGTTTTATACCCGAAAAAATCGATAGTGACATTTTTCACCAGGATCACCAATTCAGCGATGTATGGAAGGTTATCAGAAAGGATAGTCATTTCTATTTAAGAACTTATGAAGGTATCCTTATTGTAAAGCCGGATACTATCGAGGTTATTGAAACTCATGAAGATGTCAGTGGGTTGTTTCGTCTTGATAATGATATAATTGTGCAAAGGAATAACCATCATCTAGCATATCTTAGAAAAAGTCGTCTGACTCCGATTGCTGCTTCTGAATCTTACGCTAATGATCGTTTGTATGTTGTTTTGCCATTAAATGACCATCACCTTTTTATATCCCGGGAACAGGGATTTATGCTTTTTGACGGCAGGCGATTTCGTCCTTTTCAAACGGAAGTGGCGGATTATGTCAAAGAGCATTTGATCTATCGCGGTACTTATATCAACGACTCCCAAATTGCCTTGGCTACTCTCACGGGTGGTATTGTGATCATGAATACCGACGGTAGCCTTCATACTATATTGACTGAAGAAGACGGCCTGCCCACGAATATTATTTATGGATTATATGTCGACAAGGAAGAGACGCTGTGGGCCGCTACGGATAATGGCATAGCAAAAATTCTGGTAAATAATCCGGTCACAAAGCTGGATGAGCGCAGTGGCTTTGGGGGTATTCCCACGTTTATCGAGTCGCTTGACTCCAGAACATACTTTGGCTCCACGGAAGGACTTTTCTATTCAGATGATCTGGGACAGTTAAATAAGATATCTGGTATTAACAACCGTATTTATGATGGGATAAAACTGGATAAAACTATTATCGCGGCCACGCCGGAAGGATTATACCAATTATATAGGAACGATATAAATTTACTTTCATCCTCTAAATATCGCCTTTTGGAAGCTTCGGGTAATGATACTAACCTTTTTTTTGGTGTAAACAGTGATTCGATCTTTACCATAAAAAAAGAAGGCAGCCAGGTTCAGGAGACGGTACTGACTGCTGCTCCGGGATATGTCTACGATTTATTTATCGACCGGGATGAATTATGGGCCGTAACAGCAAGTGAAGGTATTTTCCGTTACAAGTTAAATGGCTTATTAGTAAAAAAATATAATATTGCCGCTGAAAAGAATGGAGAAGCTCAACGCCTGGGCTTTATGGATGGCAGAATACGGCTGGGAACCGATGCCGGTTTGTTTGTACACAGTCCGCGTTTGGATTCTTTTGTAGTGGATACCACCTTTCAACATCGTGAACTGACGACGAAACAGGTTAATAATTTTCGGCAGTGCAGAGAGAACGAGATCTGGTTCCGTAACAACCGCAAGATGAAAAAAGCTGTTTTTAACTCAGGTAAATGGGAGGTAAGGGAAGATCGATATCGTCTTATTGATGAAGGTGAAACCATCACGACTCTTCACTGCGGTGAAGATAACAGCGTCTGGTTTGGTGGCACAAGGGGTATTTATCACCTCTTCGATTCCGACTGGGAATACAATTATCAATTTAATACAAATATCACCGGATTATTGATTCGGGGCGATTCGCTGATCTATGGCGGATACGGAGATCCAGACCTGCCGATAACGCTTGTATATGAGGATAATGAACTCCGCTTTACCTATGCGGCAGCAAGTTACATCGCCCCGGAAGAAAACATGTATCGGACACGCCTGCGGGGATATGATGAGGACTGGAGCAGCTGGACATCGGAGACAGAAAAAGATTATACCTTTATACCCGAAGGGACCTATACCTTTGAGGTGCAGGGCAGAAATGTATATCACAAGGCGGGGACAATAGATTCGTTTACGTTTACGATTCTGCCGCCATGGTACCGAACAGCATGGGCGTATGGTTTATATTTGATTGGGATTGCAGGCGTGTTATATGGGATACATCGATTTCGGGTGAATCGCATTTTACGCGAGCAGCATATCCGTAACCGAATAGCCAGTGATCTGCACGACGAGGTGAGTGCCACGCTGAGCTCAATTACCTATTTTGCCCAGGCGATCCGCCAGATGCAAAACGGACAGAAGACCGAGCGATTTGTGGAGCTGATCTCCGAGAGTGCCTTCGAGGCCAAAGAAAAGATCACTGATATTATTTGGTCGATTGATCCCGAAAATGATGACTGGATAAACCTGCTGTCGAAATGCCGACGGTTTGCCTCTGACCTGTTTGAAAGTAAAGACATGGACTACAATCTGGAGATAGATACCGATATTGCCAGACCGTTAGATATTGAAATGCGGCAGCATTTGTGGCTTATTTTCAAAGAAATGGTTGTTAATGCTGCGCGTCACTCCCAGGCCAAACGGGTGGATATATTTTTTGGGATACGTAACGAGACGTTAGAATTGGTTGTGCAAGACAATGGTACCGGGTTGCCAGACGATATCGATTTAAACAATGGCCACGGCATTAAGAATATCAAGAAAAGAGCTAAACAGTTAGGTGCAGAGCTTTCGTTGGATACTGATCATGAAGTTGGTACTCGATGGAACATGAGGTTACAGGTTTGATAACTGGGATTGATACAAATGATTGTTTTTGTAGTCGACAGGCAGAACGCCTGAACCTGATGGTACAGGATAATGGGATCGTGGTGACGATGATCCTCGCTGGATTATATCAATGGAAATTGAAGTGGGGTAAATATCTGATAACGATGATTAAGTAAGTCCCTAATAATTGCTGAAAGTAATGAACGATTGACAACTACATAGTTATGTGGTGCCAAAGTATAATTTGATGCTTATATTCAGGTATGTCAAAAACAGTAGAAGAACTCATAAAAATTATCATCATAGAGGACAACCGCTACATGCGAGAAGGATGGATGACAATCCTCGATTTTGAGTCTGACTTTGTGGTGTTGGGTGCTTTTGAGTCATGCGAGGAGGCATTTGAAGCGGATCTGTTATCTAAAACCGATATAGTATTGATGGATATCGAATTACCTGGCATGTCGGGCATTGAGGGCGTAAAATATATCCGGGAAGAACATCCCGAGGTCTCAATAATTATGGCAACTGTCTTTGATGACGATAAAAATGTTTTTGATGCTCTTTGTGCAGGAGCAGTAGGATATCTGATGAAGAAAGTATCTCCGGACGAGTTAAAACAGGCTATTCGAGATGCCCGGGATGGTGGTTCGCCGATGACACCGAATATAGCTCGAAAGGTGATATCCACTTTCCATCAGCCTGCACCAACTGATAAAGAAGATCAGCTTAATGAACGGGAACTGGAGATCCTTGAACAGCTGGCTAAGGGGAAATCTTATGCAGCTATTGGTAAGACAGTCTTCCTATCGGTTGATGGGGTGCGTTACCACATCCGTAATATTTACAGAAAGCTACAGGTTCATTCTCGTTCCGAGGCCGTTTCAAAAGGGATATCACGCCGGCTTATCGATCCCGAAAATGACAATAAATAATAGTGTCTCATTCTGTAGATGGCTAAAAGTCCTTGAAGTCATGTAGCCCGCGAATTGGCCAAGCTATCCTTGTATAAAAGAATGCATAGCTATGCGGTGTATTCACTATTTTGAATACGTATATTACAAATGTTCTAAGCATAGTGGTTTCATATAAGTAGAATCATATTGAGTGAAAGAGTAGATCAAGAGAGAGCACTAAAAAAGCCCTGGCAGGTCGTCGACTTGTCGGGGCTTTGTATAATAGATAGCCTTTTGTATAACCTTATTTCTTATATATGACAGTGTATAAATTGCGAGCTCATCTTAACTACCAACAGGTTTCTAAGAATCAATTGTTGTGATATTCTAAAACCTATTCTTACATTTCCAACGATATAATAATCGGTACCGGATGTTGCCCCGTCCAATTGTTGTATTTTACCAAATATTATATCATGCTTAGTTATAATTTTAGCGTATTTAAAATGGCCAAAGGTTTCATTTATGATAGTTCATCTGCTAAAACCTGAATTTGAAGAACTCATTGAGCAAAAGGATTGGGTAGCATTGAAAGATATCCTGAATGATGTACCGGCTGTTGATGTCGCTGAACTACTGGAAGAACTCGATGCCGAAATTGCTGTGGTCATTTTCAGGCTTCTCAAAAAACAGAAAGCTGCTGATGTATTTACGTATCTGAGCTCTGGTAAGGGTATGGAGCTGCTGAATATGTTTTCGGCCCAGCAGTTGAGTGAGGTAATGTCAAACCTGGAGCCTGATGAACGGGTTTCACTGATGGAAGAACTGCCGGGACATTTAACACAGCGGGTGATGAATTCGATGAAGCCCGACGATCGAAAGCAGGCTCAGAAACTACTGGGATATCCGGATGAGAGCGTGGGTCGACTGATGACCCCCCGCTATGTGAAGGTCAAGAAAGACTGGTCTATCCGCAAAGCGATGGAGCACATCCGAAAATTTGGTCACAGTGTTGAAACTGTGAATGTGATCTATGTGGTTGATTCCGAAGAACATCTCATTGACGATTTACGCTTGAATCAATTGATCCTGGCCGATCCTGAAGAGCCGATATCATCTGTTATGGATGAAAGTTTTGAGGCGCTAAGTGCTTTTGACGACCAGGAGGATGCTGTGAAAATGCTTAGTAAGTATGATCGTGTAGCTATGCCCGTTGTCGATTCAGACGGCATTTTAGTTGGTATTGTGACATTTGACGATGTCATTGATGTTGCCGAAGAGGAGACCACCGAAGATATGCAGCTGATGGCCGGTATGGATGTGCTGGATAAAGCATATTCACAGACAGGTATTTTCAGTATGGTTCGAAAGCGGGTGGGTTGGTTGATCATCCTTTTTATGGGACAAATGCTTACTGTTACGGCTATGGCCAATTATGAGGAAACTCTTGCTGCTGCGGCTATGCTCTCGTTTTTTATTCCCATGATTATTTCCAGTGGTGGAAACAGTGGATCACAGGCAGCAACACTTATCGTGCGAGCGATCTCAACCGATGATATTAATTTGACAGATTGGAAAATGGTGTTGAAACGTGAACTTCTTTCCGGATTTTTGCTAGGTGGTTTTTTGGGAATTCTTGGTTCCATCGTCATTGGAACCTGGATGGTAATGCGTGGTGATGTTCTTACTTATGCGTTGGTACTGCAGGCGTTAACGGTAGGTACAAGTTTAATTGGTGTCGTTATCTTTGGAAATTTAAGCGGATCAATGCTGCCGTTTGTAATGTCAAAAATGGGGTTAGACCCGGCAGTAACTTCGGCACCTTTTGTGGCAACTTTAGTTGATGTAACGGGGATCATTATCTACTTTTCAGTTGCGCTGTTATTTCTTAAGGGAGTATTACTATAACTAAAAGATGATATATATATAATATGAAAGCATATTTGGATCTGGTTCGAAGTGTATTAGAGAATGGAGTACTAAAAGAAAATCGCACGGGGATTGACACGATTTCTAACTTTTCGGAATTTTACAAAGTAGATTTGTCAGAGGGATTTCCACTTCTTACGACAAAGAAAGTATATTTCCGATCGGTAATATTAGAGCTCCTCTGGTATTTGAGAGGTGAAGATCATATCCGCTGGCTGCGGGATGAAAATGATTGTCACATTTGGGATGACTGGGCCGACGAAGATGGGCATGTAGGTCCTATTTATCCGGTATTATGGCGCAGGTTTCCTTACCACGAGGAGGAAGAGATACATTTTGAAGGTGATGCATCCCACATCTGCAAAACCGTACTAATTAAGAAAGAATTCGACCAGGTTCAGCGGGCGATAAAAATGCTGAAAGAAAATCCCAACAGCCGGCGTATTGTGGTAAGCGCATGGCATCCGGGTCTTCTCGACCAGATGGCACTGCCGCCGTGCCATGTGATGTATGTCTTTAACGTCACGAATGGTAAACTCAATTGTCATCTTACGCAGCGGTCGGGCGATATAGCACTCGGCATCCCATTTAATTTGGCATGCTATTCTGCGCTGACTATGGCAGTTGCCAACGAAGTAGGACTGGATTATGGAACGTTTGCTCATACTATTGTGGATGCTCATATCTACGAAAACCATATCGACGGACTCAAAGAGCAACTAACACGCGAACCGCGTCCGCTCCCGGATCTGGAGATAGCCGATAAGCCGGTAGATGAACTTACGTTCGAAGATTTTACGCTGGAAGGTTATTATCCGCATCCTGCTATCAAATTTGAGGTGGCAGTATGACGCTGGCTGCTATTGTAGCCCACGATCCAAACCTGGTAATTGGCAAAGATGGGGATCTTCCGTGGTACTATCCCGAGGATCTCAAATATTTTAAACGTACCACAATGGGACATCCGATGATTATGGGACGTATCGTATTTGAGGAGTTGGATGGTCCGTTGCCGGGACGTGAAAATATAGTTTTGAGTCGATCCCGGGATTACAGTCACGTTCCTACGTTTTCCTCATTTGATGACGCAATTGAGTATGTGAAAGATGAGGATTTGGTTTTTTTGATCGGAGGCGGAGAAGTTTACCGTCAGTTTTTAGATCAGTGTGATAAACTCTTTGTCACTGAAATCCATCAAGAGTATGAAGGAGACACCTATTTTCCGGAGTACCGTGATGAAATAAGTAGCACCTGGAAGGAGATAAAACGAGAAGATAAAGATGAGCTCTCTTTTGTGGTGTATAAACGGCAACAATTTTGAGTTTTGAATCAAGGATGATCGGGATTACTACGATTAGAGTAGCATTTCGAATGAATCCCCAACACTTTCGGGAGAAATGAGGTATCTATGTTTCGATAAACGTTCCAAGGCAGGAGCTAGGTAAGCGTTGTTTGCAGAAGTATAGAAAAGTGCATATCGAAGCAGGCGCTTCGATGTACGATCTCCATGAGGTGGTTGATAATCATCACAAAAGCTATAAGTGTGTCATGCTGAACTTGTTTTCAGCATCTGGCGCAATATATCTGATAAAAGCTTTTGTGTGATTTCTAGCAATAGATCCTGAAACGAGTTCAGGATGACATAATAGTGAGCTTATGACAAAAGTTGTAGAAAATTAAATTTCGATGCTCTTAAGGTGCACCACATACGGCTTGACAACCGGTTCGGTGAGAGCAATAATATTCTTTGTATCCGCCGCTTTTGAAAATTCTACCGCTTTATCTTTTTCCTCCAAAATCCAGATACCTTCATTCTCGTATCGATAAGCCTCGCTATAACTTTTATCAAAAGAATAAAAATAATTAGCAGCCTGGTCATCATGGGGAAGACCTCTATCTTTTAAAGCTTTTTGTGTCTTTGCCTTTACTTTTTTTGCAAAATCTTTTGAAGGATTTTTGTCCAAAAACGTAGTACGAAAGAGCGATCGCGATTGAAATCGCTTGCAGAGATCAGCGAGAATAGGATCGGTCGCGTACTGCCAGTATTTGATGCTCTGAAAAACGTCGTTGTCATCGAGCTGCAGATATTTCTGTAACACCTCGCTCGAGATATCTTTTTTTGCGCTTGGCTGCTGTTCCAGGAAAAATTGCAGGGCAGGGGAGGCGTGATATAATTTATGTCCGGCATTTATGAGCTCGCGTACTCTTCGAAAAATACTTCTCAGCAGCTGGTCCGCACTCAACACCGTTTTATGCAGATAAACCTGCATATACATCAGCCGGCGGGCAAGGATATAGTTTTCAATAGCGTAAATGCCTTTCTTTTCAATGACGATATTTCCATTATGAACACGCATTGTTTTGAGGATTCGTTCAATTCCCACTGATCCCTCATAAACATTAGTAAAAGCGCTGTCACGCTTCAGGTAATCCAGCCGATCGATATCCAGCTGTGAAGAGATGAGCTGATTCAGAAACGGCTTTTTAGGATATTGATCCGTAAAGATTTTAATTGCTATATCCAGCGCTCCATCCATCTCTCTGTTGAGATGACGCATAACCGCCAGCGTCATCTTTTCATGATGGAAATCCTCGATCAGGTTGAATTCCAGTGTGTGTGACAGAGGACCGTGTCCTACATCATGCAACAAGACGGCAATAAGCGTTCCTTCGTATTCTGCAGGACTTATAGTCGTATCCTTTTCGCGGAGATTGTTAAGGGTGCGTTGAGCCAGCTCCATTGCTCCCAGAGCATGCGAAAACCGGGAATGTTCCGCAGCCGGAAATACCAGGTATCCCAGTCCCATTTGCTTGATGCGCCGCAACCGCTGTACATAAGGATGATCAATGAGTTCCAGTACGGTTCCCTTTGGGACAGTGATAAATCCGTGGATCGGATCATTAAATATTTTATACTGGGTACTTTTATCCATGTTTTACCCACCCCAGCCCCTTCCTAATAGTTAGGGAGGGGCTAAGATATTTGACTATAGAAAGTTTAATATTTGTTGTTTTACTATTTCAATATTTTCTAAATCTTTATTTTCAAACCGCAAAACATTTAAGTCTTTTTCTTTTAGAACCAGATCTCTTTGCTGATCGTAATATTGTTGATGGTGATGAACTTTGCCGTCAAATTCAACAACTAATTTCTTTTCGGCACAATAGAAATCAGCGATAAAAAAATTGATCTTATATTGTCTTTATTCATAGATAATTGGATGCTGTCTTAAGAATTTAAACCCACCGAGTTTTCTTTTTCGGAGAACTCTCCACAGCTTCTTTTCTGCATCAGTTGGATTCCTCCTTAGTTTCCTGGCTAACTCTTTAATTGATTTATGTTTCTTCATAATAGGCTCCTCCCTCCCTGAAGCTTTAGGGAGGGAAGAGGTGGGTTTTTATTATCGTCTTTTTTATAGCTATCCGAGGCCATAAAAGTACATAGTAAGATGATCATTCGAAAAGAGTTTCCGGAAGTATGTATTTTTCCTGGTTCTGCAGCTCCGGAATGCGACTCGGACGCTGCTCGGATAAATCAAACCATACACCATGAGCCTCCGCCACTGAAACTAATTTCTTATCATCCTTTTGGTAAATAGCCTGGAAACTGGTGATACTTGTATTCCCCAGTTTTTTGATGCCGGATCCAATTAATAATTTGGCGGGATATTCAACCGGGTTAATAAAGGCAATTTCAATATTAGCCAGTACAAAGCTGAATCCATTTTTTAGCTCCTCGGCAAGCTTACCGGCATCCTGTATAAAAGTTATTCGCGCTTCTTCGTAATAGGTGCTAAAAATAGCATTATTTACATGATTTAAGGGATCCAGATCCCGAAAGCGGATGGGAATAGTGGTCCAGTGTGGAAAAGTATCTTTATTGTAGTCAGGCCGGATCATTTCAGTTGCATAGATTTGATAATTTTTCATCAAGTAAATCAAATATATGAAATATTCATAGGAAGCATTACTGGATAGAATATAGTTGGAGATTCCACGAAGATCTTTATTTTTGAGGTCCAATATTACTAATACATATAATTCCTTTCTAACTATTACTAATAAAAAAATATCATCTACCTATGGTTTCAAAAAACTTCAGTAGTTTCTTTGCGTCTTTTTTATTGATGGTAGCCTTATTATTTGCATGTGAAGGCCCACAAGGTCCGGAGGGTCCAGCTGGGCCTCAAGGTCCTCAAGGCGAACAGGGGCCGCAGGGTGAAGAGGGGAACGCGAATGTAACCTCTGATACTCTTACATTGACTGATTCGGACTGGGAGAATGGAAGATTTTACTTCCAAACTGATGAGAATAGTTCAATGAGTCGCAGTGCAAGAGTAGCCACGTTAGATGTTCCTGACCTTACTGAGGAAATATATAAGACGGGGATGGTTCTTGTTTATTTTAAAACTATTGATGGCTTTGGAGGGGCTCCTGAAAAATGGACGCAATTACCCTATGAGGTTTTAGCGTTTGGCAGTGAATTTTACTATAACTTTCGATATGACTACGATGTAGAAGAAATAAGATTATTTTACTTTTATACCGCCAATTGTCCAAATTGCTCATTGCCAGATGTTTCTGATGCCACCATCCCTGATTACACTTTTAAATGGATAGTCGCAACTGCAGATGCAGCTGAAAAGATGAAGGAAAGTGATGTCAATAAATTAGATCATGATGAAGTCATGAGTTATCTCGAAAAAGAGTTTGACAAGGGAGAAGATTATAGAATTAATCGAAATTGATTGCCATAAAAAAAAAGAAAGCCGGTACTAAAAAAGTACCGGCTTTTCTTTGATAGTCGATATCCAGATGGACACGTTGTAACTACTTTTGGTGGGTTATCGGATAAACATAGGTGAAACGATAAATTTTGTAGTCGTTTCATTCACACTTGATGATCCTCTAAACACTAGAATAGGGCTGTTAGTGCTCTCTGTACATTAAGGAAATGAACAAAGTGAGAACTTGTTGGTGCTTAACATAGAATCTAATGGTATGAAAGAAATGTATTTTAGCTGATCTTCGTTGAATTCGTATATTCAGAACTTAATTTAGAATAAAATTTTGTGTTGCTTTTATGTTTGATTCATCCGAAAAAGAATTTTTAGAAGAATTATTGATAACACCGAGTCCTACGGGATTCGAATCGGCCGGACAAAAAGTGTGGACTGGCTATGTTGATGACTTTGCCGATGAAGTAGAATCCGATGCCTATGGCTCGGCCAGCGCCAAATTGAATACAAGTTTCGATGTGATGACGGTGATGCTGGAGGCACACTGCGATGAGATCGGAATGATTGTGCAACATATTACCGAGGATGGATTTGTTTACGTAAACAAGCTGGGTGGTAGTGATTCGACAATTGCGCGTGCCAAGCGTGTAAATATTCATACCAGTGAGGGAATTGTTTCCGGCGTTACCGGTAATACGGCAATTCACTTGCAGGATAAAAAGAACGGGGGCGGAGAACAGCCAAAGTGGAAAGATATTTATATTGATATCGGGGCTAAGAACAAAGAAGAAGCCCTTGAACTGGTACAGGTGGGTGATCCTATAACCTATGCCGATGATTTTGATTTTCTTACTGATAATATTTTGTCGGGACGTGCTCTGGATAATCGCATAGGCGGATTTATCATCGCCCAGGTGCTCAAGAATCTGAATAATCGCCGCGATGAGCTGAATGTAAATGTTGTAGCGCTAAATTCAGTGCAGGAAGAAGTGGGGGGTTATGGTGCTCGAATGATGAGCTATCGTATTGATCCCGATGCGGCATTGGTAACTGATGTAACTCATGCTACCGACACACCCGGTATCGACCATAAAGAGCATGGATTGGTGAAATTGGGCAAAGGTCCTGTAGTACAACACGGCGGCGCAAATCATCCCAAAATTGTGGAATTTATTGAAGAGGTTGGTAAAGGAAAAGAGATCGACGTCCAGCATGAAGCAACTAGCGTGCGGACAGGTACTGATACTGACAGTATCTTTCATCAGAAAGCAGGTATTCCAAGTGCGCTTATTTCACTTCCACTGCGATATATGCATTCCCCCGTCGAAACAGCTTCGATGAATGATGTGGAAACCCTTATCGAGCTTATGACCGAATCCGTACTTGCATTACAACCAGATCAGGCATTTCACGTTTTAAAGTAACTTATTACGCGTCGGATGGCTGAAGTTGCCACACGCTGGTTTCCATTTTGTTTTGTAGATTGCTGTGGAACCTTTAGAAATATCAGATGAGAAGGATTGGGAGGATAAACGCTCTCACAATCTATCCATCCGATCGCAAACCCAGCGACCGGATGGAGCGGCATTATCTGAAATTTCATCACTGCTTTATCCCAACTAGTTCCGGCGGAATCGGGAGCGTGAAGATCTCTTTCACTTTGAATCCAGATCAATATTTGTTGAACAGAAAAAATGCATAGATTTCTCCACTCCATCCGCCGGTTGCCGGATTTCGGTCGAAAAGACGTCGGGGTGGATTGAATTCTCCTCGTTCCGAAGCTCCTGCTTCGGAACGGCCCCTGAAAGAAGATCCGCTTTCAAAGATATATTACATTCTCAAGCAAGAGCCCCAACTTCATTGAAACTACGAAGGACAGGCTTGGGAATGAGATAAAAAATACGACGTCATCCCGGACTTGATCCGGGATCTCGTATAGCAAGAATCACTGATTAATTTTGTAGTGTTAGCAACGATCTCTGCCGTGCGAGATCCTGGAGAGATCCTGAATCAAGTTCAGAACAGGGTTCAGGATGACAAAAACGGAGAGTAGGTTCTGATTTTTCCAGCGCTATCCCTCGACGTCGTCCTAAACTAATCTTGTTAGAATCGAAGGCACGTAGCTCAGACTCATTTCGCATGAGCGTAGCGAAATGAGAAATCCATGTAAACTCATTCCCAGATAGGAGTTTAGAAATGTGGTAAAAGATCAAAAAACGAAATGTAACTCCAAGCGCGCTGCTTGAAGAAGTATAGAAATTAATATATCGAAGCAGTCGCTTCGAAGTACGACTTCCATGTGGGAGGCCGCAAGTCACCACAAAAGCTAAAAGTGGATCATGCTGTTACTGTAAAAATAGAAGTTAAATTAGGACGAGAGTTTGGATCGGAATATGAGCTAAAAAATAAAGCCTGCCGGGGGTAAACGGCAGGCTTTATGTCTTGATAGGTGTTTGGCTCTCTTGACGTAGGTTTCCAGGGATTAAATCAATTATCCTGCGAAGAGGTCAAAACGTTGTCTATAATGTGGACCACACCATTGGTGCCTTCCAGATCAACAGTGGTTACAGAGGCAGAGTCGTTGACAGTTATTGTATCACCATCAACCTCAATGATGACTTCCTCACCGTTCATTGTTTCAAGAGTCTGGGATGCCCCGAGATCATCGGCCCGCAACGTTTGCGGGATAACATGATATTCAAGCAGGTTTTGCAATTCTTCATTTTCGGGTGGAATAATATTTTCAAAGGCACTATTTGTGGGAGCAAAGACAGTGTATCCATTCTCTGTATCTTCAGTCAGCGTTGACTGTAAACCTGTTTCTTCAAGGGCAGAACCTATTGTAGTCAGGTCATAACGTTTGCCAATTATGCGTGCCACATCAAGGTATGAATCAGGAAAAAGTACAACATTGGTGGCATGCAGAATGCCGTTCGTAGCCTGAATATTTCCGGCTACCAATATTCCATTATTAATGAAAATATTTTGGGTGCCCAGCGAAATGAAAAGATCTTCGCCTGTGAGACTTGGTATTTGTTGATTAGGATTAAGCTGATTGGTAAACAGGGCAGTATCAGCTATATGATATGAAAAAACTTCCTCGAGTTGTTCTGTAGAAAGCGTATCGAGAATACTCTGGTAAAAGTCGGAGAAAGCCTCGTTTGTGGGAGCAAATACCGAATAACTGCCAGACTCAGACAGCAATGATTCGAGATTCAGGCTATCGGCATATTCCGAAAAAGTATTCAGTTCATCATAGACATTAGCTTCTTCAATGAGATCTACCTCAGAGTCCGCCTGTGATGTATTCTCATCGTTAAGACAAGACGTTAAAGTTAAAAGCGCAACAAGTGCTGATACAAGAATTCCACCAGGGGTTTGGAGCAGTTTTGATAAATACATGGTATCTAGATTTAAGGCTTAGAATATAATACCCGGAAAACAGCGGGAATGACTAGTGGCTAGAAAGAAAATTTTATGCTGACCGATGGGCTGAAGCCGGGCATCTGGCGTTCCCTCATTTCATATGATATTTCCTCATCATTGTCGGTAGCTGTGGGATAAAGCCACCAATTCACTACGTTGGAGTGATCTAATAAATTGAAAACATCCATTCGCATCTGAAGGGTTCCTTTTTTTAGCTTAAAGTTATAGCTGACTCCGGCATTCAGCTGATGATAAGCCGGAAGCCGATCGCGTGATGGATCATTAAAATTGTAGTTACTGCTATTATCAGCACCATCTATTGCCAGGTAATCATAATACGCTTTTCGAAATCCCCAGCTTCGATTCCAGATGCTTTTCCATTGCAGAAGCACCATGAAATCAGAAAAAGCCTGCCATTCAGCTCGGAAATTAAACTGATGGGGGTGGTTCCACGGCACTGTTTCATATTCGCCGTCAAAGCGATACCCAATCCGCCGCTGGACGCGGCTGAACTGATATTTCCCGGTAAGCTGCATTTGAAGGGCAGGTAACACTCTATGAATAGAAAGTCCACTGCCGTAGGCATACTGCTGAGAATCAGTTATAAATTGTGCTTGTTGCGCCAGATTCTGAGGACCAATCAGGCTGAAGTCAAACAGTTTGCGGTAATCCAGCGACAGTGTTGTAGGCATCCACTTATAATAGGATTCAACTTCTGCCGTCCAGAGCTCATTCGGTTCCCAGAGTAAGTTGCCGGACAGATGATAGGCCTTGGGTACATCCGTCGAAAAATCTGCCGGTACCCAAAATCGCATTGAAGGCACAAGGGCAGAGGGGGCGATATTACTCACATCAAACTGATTGATGAATTGACGATAAATGCCGCCCGAAAGTTTTGCAGATAAATACCCAAGGGGGGTTTCCGGTTCATCATGCTGAATCGATAGTCGAGGCTCTGCAAAAACAAGGTCTCGGCTGGGAATAAATGTAAATCGACTGCCCGTCGAAAGGCTCGTCTGGTTTGAAAAGAAAAAGTTATTCTGCACAAAATTGGATAACAGAAAGCTTGTTGATTCCGAATGGGCAGTATTCACGTACAGATCGGAGAGATGAAATTGATAATCCAGGTGGGTCAGTTTGAGTCCCGATTTTATTTGATAATTATTGTTTACGCTGTAACTGATATTTGCTTCCACACCCGATTCTGTCACTCCATTTTGATCGCCGGTACTCATATTTTGCATAGCTTCCGATCTTAGCTGATCCGAAACTGACCCGGCAAAATTTAACGTCGTATTCAAATTATCACCCATGGCATATTGATGCCTTAATGTATGACGGGTCATATATGCTGATGTGCTGGCATCCAGCCGGGGATTAACGAGCCACTCATGCTCTACTTTGCCCATCCAGTTGGTCCAGTTGTATCGATCGATGGCAGACATGTAGTTGGGAGCATCAAAAGACAGCTCTACATTTTGGGAAAAAAGATCTGTTTGTAAAAAATTCTTGCCGCGATATGCCGAAATCTTTGTGGTTTGAAAATCACTGTGTTCAATAGAAGCAGCCAGATGAAGATCAGAATAGTGGATATCAGAACTATGATTTTCCTGCAGAAAATTCATATTCGTTGAGCTTATATCGAGGAGGTTGTTCGTCAGCAGTGGATCCACCTGATCCCATTCCCTAAATGTTTTTGCAAGTTCGGGTTTTTCGTACCAGCGCCAGATATTACCACGGCCGGCCAGCATCAGGTTGATATCTGGCCCGTCCTCATTATCGAGGTGATAATCAAAACGAGCATTGACGCTCAAAGGATCGGCCTGCACGAGCAATGACTGATCTTGCTGATTACTCAAATCGTGTTTTAGGTCGACTACTCCTGAAAGCTGGCTGCCAACCGACGTGCTGTAACCTGCTTTGTGAATATTGATGGGCCCCAGGGCATAGGGATTGAAGGCTCCGATTAGCCGACCCATACTAACAGGATTGTAAACAGGCACGCCGTCCAGACGCAGCTGATGTTGTCCCGTATTACCACCCTGGATATGATAATCGGCCAGCGCCAGATTAAAATTGATGCCCATAACAGTATTCATACTTTTTACCGCATCAATTGTGCCCAGCATTGTTTCCTGGGGATTTTCGACCTTGCCGGTAAAAGAGCTAGCTGCCGGCAATAGTTTTTGAGTGTCACTTACTATAATTGGCTCCACCCAAACGGGTTTAGTCTCCAGCGATATATATTGTTGCACTGGGTTTTCAGCTGGCACCCAGACGGTATCTTTGACCGGGCGATATCCTACATAGGTAACCGTGATCTCATAATGTCCGGGCTCAAGCTTGGGAATATTAAAGTATCCCGACCTATTTGTGGAAGTTCCGCCTGAGGCATCAGCAAGCATTACATGAGCGCCGCTCAAAGGCTGACCTGTTGTTTTATCGACTACTTTACCCGTCATACTGCCCCACGAAATTTTCTGGCGCGTATCTCTAACAAGCACATAGGTCCCCGATGAAAGCTGGATAAAGTCGAGATCAGTTTCTTCCAGGATAAGCCGCAGAATTTCTTCGGCATTTTTATCCTTTGCCCGCACAAAGACCGGTTCATCAGTCATCAACTGCGGATCATATATAAGATCAATATCCGTTTTTTGGACCAATCGCTGCAACGTAAAATCGAGTGATTCGCCTCGAGCTATAAATGTATAGTTATAATTGTCAGCGTCGGATGCATCCTGTGCCAACAATGCGGCTGGAAGTAGCAGGAAAAAACCCAGGAATAGCGATAGTATGTTTCGATTGATTGCGCTCATGCCGTTGTCATTTGTTCCTCAAGATCAGAAACTTCCTGTTTTGCTCTTTATAGATCAATCCCTGGGCCCGGCAAATATCTTTTATAGCCGACTCAGCATTTTCGATTCCGGAAAGATAAATCGTAATCTTATCATTCATTATATCCGGATGTCCGTTGATATCAACATCAAATCGTCGTTCAAGCTCTGCAAAAATGGATGAAAGTGGCTGATTTTCAAATGCCATGCTATTATGCTGCCAGGCCAGCGCCTTTTTTTGATCGGCCGTGATCGGATCGACAGGTCTGGGCTGCTCATTGGAAACCCAGCTTTGTTGGCCGGCTTCTAACATGATCGAATCATGGTCTGCTAGCAGTGAACTGAAATTTACGGCGCCTTCTACCAGAAAAACAGAAGTACGGTTTTCGATTTCGGAGGGCCAATATCGCACGTTGAACTTGGTTCCTACAACACGGATTGCAGCGTTATCTGTAGTAACGGTAAACGTACTGCCATCTGACCGGACATCGAAAAATGCTTCGCCTTGCAACGATACTTCCCGATTCCATATCCCGAAAAGACGAGAATAGGTAATTTCTGAACCGCTGTTCAACTTGATTGTACTTTCATCGGGCAGCGTTACTGTTTGTGTCTCTCCATATGGGACACTTATTCTGACAGGCATCAAGATATAAGTCAGTCCGACAGCAATCAGCAAAACAGCCGCTGCCGCTGCATACTTGAAATATGTAAATCTACTTTGACCACTATCAACCTGACTGTTGGGTTGTATTTTCTTTTGGACTTTTTTCAATGCTTCATCCACTTTTCGATCAGAAATGTGCAGAGATTCTGTGGGATCGGCTTTGGAAGCACGTTCCCAGACCTGCTCCATTTCTTTACGAGCTTCTTTATCCGGGTTTTCACCGGATTGTTTTAAAATCGATAACAGCTTGTTGTTATCACTCATGGCATTATCCATTATGGTTACTCTTAAACGACTTCCATTCTTTTCGCAGCGTTTTAAGTGCAGCTACGATATGATTGTTAACTGTTCGTGGCGAAATATCCATAACCTTAGCAATTTCGTCGTGATCAAGTCCTTCAAAACGACTAAGCTCCATAGCTTCGCGCTGGCGATCCGGAAGCTCGGCTATTAATTGGGCCATTTTTTTATCATAATTTTTGTTTTCGCCAACTTTTGAAAGTACCTGGCTTTCTACTTTCAGTCGATCTTTACTTGCATTCTCAATTGGAGTATGATCTTCTTTATCTCTCAGATAATTGAGTGCACGATTGCGTACTATTTGATACAAATAAGAACGCAGTGATAGATGAGGATCAATATTTTTCCTCACTTTCCATAGATTTATAAACGATTCCTGAACTACATCATGAGCCTCTGTTTCGGTTCGAACATAGCGCCAGGCAAATTTTATCATCCGGGGATAACATGCGCGAAAAAGATCAGCAAAGGCATCCTCATCAGATGCACGAATCCGCTGAGCCCACTCTCTAAATTGTTGATCAGTAGCTGATCCCATACGCAAATTTATCTCCGGTTCTGTTGGTAGTACACGGAAGCATCGGTAAATGACTAATGAGATTCAAAAATTATTTGGCAGCATTGGTAAATCTATGAAGGCAGAACAACCTTATAAAACAACGCTGATGTTATTGTGCGCAGATAACCACTCCGACGTCATTTCGACCGGTTCCGACTACTGTCGGAAAAGCGGAGAAATCTATCATGGCAAATTTTCCGATAAAGCTTTTTTCAGATTCCTCCGAGCGTCCGCTTGATCTCAGCGGACTTAGTCGGAATGACGCCGAAAGTCGGACGCTCCCCGAAGAAAGACCAACGCTGATGTCACCCTGAGCGTGAGTCGAAGGGTCTCCCGGAAATAGCTCGCAAGTGTGTGAGAGATAACATTCAGAAAAAGTACGTATTCTATGCCGTTCATTGAATGGAAAGGATAGCATTACAGTTTGTACTACAGAATCAGCTACTGCTCAACAGTCAGCCTGGTAGCTAATGCATTATGAATATGAACTGAGAGAAAAAGGATATGGATAAAGAAGAAGAGGCCCCTGATATGCGCAAAGGCGACCAAACTGCCTCGGGAGCTCCCCGATCGGGATGGGCCCTGGGCGATCGTTTTTCGTGGCAAGAAATTCAGCACAGGGTACTCGCTTCGGCCAGTGAAGAAATCACAAGCAGCTTTCGGGAGTTATTCTTTAGCGGAATTACCGCCGGAATCGCCATCATATTAACCCTGATAGGATTTGCAGTAGGGACCACGTCTTTCCCTGATAATATATACCTGGGGTCACTGCTATATCCGTTGGGATTCATGTACATTATTCTCGGACGTTACCAGCTCTTTACCGAAAATACGCTTCCTCCCGTAGCTCTCGTATTGTCGCGATTAGCCAGCCTGCCCAAGTTGCTGCGCGTGTGGGGAATTGTGCTAATTGGCAATGTTATGGGTGCCATTCTCGGAGCATATATATTAGCAAATACCGCCGTCCTTTCTCCCGAAGCAAGAGAGGCCGCAACCGGTTTTGTTAGTCATGGAATAGAACTGGAATGGTGGGATGTGTTCTTCAGGGCACTTTTTGCCGGATGGCTTGTCGCCGGAGTGGTGTGGCTCACGATAGCCGCACGTGATACGATATCCCGAATTGTTATTATCTACATGGTATTTTTCATGATTGCCGCATGCAACTTATTTCATGTTATTACAGCGGCGGCAGAGGTAGCTTTCTTTATGTTTTATCACTGGGAAGTTTTTTCTTTAGCTGTTGTAACCGATTATTGGATTCCGGTGCTGCTGGGCAATACGGTAGGAGGTGTATTTCTCTTTACCAATATGTCATATGTACAAGCCGAATATCAACGTTATCCCGAGATACGCGTTCTCAGTGTTCGCGAGATGCTTTTCAGTATGAAAGGCGGACGTCCATTTGGAACCCCACGTCCCAAACCGCCCACCGAAGAGGAGCTGTGAAATATCCCGTGAAGTGCAGACTGTCTATCCGCGCTGGTACGGAATGTAAATTTTTTCGAGAGTGGGTAGTGTCAAATTGAAGGTCTACTACGCCAAGAATCTGGTGGATTATTAACGTGCTGGTAATCGAACTGGCAGGAGATATCTCTAGCTTTTCAACATCTTTATTTCACTACTGGATGCTGTTTATTATTACAGAAAACCCAAAATGTGTAAAGGAACAAAATGAGAGACTAGTTGCTTTAAAATTAGTTATAGGGATCACTCTCGGAGGCGCGGAAAATAAAAGTTAAAAGAGAGGAGCAACTTTAAAACGGACTATAAATTGAAACTTTTACATCCCTTGGTGGTATCCTGGCTCTATCTATATAAAAAAACGGTATCTATTAGAATCCAACAGTAGCAGAATTAACAGGTAAGTAATAAAATGAAAACGGAAAATATGCACTCTGCCGAGAAACCCATTCAGTTATCCTGGAGAAGCTGGAAGCAAATAGGCAAGCGCATAAATAGTGAACTTACTATAGATCATATTGCAATAGTGGCGGCGGGTGTAGCCTTTTATTTTTTCCTGGCGCTTTTTCCCATATTAATAGCAGCTATATCTACTTTTGGATTGGTTATGGATCCAGTACAGATTCAACAGCAAATAAGCGAAGTAGCTCATATCCTGCCCCAGCAATCTGCTGATATGATCTCGGATATCCTTGAAGATATTACGGGAAAAACGGAAGAAACGCTGGGATGGAGTTTAATTGCAAGTGTTCTTTTTAGTCTTTGGAGTGCCCAGCAAGGGACAAAGGCAGTATTTGAAGGTATAAATGTTGCTTATGATGAAGTTGATGAGCGGGGATTTTTCAAATATAATGGATTAACACTGCTCTTCACCATCGGCGGAATAGTGATAGGTATAATTTGTACCGCGCTGGTTGTAGTTTTCCCTGCAATTATTGGAGGTTTTAATCTGCCTGCTTATGGAGTGGAAACTGTCATCCAATGGTTGCGATGGCCTTTGTTGGCACTAATCATAATGGGGGTTCTGGCTCTTACATATAAAATAGCTCCCGACCGCCGCAATCCTGAATTCAGCTGGGTCAGCTGGGGAGCCGTTATAGCTACTATTTTATGGCTGGTGGGCTCAATTCTGTTCTCAATATATATCAGTAACTTTGGGAATTATGATAAGATGTACGGAAGTTTTGCCGCAGTGATCATACTCATGCTGTGGTTCTATATTACGGCTTACGTTATATTACTGGGCGCTGAAATCAATTCTGAAATGGAGCATCAGACCCGCAAGGATACAACCATCGGCAAAGACAGACCCATGGGCGACAGGAATGCTTATCATGCCGACAATGTCGCAGATAATTCCTGATTTTTTAGGTCATCGTCTGCAGGGGTTAGATTTGGAAATCAGTTTCGGACAGTTTCAGCAGATCGGTTTCAATCTGTTTCCAATCCTTCTCTGTTCCAGCCGCCGTATTCTGCTGCAGCTTCATACGTCGATTGAAGAAAAACCAAGCAGCGCTTTATCTGGATTTGATGCCTTTTTCACTGACTGGTATGGCAGAATATACTCTCCCAGCTCTTTATTGTAGTAGGCATCTTTCGGCTCAATTTCGGAGTCGCGGTAACCTTCCGGCTCGGGGTAGACATAGGAATAGAAAGCCTCTTCTCCCAGTCCGGTACCCGGCCAAAATCCCACACTAGACATTTCGCGGAAGTAACTTTCTTCCATCACCCAGTCGGGACAGTTGGGTACATGGCCCGAGAACTTGGGAGCGGTCCGGCCGGAAAAGCGCGTCGCTGCCAAATCGAAAGAGCCCCAGAAAAAATGAACCGGGCTTGCTTTGCTTTTAAAATCAGATCTGAACTGCGTAAAAACCCGGTGGATATCGGTCAGCGACCGCCAGAAACGGAAAACAGATTTGCTGTCATAAGCTCTCGGTCCGGTATCCTCAGGAAAAGATATAATGGGATCGGGCATTTCAGAGGGCATAGGATAAATTTTCGTTTCCAGATCCATCTGCTTGAGAGCATCGAAGATATCATTGTAAAAATCGGCAACGGACATTGATTGCAGATCAATTTTGATCTCCTGACCGATTATTTTTTGTATCTCCAGTTGGTGCTCCACAAAGTTGAATTCGATTTCAAATGCACCGGAAGGATGCGGGATCAGGGAAGTAGTCAATCCGCGGGATGATACATACAGCGTTACGTGCCAGCTGTGATTCGTCCAGGGCATATGCGTCATGCGGATTTTCCCAACAATCTGCGACCAAAGATGAATCGAGTTGAGCGTATCCACCCAATCAGATACCGCCGACAGTTCCGGCCAATTGCTAATTTCGAAAAATTTTCTATTCATAGCGCTGAACTAAAGTTGTTTATGGGCACCTGTGACTTATTCCAATACATCATAGAAAGAGAGGTGTTAAGATTTAGGTAATTTTCCAGCTTTTGTTCCGGTTTTGGCTTAAATACTCTAGCTTTTTACTGAGCCTAAATGCTGCATTTTAACTATAGACATCCTCGTATCTCACTTTTATAGGATCAGATGCAAGCCTGTAACAGCTTATTTGTGTAGAGCGATTTGTCAAATCGCTCATTGATCATAGATCTCCCCTCCAGGGGAGTACCGCCGGAGGCGGGGAGGGGTGTTATTGATAATGATACCCTTTATGCCCAGCCTTAAAAAACTGGGCTAATTAAAATTACCCGAAGCTGTCTGAAGACAGCTGTTTGCTATTGAAAGAAGTTGTAGGTTGGAGCACTTCTCCATTTAGTGGGATTTCAGTCTATTAGATAGTTAACTCGCAAGTATTAAATATGCATCTCCATAAATTACTTTTAGAAGATGTAAATCATCTATAGCAACCAACGATCAGTTTGCTTTATATAGTTGATTTTTTTCGTATATAAGAATTCTTTAATCATCTACTTTAAACGAACCAAGAGATATTCGGAGTACACACCCTAGGAGTAATTAGAAAATAGGTTTTGGCAAGTAGCTGATAACTCTACAGCCCTAAAGCTGGCATGCTTTTGTTCGGGAGTGCAACTCCCTCACAACTTGGGGGTGGGTCCGAACAAGAAGGATATTATTGGAAATCTGCTGGGAGAACGCTGTTCATATTTGTCAATCATTTTCTTGTTATTCGAGACTCCGCATCCGCCTGTAGTCGGACCAGTCGGGGGCGGAGTGACATCGCATAAAGAATCTAAACCACCGACGGGTCACGTGATGCTGTTGTTTCTCCATACGATTCAACCTCATAATCAGTGGAAAGAATCCATGGTTCATAATCTTTCTTTTCTGTTCGTTCCACCACAGATTCATGAATAACTGGTTTATCAGATCTGTCTTTAGGCCAATAACGTTCTTTCTGACTATAAATTAATTTTTCCCACCATTTACTCCGGGAATCGTGCATTACCGCGTCTGCTTTTGGAGTTATATCCAAATTTTCCTCATCATAGATTCGGAGTCCGTGGTTTATTGCTTTTTGACACATCCAGAGCAGGGGAATATCCGAAAGATCACACTCCTCATATCCACCTCCTACATCCGTATGCATGCCGGGAAACCACACTTGTTGCAATGTCTGGTATTCTTCAATATCTGAATTCCACAATTTTGGATGAAAGGTTTTTCTCTCATCGTCGATGGCCAAAGCGTGATAAGCATGTTCAACACTTTTGCTAAGCTTATAGTTATGAAAATTATGTCGGAAGAATGGAATCTTATCCAAAATGGCACTTATTTTTTCAAATGGAAGCCCTAAAGCAGATACCGTATCAAAACATCCCAAAAACTTGATGCGCGTCCACATGGTGTGGTGTTTATCGATAAAAGCCTCTGCTTTGGCTTTTCTCTTTTCGTCATTGTCGATCTTATAAATTCTATAAGCCTCATCAATTAAATCTTCCCGCGATTTAGGCAAAATGCCAAAATAATGGATGAAGCTTGACAGGCTGCGGACAGTTGCTGCGCCCCTGCTAAATCCCATTAGGTAAATACTGTCACCTGCCTGGAAATTTTCAAACAAAAATCGGTAACAATCTTTAATATTTTCGGAGATTCCATAGCCGGAGATCTGTTTGATTAGTTCTATGCCGCTGGTACCGATTCCGGGATCATAAAAAATAATCTGGTTATCGGTGCGATTTTCAATGGTATTAAAAATCTTATAGATGTTGGTATTATACCCCTCGCCACCCTTCTGGCCCGTTCCATCCGATAAAATGACAATGTTTTTAGCCATAACGATCTTCTTTCATTTTAATTAATTCCAAGTCAAACAACCGTATCCAAAAGGGTAAGGATAGTCCCCGAAAAGTCTTCGATACGATTATTGATTTTATTTACCTTTTGATTTCGATCATCAGCTGATTTAACAATATTCATTAACTCCGAAAACTTCTTTTGGTCCTTTGTATCAGGAAAAAGTTCTTCAATTTCCTCTTGGTCCATCTGAATTTTCTTTAAAATCTTATCCCCAACCTTACTATCCGCTTCCTTACTGGCTTCTTCAGAAATTTTATCCCAATCAGGTGTTTTGCTCATAATTTTGCGGTTTAATTGATATTGGCTTCTTTGATTTCCTCCATAATTTCCTCTGATTGCTTTTCCACCCTCTCAATATGATGGTCAATTTCTTCAGACTTTACGCCAAACAATTCCAAATACTGCTCACGATTCTCGTTTACTTCAGCAGCTCCGGATAAGAAACTGGTCAGCGTATTGTTTGCCGAAAGTATCTGGTTATATTCTCTTCGCAGGCTGTCTTTGACCTGTGATTCCATCTCATTGAGCGGTGCTAAATATTCATTCTGTTTTGCACGGATCTCCTTAAGCATAGTCGGATTTGTCTCTACAAAAAATTGCACGCGTTCATCTTCATCGCCATCGGCAAGAGAATCCCAATAACTTTTTGTTTCGGGATGTGAGAAAAAGCTTTCAGCGTAGGCGGGGATCCATTCTTCTTCAAAGGTCTGTTTTACCTCCTCTTTTTTCAGATTAAAATATTGCTCGACCAAATTGAGGTGGGCTTCTTTCATAGCGGATATGCGCTGTCCGACTTCGTGAGAGAGTTCGGGAGATTCTTTGGGGATTGAGGCGCATCCAATCAATAGTGAGAGGCCTGACAAAGCAATGATGAATTTATTTATACCCATAACATATAGCCTTTGTTTTAAACTAGGATAATAGATGGCAGCAACTTTTGCAATTGTTCGCTTTAGATTCGCTTGAATGTTTACTCTATGGAATCAAGGTGGGAAAATGTTCGGGAGTCCAACTCCCTCACAACTGTAGCTGTCTTCAGACAGCTTTGGTTTTACAGGAATAGCCCGGTCTTTCAAGGCCGGGCGAAGGCCAACGGCCGGTCAATCTGCTACGACAGCGCCTTCTCAATACGATTCACCAGGGCAGGAATCAGCTCTTCATTTTCTTTATCGGAGTCAGAGAATGGCTCAATCCTCACTGTAGAAAATTCCTGCAGATCGGCCTGTCGGAAACGATCGTAGAGTTCGTGTGCCATCCGGCGATAATTGCCGCGGTAAAGGATGATATTGCCAGCTGACTGATGCAGATCACGGCTGTGAAGCAGATACAAGGTATCAGCTTTAATATTAATATCGCTCGGCGAATCCTCCAGCCACCGTACTTCGGCATCGGGTGCATAATGGCTGTACTTAGTCCCCGGACTTTTGGCAGCCGAATCCTCCGGAGATGAATCAGCAGTTAACACTTTCTTGCCAACAATCTGTTCGATCTGTTTTGCGCTCACCGCACCCGGACGATAAATTTCATAAGGTTCTTTGGAGATATCCAATACCGTGGATTCCAAACCAATTTCTGTTTCGCCGGCATCGATGACGGGAAAATCTTCACCGAAATCTTTTTTCACGTGCTCAGCCTTGGTGGGACTTGGTTTGCCCGAAGTGTTGGCGCTTGGCGCAACCAATGGACCGGCCAGTGCTATAAGCTCTTGCGAAAGCGGATGCTTAGGCCAACGAAGCGCAATGGTATCGAGTCCTGCAGTGACAATATCGAGTACTTCGTCTTTCTTTTGAAAGATCAGCGTAAGCGGACCTGGCCAGAAGTAGTGCATCAGCTTTTCCGCGTCCTCGGAGATTTCTTTGGCAAACTCCCTGACGGTTCTGTATTCTGCTACATGCACGATAAGCGGATTGTCGGCCGGGCGTCCTTTGATATCAAATACTTTTTGTACCGCATCCCGATTCCACGCATCAGCGCCGAGTCCGTATACTGTTTCTGTGGGAAAAGCGACAACGTCGCCTCTTTTTATAAGCTGTACATACCGTTCAAGCAAAGCTGACCTCCTCTTTCGGATGATAGGCAGTCGAAAGTTCCTTGAGAAATTCTGCCGCGGCCTGCAGATTCGGAATTTCGTTGATCACAAATCGGACCTTGTCATCTTTTTGGATTACTTCGAAGCGATCTTCCGCTTCTTTTTGTAGTGCTCGCAGTACCTGCTGGAAATAATTGCCGTAAAACTCTTCACCCAATTCTGAATCGTGCTTCGGACATTCAAGCCACATCCGATCAGAGCGTATTCGTGCCTTGGTTACGAACAGTTTCGAAGCATACAGCTTAATGACGGTAGCAGTGATCAGATTTTGTGTAGCCTCGGGAATAGGACCGAATCGGTCTTCGACTTCTTCTTTCCAATCCCTGATCTCTTCCAGGTCATCCGCTCCGGACAGTTTACGATAGAGATTCAACCGCTCTACATTATCCGAAACATAATCAGTTTTGAGCAGGGCAGGCAGATCAAACTCCACCTGTGTTTCCGGAAGTTCCATCTCTACCTCAACATCATCAAATACATCACTGAACTCCTGCTCTTTAAGTTCTTTAACCGCATCATTCAGTATTTTTTGATACAGTTCGAAACCAAGATCGTTGATGAAGCCGCTTTGTTCAGCTCCCAGGATGTCGCCGGCTCCGCGGATATCCAGGTCGCGCATCGCAATGTTAAAACCGGCACCCAGGTCAGAAAATTCTTCGAGCGCCAGCAGTCGTTTCCGCGCGTCATCGGTGAGCGATTTAATATCAGGTGTAATCAGATAGCAGAAAGCCTTACGCTGGGATCGTCCCACGCGTCCCCGGAGCTGGTGCAGTTCTGCCAATCCAAAGTGATCGGCGCGGTTGATAATCATTGTGTTGGCATTTGAAATGTCGATGCCGTTTTCGACGATATTTGTTGAGACAAGCACGTCAAATTTATGATCGTAAAAATCTTCAATAATATGTTCGAGTTTGCTCGAGCTCATCTGTCCATGAGCAAAACGGACACGCACATCCGGCATCAACTCACGCACCATATTTGTCATAGCTTCAATATTTTTCACCCGATTGTGGATGAAAAACACTTGCCCACCCCGAGAAACCTCCTGGGAAATCGCATCGCGGATTAGATCCTTGTCAAAGCTGTGAATTTCGGTATCAACCGGTTGACGATTGACCGGCGGGGTATTGATAATGCTGAGATCGCGTGCTCCCATCAGTGAAAATTGTAACGTCCGCGGAATGGGTGTCGCTGTAAGAGTCAGTACGTCCACCGTGGCACGATACTCTTTCAGCTTCTCCTTGGTTTTAACCCCAAAGCGTTGTTCCTCGTCAACAACTAGTAAACCAAGGTCGTCGAATTCCACATCTTTAGACGTAAGCCTGTGAGTGCCTACAATAATATCCAGCTTGCCTTCTTTTAGCTTCTTTAACGTTTCTCTCTGCTCTTTACGTGTCCGAAAGCGCGAAATGACATCCACCTTCACGGGAAAATCCTTCATACGTTTGGCGAATGTTTTATAGTGCTGGTCGGCCAGAATAGTGGTAGGTACCAGTACGGCAACCTGTTTGTGATCCATTACTGCTTTAAAGGCGGCACGGACAGCCACTTCAGTCTTGCCGAATCCGACATCCCCGCAGATGAGCCGGTCCATCGGCGTATTGCTTTCCATATCCGATTTAACCGCTTCGATGGCTTCGCGCTGATCGGGCGTCTCCTCAAATTCGAAACGAGCCTCCATCTCGGTCTGCCAGGCGTTGTCGGGAGAAAAATCAAACGCCTCCTGCGACTTACGTTTTGCGTAAAGCTTGATCAGATCGCGGGCGATATCTTTGACCTTCTCTTTGGTCTGTGCCTTCTTGCGTGCCCATTTGCCTGATCCCAATTTGCTGATTCGGGGCTGCGTTCCTTCCTTGCCCGAATATTTCTGGATCTTGTGCAGGCTCGTAACGTTCACATACAGCAGCGAATTTTCCTGATATCGCAGGACAACAGATTCCTGTTCTACACCCCGTACCTCAATCTTTTTAAATCCCGCAAACTTGCCGATCCCGTAATCAACATGCACGACATAATCCCCGATATTGAGATCACGCAACTCTTTAAGTGATATATTGCTAGTATGACGCTTTCGGCGTACTTTAGGCCGATGATATCGATTGAAGATCTGGTGATCGGTATAGACTGCCAGTCCCTGCTCATTAAGGGTGAAGCCTTCATGGATCGACTCAACAGACAGGTGATAACGGAGGTTTTTTGACGGTTCGCCAAGCAGTTCTTCAAAGCGATCACGCTGCCCTTCATTATCGCAGAGGATATAGGTATCGTAGCTTTGCTTGCTCAGCTTCTGGATATTTTCACGCAGCAGTTTAATACTGCCATTAAAGTCGGGCTGCGGACTGGCATCCAGCCGGTAAGACCAGTCGGCTTCATTGTTTTGTGAGAATCCGCCGAGATGAATTTGAGCATGGTCTTGGAGGGATTGTTTTAGGCTTTCCGGATCTACATACAAATCTTCCGGCGGCAAAAGCTCGTCCTTATTCTCACGGTCGTTGTATTCTTCGGATGCTTTTTGAAAACGTTCTTTGATATCCGATTCTATAAACGATCGGTTAATCAGGACAAAAACAGTATCCTCATCAAAATATGAGAGGAGTCCGCGCTTGTTGCCTTCGCTAAGGCTGGAAGCATCCGGTACAAAACGTGCAGAATTTAAAAATGAGATCGAGCGCTGTGAATCGGGATCAAATTCGCGAATCGAATCTACTTCGTTGCCAAAGAACTCCAGCCGTATCGGGTATTCGCCTGAAAATGGATAAACATCCAGAATACCGCCGCGATGGGCGAATTCTCCCGGGTGATTCACAAATTTTACAGGGTCATATTCCTGATCAACGAGTTTCTCTTTCAGACTGTCGATTTCAACGGTATCGCCGTTGGAAATTGTCAGCGATGATTTGTTGAATATTTCCGGAGCTACAATCTTTTCGAAGATAGCAGGGGCCGAGGTGACGAGAACTGACTTTGGATTTGTATTGATTTCTTCTAGCACCTCTGATCGCTGGACCACAATCGAGCTATCGGTAATCTGCTGATCGTCATATGGTTTGTGTCCCGTCGCGGGGAAGAAGCTGGCTTGTTCAACATCCAGTGCTTCCAGATCTCCCTGCATGAACTGAGCTGATTCTGTATCACCGTGAATGACGACTACTTTATCATACTTTTGAGCCAGCTTAGCAACTAACAGCGAAGGGGTTGATCCCACAAAATGATTAAGAAGTATCGCGTTGCGATCTTGGATATTCTTATTCAGATCACGCCACGGAATTTGGGCAGAAAATGTTTTTAAAACGGATTGTAATGCCATGAAGAGGTTAAAGTGCTAGATTGAAACTCTAATCATGCTTAAGATAAGTATTTAAACGGTTCTTTTTGAGGGGTATTGTGATGCGCGTTTTGGGATGCGAGTTACGGATTTCGTTTTCGAGTTGCGAACCACCAGCCAGCGACGTCATCCGGACCTACTCCGGGATCTCGTACAGCAGGAAATATGCTTTGGCAGGACGTACAGAACAGCGGCTTACAATTACAGAAAAGTCAGAGATTTGTGCCAGCAATGGTTTGTTCGAGGGTACAACCCTCTCACAACTATAATAGGCTATTTCACAAAGATCCACAGAGAAGGCACAGAGTTACACTAAGTTTTCGTCAGCCGCGATTTTTTCGGGGGGATAGTGATCATAGCACGAGCGGGCACACGCGCTATGGGGGATTCATTTGAATCTATAGCCAACGATGATTTCATGTTGAGCGGAGTGAGGAACGAACGGAGTCGAAAGATCTTCCGGAAATAGTTCGTAAGTGAATAGGAGGCAACCTTTAGATCCTACGCGCGCCTCGTCCGGGAGATTTCTCGACTGTCGATCGGGAAATCATAATTCATGTTTCGTATGAACAAATCTGCTTACCTTGACGAACCGCTGGTATCATCCAGAGGTAAATACGTGGCTTTTGCCGTGCGAGATTGCGGATCAAGTCCGCAATGACGTCATTTGAGGATCGAATATGTACAGTCATCCAAAAACAGACAAGATGAATTCGACATAGTATTGAAAGTACCCAGAGTCAGCAACTCTCACTCAATTGTTTTTCTGAAGAGAAAACGGTCGGAGACGATACTAAGGATCAGTAGTAAAATTCCCGGAAGCAAAAAGCGGGGATACAGATCCTGATAATCCGTATATATAACTTCTTCAATTTCAGTCTTTTCCAGCTCGTCAATTTGTTCATATATATCTTGCAGGCTTTCGGTATCTGTAGCTCTGAAATATTCACCACCCGTCATATCAGCAATCTGAGTCAGCATTTCTTCATCAATATCGACTTCAACATTTTGGTAACGATTACCGAATATTGGATCCTGAACAGGGTATGGCGCCGTTCCACGCGTGCCGGCCCCAATAGTATAAATTTTAATATTGTAGGATAAAGCAAGATCGGCTGCTGTAACCGGATCAATTTCACCAGCGTTATTCTGTCCATCGGTAAGCAGGATTATAACCTTGCTTTCGGCATTACTTTCCTTGAGTCGATTTACGGCTGTGGCAATCCCCATACCGATAGCAGTACCGTCTTCGACAATACCCATTTCGACCTCGTCGAGCATATTTCGCAGCAACTCATAATCCAGTGTAGGAGGAACCATTGTAAAACTTTGCCGGGCAAACAGCACCAGCCCAATGCGATCGGAGATCCGTTTATTAACAAAATCCTCTGCTACTTCTTTAGCCGCCTCCAGCCGATTGGGCTTAAGATCTTCGGCCTTCATGGAGGTAGATATATCAAGCGTTAACACAATGTCAATACCCTCGGCATCACGTTCTACGGTTGTATTTTGGTACTGGGGACGGGCGATAGCAATTACAATGAGGGCAAAAGCCAGCCACTGCAGAAGTGGCGTTACCCAAACACCATAGGAGCGCCAGTTGCCAGAGATATTTTTCAAATCCGAGGTGTCGGAAAAAGTGAGACTGGGATTTTTTTTCGTCCAGTATTTCCATATCTGATACCCTATGACGGGGATCAGCAGCAGTAATAACCAAAGCCATTCCGGATTTGCCCACGTCATGCTGGTACCTCTTTTTCCTGATTTTCATATTTCTCATAAAATTGCTTGCGCTCTTCTTCTATTTTCGCCTGATGTTTTCGCCTGAGATGTTCTATGCGGGGACCATCTATTTCTCGTGCTCTTTCCAGAAAATTATATGCTTTACTCAGGGCCCGGTCTGCTTGTTTTTGGGTAGGTTTAAACTTGGCGAATTTTACCATATCGGCCTCTTGCAACACAGCACGGGTGTCGGCTATAAGGTTTTCATCAATAGCGCCATTTTTAAGCATTGTCAGTAGTTCTCGACTTGTAGATTCGAGGGCCGGCAAGTTATAGAGCGACTCGTAATATTGTCGGATGGCATCTCCCAAATCAATATAAAATGCCTTGAAATCTTCCTGGTCTTCGAGTTCGGCATCCTCGAGTTCTCTGATTGCTTTTCGAAACTCTTTGATTGGATTAACAAAAGGCTCTGGAGAAAATTCAGGTCGCTCTTTCGATTTTTTCTCCTCTTTTTGCTTTTTCAAATAATACTGATACAGGTAATATCCCGCGAATGCCAGGATGATCAATGCCAAAATATACGGCCACCAGTCAGCAGCAAATTCGAAAATTGGTTTAAGGGGGCGGAAAGAATCCTCTCCTTCAGCAAGTGTGGAGCTGAAACGGACAGGTACCGGATTAGTATAAAGAGTGGTTGTATCCTGATCCTGAACCAAATGGACAGGCGTTTGAGGAAGGGTGGTATCGGACGTTCCGAAAAACTGCAGTTTGTAGACTACACTATCTTTATAAGTGGTAACTTTATATTGATCCCGGGAGCGAATTTCGAACGTAGAGCCGAATTCGGCCGAATCAGGAAAAATAACTTCATCGTATTCTTGATTTCGATCGAGTGTGATAACAAAGTCAAACGTATCGCCAACTCTAAGGGAATCAGTGGGAGCATATTCGGTGAGACCTTGTGCCTGCAAGAGAGTGGGGATAGCACTAAGGAGACCAATAAAAAACAATAAAAGTAAGTTCTGAAACTTCTTTTTCACCACGTAATCCAGCTTATGATTATTAATGCCTGAAACAACGAGTTAAATCCCCAATTGGTATTTAGCCGAAATGGGCGGCTCCCAAAATAGAAAAATCATTCCATTCAGAAAAAGATTACAAAATCTACATTAGAGGAATTTTTGCTGTCAAAGAAGATTAGAAAATATTATTTTCAATCAAATTCATTTCTAAAGCTCATTTCAACGGAACCAATCAGATGCAAAAAATCTTACTGGGGATCTTCTGTGCTGTATTAGCATGGGGATGTCAGCCGGATAGGCAGTCTCAACAAATTGAAACAGAAGTAGAAGAATCCGAACAGACGGATTCCACTGTAGCTCAATCGCCCACTTACGATAATTTCGGAATACAGATCGACAGTCTTAAAGTAGAACAGTACAACGTCAAGCGTAACGAAAGTTTTTACCTGATATTAGATAAGTTTGACTTCAGTTCTCAGGAGATTTACGCAGCTACCCAGAAAGCCAGCGATTTTGTAAATATCAGATCGTTTAAACCGGGACAAAAGTATCATGCTTATTACTCATCCGCTGACAGCAGTGCCGAACTCCAGCATATTGTCTGGGAGCCAAATCCACTGGACTATGTAGTTTTCGACTGGCAATCCGATTCGCTTGAAATTTACAAGGCATCACGTCCGCTTTCGAAAGAGACGGTCCGGGTATCAGGTACCATCAATAATTCACTGTATCAGACAATCAGTAGCAGAAATGCAAGTCCACGGTTAGCATACAGATTGGCCCAAATTTTTGCGTGGCAGATCGATTTTTTTGGATTACGTGAAGGTGATTCGTTTAATGTTGTCTATGAGAAACGATATATCAATGATGAATTTTTAGGTATTGGAGAGATAAAGGCAGCCGAATTTACTCACCGGGGCGACACGTATCGGGCCTATCAGTTTAATCATCCCGAAGCCGATGGATATTATACTGAGGAAGGGGAGAGCGTTCAGAAAGCGCTTCTTAAAGCACCGTTTGAATATAACCAGCGTATCAGCTCGCATTATTCACGCAGCAGATATCATCCTACGTTAAAAAGAAGAGTGCCTCACAATGGTGTTGATTTTGCAGCGCCTCGCGGAACGCCTGTTTTGTCGGTTGGCGACGGTACGGTAACCGAAGCTCAATATCGCGGTCCCAATGGAAATATTGTAAAGGTTAAACATAACAGTACCTATCGAACGGCTTATCTGCACCTGCAGGGTTTTGCCAACGGCATTCATCGCGGAGCCAGGGTAGAGCAGGGACAGGTTATTGGTTATGTGGGCAGCACGGGACGATCAACGGGACCGCATCTCCATTATTCTCTGTATAAAAATGACAGACATGTAAATCCAATGAATGTTGAACTTCCGTCATCTGAGGCCGTGCCAGATAATTTGATGGAGGAATTCAAAGAGGTAAGAAATGAGCTGGAACGTCAGCTAAAAGCCGACGAAGATACAGTAAAAGAAGATAAAAATATCCCGATTATTACGGTCGCAAAGTGACGAAGAAATTTGGCTAAGAGTCTTTGCAAAACCGTGTCACCCTGAATCCATTTCAGGGTCTGTTGCAAAAAGTTGAGTTACTAGCTTTTAAATCTACATGAGATAAAGATGCTGAAGAGATCCTGAATTAAGTTCAGGACAGGGTTCAGCATGACATGGTAGATTTTGCAAAGACCCTAAGATTAATATCGGTGCATTCGCCGGCGGAAAAATGTCATCAGCGGACGAATGTAGGAGGAGTTGGTTTCAAGCTCGATTGTATCGATTTTCATCCGCATAAAATGGTCCCGTAACTTCTCCTTTTTAATCCGGCGTTTTTTCTGATATTCCTGCCGAACCTTTTTGCTGGATGTATCTACGAGCACTTCTTCGCCGGTCTCGGCATCTTTTAGCGGAATTAGTCCAAGATCCGGCAGTTCGTCTTCCAGCTTATCGTTAATAAAGATATTAACCAGATCGTGTTTACGGTTCGTAATTTTCAGTTGCCGGTCATAACTTTCATCCTGGAAATCACTGGCCAGAATAATTATGGCCCGGCGATTCAACAGCCGATTTACGTAAGAAAGAGCCTCACTGATATCTGTACCTGTGCCTTCGGGTTCTGTAGTTAACAGTTCACGAATTAATCGCAGAACGTGCAGGCGACCTTTTTTGGGAGGGATGACTTTTTCAATCTCATCAGTAAATAATATAAGTCCCACCTTGTCACCATTTTTGATAGCACTAAAGGCCAGAACAGCACAGATTTCAATCGAGAGATCCATTTTACTTTGGTTCTTACTTCCGAAAATCCCGCTGGGAGAGATGTCCACACAAAGCATCAGTGTTTGTTCACGCTCTTCTTCAAACTGTTTAATAAAGGGATCTCCGGTACGTGCCGTAACATTCCAGTCGATCTGGCGAATGTCATCTCCGTAGGTGTACTCGCGAACCTCCGAAAACTCCATTCCTCGTCCCTTAAAAGCGGATTGATATTCGCCGCCGAAAAGGCTGTTTACCATTCCCTTGGTACGAATCTCAATTTTACGGACTTTTTGGAGTATCTCTTTCGAAATCATATGGCGTTATCTTGGCTGAAGACTACCCGGAAGGATAGGATAATTATAGGGTATTTAAAAGTTGATGCGACAAATTACTATAAATAAGAAGTTAACAATATCGTAATAGTTCGATAATATTTTCATTAGCTGCCTTCCTTGTATTAAAAAAGTACTGTAAAAGTTTAAAAGTTTGCATGATCAGCATATGATAATTGGCAGTGAATTCAGTGAAAAATACTATCAATACTTAAAAGTAATTGGCAATCTTTCTGAAGGGGATATTTCAAAGAAAATTTCTGTTCAGGATATCAACGCAAAGTTAAAATTAAACCGTGCTGAAATAAAAAATATTCTCGAATATTTTGAAGGACTCGGGTACATAGAGATCGTTTCAATCGGCGGACCTTGGTTATACGGTCATGTCAGGATTAAAGAAGCCGGTTTACAAAAGTATCGGGAGCTGCAAAACTAAGTTGTGTGGAGATATAATATTTCTACACTGTTATTTCATTTTTTTCGGAAAAATTACCTACCTTTGGCACGGATTTTATTAAAGGAAATACTGCTAACAAAACTATTATATCCATGATTATAGGTGTACCCAAAGAGATAAAAACACACGAGAATCGCGTGGCATTGTTACCCGGCGGAGTAACAAAAATGATAGATAACGGTCATACCGTATTGATTGAAAAGGGAGCCGGTGAAGGAAGTGGTTTTCCCGATGAGGACTATATTGGAGCCGGCGCTGAAATTGTAGATGATGTTGACCAGCTTTGGGATCGTGCAGAAATGATAATGAAGGTGAAAGAACCGATTGAAGAAGAGTATGATCGACTGCAGGAAGATCAGATAGTGTTTACCTATTTCCACTTTGCAGCCAGTCGGGAACTGACAGAAGCTGTAGCCGAATCGAAATGTGTGGCTATTGCCTATGAAACGGTGGAAAAACAAGACGGTTCGCTGCCGCTGTTAATCCCGATGAGCGAAGTAGCCGGCCGTATGGCAACGCAGGAAGGAGCTAAGTATTTGGAAAAGCCAGAAGGCGGTAAAGGAATTTTGTTAGGGGGTATACCTGGTGTTAAACCAGCCAATGTTCTGGTTATCGGCGGAGGTATCGTGGGTGTTAATGCAGCCAAAATTGCGGCTGGTATGGGCGCCAATACTACAATTATGGATATCGATATGTCGCGCCTGCGATATCTGGATGATGTGATGCCACGAAATGTAAATACGATGTATTCTTCGAAAGCTAACATTAAAAGCATGCTCCCCAGTGCGGACATGATTATCGGAGCGGTGTTAAAACCCGGAGCAAAAGCTCCTCATTTAGTTACTCGTGATATGCTGGCCGATATGCAAAAAGGTTCGGTCTTGGTAGATGTCTCCATCGACCAGGGAGGTTGTTTTGAAACTTCAAAACCTACGACTCATGACAACCCGATCTATCTAGTGGACGATGTGGTTCATTATTGCGTATCAAATATGCCGGGAGCAGTTCCATACACTTCTACCCTGGGCTTGACCAATGTCACTCTCCCATACGCAGTAGATATTGCCAACAAGGGTTGGGAAAAGGCGTTGGATGACGATCCGGAACTAAAGAAGGGCCTGAATATTGTTAATGGCGAAATTGTCTATCGTGATGTAGCTAAAGCTTTTGAGATGGATTATTCCAGCATCGACAATTTCATTTAATCAGGACATACCGTCCAAAGCCGGATATTCAATCGAATATTCGGCCTTTATTTTAATTAGCATTACTGTGCTGCCCACTCTGCTTTTTGGGATGTACAAAAATCCAAAATATTTTCTTAGCTGATCAGTTATAACTTATTGAAATACTTGACAATAGCATTGTTGATATTTTGGTGTATAACTTGTTAATAAGAATTTTTGTTTACCATAAGTCATCCCATTATATTTTCGAAACATTACACTGATAATAGTTTGCACAGATTGTTTACATGGGTAAGATAATTTCCATAGCTAATCAAAAGGGTGGCGTTGGCAAGACGACGACGGCTATTAATCTTGCTGCCAGCCTCGCGGCAATAGAACATACCACACTTATTATTGATATTGATCCCCAGAGTAACACCACCAGTGGGTTGGGGATTGAGGCTAAAACAGTATCACACTCAATTTATGAAGTTATGGTGGGAGGGGTGGATGCCACCGATGCTGTCCGTGAAACCGAACTGCCCTTTTTGGAGCTTTTACCATCTCACATCAATCTGGTAGGCGCAGAAATTGAGATGATTGATCGGGAACAGCGCGAGCGAATATTAGAAAAAGCGATTACTGATCTCAAAGATCAATACGATTTCATCATCATTGATTGCCCGCCTTCGCTGGGCCTACTTACGATAAATGCGCTTACAGCCTCCGATTCGGTACTGATTCCCGTTCAATGTGAATATTTTGCGCTTGAAGGATTGGGACAGCTGCTGAATACGATAAAAATTGTGCGTCAGCACCTGAATACGGATCTTGAAATTGAAGGTGTACTTTTAACCATGTACGACACGCGTACACGGTTATCGGACCAGGTAGCTGAAGAAGTACGCAAATATTTTGACGACCGAGTGTTTGAAACAATTATAAAGCGTAATGTACGGCTGGCGGAGGCTCCCAGTTTTGGCAAACCGGCATTATTGTATGATTCAACCAGTGTGGGAGCGAAGAATTATCTTGCTTTAGGACGCGAAATTATTCGCAGAAATAAGAAGCTTTTCGAAAATAGCCCCGTATTTGCAAGTAGTTAGGGTGATTATATTATGGCATCAAAAAAAGTTTTAGGACGTGGTTTAGGAGCTTTTTTCCCTGAGTACGAGGATGAGGGGGAACAGCCCGAGGGAAAGAAGGGTGAAGCAGCTGACAATGATAAAGAATCGCCGTATGTAGATCCGAAGCAGCGTGTGAATATTGTTTTACATGTGCCGGTAGATAACATACGACCGAATCCGCATCAGCCGCGCAAAGAATTTAATGAGGATCGACTGGATGAACTGGCGGATTCGATTGATAATCACGGCCTTATCCAACCTATTACCGTTCGATACATTGGTGAAAAGCGCTTTGAGTTGATCAGTGGTGAACGACGACTTCGGGCTTCCAAACTGGCAGGACTGGAAGAGATACCGGCTTACATCCGCGAGGTCAATGATGATGATATTATATCATATGCCCTTATCGAGAATATTCAGCGCGAAGATTTAAATCCCATTGAGGTAGCACTGGGTTATCAGAGATTGATCGAAGAAGCCGACTACACCCAGGCCGAGGTGGCCGAACGTGTTGGCAAAAACCGGTCTACCGTTACTAATATGCTGCGACTACTGAACTTGCCGGCTTTTATTCAGGCTGGTCTCAGAGATAGTAAAATTTCGATGGGGCATGCCCGGGCGTTGATATCGGTAGAGGATGAAGAGGATCAGGAAAAAATTTATAACAAGATTATTGATAAGGGGTATTCCGTTCGAAAGACTGAAAAAGCAGTTCGGGCGTTGAATAAGCAGGAAAAGGAATCCAAAACAAAGGATCAGAAAGATGAGGACAGCGCTTTTCTGAAAGAAATATCTAACCGGCTGCGGCGTACATTAAGTACCAAGGTAAACATCAAGTCAAAAAAGAATGGTGGCGAAATACGTATCGAATATTATTCGGATGAGGAATTGGATCGCCTGCTCGATCTTTTCGATTCTATTTCTTAGTCTGTCCATTCTTCTGATTGCACCATTTAAAATTGTGGGGCAGTCGTTAAGCACTTCGTCATTAGAAGACTTTTCACATAAAAACAAAAAGTCCTATTCGGCGTCATCGCCCACATTTTATTATCAGATTCAGGATACGACCGAAGAGAATTTGAACGAAGATTTACCCGATCCCACTTCGGTCCTTTACAAGTCGATGATTATGCCGGGATGGGGACAGATTGTTAATAAACAAGCCTGGAAAGTCCCTGTCATCTATGGCATTTTAGGAGGATTGGGTTATTATAGTGTACATCTGCATAAAAAATATCATGATTATCGTGCGGCTTATTATAATTTAAATCCGGAAACTGAAAATGATGATTTACGGTTTGGGCCAACGCCGTCATATATTCCGGAGAATGCTAATCTTGAGCAAATCAGAACCCAGCGAAACACTTTTCGCAATAGAAGAGATTTAGTATATGTAGGGTTGGCGGTAGCTTATGGATTAAATATTGTAGATGCCTATGTTTTTGCACATATGCGCTCATTTGATGTTTCTGAGGATTTGAGTATGCGACCGAGTATTAAACCTGAGATAATGGCTCAACGTACACCCGGTATCACATTATCTATCGATTTAATTAAGAAGTGACATTGATTATGGAAAATTCCAACAGAAAAAATAAAAAACTGAAAGTACCTGATAATTTTCGTGATAGTCACGAAGGTGATGTTTGGAGTATCTTTAAAATTATGGGTGAATTTGTAGAAGGGTACGACAAGCTTTTCAAGATTGGGCCCTGTGTTTCTATTTTTGGATCAGCACGCACTAAAGAAGGAGAAAAATATTATGAAATGGCGCGTGAGACAGCCCGTAAAATTACCGAGCAGGGGTTTGGTGTTATAACTGGCGGCGGTCCTGGAGCTATGGAAGCAGCCAACAGGGGAGCCCAGGAAGGAGGTGGCAAATCAGTAGGCCTGGGGATATCTCTGCCTCATGAGCAAGGGGTCAACTCCCATGTCGATAAAGATTATACTATAAATTTTCATTACTTTTTCGCACGAAAGGTAATGTTTGTGAAATATGCTCAGGGTTTCATCGTTTTTCCTGGTGGCTTTGGTACACTGGACGAATTCTTTGAGGCCTTAACCTTGATCCAAACACAAAAGATTAATCCATTCCCAATTGTGTTAATTGGCAGTGATTATTGGGGCGGTCTTGTAGACTGGATAAAAAATACGATGATACAAAACGGCACAATATCAGAAGATGATGTAGACCTCTTTCAATTAACAGATGAACCTGAAGAGGCGGTAAGTATAATTTGCGACTTTTATCAGAAACATACACTTAGCCCGAATTTTTAAGCATTTATTTATCACATGTTTATGCGACAAATAATCAGAAACAAAAAAGGAGAATAATCCTTTAATAAAACAGAGCAGAAACTTAAAGTGAAACAATAAAGGAGCAGGATATAAGTTTTGCTTTTAAGTAAAATGATTAATTCATTACATTTGCTTATTTGAACAGTCAACCTAAAAAGAACTAAATGATGAAGTTGTTAAAATCAAGCTTTACGGTATTATTACTGGGCCTTTTTGTGCTGGGTGCAGCTAGTGAGATGCAAGCACAAGATCGAAGATCTGTTGTTAAGACATATAATAAAGGCATTGAGTTAAAGCAGAATGGTGAGTTTGAACAGGCTATAAACACCTTTAACCAGACTATAAATAGTGCTCAAGAATTAGGTGAAGAGGGTTCTGACCTTGTGGATCGGGCTGAACAGCAGCTGGTTGATACTTACTATAAACAAGCTGTGAGCGAATATAAAAATCTTCAGAAGAATCAAAATTTAGACAATTTTGATAATGCAATTGCAGCCTTTGAAAATGCCAGGGATGTAGCGGAGGACTATGAAAGTGCTAAAGTACAGGAGAAAATATCTCAAATTATTCCTCAACTACTTTACAATAAGGGCGTTTTTGCATATAAGAGTAATCAGCCTGAAGTTGCTTTAGATGCATTGAATAATGCCATAGAAGCCAATCCCAATTATTCCAATGCTTATTATCAAATCGCATTAGTGCAAAAGAATACAGAAGGATATAGCCAGGATGAAGTAATTTCATCTTTTGAAGAGGCTCTGGAAATTGCACAGCAAGAGAATAACAGTTCAGTAATTACTGAATCTAATAAACAGTTAGGCGGGATATACTTATCACGGGGTCATAACCTCGTTAATGAGCAAAATCAGGTTCAAGAAGGTATAGAAGCCTATAAAAAAGCTTTGGAATATACCCCTGAGTCGGCACAATTGTTCTTTCGTTTGGCTGAAGCACACAACAAAATTCAAGAATGGAATCAAGCGAGAGATTATGCTCAAAAAGGGTTAGAACTCGAAACGGGCGGAAGTAGCGATCAGGCGAAATACTACTTTGAACTTGGTAATGCATATCAAGGATTAGGTATGAAAGAAGAGGCGTGCTCCGCATTCAGTAATGCTGCCTACGGCAGTTTCAAGTCTCCGGCAGAGCATGCGATGGAATATGATTTAGAATGCGAGGAAAGTGCTTCGAACTAGTCTTTGCCAACCTACAAAACTTTAACGCTGAATTAAGGCCTTCTGAAAAATCAGGAGGCCTTAATTTTTTTATAAAGAGAATTTTTTATGTAAGCATAGCATTAACTATTTTCAGCTCTAATTTACTTTATGCTGCTAAATAAAAATTATTGAATCCTCTTTTAAAATGAGCCAAGTCACTACCTCTCTTGATGAATTGTGTGTTAATACAATCAGAACTTTATCGATGGATGCCGTGCAAGCTGCGGAATCAGGACATCCCGGTATGCCTATGGGAATGGCCGATGCAGCCTATGTTTTATGGACGAAGTTTTTGAAACATGATCCTGCGAATCCGGACTGGTATAACCGTGATCGTTTTGTGCTTTCAGCAGGTCACGGATCAATGCTTTTATATAGCTTGCTTCACCTTACCGGCTATGATTTGCCGCTCGAAGAGCTGAAGAATTTTCGTCAGCTCGACAGCCAAACACCGGGTCACCCGGAATATGGCTATACGCCCGGAGTAGAAACTACAACTGGACCGCTGGGCCAGGGATTTGCCACCGGGGTGGGAATGGCGATGGCCGAAGCTCATTTGGCTGCTAAGTTTAATGAAAATAATTTCCCGATCACTGATCACTATACGTATGGCATTGTAAGTGATGGAGATCTGATGGAAGGAATTTCTCAGGAAGCGGCTTCATTGGCAGGTCACCTGGGGCTCGGAAAAATCATCTATCTGTATGATGATAATGAAATTTCTATTGACGGCAGTACAGATCTCGCTTTTACAGAAGATGTCCAAAAGCGATTTGAAGCAAATGATTGGCATACTGTAAAGATTGACGGTCATGATCGCAATGCTGTTGAAAAAGCCATAATTGAAGCGCAAAAGGTTACTGATAAACCCTCCCTTATCATTTGCCGGACTCATATAGGCTTCGGCAGTCCCAATAAGCAGGATAGTGCTGACGCCCACGGATCACCTCTTGGAGAAGAAGAGATTACAAGGACAAAAAATAACCTGGGATGGAATTTTGATAAAAAGTTCTATATCCCTGATGAAGTATCAGATCATTTCAGACAAGAAAAAGATAAAGGGGCTAACGTCTATCAGCAATGGCAAGAGCTTTATAGCGACTATAAAGAGAAATATCCTCAAAAAGTAAGAGAATTGGAGGATGCTCTAAACAGAAAACTACCTGAGAATTTTAAGGATATCTTACCAACTTTTGAAGCTGATGAAAAAGGATTGGCAACAAGAGCTTCTTCAGGTAAAGTTTTACAACCTATTACTGCGAAAATCCCGCATATGATCGGGGGATCTGCTGACCTGACGGGAAGTAATAAGACCTGGATAGATGACGGTGGTATATTTTCGTCATCTGATTTTAGTGGACGAAATATCCATTTTGGTGTACGTGAGCACGCTATGGGAGCAGCCCTCAACGGGATGACCTTGCACGGTGGAGTAATTCCTTACGGAGGTACATTTTTGATTTTCTCGGATTACTGCCGTCCGGCCATTCGTATAGCTGCGCTCTCTCATATTCCATCTATTTTTGTGTTTACCCACGACAGCATTGGACTGGGAGAAGATGGCCCTACTCATCAGCCGGTAGAACATCTGGCTTCGTTGAGAGCAATGCCGCACACACTGGTACTACGTCCGGCCGATGCCAATGAAGTGGGCTGGTGCTGGAAAGCTGCTTTGGATCATACAGATGGTCCTTCACTTATCGTGCTGACACGACAAAATGTACCGACATTTGCCCGTGACGAAGAAAATGCAGCCGAGAATACCTTGCGCGGGGGTTATATACTCGCGGATTCAGACAAAGACCAGCCCGATGTGATTCTTATGGGTAGCGGATCAGAAGTTCAGCGGGCTATGGACGCCAGAGAAAAACTTGCCGATCAAGATATCGACGCCCGGGTGGTAAGCATGCCTTCCTGGGAGCTTTTTCGCCAGCAGGATGATGTTTATAAGCAAAAGGTTTTACCTGATGAAGTAACAGCTCGTGTTTCTATTGAGGCTGCCGCAACCTTTGGTTGGAAGGAATGGGTCGGTGATGAAGGTGTAGCTATAGGGCTGGATCGCTTTGGAGCTTCTGCACCTTTTGAAGAGATCTTTCAAAAATTCAATATAACGGCAGAACGTATGGTCGAAGAAGCTAAAAAGTTAGTGAGCTAATTTCCGAGTTATTCGTTATGGTGAACACAGGTAAATGTGACATCATCTGTCGGCTCTTCGTTGCCGATAAAGTTATTAAGTGAAGAATGAATTTTATGAATAATTGTCTGGGCGTGCAGTGATCCGTAAACGCTCATTATGCCGTCCAGGCGTTCTTCACCATATTCTTCTCCATATTCATTTCGTGCTTCGGTTAATCCGTCTGTATAAAAAATAACGCTGTCGCCGGGCTTAAAATGAAACTTCTTTTGCTGAAGGTGGAGCTCCATATTTCTGGATGAGGTCATCCCAAGGGCATACCCGTCAGAACGTAAATTGAACGTAGCGTCCCGTTCTTTGCTGTAAAGGATCGGCGGATTGTGTCCGGCACGTGCAAAGTTAAAACTGTCTTCTCCTTTTGGAAAAAATGCTGCACAAGCTGTTACAAATGTTTTATCTTCGATGTCAGATTTTACATAGTTGTTGAGTTCCAGGAATAGTTCTTTAGGACTGGGATGGCTTTTTTCGATGATTAGATGGACCAGAGCTTGCATACGGACCATATACAGGGCGGCCGATAATCCTTTGCCAGAAACATCTGCTATGACAATATAAGTACCTTTATCAGTGGGGATAATATCTACATAATCACCACCTACTTCTTTTGCAGTATTGGCGAAGGAAAACATTTCGAGCTGATCGCGTTTCTGCTCTGTGTTTGGCAGCAGACTAAGTTGTATCTCACGTGCGAGATCGATTTCACGCTTCATATCCGATTTTTCAAGCAGCTCGACCAAGAGCAGCATCAACATTGATCCGAATGCAAACGGAATTAACAGATCATAAAATATTACAAAGCCGGTTATTTGCAGAAATCCAAACAAGTAATAGGCAATAAAGGATACAACGGATAAACCAAATAACAGCCTTCGTGTGGGATTCAAACGTTGGGTCAGAGCGGAAAAAAGCCGTAGAAATTTTAAATGTCCCGGCACTTCCTGGTCTTCGGCTCGCTGAATATCTTCACCTACAGCTTCTTTATATAGTTGTTTTAGCCGGTCTGTATCTTTATATAACTCTTTACCGATACGCTCCCGGGTCATCCCCGAGATATATTCTTTATAGAAGGTTTTGGTATTTTTAAAAGCAGTTTGTGCTTCGTTTTTAAGACCCATGCAGAAATGATCAAATTTTTCTTAAACTCGTTATTCGAAAACGAGCCTAAAAAGTTTTACCTTTTCACTGTTTTAATGAAGGAATATTTTTTTCCAAATTTTAAAAGATTGAAGTATAAGATAAAGAATGTCTAAAAGCCTCCTTTTTTTATTAGACGGTATGGCGTTGGCCTATCGTTCGCACTATGCATTTATCAGCAGTAATTTAAAGAATTCAGAGGGAATCCCAACAGGACCTATTCTGGGATTTGCCAATACACTCGAGAAACTGCTGGAAGAACATGAACCCACACATATTGCTGTAGTATGGGATACTGATGAACCGACCTTTAGGCACGAAATGGATGAAGATTATAAAGCCAACCGTCCACCACAGCCGGAGGAGCTCAAAATTGGTATCCCGCTAATTAAGGAGATGATTGAGGGATACGGCATCCAAAACCTTGAACAGCACGGTTATGAGGCCGATGATATTATAGGCACCATCGCTGATCGGGCGAATGCTGAAGATGTGGATGTATTTTTAGTGACGCCGGATAAAGATTTTATGCAGCTGGTTCACGATCATATTACTATGTATAAGCCTGATAACCAGAATGGAGGATTTAACCTGATAGACCGGGAAGGCGTTAAGGACTATTTTGGAGTATATCCAGAAAATGTAGTGGATGTATTAGCCATTTTGGGTGATAAATCCGACAATATTCCAGGCGTTAAGGGTATCGGTAAAAAAGGAGCTCCCAAGCTAATTAATAAATACGGTACACTTGAGGAAGCTATCGATGATGCGCCGAATATGAGCTCTAAAAGGCATCGCGAGGGGTTGCAGGAATATGCCGAAGAGGCCTTACATGCCAAAGAGATGGTAAAGATCAAAACGGATGTACCCGATACGGTTAAATGGGAAAAGCTGGGATGGGAAGGTCCCAATGAGGAGAAGCTTGGCAAGTTTTTTAAACGCATGGAATTTCGGCGGTTGACGAGGAAATATATCGGTGAAGAGGTCACGCGTTCACGATCAAAAAAATCATCTGAGGATGATGGCCAGGGTGACCTGTTTGCAAAGGATGAGATGAAAAAAACAGAGGAATCCGAATTTGATGAATACGAGGAGAAAAAATGCACCTATGAGCTAGTTGATACTATAGAACATCTCAAATCGCTGGTAGAAAAGCTAGAAGGCACAAAAAAACTCTGTTTTGATACCGAGACCGACGGAATCAACTCTATGAACAATGGATTGGTTGGTATATCGCTGGCAACAACAGCGGGCGTTGGTTACTACATACCGATTGATGTTGAAGGTGGCCTTCCAAAGAAAAAAGCTTTAGCGTTACTACAGTCGCTTTTTGCAGATCCTCAATCACTTAAAATTGCTCATAATTTTAAGTTCGATTACATGGTACTGAAAAGGGCGGGATTACAAATTGAAGGAAAGGCATTTGACACTATGATTGCCGGTTATCTTATTGATCCCAGCCAAAAGCTCGGAATGGATGAACTTGCCCGGGAATATCTTAACTATGATCCAATTTCTATCACTAAATTGATTGGGGATGGACGGAAACAAAAGTCGATGGATGAAATTGATCCCTCAAAAGTTAAGATATATGCCTGTGAAGATGCTGATATCACACTTCGGCTGTATGAAGTATTGAGTGAAGTGCTCGAGAAGGATGAACTGGCCAATATCGCAGAGACGCTCGAATTCCCGCTGATGAAAGTACTGGCCGAGATGGAGATGAACGGCATTTTGGTGGATGAGGGAATATTGGAAGAAATTTCGATGACCCTTCGCAATGATTTGATCAGTCTTGAAAAGAAAATCTTTGAGAAAGCTGGAACAGAATTTAATATCAATTCTCCGAAGCAGCTGGGCGAAGTACTGTTTGATAAGATGGACTTGCCGGCTGGTAAAAAGACCAAGACAGGTCAATATTCTACGGCTGAGTCGGTACTTAGAAAACTGGCCGTCGATTACGAAATGCCAGAGCTGATTTTGGAATATCGTGCGCTGAGCAAGCTGAAATCAACATATGTAGACGCACTTCCAAAGTTGATTAACGAAGAAACGGGTCGCATCCACACCGACTTCAATCAAAGTATTGCGGCTACGGGGCGTCTTTCGTCGTCCAATCCGAATCTGCAGAATATTCCCATCCGGACTGAACGGGGACGCGAAATTCGCAAAGCTTTTGTTGCCGATGAAGGCTACAAACTACTTTCGGCCGACTATTCCCAGGTTGAACTTCGCGTGATTGCTTCTATGGCCGAGGATAAAAATATGATTGAGGCATTTCGCAATGACGAGGATATCCATTCCCGAACTGCTAAAGAAATATTTGAACTCGATTCGATAGAGGATGTTACTGCAGATCACCGGCGCAAAGCGAAAGAGGTGAATTTTGGAATTCCCTACGGAGTTAGTGCTTACGGATTGGCAAATCGGTTGGGGATCAGCAATAGTGAAGGGAAAGAGATGATCGATCAGTATTTTGAGCGCTTTCCCGGAATTTTACGCTATATTAATGAGACAAAGCAGTTTGCCCGGGAACATGGTTATGTTAAGACGCTGATGGGTCGACGGCGTTATATTCCTCAGATTAATGCCAGTAATTGGAATCGGCGTTCTTTTGCGGAACGGACGGCTATTAATATGCCTATCCAGGGGACGGCAGCTGATATTATTAAACAGGCGATGCTTGATATCCACGAATTTCTTGAAGAAGGGGATTCGCAAGCGCGCATGTTGCTGCAAGTGCACGATGAACTTATTTTTGAGGTGCCGGAGGATGAAGCAGAGGAGACACCCCAGAAAATAAAAATGTTGATGGAAACAGCATATGAGCTTGCTTGTCCATTAAAAGTCGATATGGGATTAGCTAACGACTGGTTAGAAGCTCATTAATCAATCAATCAATCAACCAATCAATCAATCTTATTCTATCGTAAATGTTTTAGTTGCCAGCACATTCCCATTGTTGTCCTCCACAATGACACGCCAAGGGCCAGTCCAGCTGTCCAAAATATTTTTAGAGCTCCAGGTCCGCCAGTTTTCCGCTTGTACATTAAGCTTGATGCGTGCCTTCTCTTTATCTTTATAGTACCAGACATGCGTAATCTGAGAACTATCGGATTCGCTTTGAACCTGAGTGAAACAAAATATATTCCCTATATCGGCTGTAAAAGATGTATCAGTACCCACAGGTTGTCGATCTTCTATGGATGTCGCCAGATCGATTTGATTAACTTTTATCTGTTGTGAGTTGGCTGTACTGGCTGAAATGACTACAAAAAATAAAATCCACCATATATATCTAACCATAACATATACCTTTACTGGTCTTTTTATTAATATGGGGAATTTTTCATCAAAATTGAACAGCTATTTGTCGAGCTTAAATCGGGGCAGGTGTAATTCCCATTGAATAGCCGCCAGTCGAAGTCCGATAACAACCAGCATTCCCAGAATTATGTTTACTGTTGGCAATAATGGAGTAATTTGTAAAAGAAGATACACAGTGGCCCCGGCCAGGGCAGCGGTGGCATAGATATCGCGGCGCATAATAAGGGGGATTTCATTGCTTAAAACATCGCGGATCAAACCACCTACCGTACCGGTAATGGCAGCCATAATCACAATGATAACGCTGTTTGAAACAACTTCTTGCGTGATTTGGGCACCTAATATGGTAAAAACAGCCAGCCCTAACGCATCAGCCAATAAAAGTGCTTTCTCCGGCGGATTGCTATACTGGGTATACCAGATTGTAAAAAGAGCGGCAATTATTATCACCAAAAGATAGATAGGATCGGCTATCCAAAAAATAGGGTGACGGTCGAGCAGCAGATCTCTGGTGGTGCCGCCGCCAACAGCTGTTACTACTGCAATGATGACTACTCCCAACAAATCAAGACTTTTTCGCCCGGCCGCCAAAGCTCCCGAAATCGCAAAAACGCCTACACCAAAAAGATCGAGCAGATATAACAGGTCGAAAGAAATCTGAATGTCAGAAATTAATTCATCCATTAATTCGATGCCATGTTATTTATCCCAAAAAATAAAGGGAGCCCCAAGGACTCCCTCTGAAATAGATAATAATTTGTGTTACCTAAAGCTGATTCCTGCGCCCAGGTTAAAACTGGAGTAATTCGAAAGGGTATATGATCCTGATATATGAAAGACGGCAAAACGCAGGCGGAAACCGGCCAGCGCACGAAAACCATTGTCACCATCGATGGAAAGATCAATTGGTTCATCAACCGCTTCAACAGTAAACGGTTCTTGTGGATCTGGGTTCTCTTTAGGTACAACCGTCGGATATGAGCCTGGTGTGGCTATATTAAATGTTGAGGCTTCATATCCCACACCTCCATAAACCGAAATAACGGGGAGTGTTTTACCAACCAGCGCATTTATAGTCCAGGCATCTGTATTCATAGTGATTCCCTGACCCTCCCACTGAGAATCACTGTATGGATTTTCGGTTTGTTGAGGTCTTTCTATCACCTGATCGGGTGTGACATCAAAATCGGAGCTAACTTCCATTCCGGTGTACCCGAACATAACAGAGAGATCAATCGGCATAAGATTACCACCGGGTAGCCACTGGTTAATTCCGTGCTTTGCCCCGACACCAAACATATTAAATGAGCCAAAATCACCGACTTCATATTCAGGCATATATCGAACCATGATTTCGGTATCTTTGACAACGCCTACGGCACCTTTAACCATCGGAGCTGGAACGTAGCCAAAGCCCGAACCTTCAGGCATGTTGAACTCCAGAATTTTTTCATTATTTCCATTGATTTCTTCATAGTAGGCAAGAAGCGCTCCTGTTTCATCCGCACCATTAATAGTGGGAGAGTTAGGATCGGTTCCCTCTAGTTGCAACTGTTGCAGACCAAGCTGGGTTACATCAAATGATTTGGCACTATTGGGCACAATAGCCAGTCCGCTGCTGACAGTAAGGTCGAAACCGAGCTTGCTGTGTGGTTTAGCAGTATTTGTCCACCCGGTATTTAACGAAGCACCAAAACCCGATCCAAATGGTTCAAGGTAGGCCTCCGCTAATGTATTTGCGTCTTCACGTCCGGATTGCAGAATGCTTCCCACATCACCGATTTGTGCAAATGAGGTTGTGGTATCGAATCCCAAAAATCCGATTAATAAAATACTGATTAGTAGGCGGTATCGTAGATTCATTTTGTTAGTAATTTATTTTGATATTAGCCATCCGAATTATCGTTTGTAATACTACTGAATTTAAAGGCAAGACTCTAATTATGAATCTTCTTCTAACGAATCAAGGATCTTTAGATAGGAATCGTAACGGTCGGGGTCGATTTTTCCCTCTTCAAACGCCTGCATAACTCCACAGCCGGGTTCGTGACTATGAGTGCAGTTATTGAATTTACAATGCTTGCGGGGCTCCAGCATCTCAGGAAAGAAAAGTGAGAGCTCCCAGGGTTCAATATTTACCAGCCCAAATTCGCGAATGCCGGGTGTGTCAACCAGATAACCGCCAATTTCAAGAGGCAGAAGTTTTGCAAATGTGGTGGTGTGCTTACCTTTTTCATTATATGTAGAAATGTCGCCGATCTCCCGGTCGATATGAGGATCAACATGATTGAGCAGGCTTGTTTTACCAGTTCCGGAAGGTCCGATAAACACAGAGGTCTTATCTTTCAGATCCTTTTTCAGAAGATCAATTGATTCCTCATCCTTAATACTTGTCTTCAATACCGGATAGCCGAGTTCGGTGTACAGATCGGTCAGATAAGCCACATAATCTTTGTCTTTACTATTAGCCAGATCCATTTTATTGATGATGATGCTGGCTGGTATCTGATAAGCCTCGCACGTAACCAAAAAACGGTCAAGAAATCCCTGTTTGAACCTCGGTTTTTTGATCGATTGAACAACATAGGCACAATCGATGTTTGCTGCCAAAATCTGACTGTCTTGATGGTGATGTGTCGACTGGCGAATAATATAATTTTGTCGATCCTCGATCTCCTCAATACTTCCGGTCCCGTCGTCATTGATTTCGAATTGCACATAATCACCGACGGCAATTGGATTGGTAAGGTCGTGATCTTTCAGCCGAAAACGGCCAGGCAGTCGGCAATCGATAGTTTGCAAACCACCATTTTTATCATAGGAAACCTGATACCAATGTCCTGTTGATTCTACGACGCGACCTTTTTTTGCCAAATTTTATTTTCCTTATTTATGGATGATTAATGACCCTAAAATAAAAAAGTCACCCCGATAAATCGAGGTGACCTGATTGTTTTATTTATCAGTGAGCTATTTTGCCATTTCTTGATGGATACCTTCACGAAATTCCTCAATCATCTTATCAATAAATGCGGGAATATCATCCGGATTCCGGCTGGTTACTAGGCCTTCGTCAACCACTACCTCCTCATCAACCCAGTTTACACCTGCATTGATCAGATCTGTCTTGATTGAATGATAGGATGTCATTGTACGGCCGCTGAGTTTTCCCGTTTCAATCATCGTTTGCGGACCATGGCAAATGGCAGCAATTGGCTTTCCGGCATTGAAAAAGCTATTCACAAAATCCACTGCTTTTTTATTGGTCCGCAGTTTATCGGGATTAAGTACACCGCCGGGAAGAAAGAGGCCGTCATATTCTCCCACAATTGCATTATCTAAATGAACATCTACATTGTAGAGATCACTCCAGTGATCGTGATCCCATGCACGTATTTCGTCCTCGTTCGGAGAAACGATATCAGCTTCTGCTCCGGCTTCTTTAAGTGCTTTTCGCGGTTCTGAAAGTTCAACTTCTTCAAATCCTTCCTCTGTTAGTATTGCGATCCTCTTGCCTGATAATTCTTCAGCCATAATGGATAGGGTTTTTGGGATGAAAGTTTTTCTGATCTACTAAGTGAAATATCAGACCAGTAAGAATTGTTCCCCATATCCGAGACTTTATAAGTGATATTATCTAGTCCTCCGGCATCTTGGAACATCCGCAATTGATAATCCAGGCGTTAACGCTTGTTTATCGAAAGCTACCGGAATTTGTCTCTATTCAGTCTTCACCATGCAATTATATAGTCTTTTGCAGGATTAGATATAAAAGATTCTAAAGAGCAATTGGATATTGTCCGAAGCTTTCAAGTGGTTTTGCAAATAAAAAAAGAGCCCGACTCTTTCGAAGCGGGCTCTTTTAATAATCTAATTAAACATTAGAAAAATTATTCCATCACAATAGTCTCTTCGGTTGAGTCTTTCGTTCGGGAATTCTCTTCATGTTTTTGCTTATAATTTTCGCTGACTTTGAATCGGTCAGCGGGGTTACGAACCGGCTCTTCTTCAAGCACGATATCCAACAGCGGATCCATGCGCTCGAGATATTCCACCTTCAGATCACCGAGAACATCCTCTTCGATTTCGGCGACATCCTTTTCGTTTTTCTGTGGAAGTAGAACCTTTTCGATACCAGCACGTTTAGCTGCCAGAACTTTCTCTTTGATACCGCCTACAGGCAATACTTGTCCGCGCAGCGTGATTTCGCCGGTCATCGCAAGTGTGCCTTTTACTTTACGCTGTGTAAAGATTGAGGCTACGGCCGAGAATATTGAAATACCGGCCGAGGGTCCGTCCTTGGGCACGGCTCCTTTGGGCACGTGAATATGCAGATCCCAGTATTTGAATGCTTCTTCCGGAATGTTGAGCTCATCCGAATGAGCTTTCAGATACGACATTGCCAGCATAGCAGACTCTTTCATCACATCACCCAGTTGCCCGGTGATATGCAGCTTGCCTGTACCTTTTGAGACACTGGCTTCGATAAAGAGTATATCGCCGCCGTAAGGTGTCCATGCCAGTCCCGTAGCCACGCCGGGCACTTTCGTGCGTTCGGCTACCTCAGCAAAATACTTACGCTTACCAAGATATTCTTGCAGATCTTCAGCTTCTACCGTGTGTGGACCTTCGTCACCTTTGGCAATTTTGGCAGCCACACCGCGGCAGACCGATCCGATTTCACGCTCCAGCGAGCGAACACCGGACTCACGCGTATATTTCTCAATGATATTCTCAATCGCCTCATCTGTAATATTAATTTGATCTTCCTTCAGCCCATTTTCTTCGACCTGTTTAGGCAACAGATGCTCTTTGGCAATCTGAGTTTTTTCCTGCAGCGTATATCCACTGATGTTGATGATCTCCATACGATCACGCAGCGGCGCCGGAATAGTATCCAGCGAGTTAGCCGTGGCGATGAACAGAACTTTTGAAAGATCGTATTCCAGCTCCAGGTAGTTATCCGAGAAACTGTCGTTTTGCTCCGGATCAAGTACTTCGAGCAGGGCAGAGGTGGGGTCGCCACGATAATCTGATCCCACTTTATCGATCTCATCAAGCATCATTACCGGATTGTTCGTACCGGCTTTCTTCATAGCTCGAAGAATACGTCCCGGCAGTGCGCCAATGTAAGTGCGGCGGTGTCCCCGGATTTCAGCTTCGTCATGGATTCCACCCAGACTAAAACGCTCAAATTTACGATTTAACGCGCGCGCGATGGATTTCCCAAGCGAGGTCTTACCAACGCCCGGAGGTCCGTAGAAGCACAGAATTGGCGCCTTCATATCGCTTTTCAGCTTAAGTACAGCCAAATATTCAATAATACGCTTCTTTACCTTTTCCAGCCCGTAGTGATCTTCGTCCAATACCTTTTGGGCATTTTCCAGATCCAGATTATCATCCGAATATTTATCCCACGGCAGGTCAAGGATCCACTCGATATAATTGTGGATGACACCGTAGTTAGGAGAAGAGTTGGGCGTTCGTTCTAACCGCGTCAACTCTTTATCTACCGTTTCCTGGGCCTCTTTGGGCATGTTCTTTTCTTTTGCACGCTGACGAAGATTGCTAATCTCTTCCTGTTCACCATCTTCGCCGAGAGCTTCCTGGATGGCCTTCATCTGTTGACGCAGATAAAAATCGCGCTGCTGCTCATCGATATCCGATTTAACCTTCGTTCTTATCTCTTCACTTAGGTTCAGAACCTGCAGCTCTTTGTTCAGAAATTCCATTACACGTTCGAGCCGCTCCGAAAACTTGCGGATCTCCAGCACTTTCTGCTTGTCTTCGGTAGACACATTCAGGTTTGAAGAGATGAAGTTCAGCAGAAAATTAGGACTGCTAATGTTGTTAATGGCTACCGAAGCTTCTGACGGAATATTCGGAGACAGATTGACAATTTTGCTGGCTGTCTCTTTAACGGATCGTATAGAAGCGTCCAATTCAACGCCTTCGATATCCATTTCTTGTCTGAAAGGCTCAACTTTTGCCTTGAAATAAGGATCTTTTTGCAGGTATTCCTCAACCTTGAAGGTCGTTTTGCCTTGAATAACGATACTTTTGCTGCCATCCGGCATCTTAATGAGCTTAAGGATCTGCGCTACTGTGCCTACTTCGAACAGATCCTCTTCGTCGGGATCTTCATCCTGTTCATCTTTTTGACTGACCACACCGATCGTTTTGTCTGACTCGTACGCTTCTTTTACTAAATTAAGCGATCGATCGCGTCCTACCGTAATTGGAACCACAACACCGGGAAACAATACGGTATTTTTAAGCGGCAGGATAGGAAGTTCGTCTGGTACTTCAGACTCTGTTAATTCTTTTTCTTCCTCCTCCGACATCAGGGGAATTGCCTGTTCAAAATCATCGAATTGATCCTGAATATCCTCCAAATCGGCCAAACTGTTAAAGATGTTATTCATGTATAAAAATGCTTTAGATCAAATTTTCTTTAAATGTTGTTCTTTATAGATGCAAATAGGAAGCCAATTTTATGCAAACTTCCAATTAGTCATATTTACTGGCAAAATAACAAATTGCGGATATATACGGGTTTTACATTGACAGGTTGACAGAAAAGTGTCCAAAAATTACAAATGAAGCTGAATCCCCGCGAATGCTCCTCCCGCAAATTCCGAGGTAAATGTGCGTGAACGCACAATCAATTGAGTGCCGATATTAAAATCCCAGTACCGCGTTTCGATCCCGGTTCCGAGGCCAATATAGGTTGGTCGTTCTGATGCTATGCGTGCCCCAAATCGTATGGGGATTGGTTTCAAGGGACGTCCTTCAAGTCCCAGATGTATTGATAATTTTGTTGTGGTGAAAGCAGTATTATCGAGCCCAAGATTGAGATCTCCCGAGACTTTTATGCGGGACAGATCAATCAGCATACCTGCATTTACAGAAGCAGGCAAGAGGGCAGAAAATTGATCAGAATTATTATTTTGTGATGTTTGAATGGGATTGGAAATAGTTTGTAGCTCGTCAAAATACATTAGATACTGTCCGCCCGAGCCAATAAACATCGATTCTTTAGGCAATTCCTGTTCGATTGAAACTGTATCTGTCGGAGATGAAAGTTGGAGCGGATCTTTATGATAGCGTATCATTCCGATATCATTGGCAGAAAGCGAAAACCGGATCGAATGAGAAACTACGGATTTATCGGGATCATCTTCGATGATGGAAAGGTCGAGCGGAATCAGATAAGTGAGTCCAAAGTCGAATCCTAATCCATACCCGGTATTATCCAACGGATCGAAGGTTTTGCTTAGGTTCCGCTCTATGGCCGACCAGGGGTTGGGATCCACCAAGTAACGAGATGTCATCCCGGAATATTTACCTGTTGTTTGATAGGAAAAGTCAGAGGCATAGATACTGGCGTCACCTTCTTCAGAACGAATATATTGTGCGTCGTAGCTGGCATTAAAGTGGGGACCGGCAAGTACTATTTTGGGAGCAATGCCAATATAGAGTTCGCTAAGCCGGGGCAGTAATCCATCTATAAAAGTGAACTGTCGCCCGTATCCTACTGAAAACTCAAACAGTTGATTCCGTTGTTGATTCAACGTAAAATCACGTATTTGCCGATCGCCATCAGGAACAAATTCATCAGAATACCAACCGCGTCCAATCTCAAATCGTGATGCGGACCTGTAGCGAGCAGTCACGGAATAGGCCGTCTCTCCGCGCTGCCACGAAACTCCACCCAAAATTACATCTGCACGACTTTGGTGCCAAGAGAGTGGTGTGTTTTGCGGGTAATTCTTTTCAAGGATACGTTCTCTTTGAGCGGGTGAAATAGGCGTGGTATATGATTTATAGGGCATTAACCCATCAGTAAACTTAAAAAACTGATCATAAGGATTCTCGGCTGATAGAACAGGTTCGAACAAAATTCCAGTGTGTCCCAATCCTATATTAACTTGCCCATGCCGGTCATTAATGGCCAAGTTAGCGGGATTCCAAAATGTGGTTTCGAAACCCGATAAATAGGTCGTGCCCCCGCCGCCCATAGCCATATTCTGTGCTCCCAGTACGGGTTGTGCACGGGCCGTCGAAGACAGGCCCGGGATGCCGCCCAATATGAGCAGACATCCTGCAAGCTGACAGAGATATCTAAATATACTTTTGAATTTTGTCATTTACCGAAACCTAATATAAGCCCGCTATCCTATGACCTCCATTTTGGCAGCGCGCAGCATCAGTGTTTTACGTCCTCGTTCTTTAAAATATACCACAACTTTTGTTTTCTCTCCTTTACCGGTACGGCTAATGATTTTACCCGGTCCAAAAACGTTATGTACAACCTTCGCACCCACCTGGAACGGATCTTCATCCGGATTATCATAATGAATCTGCGTAGACCCGGAATTATTTTTCTGATAGAGCGGCTTTTTCCAGTCATATTCTACCTGGGTGCTGCCGTCACCGTTGCCTGAACTTTTATTATTGTCAGAAAAGCGGCTTTTATCCTGTTCTATCGAAGATCCGGTTTCGGTTCGGACAACATCCGAACTTACCTCATCCAAAAACCGAGACCGCACTTTGCGCTGCTCTTCGCCATATTTATAACGACTGCGGCAGTGACTGAAAAACAGCTCCTTCTGCGCACGAGTTATAGCCACATAAAACAGACGCCGCTCTTCTTCAATGTTCACCTGCTCATTTTCACGGCTTCCGACGGGGAAAAGTTCCTCCTCCAATCCCACAATAAAGATAACCGGGAATTCGAGTCCTTTTGCTGCATGCACCGTCATCATGGTAACGGCAGGTTTATCTTCGTCATATTTGTCGGTATCGGTGATCAGTGAAATTTCCTGCAGGAAAGAACTGAGCGACGGATTACTATTATTCTTTTCGAAATAGGATATCGCATTTTCCAGTTCCAGGATATTTTCACGGCGCGTCATAGCTTTCGGAGAATTTTCCTCAACGAGCGATTTCATATACCCGGATTTCTCCAGCAGTTTTTTAGTAATTTCAACGAGTGATTTGTCTGTCTGTAGATCTTGTTTAAGTTCCTTAATCATCGCAACAAAATCTTTAACGCTGTTTTTGGCCGGTGTATAGAGGTCGACCCCTTCAACATTTGTAAGAATCTGCCACAGCGATTGCCCCGTTTGACGCGCGTGAGATGTCAGATCATGAATCGATTTATTGCCAATACCCCGCGATGGCTCGTTGATAATCCGCAGCAGATTTGTATCATCATCGGGATTGATCAGCAGCGTCAGATAGGCCAGCACATCCTTGATCTCTTTTCGCTGATAGAATGATAACCCACCCACCAACTGATAGGGGATGCTTTTGCGCCGAAAGGTTTCCTCAAAAACACGACTCTGATAATTCGTGCGATACAGAATCGCAAAGTCGCCGTAATTATACCCCTTCCGCATCTTTAAATCTTTGATGTAATTGGCTACCCGATTAGCCTCGTCACGCTCGTCGTGATTCTCGAGCACCGTGATGGTATCGCCCATATCATTGTCCGTCCAGAGCGTTTTATCGAGCTGGCCGCTGTTCTTTTTAATGATCGAGTCGGCAGCCTTCAGAATGGCTTTGGTTGAGCGGTAATTCTGCTCCAGCGGGATTTCGACGGCATCTTCATAGTCATTCTTAAAATCGAGGATATTGCGGATGTCCGCTCCCCGAAACGAGTAAATGCTTTGTGCATCATCGCCAACTACACACAAATTCTCGTATTTACTGGCCAGCAAGTTTGTCACCTTGTACTGCGCGTGATTCGTATCCTGATACTCATCAATCATGATATATTTGAAACGATCCTGGTACTTTTCGAGCACCTCTTCGTGATCGCGGAACAATTCTATCGGCTTAATCAGCAGATCATCGAAATCCATGGCGTTATTGTGCTTAAGGCGCTCCACATAAATACGATAGATTTTGGCCGTAATGTCGTCGAGCGTGCTGTGTACGAACTTTTCGTTGTACTCATCGGGATAGATGAGCTCATTCTTGGCGTCGCTTATACGGCGCTGCAGAATCCGCGGTTTAATCTCCTTTGGATCGTAATTGTTTTCGCGAAGAATCCGCTTTATAGCATTTTTGGAATCATCGGTATCGTAAATCGAATAATCAGAAGTGAAGCCGATCTTTTCAGCTTCAAAGCGCAAAATTTTTGAGAACACCGAATGGAATGTTCCCATCCACAAACGGTTGGCATCCTGACCAATCAGCTCCTGGATTCGTTCCTGCATTTCATTAGCAGCCTTATTCGTAAAAGTCAGCGCCAGAATTTCATTGGGATGGGCTTTTTGCTGCTGAATAAGGTATGCTATACGATAGGTAAGCACACGCGTTTTACCACTTCCGGCTCCGGCCACAATCAGCAGGGGACCTTCGCCATGACGCACAGCGCGTTTTTGTTGATCATTTAAATCGTGTATAAAATCCGGTTCTTTCGGCATAAATAGACTTAAAATCTTTACCGCTGAGGACGCAAAGGGTAACGCAGAGTAACGCAGAGAAAACAAATAAAATCTCTGCGAAACCTCAGCGTACTCTGCGGTTAATTTAATTCAGCTAAAATTTCTTTTAATTTTTCTAAGTTTGTTTCGGTGTCTTCTTTTTTGTCACGTTCGCGCTGGACCACATTCTCCGGCGCATTATTAACGAATCCATCGTTATTCAATTTCCCCTCTATGGATTGTAAGAATCCTTCTAGCCGGTCAATTTCTTTTTGGATGCGTTCGCGCTCTTTATCCAGGTCAATAAGCCCTTCCAGCGGAACAAACAACTCCGTACCTTCAATAACAGCCGAAGCTGACGTATCTGGTTTTAATAAATCAGTTGATACCTCGAAGCTATTGATTGTCTGAAGCTTGCGGAAGATCCATTCATTTTCCTGTAGTGCTTCAGCTGTGGATTCATCCTTAGCGTTAATTAGTAAGTCTATTTGATCGCTGGGATTCAAGTTGAATTCAGCGCGAATATTCCGAACGGATGAAATCATACGCTGTATAGCATCGAATAGTTCTAGGTCATCTTTCGATACCGCTGTTTTATCATATTCCGGCCAATCGGCAACAATGATAGCTTCTTCGGTATCACGCGGGCGGATATGCTGCCAGATTTCTTCAGTGATAAATGGCATAAAAGGATGCAGCAGTTTCATCAGCTGCTCAAAGAAATTGAATCCACGTGCGAGCCGGTCATCGGGAATATTTTCACCGGCTTTTTCGGCTTTGATCAGCTCGATATACCAGTCGCAAAAATCATCCCAGATCAGCGAATAAATTTTGTGCAGAGCTTCATTTATACGGAACGATTCAAAATCCTTGTTGATGGCATCAATGGTTTCATGCAACCGCGAAAGCATCCATCGGTCAATAAGATTATTCTCATCAATTTCCAGTGTATCGGAATATTCCACACCTTCTTCTCTGTTCATTGAGAGAAAACGGAAAGCATTCCAGATCTTATTGGCAAAATTTCGTCCCTGCTCGCAAAGCTTTTCTTCAAACAACAGGTCGTTACCGGCTGGAGATGAAAAGAGCATACCTACACGAACACCGTCAGTGCCATACTCTTCCATCAGTCTGATGGGATCGGGCGAATTGCCGAGCGATTTTGACATCTTTCGCCGCTCACTGTCGCGGACAATTCCGGTATAATAGACATTGCTGAATGGTTTTTCGCCGCAAAATTCATATCCCGAAATAATCATACGTGCCACCCAGAAAAACATAATTTCCGGGGCGGTTACCAGATCCTGTGTAGGATAATAATATTCAAGATCTTCATTGGCTTCGCCGGTGCGGATAAAATCAGGGTCAAAGACTGTAATAGGCCAGAGCCAAGATGAGAACCACGTATCGAGTACATCTTCATCCTGTTTAATATCCTCGGCAGTAAGAGAATCGTCACCTGATTTTTCTCGTGCTTTTTTAATAGCCTCGTCTTCTGTTTTAGCAATGACATAATCATCCTTGCCGTCGCCGTAATACCAGGCCGGAATCCGCTGTCCCCACCAGAGTTGACGGGAAATACACCAGTCGCGGATATTCTCCATCCAATGGTTGTACTCGTTTTTAAATTTTGATGGATGGAACTGGATGTTATCATTCATCACATTTTCGTGGGCCGGTTTTGAAAGCTCATCCATCTTGCAAAACCACTGCAGCGACAGGCGCGGTTCGATTACCACATCCGTACGTTCCGAAAATCCAACCTGGTTGGTCATCTCTTCAATTTTGACAAGCTGATCGGCGGCTTTCAGATCTTCAACAATAAGATCACGAGCCTCAAATCGGTCTTTGTCCACATAGTGTTGAGCATCTTCGCTGAGCGTACCATCCGGATTAAGCATATCCACAATTTCAAGATTATGCTTTTGCCCGATTTCATAGTCATTTTCATCATGGGCAGGCGTTATTTTCAGGCAGCCGGTCCCGTATTCCGGATCAACGTATTCATCGGCGATAATCTGAACTTCGCGTTCCACAATCGGAATTATCGCCGTTTTTCCGATCAGATCCTGGTAGCGCTCATCATCGGGATGAACACATACGGCGGTGTCTGCTAGAATTGTTTCCGGACGTGTGGTAGCAATGGTAACCCACTCATTGCTGTCCTTTATTTTGTAGCGGACGTGGTAGAGCTTCGATTGCACTTCGCGGTGGATAACCTCCTCATCAGAAAGTGCTGTTTGTGCTTCCGGATCCCAATTAATCATGCGCTTTCCGCGATAAATATAGCCGCGTTCATAGAGCTCGATAAAACAGTCAACGACGGCCTCGTAGAGATCATCTTCGAGCGTAAAGCGTGTTCGTTGCCAGTCGCAGGAAGCGCCAAGCTTTCGGAGCTGCTGTAAGATAATTCCACCATGCTCGTCGGTCCACTCCCAGGCATGGTCAAGAAATTCTTCACGAGTCAGGTCGGCTTTTGTAATGCCATCTTCACGCAGCTTTTGCACAACTTTAGCTTCAGTGGCAATGGAAGCATGATCGGTTCCCGGCACCCAGCACGCATTTTTGCCCTGCATGCGCGCACGACGAACCAGCACATCCTGAATCGTATTGTTAAGCATGTGTCCCATATGAAGTACACCCGTAACGTTAGGCGGCGGGATTACGACCGTATACGATTCGCGATCGTCGGGTTCGGAATGAAAGAAGCCATTTTCTTCCCAGAAGCTGTACCATTTGTCTTCGATACTTCCAGGATCAAAACGTTTGGGAATGTCTTGTGAAACCGTCGAATTATCCAAAATTATTGAAGCTCGTTTTTAGAGTTTCTGTTTGAAATGCTTCAGAGCGGGAAGATACGAAAAAGGAAAGAAGATGTAGAGTGCCCTTTTACTTTTACTCGTCGGATGACAATCTCATTCATCCGACGAGATAGTAGCTTTTATATTATATAGAGATAGATGGGGCGAACGCCCGCTCGTGCCAATATTTCAATCCTATCTCGTCAGCGAGTCTACAGAAAGTATAAATTTTAACTGGTGCGTTTCAGCAATACGCCAAAATGCCCGTCGCAGTTATGTTTGTGGGGGAACGTTTGATAAGCGAGTCCGCCATGAACCATAACTTCATCAGGTACATAGCCTTCTACACTCTGCATTTCAAAGTTTTCGTGGCGGTCCAGAAAGCTCATTACCTGTTCCATATTTTCTTCCTCTTCGAGGGAGCATGTACTGTAAACAAGTCGCCCGCCTACTTTAACCATTTTGGCTGCAGAGTCGAGAAGTTTTGCCTGTCGTTCAACAGCATTATTTAATGATTCCTGATCACGTTTCCAGCGCAGATCAGCTCTTTTGCTAAGCACGCCGGTACCAGTACAAGGTGCATCGAGCAGGACGCCATCAGCCTCATCAAGCTCTAACTCTGTTACATCCGCACGACGAACCCTGATGTTCTCGGCGTGATAGGAGAGGGCGCTTTCGGCCAGTTTATCCAGCCGCTCTGAAGAGACGTCCACAGCTAATATATCCCCTTCGCCATTCATAAGGTCAGACATTAAAATGCTTTTCGTACCGGGGGCAGCGCAAAGATCATAAATACTCTCACCCGGTTTCGGATCCAAAAGATATGGAGCAAATCCTGCGGCGATATCCTGGATCTGACAGAACCCTTTATCGAGCCATCCTTTAGAGATGAAAGGAGCTACACTATCTACCTGAAAGTAACCCGGCAGCCAATCACTTTCTTTAAAATCGATGCCGTGCTTTGTCATCCGTAGCTTAAAATTTTCGGTTTTTGTGCGCAGGTTATTTGCTCGTACATAATAGACGGGACGTTTATTATTTGCCTGCATCAGCTTAAAAGCCTCACGTTCACCGAAGCGCTTAGTCCATCGTTCTACCAGCCACTCGGGATGCGAAAAGGTAGTGGCAACAAGCTTTGTACGATCCTCAAAGTCAGGTTTTGGCAGGTTGTCAATATCCCGTTGGAGGTTGCGTAAAATTGCATTGGTAAGATCGCCGGTACGTGAACCAAGACTGTATTTTGCAATCTCTACTGATTCATTAATGGCAGCATAATCCGGCGTACTGTCCATAAAGATCATATCATAGATGCCCAGCCGGAGAATATTTTTAAGGCTGGATTTCATCTCGTCAATTTTCACATTAGAAAACTGATCGATTAAAAAATCGAGATAGGAGCGTCGTCTCAAAATATTTTGCACATACTCTCGTACTTCAGCACGATCACGAGATTCAAGCTTATCCGCGCGGGAATAGTCAAGGATCCCTTTTTCATCGAAGTCTATTAGTATTTCCACGCTGACAGAACGAGCAGATGTTTCAGTTTCCAATGCAGCCTCTGTTTAAGGTTAAGTTTTTAATGAATGTGTTTATTGCGCCTAAATGTTCTATCATCATTTAAATGAACGTTAGCACAAAATGTTGCCTCACTATCGAAATTTTATAATTTCGACGGGTGCAAAAAATACGGTATTAGCAGGGGAGTTGCTAATAGAGAATAGGGAATACTTCCGGAGGTTGAATTAGATCTATTAGCTTTAATATTCTTTTCACAGCTCATTTCTAATTCCTTTAGATCGAGCTGCAAAATAAACGGGAAGACCAACCAGCAAGATCAGAATGCCTATTGTGGCTCCCCAGCCCGTGAATGTAACACTGGAGTACAGCAGGTACAGACAAACAAGAACAAACACTATGGGGGTAAACGGGTATAAAGGTACTTTGAACGCGTTTTCTTTGGAATCGGATTTGTATCGAAAGATGAAAAGAGAGCAGGTCGTCAAAAGGATGAAAAACCAAAATACAGGGGCCGTGTAATCTACCATTGTAGTGACTGCTTCCTTTGTGAAGGCTCCCAGGATAACAAGAAGAAAAGCAATCCCTCCCTGTACCAGCAGTGCATTAATCGGGGAGTTGGTTGATTTATTCCATCGACCGATAATACGTAGTAGTGAAAAGTCGCGTCCGAGTGCATAGTTGGTTCTGGCACCGGTGATAATTGTAGCATTGGCTGTTGAAAGCGCTGAAATAATCACGATGACAGCCATTCCAAACGAGCCTTGTGTGCCGATAATTTGATTGGTGAGGGCAACGCCTATTGTGTCAGATGAACGAAGCTGCTCGAGCCCCAGCATATGTATATAAGCGCCATTGATAAGCACATATAATAATGTAATGATGGCAATGGCGATAAGCAGAACATGCGTCATATTTTTCCGGACATTTTTAATTTCTGCAGAAAGATATACGCCTTCATTCCATCCCCCATAGGTAAGAAGCACAAAAATCATGGCTGCTCCTGCCGAACTGTTTACAGTAGCACTCTTTGTTGAGTCCACGGATACATCTGTACCATTTAATATACCGGCAATACCGCATAGCAGAAGAATTCCCACGATAAGTGCGGTCATCATACTTTGGACATTTTTGGAGGGCTGGGTGCCCGCTATATTCAGTCCGGTAAGAGTAACAACAGTAATACCGGCATAAATGGAAGAACTGTATGGGCCAAGGTCATAAATAACGGAAGCGTAATCACCCAAGATAAATGCTGCCAGAGCGATAGATCCTGTTTGTATAACAGTCATGCGTCCCCAGGAAAAAAGGAAACCGACCGGAGGACCATAGGCTTCGGTAAGAAAGTAATATTCGCCACCGGCATCGGGTTTATTGGTAGCCAGCTCGGCATAACAGAGTGCTCCGATAATAGAGATGAGCCCCCCCGCTACCCAAAAGGAGAGATAGTGCAATTCGGAAGCAGCATTTTGTGCGACCATTGTCGGGAGTCGGAAAATACCGATACCTACCACTATACCCACAACAACAGCGATGGCGCTTAAATTGGTGAATACCTTTTGCGGACGGCCAGACTCAGTTTTGTTCATGTGGTACTGCTAATATTTTCTGCAAAAGAAATTTCATGATTTTTTATTTGGTGGCAGACCACTTAGAAAACGTTTTATCTTGACCGTTATGATTTTGCATCAAACCATGAATTTGATCTCCTTCAATTCGCCCGCTAAAAATATAATTTTGTCCGTCCTGCGTGGCTCGTATGGAGATGCGCTTTCCCTGTAACTCTGCTTTTTTTACATCGAATGTAGAGCCATTAGCATTCGTAATATTAACAGATATCTCCTGAAAATTTTGATCTATATCCATCGAATACTGCCCGCCGTTGTATGACCAGTTCCAGGTGCCTTCGGCTTTGGCCGGAATCACCCAGTAAAAAATGTCATGATTACCACCTCCATTCATTTCAACCGATATCTCTTTGTCCGGTTTCCATTCTCCCATATCGAAGCTATGCGAGACTATCTCAGTACCGGGCTGAAGTTTCTCTAGGAGATCCGGACGCAGTTTTTTATTGATTGAAGGCAACAGATACATTGTGATGACGGATGCTTCGCTAAAGTCCGTTTCAAAAATATCCTGCTCCATAAACATAATCTGATCGGTAACACCAGCACTGACTGCATTCTCTTTGGCTTCGGAGATACGCTGGGGATCCAAATCGATGCCGTGTCCGCTGGCTCCACGTTTTGCTGCCGCTATAACGATACGTCCATCACCTGAACCTAAATCGATAACATAATCGCTTGGCTGTACATCGACGACATCAAGCATACGCTCAACCACCTTCTTAGGAGTTGGGACATAGGGTACGTCAAGATCCTGAGCTGTGGTGTCGGGCAAATATGCAAACGTTAAGCCGATAAAGACGATAGATTGAACGGCCAGGATAGCATATTTTTTTGCTGATACAAATGTCTGTTTAAGCATAAGTCGCACCTGCTTTTTTAATAAATAGTTATGACTATAGAACGTACATTTTTAAATATGAATAGTAATCTCTAAATAAGAATTATTACCTAACGTTCTAAATCAACCAACATGTGAGCTTAGATGTTCCACTGATGGTGCTGTATTACAACTTTTAAAGGTTTTCACATCTTATCAGAAAAAAGGCTGTACAAATTAACTCAATGATTAGGAATAAAGGTATTACTTTTACTTTCATTTGCTCGTAAAAAGTCCTAACTTTCGCCGCTTCTTATGTGATGAAACATATCGTTTCTTCCTAAAAGGAAATTATCAAAATTTAACTCATTACAACTGATCATCAATAATGAATAAAGGAACCGTTGCACAAGTGATTGGTCCGGTTGTGGATGTGGACTTCGATGAGGGCGACATCCCCCCCGTACTAAATGCACTTTATATAGAACGCGAAGACAAGTCTAAACTCTACCTCGAAGTTGCCCAGCATCTTGGCGAAAATCGTGTACGTACCATAGCGATGGATTCCACTGACGGGTTAGTTCGTGAGATGGAAGTCGTTAATACCGGCGCTCCGATCTCTATGCCTGTTGGTGAGGATATTCGCGGACGTGTATTTAACGTTGTTGGAGAACCCATTGATGGTATTGAACCTCCCAAAGGAGATCGCAGTTATCCGATTCACCGTCCGGCGCCGGATTTTGAAGATTTGGCAACAACTACGGAAATGCTCGAAACCGGTATTAAGGTTATTGATCTGCTTTGTCCGTACGCCAAAGGAGGTAAAACAGGTTTGTTCGGTGGTGCCGGGGTAGGAAAAACGGTTCTTATTCAGGAGTTGATTAACAATATTGCCAAAGGTCACGGTGGTTTATCAGTTTTTGCCGGTGTTGGTGAGCGTACTCGTGAGGGTAATGATCTGATTCGGGAAATGCTTGAAGCCGGCATTATCGATTATGGCGAAGAATTTAAAGAAGCTTTCGAAAATGGAAAGTGGGATCTGAGCAAAGTAGATAAAGAGGCACTGAAAGAGTCTAAAGCCGCCTTTACTTTTGGTCAGATGAATGAGCCGCCAGGAGCGCGTGTTCGTGTTGCTCTTTCCGGATTGACGCTGGCTGAATACTTCCGTGAAGAAGTTTCCCGCGACATCCTGCTCTTTATTGATAATATTTTCCGATTTACTCAGGCGGGATCTGAGGTATCGGCTCTGCTCGGACGTATGCCATCGGCCGTAGGTTATCAGCCGACATTGGCTACTGAAATGGGTGACCTGCAGGAGCGTATTACTTCTACTAAAAATGGTTCTATTACATCTGTACAGGCTGTTTATGTACCTGCGGATGACTTGACCGATCCTGCTCCGGCAACAACATTTGCCCACCTCGATGCTACAACGGTATTGAGCCGTGCTCTTACTCAGATTGGTATTTATCCTGCTGTGGACCCACTGGATTCTACATCACGAATTCTGGATCCGCACATTGTTGGAGAAGAGCACTATGAAACTGCCCAGCGCGTTATTGAAATTCTGCAGCAGTACAAAGATCTGCAAGATATTATTGCGATTCTGGGTATGGATGAGCTTTCTGATGAAGATAAAACAGTTGTGGCTCGTGCCCGTCGTATCCAGCGATTCCTGAGTCAGCCTTTCTTTGTTGCTGAACAGTTTACTGGTCAGCCCGGTGTGTTTGTTAATATTGAAGATACCGTAAAAGGCTTTAAGAAAATTCTGGATGGTGAACTCGATCATCTTCCGGAAAAAGCCTTTTATATGGTCGGAACTATTGAGGAAGCCGAAGAGAAAGGCGAAAAGTTATTAGCAGAGGAAGAAGCCGAAGCAGCAGAATAGAGGTAGCCAATGAATAGTTTTCAAGCTCAAATTCTAACTCCGGAAGGTTCACTTTTTGATGGTGAGGTAACCGGAGTACGTGTACCCGGTGAAATGGGTAGTTTCGAAGTCAAAGCTCTTCACGCAAACATTATTTCATCTTTAGTGGTAGGAGATATTCTTATCCGCAAAGCTAGCGGTGAAGAAAAGCAGTTTGCTGTTACCGGTGGTTTTGTTGAGGTAGTGGATAATAAACTCACACTGCTTGCCGAAGCCGCTGAGCCGATTGAGGAAATTGATGTTGAGCGCGCCAAACGAGCTAAAGAACGAGCCCGTAAACGTCTGGAATCGCAAGATTCTGACATCGACAAAAAGCGGGCAGAAAAGGCGCTGGACCGTGCAGAAAACCGTATCAAGCTATCGGCTGATATATCAACAACTACTCAAACAGAATAGCTTTATACATAATACATTTTGATAATTTCTTAAAGGCGATCTCTCATTCGGGGAGATCGCCTTTATTATTTTTATAGCCTTTCAAAAGTTATATAGTAAAAGAATTGAAATTTAGTTCATGATACCTTTGGAAAGATTTTACTATGCGTCGACGTTACTTTGAATGTTTTGCAGAAAGGTATTGTAAGTGAATTAGCTGACAGGCCTAAGAAGGTATTGTTGATGAAAGTAGATATTAATCAGGTAAATCAGCGTAATCGGTGTTCCTTACCACCCGATACGTCCGGTGCCGGTTTCACCTTGATCTACACTATCGGGATCTTCAGGCATTATAAAGCCTGGAGGCGATTCGAAGGGTTCATAGCTCCAGGGCGCTTCAGGATCGTCGGTAGCCCGGTTGATAAAGTCGCCCACAATAGGCAGTGCCGACCGAGCTCCCTGTCCGATATAAGTATCTTGAGGAAAACGAATCATACGATTTTCGCCCCCCACCCAGGCACCCATCGTGATGTGAGGCATCATTGCTACAAACCAGTTGTCGGCACTGTTTTGGGTTGTCCCGGTTTTGCCGGCAACATCCTGACGGACATTATATACATTGCGAAGTCGAACACCGGTACCGTGATAGCCTTCCCCACCGCGGATTACTCCACGCATCATATCTACCATCATATAAGCAGTCTCAGGACTGATAACCTCCTGTTGATATTCGGGATGATATTCTTTTATGATATTTCCTTCCTTATCCTCAATATGTGTAATTGCAATGGGATCTATATGCACACCCTTATTGGCAAATGTGGTGTAAGCACTTACTAGCTCCAGCAGTGATACTTCGGCTGTGCCCAAAGCAATAGATGGATAGGGAGGAGTATTAGACATATCGATACCCAAATTCGATGCCATCTGTTTAATTTTCCGCGCAGCCGGTTCCAGATCTTCGAGGCGCGTGGTATTCGGTGCACCTGCCAGTTCCGGAAGTAGTCGTACGGTTACATTATTCAAGCTGCGGGCCAAAGCCTGTCGCAGAGGTATCATCTTTGGTCCAGATGGAATCTGCGGATCTTTAGGCTTCCAGGCTTCGCCGGAACGATTGTAGAATACACTCGGGTATTTGGAGAATTTATGGTATGGTTTGTAGCCGTTATCAATTGCTACTGTATATACAAATGGTTTGAAAGTTGACCCGGCTTGTCGTTTTGATTGATAGACGTGGTCAAATTGTACATCTCCATAATCAGATCCGCCCACCCAGGTCAAAATATTTCCATTGCTGGGATTAATTCCGACGAATCCGGCTTCCAGCCTTGTTTCGGCCCGTTTTACCGAATCCACAAAGGCACTGTCGGCCATAAGTGTGTCAAAGACAACCGACTCCTGATCGGTGTTGAATCTTGAAAAAGCATTCTTGTATCGATCTGTCTGGCGGATAAATTCTTTAAGAAAGCCGGGATACTTTTCCCAAAATTCATCCATATATTCGCCACCAGGGGAAGTCCATTCGTCTTCGTAGATGGTCTGTAATGAATCGAGCTTCGTTCTCAGAGCCTGCTCAGCATATCGTTGCAGTCGTGAATCGATAGTCGTGTAGATTGTCAGTCCGTCCGTATCCAGGTCATAGCCATTTTCAGAGGTCCACTCTTGTACTTCCCTCCGAATATATTCGCCGAAATACCGATTTTCCTGTCCCGACTTTGATGGCGGATGATAATCCAAGACAATCGGTTCATTCCTCAAATTTTGATAGACCGTTTCATTAATGAATCCATGCTGGCTCAATAGCATCATAACAACATTTCGACGCTGTTGAGCCCTTTCTTTATTTATCCGGGGATTATACAAATATACCCCTTTTAGTGCTCCTACGAGTGTTGCTGCCTCAGAAATATTCAAATCATTAGCACTTTTCCCGAAGTGAGTTTGTGCAGCAGACTCGATACCAAAAGCGCTGTTGGGAAACTCTACGGTATTTAGGTACATCTCAATAATTTCGCGCTTGGTATAGTTCTGCTCGATTTCAATGGCAGTAATCATTTCTCGCATCTTGCGGATAATCGAAAATTCACGTCCAATCTTTTTATAGAGATTACGTGCAAGCTGCTGTGTTATCGTTGATCCGCCTTGTATACGTCCATTCAGTAGATGCCAGGGTACAGCCAGTGTGCGCACCATATCGATGCCCCAATGGTTGTAAAAACGATGATCTTCGGTTGCGATCAGTGCGTTAACCACATGTGGAGAAATTTCTTCGATAGGTACATAGGTGCGGTTTTCCGTATAATAACGCTCCAGAACAACACCATCGCGACTTTTGACTTCTGAAGCGATAGCTGTATCAGGGTTCTCAAGCTCTTGAATGGAGGGGAGTCCCTGAAAAAGGTAAACAGTAAAGCCGGTTACAAAGAGAATTAAGATACCGGCTATTATGCCTGCCCATTGGAATATCTTTTTCTTCTGATGGCTCCATCCAGAGAAAAACGAGCCCTTATTCCCATCAGATTTACCATTCTGTTCATTGGCTTTTTTGCGCCGATATTCCGGATCGTTAAAATAACGATCCATATCATTGTCAAAATCTGAATTACTCATTTAGATTGTTTGCCTCAAATTGGGTTATAGAATGGCTCCCCGCACTCCACGAAACGAGAGAAATAGCATTATTATTATAAAAAGCCATCGTTCGGTATTTATAAAAACTACCTAAATTTATAAAAGTTCCGAAAGATAACTGTTTCTTACGCGGAATATGATCGTGTCCGCAGAGAATAATATCAATATCAGATTCGGCCATTACTTTTTTTGCCCAGCTGTTCAGTTTTTCTTCTTTATTTCTATTCCAATCCAGCAGGCGTGTTACACGGGAAAAATATTTCATAGCCCCAATTCCTGTCTCGGGGGGTAAGATTGTTTGAAAAATTTTTATAAACCGCTCGGAACGTAATATACGATGAAGAAGTGGTCTATTCAGATTAAATTCTGAATTTGCAAGACCGTCTCCATGTAAGGTCATTATATTAAAGCTATTCAGTGAGAAGGAATAATATTCATGTTCCAGGTAAAAGCCTCGTTCCCATAGATGTTGTCTTGTCCAGTTATCGTGGTTACCCGTGATGTAAAGTGTCGGCCCCATTTTTTTGTTAAATTCCTCAAACCTGTCCAAAAGTTCCTTTCCCAGTTTGGGAACATAATCGGGATACTCCATCCAGTAATCAAAGAGGTCACCAAGTATGGCAATGTAGATTTTGTTTTTTTGGCAATAGTTAATCAGCTGGATAAGATCTGATTCTATGTGCCTGTTTTCTTCATCTGAAAAAGCTCCCAGATGGACATCAGAGATGAATAAAATGGGAGGTTTTAATACAGGGGCATTCATCAAAAAGTACGACTACTTTTTTCGCTCAATAATAAATTTGATGAGGTCTTCGAATGACTCTCGTTCTTTTGAAGCCGGAAGAGTTGATAGTTTTTCCAGTGCCCGGCCGGCATAATCATTCATAATAGATTCGGCATACTTTATACCACCTTTGTCATGGACAAACTGCACGATCTTCTCGACATCAGATTTGCTTTTTTTACGTTTGCGCATAAGATGACGATAGCGGATTGTTTCCATCAGTGAAGCCTTATCGAGTGCCTTAATAAAAGGAAGCGTTACTTTTCGTTCCTGGATATCATTTCGTTTGGGCTTTCCGATGTCATCTACTCCATAATCAAACAGATCATCGCGAATTTGAAAAGCAATACCGGTGTTCAACCCAATGTCATACATTTTTTGATGGATATCCGGGTTATCGGATGTTGAAATAGCACCACATTCGCAACAGGCTGCTATCAGGCTGGCTGTTTTTTCTGATATTACTTTGAAGTAATATTCTTCATCCATATTAAAGAGGCTTGCTGCCTTAAACTGGCGAAGCTCACCCTCGCTCATTTTTTTGACAGCGTCAGAAAGTACTTTCAATAACTTAAATTCTTCATAATCCAACGCGGTAAGTAGTCCTTTTGAAAGCAAAAAATCTCCCAATAAAACACCGGCTTTATTTTTCCACACTTTATTAATACTCAAAAAACCACGTCTTACTTCCGCCTCATCAACTACATCATCATGAATAAGGGTAGCAGTATGAAGCAGTTCAATCATCGTTGCAGCAACATAGCTGCGTTCGGTGATATCCCCGAAAAGGCGGGCCGACATAAATACCAGGGTAGGGCGAATTTCTTTTCCTTTTTGTCGGAGCAGGTATTGAACTATTTTATCCAGTACAAAAACATCTGTCCGCAGTGATTCTTTATAGAAAGAGCGGAATTCGCGAAGGTTGTCCGAAACAGGGCTGGTAATTTCACCCAGCGTTTTCTTGTCCTTCCTTTTAAAATTTGTAGCTTGTTCTAATTGAGTATCAATCATCTACCTGGTAAAAAGGTTTCTTCCGGATTGGAGATGAATACGAATCAAATCTCCAGAATGCTTTTTTAAATAAACATCGTGAAGAAGCCTTTAATATACTTGTCTGTGATGACCTTCTCCACATCCTTTTTTTAATGGATATAAAATTAGTATTTAATTATCAGGGATATCTTATCTGCAGGATTTTTTAAAGAACTTCAGTAGTTAATGATTATTGAAATCAAAAAAGTTTGTAGTCGTTCTGCGAGGATCGAAGCTATCAACTATCAGTTGTCAGCTGACCATCGATCTGCGGGAGTTTTATTCTGAAAAACAACCTCTTAGCATCTGTCAAAAATTAACTGGAATCTCGTTTTAGAATAACCTTTCTTAACATTTTCGCAAATATAACAACAAAGAGTTCTAAAAGATCTCACGAATTTGGATTTTAGGTAATATTCAGCTTTAATTATTGCTGAATTTTCATGGGGTTGTAATGTAAATCCATACAATTATTGAGGGAAAATGATTAAGGCAGACTTAAGCAGGGCTAAATCGTTTTTGACAGATAATGAATTTGAGCAGGCTTTTCAGGAAGCGGAAAAATCTCTGCAGCTTATAAAAAGTAAAAGTGGAGAGGGAGCCGAATGGCTTGGTTGGCGGACACTGCTTGCAGATCCTAATGATGCCGAGCTGGAGCAGATTGACCGGTTGGCAAATACGATCCGCGAACAGGCTGATGTTTTCATCGTCTGTGGAATCGGGGGATCTTATTTAGGAGCACGGGCTGTCATTGAAGCATTATCTTCATTTTTTGGGGGCGACGGACCCGAAATTTTGTATGCTGGTCACCACATGAGTGGTAAATATGTGAAAGAGCTCCTTTCATATTTAGAGGAGCCTAATGCCGAAGGTGAGCCCAAAAGTGTGTTTGTAAATGTGATCTCAAAATCGGGCACAACACTCGAGACCGCTTTGTCTTTCCGGGTCATTCGCAAGTGGATGACCGACCATTTTCCGGAAGATGTGAATGATCGTATTATCTGTACCACCAGTGACAAGGGAGGAGCACTCAATAAGCTGATTGATGAACACGGATACAAGAAATTTGTAATTCCCGATGATGTAGGTGGTCGATTTTCTGTATTAACACCGGTTGGTCTGTTTCCTGTTGCTGTGGCTGGCATTGATATTCGTACTCTTTTTTATGAGGCCGTTTCTAAATTTGAAGAGCTGGAAAATGATCCGGAAGCCGCACTGAATTATGCCGCATTAAAATATGCACTCTTTCAACAGGATAAGACTGTAGATGTAATTACATCATTCGAGCCGCAACTGAAAGCGCTGGGCGGCTGGCTGCAGCAGCTATTTGGTGAGAGTGAGGGTAAAGACGGCAAGGGCATGTTTCCGGCTTTAGCGGGGTATTCGACCGATTTACACAGCATTGGCCAGTTTTTGCAGGATGGTCCTCGTACGATGATAGAAACATTTATTCGGATCGAAACTGCACCAAAAGATTTTAACGTTGGTAAAACTGCCGGCGATCATGACGGACTTAACTATTTGGCCGGACGGTCCTTTCATGGTATCAACACAGATGCTTTTCAGGGAACGCTCCAGGCACATGTTGATGGTGGTATACCCTGTATTGTGGTTACAATGGAAAAACTGAATGCACAACATATAGGTGAGTTTATTTATTTTTATGAGTTGGTGACGGCTATTTATTGTTATTGTTTGGGGGTCAATCCGTTTAACCAGCCGGGCGTCGAAGATTATAAAAGAGAAATGTATCAATTATTAGAAAAAACAAAGGGCGAATGAGTGAAGACATTAATAGTCATTTACCAGACGATACAGAATCAGACGATTTAAAGTTTATTGCTGTTGCGGGTAATATCGGGGCCGGCAAATCATCATTGACCGGGTTGTTGGCTAAGCATTTTGGGTGGGAGCCATTTTATGAATCGGTCGATGATAATCCTTATCTGTCGGATTTTTATGAAGATATGCGTCGGTGGAGCTTTAATCTGCAAATATATTTCTTATCCAGCCGCTTTCGTCATCAAAAACAGATGCTTGAAAAGGAGGGGAAATTCGTTCAGGATCGTACGATCTATGAAGATGTCGAAATCTTTGCCAAGAACCTGCATGAAATGGGTTTGATGAGCGATCGAGACTTTGAAAATTACCAGGCGTTGTTTACAGAGATGACAAATTATCTGCAAGAACCGAGCTTGCTTATCTATATTCGTGCGCAGGTTCCGACACTTGTTCAGCAAATTCAGCAGCGGGGACGCGACTACGAAAACACCATTCGAATAGAATATTTAGAACGATTGAATCGTTTGTACGAGGACTGGATACAGCGTTATCCACATGAAAAGCTGATAATTGATACTGATGATCTCGACTTTGTCAATAATGACGAAGATTTGGGGCGAATTATTGAACTGGTTGAACAACGACTTTTTGGGTTGTTTAATTGATTGCAGGTAAATTCAAATATTCATATTTTTGCGCACTATTAGATTATGTCAAAACTTGAATTTAACATTGTTGAAATACCCGAGGGAGAAAGCCAGCAAGTTGTTGGTTTAACCGAGGAGGATCTGGATCTATCTCCCCACGAGTTTAGAGGCGGAGAAGTCCATCTGCAGTTTTATCGGGCCCTCCATTTTATTCGGGTTAATTTCCACGTAGATTCGGATGTGGAATTGACATGCGATCGTTCGTTGGAGTCTTACATACAACCGGTTGATTCAGATTACGAGGTTGTATTTAAGGTAGATGTTCAGGAAGAAAAAGAAGATGAAAACGGGGCCGTACGACGCTTTGATTTTTCAACAAATACGTTAAATGTCGAAGACGAGGTCCGCGATACTATTTTCCTGAATATTCCAATTAAGAAGTTACATCCGAAGTTTTTGGATGAAGAAGGAAACCCAAAAGATTTCGAAACGAAGTCGTTTGGTAATGTTAAAGAAGATGAAGACACCGAGATCGCAGATTCGAGGTGGGAAAAATTAAAGGAACTGAAGAATAATTAGAAACACTATTACATAATGGCACATCCTAAACGCAGACATTCTAAATCGCGAACACAAAAAAGGCGTTCACACCACAAAATCGGGGAACCACAATTAGCGGAGTGTGATAACTGTGGAGCTTTTCATCGTTATCATCATATTTGCAAAGAATGTGGTTTCTACCGCGGTCGGCAAATCTTAGATGTGAACAAGTAATTTTATCCTAATCTCTTCTTCATGATCATTGCTGTAGATGCCGCAGGGGGCGATCATTATCCCGACAGTCCTGTAGAGGGTGCTGTCGAGGCTGTCGATGAATTATCTGGTCTTACCGTTATACTCGTCGGCCCTGAAGATATGATAAATGAAAAGCTTTCTGATTATGATTACGATCAAAAACGTCTGCTGGTAGAACATGCCCCGGAAATTATTGGGATGGATGAGTCTCCTGCTCAAGCAGTAAAGACCAAACAAAACTCTTCTATTGTAAAGGGGCTGGGGATGCAGAAAGCCGGTAAATGCGATGCATTTGTGAGTGCAGGCAATACCGGTGCGTTACTGGCTGCATCAACCTTTCTATTGGGCAAGCTTGAAGGGGTTAGCCGCCCTACAATAGCGGCTATATATCCCACAGTGAAAGGAGCACGTCTTGTGCTGGATGCAGGGGCCAATCTGGAAGTTCGCCCCGAAATGTATCTTGAATTTGCAGAAATGGGACGTATTTATGCCCGCGAAATTATGGATATTGAAGATCCACAAGTAGGGCTGTTGAATGTTGGTGAAGAACCAGAAAAAGGGACTAAAAATTTAAAGAACGCCTTTGAAAAATTACAAGGGCTATCAAATTTTATCGGCAATGTAGAAGGTCGGGATATTTTTTCTGGAAAAGCCGACGTTTTCCTCTGTAATGGTCTGGTTGGTAATATCTTGCTCAAATTCGGAGAATCAATCCCTGATGCTCTTGAAGTGTTTATTAAAAAGGGAATGCAAAAGATGCAGCTCAGTTCTGATGAAGCCAGACTGGTCGGAAAAGTTTTAAAAACGTCTCTTGCAGAATTTGATCCTGAACGGGTTGGTGGTGTTCCTTTTTTAGGTGTAGATGGTCTAAGTATGGTCGGGCATGGTAGTAGTTCACCATTAGCTATAAAAAATATGGTTTTAAATGCCGCAAAGTGTATAGATCACGATATTAATAAAAAAATCGTAGCTTCTCTTAAATAAATTACTCTCCCTTACATGGCGGAAACAAAACGTGCAGCAGTAACAGCGGTAGGTCATTACCTGCCTGAAAATATATTGACAAACCACGATCTTGAAGAGATGGTGGAGACAAATGATGAATGGATTCGCACCCGAACGGGGATTAAAGAACGACGCATTCTGAAAGACGAAGATAAGGCTACAGCCTTTATGGGAGCTGAAGCCGCTAAAGAAATATTGGAACAGCGTGGTATTTCGGCGGATGAAGTTGATACTATTATCGTTGCTACGGTTACGCCTGATTATCTGTTTCCTGCTACAGCATGTCTGGTTCAAGAGGAGATCGGTGCCAGCAATGCTTATGCTTTTGATCTTTCAGCAGCATGTTCTGGTTTTCTATACGCTCTTACTACGGGGGCAAATTTTATTGAATCCGGACGTGCCGAGAAAGTTTTAGTTATCGGATCAGATAAGATGAGTTCCATTGTCGATTATACCGATCGTTCAACCTGCATTTTATTTGGAGATGGTGCCGGAGCAGTATTACTTGAACCCTCAAAGGACGAAACCGGAATTATTGATTATATCCATCATACTGAAGGGGATACCGATTTGGCGTTATATCAGCCTGCCGGGGGAAGTTTGAATCCGGCCTCAAAAGCAACGGTGGCAAATCGCCTGCACTATGCCAAGCAAGATGGACGAACAGTTTTTAAAAAGGCAACAGTGGGTATGGCCGATGTTTCAGAAGAGATCATGGAGAAAAATGATTTGACAGCCGATGATGTAGCCTGGCTGGTACCGCATCAGGCCAATTTGCGTATCATAGATGCTACAGCTAATAGAATGGGGTTAGACAATGAAAAGGTGATGGTAAATATTGATAAATACGGTAATACCACGGCCGCAACAATACCGCTTTGTCTTTACGATTGGCAGGACAAACTTGAACATGGTGATAATTTGATTCTTGCTGCTTTTGGCGGCGGTTATACATGGGGATCGATATATCTAAAATGGGGGAATAGTTAATGAGTACAGCTTATTTGTTTCCGGGACAAGGTTCACAATCTGTTGGAATGGGACAATCTCATTATGAGGAAAATGATGAGTTTGCCTCGTATGTAGATCGGGCCAATAAAGTGCTTGGCTTTGATCTTAAGCAGATTATGTTTGAAGGTCCCGAAGAGCAGTTAAAACAAACCGAATATACACAGCCTGCCATTTTTCTGCATTCAGTGGCGTTGTTTAATACGCTGAATGCCAATCCTGATATGGTTGCCGGGCACAGCCTGGGGGAATTTTCTGCCTTGGTAGCATGTGGTGCAGTCGGTTTTGAGGATGCTTTGCGAATTGTGCGCCGCCGCGGTGAGCTTATGCAACAGGCCGGAGAAGATAATCCCGGCACAATGGCTGCAGTTATCGGAATGGATGATGAAGTTGTAGAACGTATTTGCAAGCAAGCAACTGATGAAGTCGGCAAGGAAGTGATTGCGGCAAATTATAACTGTCCCGGACAAATAGTTATTTCCGGTGATGAAGAAGCCGTAGAGAAAGCCGTGGAATTATTAAAAGAAGAAGGGTGTCGTTTGGCAAAAATGCTTCCTGTCAGTGGTGCTTTTCATTCTTCACTAATGCAATCTGCTTATGATGGTTTGAAGGAAGGACTGGAATCGCTGAAAATTTCCACCCCGAATTGTCCCATTTATAGTAATTACACTGCTGAACCGACAACAGATCCTGAAGAAATCCGATCGAATCTGTTAAACCAGTTGCTTAACCCTGTGCGATGGACACAAACATTGCAGAATATGAGTGAAAATGGGGCCGACTCATTTGTGGAAGTGGGCCCGGGCAATGTTTTACAGGGGTTGGTCAAGCGTACTCTTGATGATGTAAAAATCGATGGCTATCAATAAATGTTTCTTTATAGCTTAACAACAGGATGATTTTTGGTTTAAAGTTTTGGCAAATATAATTTCACTCCGGCAAGAATAGTCCCATCACCGACAGTAGTCAGGACAGGCTTGAAGGGGACTTTCGAGTGGATTACCCGAAAGACGGGGGGGTGTGAAAATACATTTTAAAATTAGTGGATTAATTATGAGTTTATCACTTGAAGGGAAAACAGCATTGGTCACTGGCGGCAGCCGTGGAATCGGTCGATCTATTGCATTAACTTTAGCTGGTTACGGAGCCGATGTTGCTATCACTTTCAGAAGTTCTGAAGATGCGGCCAATGAGGTTAAAGAAGAAATCGAAGCCAAAGGACGTAAAGCGAAAGCGATTCAAGCTGATGCCGCCAGCTATGATGCAGCAGAAAAAGTTATAAATGATCTCACTAACGATTGGGAAAAGCTGGATATCGTAGTCAATAACGCCGGCATCACCCGTGATAATTTGATCCTGCGCATGAGCGAAGATGATTGGGATCAGGTTATAGAGACAAATTTAAAAAGCATCTTCAATTACAGTAAAGCTGTAACAAAGCCGATGATGCGGAATCGGGGCGGATCAATTATTAACATCAGTTCTGTTGTAGGGCTCGGTGGAAATGCAGGACAAAGTAATTACGCAGCATCAAAAGCGGGTATCGTAGGATTTACGAAATCATATGCAAAAGAATTGGCTTCCCGTAATATCCGCGCCAACGTAGTAGCACCGGGGTATATAACCACAGAAATGACCGATGAACTTGATGAAAAAGTTTTAGAAGCTATAAAAGAAGAAACTCCTTTAAACCGGGCTGGTGATGCAGAAGAAGTGGCAAATACGGTATTGTTTTTAGCTTCTGATCTCAGTTCTTACATTACCGGTGAAACAATTCGTGTTGATGGTGGTATGGGCATGTGAGGTTTAATATGGCACATCTGTTTAAGCAATAATGGGATGTGTATTTTTACTAATTTAAATTGTATTTTCAGCCCATACTTTATGGCAGTTAGCTCTAAATTAAATTTTAATTAACAAAAAACAAGCTAAATAAATAGTTATGGCACAAGACGTTGAATCAAAAGTAAAAACAATTATCGTTGACAAGTTAGGTGTTGATGAATCAGAAGTAACCCATGATGCAAATTTCACGAATGATTTGGGTGCTGATTCTCTTGACACTGTTGAGCTCATTATGGAATTTGAAAAAGAATTTGATATCAGCATTCCTGATGAAGATGCAGAAAACATTGCAACTGTCGGTAACGCTGTAGAATATCTACAAGAGAAAGTAAGTTAATCCAATTTATACGCTAAACCCTTTAGCATGTCAAATCGTAGAGTAGTCATTACCGGAATCGGTGCCCTTACCCCTGTAGGTAAGACGGCACCTGATTTCTGGAATGGATTAGTATCAGGAAAGAGTGGTGCTGAACCGATAGAACATTTCGATACCGAAGACTTTCCTACAAAATTTGCGGCCCAAATCCCTGAGTATGACGAGCTTGATTATTTCGATCGCAAAGAGGCTCGCCGTCTGGACAAGGTGTGTCAGTATGCTCTTATAGCTGCTGACGAAGCCATCGAAGATACGGGGCTTAATCTGGATAACATCAATCGAGATGATGTAGCCGTAATTGTAGGAACGGGCATCGGAGGTATGATCACTTTTTATGATCAATCCATTTCATTTCATGAACACGGCCCCAGAGGTGTATCTCCATTTTTTATACCTAAGCTGATTCCGGATATGGTAGCGGGGCAAATTTCGATTAAGTATGGATTTAAAGGCCCAAACTTTTGCGCGGTTTCAGCCTGTGCAACCGGTTCGCATAACATTGCTTTGGCCTATGATTCGATTCAGCAGGGGCAGTGCGATATGGCCGTATCCGGCGGTTCAGAGGCTCCGATCTCACGTATCGGAGTAGCGGGCTTTACTTCTATGAAGGCTATGTCTACGCGCAATGATGATCCCCAGACTGCATCAAGACCATTCGACAAAGACAGAGATGGCTTTGTACTTGGTGAAGGATCGGCAATATTATTTCTCGAAGAACTTGAGCATGCTAAAGAACGTGGTGCACAAATATACGGCGAAATTGTGGGATATGGTTTTTCTGCGGATGCTCATCATATTACCGCACCGGATCCCGACGGTGAAGGTGTTATTCTTGCATTGAATCGGGCGTTGGATTCTGCCGGTATAACAACAGAAGATGTGGATCACATTAATATGCATGGCACTTCTACACCACTCGGTGATATCGCTGAGACAAACTCTATCAAAAAAGTGTTTGGAGATCATGCTTATGAAATTAATCATAACTCCACAAAGTCAATGACCGGCCATTCACTTGGAGCTGCAGGGGCGATGGAAGCTCTTGCTACTGTATTGACTACCTATCACGGTATGATTCCACCCACCATTAATTTTGAAACTCCGGATCCGGAGTGTGATCTAAATTATACATTCAACGAGGCTGAAGTCCGTGATGTAAGATATGCTCTGAATAACGCTTTCGGATTTGGTGGACACAATACTACGCTTGTCTTTAAAAAGTTCGAAGAGTAATTAATGTTTGATCAACTCAGGTCATATTTTAAATCTGACAGAGAGTTACCACCTGAGCAAGAAGAGCGTATAAAAGAATTAGAAGGGATTATCGATACTTCTATTGATAATCCCTTTATTTATATCAGAGCATTGCGACATCGTTCTACACTGGTGGATGATAACTTCACCAGCACTGATTCGTATGAGCGTCTTGAATTTTTGGGAGATGCTGTTCTGGATCTCATCGTAACTGAAATTATCTTTGATCTTTTCCCAAATAAGAATGAAGGATTTCTGACAAAATTACGCGCAAAACTCGTTAAGGGAGATACTCTGGCTATGTATGCTCGTAAATTAGAGCTGTATGACCTGATGCTGTTGGGCGAACGTGTAAAAGGACAAGGAATCGAACATTCCAAGAGCGTTTTGTCGGATGTGTTTGAGGCTCTTGTAGGTGCTTTATATGTAGATATCGGATATAAATCGACTTCAAAGTTTGTTCGCCGGGTTATTGAAGAGCATGTTGATTTCGATAAAATTATCGGTATGCTGGATAACTATAAAAGCTTGTTATTGGAATTTGCACAAGCCAATCGTATGCAAATACCTACCTATACAGTTATATCAGAAGAGGGGCCTGGCCATGACAAAACATTTGGAGTGGAGGTATACGTGGATGGCAAACCGATGGCTAAAGGAAAAGGGAAGAGTAAGAAAGAAGCTGAACAAAGAGCTGCCAAAAAAGCTTTGGAGATTTTAGAAAGTTAGTTTTGGGTCAGCTGACAACGAAGCTTTTCTTGTAATAAAAATTCTTACAATTAATGCATAGAATTAATTATAAAAAAGGGGAAATACGTTTATTATAATCTATAAGGTATTTTCACAATAAGTTCTATTTATTTATAGACAAATGCAGATCCTACATACCCGCCTACTATCAAAAATTGATATCTCAAAAAAAGAAGGTTACCTAATACTAAAGTTAAAAGAAGCGCTTACAGATTCCGAGTTTACCGAATTACAAAACCTTGTACTCCAAAAAGTTTCAGAGAATTCTGCTACAGGTGTAATTCTCAATTTGAGTGAATTGATGGTAATAGATTCTTTTACAACTAAGATACTTCAAGATCTTGCATATTCAACCGCTTGTATGGAACGGCCTTTGATTTTAGTTGGTGTAAAGGATCATATTACTGAAGTCATGGAGAAACAAGGATTACATTTAAACAATGAACTAATTGAAAAAAGTAAGAACATTACAGAAGCTATTTCCCGATAAAAAATCAACTATTCGATCATTTTCCAACGATTGTCTGACCTACTCCATTAATTTTTTGCAATATTCGGTTTTTTGGAAAAAATAGGTTGTGTTCGAATTCAAACAGTAATAAATTAATGGTGATTGTAAGTAGTTAATCTTTTACAACACTGATAGATTTGCTAAAGAGAGTTTTTCACGGCTGCAGCCGAGAGAAATATGAATAGAGAGAGTAGAAAAATGCCAGTTGCGGCATATCATTTATGGATATTCAAAATAGCAGTGAAAAAAGTAGCAGAATATTATCAGAAAAAAACTTTTCTCTGGAATCAGAAAATGATCTGATTAAGATTCGAAAATTTGGACGAGAACTGGCTAAGAATTCGGGCTACAAACCGATTGATCAGACAATAATTGCAACAGCTATTTCAGAAATTTGTAGAAATGTCCTGCAATATGCTGGTAGTGGTCGGGTAAAGGTCGAAAAGAGAGAAAATGATAAAGTATGTATAGTTATAATTGTAGAAGATTCCGGACCGGGGATTGATAATGTTCAGGAAGCTTTGAAAGAAGGTTTTTCAAGCAAGGAAGGACTGGGTATCGGATTGTCTGGTACAAGAGAAATAATGGATGAATTTGAGATCCAGTCGACTGTTGGAAAAGGAACGACTGTAGAAATGTGCAAGTATATAGAAGAGGAGGAGTAATTGAGGCTTATTCCTGATTGAAGATAAGTTTTTGTACTCAATAAGAGAAAGTAAAGAGGGAATGGAAGTGGAAATTGATGAAGTTAAATCTACTTACGTGGAGGGGCTTAAACAATATTTAAGCACTCAAAATGAGGTATGGCTCTCTGAGGCTTTTGAACAAAGTCAGTCGGCGTTAAAAGAGGGGATAAATGGGCTTGACCTGATTAGTCTTCATCATGAAGCATTGGCTATTGCAATTAGAGAAAGTGCTGATCTCAACCTGGAATCTATTATCGAACTTGCTTCGACTTATCTGATAGAGTGGATGATAGCATATGATGTGAAGGTCAGGGGTTTTCGTAGATTGGTTAATCAGCTGAATGAGAAAAATAACAGACTAAAAAGGGAAATCGATCAGCGAAAGCAGGTACAAGAGGAGTTAGAAGAAAGTAAAGAATATTTCCAATCACTTATAGAAAATTCTCACGATATTATTACTGTTCTTGATGAGGAAGGAAATGTATGCTACGATACACCTTCGGTATATCGCATTTTAGGTTATAACCAAAGGGAATTAGTGGGTAATAATATTTTTGAATTTGTTCATCCTAAAGATTTAACAGAGGTGAAGAAGGCCTTTTATGATGCTATAGATGAGTCGGGAAAGTTAGTATCGGTTGAATTTCGATTTCAACATAAAGATGGAAACTGGATTTACCTGGAAAGTCTTGCCAAGCATGTTCCTGATACTCCCGAGGGTTCTTCTGTAATTGTTAATTCACGGGATGTAACCAGCAGACATCAACGTGTTCGAAAACTTAACGAGCAGCGAATAAAGTTAACAGAAGCGCAAGAAATTGCCAAGGTGGGAAGTTGGGAGTGGGATGTTAATGGCTCACAACTTATTTGGTCTGATGAGGTATACCGAATTTTTGAATTAGAAAAAGAAAACTTTGATCTGGATTACGACACCTATGCTTCTCATATCCATCCCGAGGATAAAAATCGGGTAGAAGAAGAAATAAAACAAGCTTATGAAAACAAGGAATCTTTTGCATTGGAACATAGAATTATTAGAGGAGATGGGGAGCAGCGACACGTTTCATGTAGGGGACGCACAATATCAGGAAATGATGAGTCTCTAAAGATGATCGGTACAATTCAGGATATTACCGAACAAAAGGAAAGAGAAAAACAATTAGAAGTATACAGTGAGAAACTTCGTGAGTTATCGGAACGAATTGAGAGGACACGTGAAGAAGAACGTACGAGAATAGCACGTGAAATTCATGATGAACTGGGGCAGATGTTGACTGTGTTAAAGATAGATATGTCGTTGTGCAATGAAGCTGTTAAAAGAAGAGTATCTGAAGAGTTGAATGATTTCGTCGACAAGGAGATGCATCAGATGATGAATCGTGTTAATACTATTATCGAGTCTGTACATACTATCACTACGAAATTACGCCCCGAAGTTTTAGATGACTTGGAAATAACCGAAGCTATTGAATGGCAAGCTAAAGAATTAGCAGACCGAGTTGGTTTATTTGTGGAGTTTGATTCGTCTTTGGATAATACAACTGATATAAGTGACGAACAGAAAACAACTTTGTTCCGAATATTTCAGGAGGCAATGAATAATATTGTGCGTCATGCTGAGGCTACAAAAGTAAAAGTAGATTTCAAAAAAGATAGCGGCAACCTGTTATTGATCATAAAAGATGATGGAATTGGCATTACGCAAAAAGAGATAAATGCCCGGTCTTCTTTCGGGTTGATCGGAATGAGGGAACGAGCACGATTTTTAGGAGGAGATATATATATTGATTCAGAAAAGGAGCAAGGAACTCAAATAACAGTTAAAATCCCATTAATCGATAATCGTGAATAAATACTAAGGTGGAAATAAATGATTAAAATTTTTATAGCTGATGACCACCCGTTGGTTCGGGAAGGGTTGAAGAAAATTGCTGATCAAGGTACAATAGATCTCGAAGTTATTGGAGAAGCTTCTGAAGGGAATGAACTAATGGAGAAGCTGGAGGATGCTGATCCGGATCTTCTCATTCTTGACATTGCTATGCCAGGTAAAAGTGGCTTAGATGTATTAAAAGAGGTGAAAGATTTTTACCCGGATCTGCCAGTGCTTATGCTTAGCATTCATCCGGAAGATCGTTTTGCCGTTCGTTCATTGAAAGCAGGGGCACATGGGTACTTAAATAAGAGAAGTATTTCTGATAAGCTAATCACAGCTATCCGAAGAATTGTGATTCAACAAAAAAAATATATCAGCCAGGATGTGGCCGAGCAGTTGGCCAGCCGGGTAGATATGAGTGGTGATAAACCTCTACATGAATCTCTTTCGGATCGGGAGTTTCAAGTAATGTGCATGATAGCTTCGGGTAAAGAAGTTAATGAAATTGCCGAGGAGCTTTCCCTGAATGTTCAAACTGTACATACTTACCGATCTCGGATAAAGGAAAAAATGGGGCTCAAATCAAATGTTGAATTTACTCGTTATGCTCTTGAAAATAACTTAATTGATTAAGGACCTAACCATGATAAAAAAGCGGCATCAGGAGATTCTAAAGCTAATTTTTTAAAACAAAAATTAAGTTATAATCGATTAAGAAAAATTAACTTTGGTTTACAAAAATATATGCTAGTTTTTTAAACGCTTTTGGTTATTTCCGTAAATATGGAGAGAGTATCAAAGCTCATAATTTTTTTTTAAATAGTTATAGAGCTTTTAATAGAGATCGCTGATATGAGAGCATATCAGCAATAACAATTTTAGAAATAAAAACAGAGGGAGGAGTAGCTAATGAATAAAAACAAGAGTGATAATTCGATTAACAAAACTAATAAATCGGAAGAGAGTAACAAGCCCGTCTTCATTACCCAAAATGCAATAATGGAGGAGCTGCTATCAAAAATAAAGGTGGTAGCAAAAACCAAGGCTACTGTACTGATAATGGGTGAAAATGGTACAGGAAAAGAAGTGCTCGCTAAGCTTCTGCATTATCACAGTTCCCGTAGCAATAATTCGATGGTAAACATCAATTGTGGTGCTATTCCTTCAGAATTGGTAGAAAGCGAATTGTTTGGACATGAAAAAGGATCGTTTACCGGAGCACATAGTAGAAAGGAAGGAGCTTTTGAAATGGCTCATAAAGGAACATTATTTTTGGATGAGGTCGGAGAAATGCCTGAGCCAATGCAGGTAAAATTATTGAGAGCTGTCGAACTGGGATCCTTCCGGCGGGTAGGAGGTAAAGAAGAGATCGAAGTGGATATATCACTCGTTTCGGCTACAAATAAAATCTTAATTGACCAGGTAAAGGCTGGTAGTTTCAGAGAAGATTTGTTTTATCGGCTTAATGTTATTGAATTATATGTTCCGCCCCTTCGTCATCGTAAAGAAGATATACCTCTGTTGGTGTCATATTACAAAGATTATTTCATGGAACGATATGATATTGAAAATATTGAATTTACCGATGACTGTATCGAGCTGTTTATGGGGTATGACTGGCCTGGCAATGTGCGAGAGCTGAAGAATGTTGTTGAACGATGTGTTGTATTGTCTGAAGGTGGGACAATTGATCCTGACTCGGTACCATCACGTATTAAAGGTAGCGAAAATGTCTTTCCTGTTGACAGCCGAACAACTCAAAATGATAATATCATCCAAATACCTATTGGTACAAGTTTGGAGGAGATCGAACACCGGGTAATCCATAAAACGCTTAATTCAGTAGATAATAATAAAACTGAAGCAGCTAAGATATTGGGCTTTAGCCGTAAAACATTGCATAACAAACTTGACAAATATGAGAAAGAGAAAAGTAAATCCTGATTTATCCTGTAAGGGTTGATTATGTTCGGGTTAACTCAACTGTCAAAGACGGCGGCTAAGTTATATATCAGAGCAGGAGAGGTACGGCATTAATTAATACCTGGAAAGGGAAAGTATATCATTTTTGATACGGCAAGTAGAGGATACTACATTGATGTTTTTCCATCCATTTCGTACGGCAGTTTCCAACTCATTGAAAAAGGAAGATGATGAGCTTCTATGGTTTCTCCGTAAGAGAGAATAGCGCCCTGTAATATGGCATTTTTCAATTGGCGGATATTACCAGGCCAATGATAGTTAATACATTTTGTAAGGGCCTGGGCCGATATTTTTAAATTTACATATTCTGCGTGATCCTTTTTTATCTCCTTTAGAAAATGATTAATTAAAATTGGTATATCTTCTTTTCTTTCTCTGAGTGGTGGAAGCATTATAACAATAGGATTCAAGTAGGAGAGTAGTTTTTCCCAAATTGGTTCATGCAAAATTTCACTGTATGATTCCTGGTTAATAGAGATGATAAGTCGTGGTTTAATGTTAGTATTATATCGGTATAACTGCTTACAACCTTTCATATACGAATCAATGAGATTTAACATCTGATCAACTGACAGTTCTGAAAACTGATCAAGATAGAGGGTTCCTCCACATGCTTTTTCCAGAGCCTCGTATTTTAGTGATATGTGGTTATCCTCAATTTGAAGATGCCCCCAAAAAGCATCTTTATAATCTTTTTCATTGATGTCTACACAATAAAACGAATAAAAAGGTCCCTCTGCACGATCACTGTTAGCATGAATAGTTTGAGATAAATGCTTTTTCCCTGAACCTATCTCTCCAACCAATATTACATTTGAATCCATTTTTGCTAAACTAAGAATCTTGTAAAAGATATCCTGCATCAGAATACTTTGTGAAGAATGCTCTAGGTTTGTAAGAGGGAAATTTGTGATCTGCGATTTAGAAGTAACCATTATTCCGATTTTTGATGTCAATTAAACTTTTCAGCTCTAAAATTGTAAGCATGGTTAAATAGATAGCGATAGATGATAAACAACATTTTGAGACAAGAATGAGTACGATTCAATTCTAAAACAGTAGGAAAATATCTATCAGCAAAAAATGCGGGCTTTTTAAAACTCATTCTAGTTCAAATTACGGTTATAATTTTAAACTTTCTTTTGATGTAGGAGTTACAACAAATGTGCCAACCTTTGAATCAACTTTTTTTATAGGCTAAAGCTTTGGCTATTATAATATTATCGAAAGGAATAGATATGCGATGTAAGCAGTTACAGAGAACATTCAGAACAGTGTGAACATATTTCACATAGCCAATATTTTTTTATGTGTAAAATTGTTTCAGCTTTTTTCTGCACGTTTCCCAATATCCAAAAAATGTTGGTCTTCTTTATTTAGTAAAGCAGAGTAGTTCACTCTTATAAGTTAGTATTGGCAAAGAGTAGGGTTTGGCATAGCTATTGTATTAATATTATATCGGTTGGTTAAAGAAAATAAATTAAAGATACGTAGTCTGTCATATTACAGCGATGGATAGCGCAATTAGCTATAAATGAAATATAAGATCATCGCTAATTGCATGAAGTAAAGCCAATTAGAGAAGGGGAGAGGGTAAAAAAATATTCATATCAAGAGCAATAGGCTAAATATTAACATCAAATAAGGCGTTATGGAAACAATTAAATTTCGGGGAGAGTCAACGAATGGAGATCAGAGAGCAACACTAAACTGGAAGCAACTTTCAGATAAAGATGAACTTCTGGTGGAAGTATTTACCACCGAAAAACTTTTTGAAGATCTGGCAAGTTACTGGAGAGATCTGGAGAAAAGGTCCAGTTGCAAAATATGCATGTCATTTGATTGGGCCTACAACTGGTGGCAATATTTTGGCAGAAATCAACAGCGCTCACTTTATATCCTCAGTATCTGGGATGGCACTAAACTGATTGGTCTAGCTCCTTTCTATAAAGGATTCTCTTACTATGGAAACGTGTTGTTAGAAACTCGTCTGCAGTTAATTGGAAGCGGCGGAAGTACAAATGAACAGATAGGATACAAGCATGACCTTGGTATAAGCAATTGCCTGGATTTTATTGTTGATGAATCTTACGCCGATATTGTTTCAGAACTGCTGGTAGATATTCTATCGTCGGATAAAATAGAAGGAGATATTATTAATATTAATAATACGGCAAGTGATAGCTTTATTTTGAATTATCTATATCCAAAGATCGAAAATAAAGTACAAGGTGTAACACTCGATCCGGTGAACAGTTATCAGTATCTTGATTTAACAAAACCAAAAATACACAGAGAAGCTGTTAATATACCCGTTCCGGATGATTTCAGTTCAAAAGATAGTTCATCCACAGAGAGAGCTATAAAAGATATGACCATAAGTTGGGAGACTATTGAACACTCTATTGATACCCTGCTTAAGCATAATTATAGTCAGATAGATCAGGATGAACTTCTTTTTAATGACAGACGCTTTGTGAAATTTCTAAAGAAAGTTCTTAAGTCAGCATACAAGAGTGATCGTTTATGGTTTAAGAAAACAATTAATACAAAAGGAAAATCTGCCTGGCGTTTGGCATTGAAATACAAAGATTATTGGTATGATTGCTTTAGTGTGTCAGAAAATGCAGATCGATCTGTCAAATCTCGCTCTGAATTCCAGTTGTTAATTAATCTTATTGAAGATGGAATCAGTAGTGACATTTCCGGGATAGCACAGTTAACATCTCAGGGGAATGCCAAATACAATTACAGTACTGAGAGTTATAGAACCTGGAACCTGACCATTCCTCTCAAAGAGGAACAAATAAGTTTACTGCTTTTTTTGAACAGAGCTGCGGCATATCTGTATAAATTTTCAAAGTAGAAATTTGAATTCGTCGGGAGAGAAAAAGCGTTGGCAAATTTGGTGTTTATTGTCAGAGTGCGATATAAATTGGACAACTTTGTCATATCAGAATCGGATACTTTTTTACACGCAACAACAGACTATGAGAATAAATGTAACAAAATCAATATGTCTTTTAAGTCTGTCAAATCCGTCCTAAATAGAATTCGATCGCATATCGAACTTTGGCGCACTTGTTGCTTATCAAGTATTGATAAACCGGAAAAATAAAATAAAGATTATTCAGAGCTGAGTTACAGCACTAAAAGGGTGACTACAAGGTTTTCTACTGTTAAAGCTCCAGAAAAGTTCAATAAATCACGCTAATGATTTTTGTAGAAATTATTCAGTATATGCTGGCCGGAATCTTTGGTATTCTGTTTGGATATCAAATGATGCTGGGTTTATTTGCTTTATTTGGAAAACATATCCAGAACTTTAAGGCTGATAGCAAAAGAAAATTTGCTATTGTTATGCCTGCCTATGACAAAGAGAATATGGTAGTTAAATCTCTTTATAGTATGTCCGGGTTAGTATATCCCAAAAACATGTACGATTTGATATTAATAGTGGATGATAATTCATCATATCCGGCAAAGATAGCCAGAAATCTGGGGGCAATTGTCCTGGAGCGTTCTAATCATTCAAAGTATAATGAAAATACTGTTTTGGAATGGGCTTTTAACCAAATAAAAGAATGGAATAAGAACTATGATGCTGTAATTCTTTTCAATTCAGATAGTTTGGTTTCTGGTAATTATCTGGAGGTAATGAACTATTATTTGGCGCAAGGTAGTAAGATAATCCAGAGTAGTGGATTGATTTTATCTCAGTCAAATAATTGGCGCAAAAAGTTAACCAGGATGGAGTTTTTTCTAAGTAACAATGTAAAGCCAATGGGCAGGAAAATGCTGGGACTTGGAGTAGGGCTTTGGGGAAACGGGTTATGTTTGTCGATGGATGTGCTTGAAAAATATAATTTATGGGATCGATCGTGGACTGACTCACTTGAATATGAGTTAATACTACAGTTGAAAGATATTAAGATAGATTATTCACCTGAAGCGTATATTTGGATACAGACGCCAAACGGTATTAAATATACAGATTGGCAGCGCCGCCGGTGGAAAGAAGGGCGGTTCTCAGCTATTAAAAAGTATGCTTACAAATTATTTGTTTCCACCTTCTCCAAACAATCCATAATCTTTTTCGACAGCTTTGTTGATTTAATGACACCATCATTTACCAAAAGTTTTTCTTTTGTATTAGGAATGTGTGGTATGAATGCACTGATGGTTATCTACAACCTGTTATCACCAACTTTTTTATGGATTTGGTTGGGAATTGCCGGCATAGGATTGTTATACCTTCTGATAGGGATTATCGTTGTATCGCAAAGCAAGGGGCACGAGCTGCCTGGAAAAACAAATGTTGATGTTGAAAGAAATGAAGAAGGAATTTTAATCTGATTTGTGGGACAACCAAACTGCTAGTATTTAAGATGGGGCAAAGTAGTAAAAATACTAGAATGGAGCGTCTTCACCTCCGTTATCTGATCCGGGATTGTGTCCCATCGGCGGTGGACTGTCCGATCCTGAACTATCCGCATCACTGGCTCCATCATCGTAAGGATCGGGAGAATCAGCTGTTGTTAGATTTTCAAAACGGGCATAATCTTTCACAAAATACAAAGGTACGCTGCCGGTAGGTCCATTTCGTTGCTTGCCAATAATAATTTCTGCAAGGCCGGTTGTCGATTGCCCCTCAGGCGTAGTTTTTATGCCATAATATTCTGGTCTGTAGAGAAAGCAGACAACGTCAGCATCCTGCTCGATAGATCCCGATTCCCGAAGGTCACTTAGCTGTGGCCGTTTATCGCCGCCGCGTTGTTCAACGGCACGACTCAGCTGTGAAAGGGCAATAACAGGTACATCCAGTTCTTTTGCCAGGGCTTTAAGTCCTCGAGAAATAGTAGCTATTTCTTGTTCACGCGTCCCAAAATTTCCGCTGGCTGTCATCAACTGAAGATAATCCACTACGATAAGCCCGATATCGTGTTCACTTTTTAGTCGGCGTGCTTTCGTGCGAAGCTCCATGATGCTCAGACCGGGTGTATCATCCACAAAAATATTTGCCGTAAACAAACGTCCTGCCGCATCGATGAGACGTTTAAAATCTTCATCCTCAAGACGACCCGAACGTGCAGTCTGTGCATTAATACGTCCCTCCATAGTAAGCAGCCGCTGTACCAGTGATTGATTCGACATCTCCAGACTAAAGATGGCAACTTTAGTACGCAATTTTTCATTTTGATGAAGCGCGGCATTACGGGCTGTTGTCAAAACATAAGCCGTTTTACCCATCGACGGTCGTGCTGCAATAATAACGAGATCACCGTCTTGCCAGCCGGCCGTCATTTTATCAACATCCGTACCGGTAGGTACGCCAGTAATGCCCGATGACTTACCACGGATATCTTCGAGGTAAGAAAGCGTATCTTTTAGCACATCGCCGATAGGTTGTGCCTGGGAACGCTGCTTGGAGTTGGCAAGATCAAAAATTCGCTGCTCGGCTTTATCCAGCACATCATATGGATCAGACGAACTATCGTAAGCTTCTTTGATGATATCGGTACAGCCGAGAATCAGATTTCGCTTGGTTGCTTTTTCGGCAATAATCTGCGCATGGTAATCCACATTGGCGGCTGAACTTACCGATCGCGTCAGCTCGGAAAGATATCCCGCTCCACCACAGGTATCGAGCAAACCTTTGTCACGAAGCTCATTCTCAACAGTGAGCAAATCAAGTGGATTGTCTCTCTCATATAGATCATGCAATACTTCAAAGATGTGTTGATGGGCAGGTTTGTAAAAGTCACTTGCCGAAAGCATCTGGAGGGCAACCGTTGCCGCCTCATGCTCGATCAACATTGATCCCAGTACAGCTTCTTCTACTTCTACAGCCTGGGGCGGTACGCGGCCTTCTTGTTCTAAAATCTTTGAATCAGAATTACTCTTATAATTTGATCCTTGCTGTGACGCCATTCGTTATGGTCTCAAAAAATTCATCAGTGCATGTTTTCGATGGGAGATAGGAAAGCTAAGATTATCCCATCTTTCGTATTCGTAAAGTATAATAAATGCTATAGACGAAATGAAGAAAAAACCGCAGTTTTTAGGTAAGAAAATTTATGGCTGTCCACCAAGTTCATCATATCTTTTTCTGAGCATTTGTACATCCTCCCAGGTGGGACGCTTCCATTTAGAATGCCGCAAAAGAGCAGCAGGGTGGTATGTTGCTAATAGCTCATATTTGCCTCGGAACTTGTGGAATCGCCCCCTCATACCAGAGAGCGAAGATTTTTTATCCAGGAGGGTTTGAGCTGAAACTTTACCAAGCGCAAGAATTAGTTTCGGATCGATTAAATCAATCTGTCGAAGTAAAAAAGGCAGACTTCGTTCACGCTCTTCAGGTTTTGGATTTCGGTTGTTGGGGGGGCGATGTTTGAGGATATTGGCGATGTATACATCTTCTCTGTCAAAATCTATTGCGGCTAAAATTTTGTTGAGCAGTTGTCCGGCTTTTCCCACAAAAGGTTCGCCTTGTTTATCTTCCTCGGCTCCCGGCGCTTCTCCAACCAGTACTAAATCCGCATCCGGATTACCGACCCCGAAAACTAGTTGTGTCCCGTCAAGATCTGTTCGCAATACTTCAGCTTGTTGACACAGTTCTTCCAACTCTTCCAGTGAAGTACATTTATCTATATGATAGTAGATTTTTTTGCTTTCATCCTGATTAAATAATCCCTCCTGAGGAGTGAAAGTATCATCTTTTTTGGGAGTGGCTGAAGGAGAGTTTTGTTGCTGAAGCGATGGCTCTGTTGTTGTTGATTTTTTGGATGCGGATGAGTCAGAAATTGAATCTTGATCCTTTTCTGTTTCTGGTTCTGTATTGTTTCCTGATAGCTGAACAGAAAAGTCCCCGAATATCTCCCGTTCCCGTTCAAGAAATGAGATGATATCATTGATCAGCTCATCCGGATTATCATAAGAGTTTGCCATGTCGTCAAATTTTTATCCAACCAGTTCTGCGATGACTTGCTGTTCTTCTTTGGCTTCTGGTGTAAGTTCACCAATGAGATATCCATCTTTGGAGCGAGTGCCAAGCCGGACCGGCAATATTTTATTTTCATACTGTGGATTATAAGGTACGCCAACGCGAATGTAATTATCCGTCCAGCCAAGTATAGCTCCATTTCTTTTTGCACCTTCAAAAAGTACTGGTCTCACTTCACCTTTAAAAGAGGTTTCAAACTCGAATCGCTTTTTCTCTGAGAGTCTCCTCATTGTATGAGTTCGTTCTTTGCGAACGCTGTCCTGTACATTGGGTTCGATATTCAGCGCATGCGTATTGGGACGTTCTGAATAGGTAAATACGTGAAGATAGGATATTGGCAGGCTGTCTAAAAAGTCATAGGATTCCTGGAATAGCTCATCTGTTTCACCGGGATGTCCCGTAATTACATCTACACCAATGGCAGCGTCAGGCATTAAATCTCTGATCAATTCCACTCGCTGCCGATACAGATCGGATTGATATCGCCGGCGCATGAGGCCCAGCATTTTATCGCTTCCACTTTGCAGGGGCATGTGGAAATGCGGCTGAATAGTATTTGACTCAGCGGTAAAATGAATAATCTCATCGTGCATCAGGTTAGGCTCTACCGAAGAAAAGCGGATACGTTCAAGTCCATCAACTTTATCAAGCTGTTGCAAGAGCATAAAGAAATTTTCATCAGTCCCCCGGCCAAAATCACCAGCATTGACCCCGGTAACTACAATTTCTTTAAATCCTTCTTCAACCAACAGTTTTGCATTTTCAACTACCGCAGCTATTTCTGGACTCCGACTTTCTCCACGCGCCAGTGGGATGGTGCAAAAGGAGCAGTTATAGCTACAGCCGTCCTGTACTTTCAGAAAAGCTCGCGTGCGGTCATCCGCCGAAAAAGCATTGTGAAAATCAACAGCTTCGTTCACATCAGAATTATAGACGATCGGCTCCGATCGTTTTTCAAAATCATCAAAAAGATCGAGCAGCTTGAATTTATTTTTAGCTCCCAATACTGCATCAACACCGTCAATTTCAGCTATCTCTTCCGGCTCGAGCTGCGCATAACAGCCAATTACTGCAACAAAAGCCTCCGGATTTCTTCGAAGAGCACGGCGTACTACTTTTCGGCACGTGCTGTTGGCACTCTGGGTCACCGAGCAGGTGTTGACAACATAGATATCCGCTTTGTCATCGAAATCGGTAATGTCATATCCCTCTTGTTCAAAATCGCGCTGTATAGCCATCGTTTCAGAATAATTCAGCTTACAGCCGAGGGTTTTAAATGCAACTTGTTTCATGGATCAGAAAATAGATCGGTTATCGAATGAGCGGTGGTAAAATAACAAATGCGGTCTAAAATATCGATCTTTGGCTATGAGATAAGTTCATTGAGTTTTCCGTTACGCACCAGAGGTGCGTAACGAGATAAAAGCAGTGTCATACTGAGCGGAGTTCCGAAAGCTTTCGGAGCGTAGTTGAATATATCTCCTGTCATAAGACCCGCGTAGGATATGAAGATCACCACAACTGGTAGAAGTTACAAACTTGTACCAGTTAAGGGACCATGTCACCCTGAACTAGTTTCAGGATCTGGGTAAAAGCTTTGATGAATAGAAAGCTAAAGATACTGAAACAAGTTCAGCATGATACCCTCAATACTATTTTACTTAATATTACTTCAATTCTTTTACCTCCACTTCCGATAAAAAAAACACGGAACCGACTCCAGAAAAACTTGCATCAATAAGGGCAAAAAAACAATCTTTTCATTCATCATCGAATCACCTGGACGAGCAACAAACATCTTGGACCGTAGCCTGCTGTGGTCCTTTGGATTAGAAGCTCTGCTTCCGGTTTTTTGGAGAGAGGATTAGTTGGGGCGTATAGCAATACGCCCCAACGGCACATATCACCAGTATACGCTTAGCTCAGAAACACTTCATTATTTGCGAGCCTTTGCGGACACAACACGTTGCCGGTACTCCATACCGCTATTTGTTCTGAATTGCTGCCAACGTTCCACTATCTCATTTTCAAGCGAGTCCAGCGTTTCTTTTTTTACTTTGGATACAACTTTAATCATGGGAGTACTGTGAATGTACTGCCATAGAAAATCCTTTGGTTCTGGCAGATGTAACAGTTTATCTTCAGTCTCAATATCAATTTCCTGAAAACCGGCAGTATTCAAAAGCTGGTGAATTTCGGCAGTGTCATTCAGTGAAAAAACTTGGTTCACAAATCCGGCGGTTTCTTTATTGATATGCTTTTCAAGCGCATTAGCAAAAACCTTGAATAGAGGACCGGCCGGACCGGGTACATTAAGGATCAGGCGCCCACCATCTGTCAACACGCGATGTATTTCCTGCAGTGCAGCGGATTTGTCTTCCATGAATTGTAGACTCACTTGACAGAACACAACATTAAAAGTCTTATCAATTAGTGGCATATCTTCTGCACTGGCTTGGTGCCATTCGATCGATGGTGCAGACTGGGTGACAGACCGAGCTACAGTCAACATGCCGGGACTAATGTCCAAACCGGTAACAGTACCGGTATCTCCTAATTTCTTGGAAGCAAGCCGAGCTATGATACCAGTACCGCAGGCGACGTCAAGCACTCGTTCGTCCTGACGGAGACTTGCTATTTTAACCAGCTCTTTCGCAAGTGGTTTGCCTATTGCAGGAACAAAATACTGCTCATAATTTTCAGCTGTATTTGTACTAAATGTTTCTCCATAAGGAGATTGCGACATTTTCGTCTTCTGATTGGTAGATTTATCTGTTTTAGTCGGCATAATTAACTCCTTGTGTATTTAAAGTTTTGTGTAAGGCATTTATAAATTCCACGGGTTGTTCCAGTTTGGGATCATCCCGGGCTTCCTCAATGATGTACAGCGGCCATCCAAACTGCTCGCTGGCATCAATTGCTATTTGCAGTTTGTTTGCTTTATCATGTCTTCCCCAGATCAAGGTTGTTGGCACAGTGATTTTTTCGAGATCTTCTGAGGGAATTCTGGGAATACCGAGTGTTTTCATCAGGAACTGCACTGCGTCACCTCGTTCCTTATCACGGGCACATTCAAGGTTGTACGCCACGAACGGATCCCATTTTTCGCCCATCTGAGTTTGCAGAGCATCCACATCGTATATGCAATGTGGAAAAAAACGATTGAAGTTTTTCTCGTTAGGCCAAATCATAAAGCGGAACAATCCAAATGCGAAACTGGGTGCAGGTATGAACTTCCCCAACCCAAGTGAATTTACAAGTACCAAATGACTAATCTGTTCTCCTCGATAGATGGCAAAGCGAGCCCCGATAGATCCTCCGAGAATATTTCCCACCAGTGCGGGAGAAGACGAACAGGTCTGTTCAATTAATGCGCTGAGCCATCTGAATACAAAATCTGCATCAAGTTTATCGCTGCTAATTATGGATTCACCATGTCCCGGCAGGTCGGGGACGATAACCCGGTGCGTAGATACAAGTTTCGGAATTACCCGCATCCACCAAATCGAAGATTCTCCTGGTCCGTGTAGTAATATTACCGGCGGACCTTTTCCTCCTTCAAGCACCGCTGTAGGCAAACCGGCCAAGTTTATTCGTCGTTCTGTGGCAGGAATAGTGGACAAAAGTTGTTTACGAATGTCACTTACCCCCGCTCGATTTTTCTGTTGATCTTTGACTGTTTGAGATTTCATAATTGCTTCCCTCTTTTATTTCCTCAAATGTTAATCCGTATTCAACATAATTGAATCGGATGGGAGGCGAATCGGAGAAATTACCCAATTTAAAAAGGGAGGAGGAAATGGGTAATATTACCCACAGAAGTTAAATGAGGTTATGCTTGTACGCGTAAGTGGTGGCAGCTGTACGGGAGGGGACATCAAGTTTGGCCATGATGTTACTTACATGGCGATCTACGGTGCGTTCACTGATGAACAGATCATCAGCAATTTCTTTATTGGTCTTGCCGGTCACCAAAATACGCAGGACTTGTATCTCCCGCGGCGTTAACCCATGGGTATTCTCACTTTTCATAGGTGGAAAAATTTCATTAATCCGGTTGATATCAGGAATAGCGTTGAGATCCATAAAAGTAGATTTAGCTGATTTCAATTCTACTTTAGCAGTGTCATTGTCGCCAAGTTTGCGATAAGCAAGGCCTATCAACAGGTGAGTACGTGCAGTTTCATAAGAGGCTCCAACACTAGTTAAAATCTTACAGGCTGTGCGAAGTTTAGTGATGGCTTCTCGGGGTTTTTCGCTTGCCAGTAGTACGGTTCCTTGCGAATATTCGGCGATAGCCTCCAGTATGGGAGCATTAACTTTTGCAGCAATATCCGACAATTCACGGGCACTATTTTGAGCTGTCTTTAAATGATCTGCAGAAAGCATTATTTCTATATAAGCCGGTAAAATCCTGGAGCGCGCCAACAGATCCTGTTTTTCCTTTTCTATATTTTCGATAGCTGCTTTTGCTTTATCGATCTGTCCTTGTCTCATTCGAAGGAGGGCCAGCCCGGGCTGTGGATTTCGACCGTTCTTATTGGCGCTTTGATATGCTTCTTCGGCTTTAGTAAACTTCCCCTGCAATCGATAGAGCTCTCCTTTCCTGTAAAAGCTTTCACCAAGCACGGGCGGATTCGAAGTTTGCTTGAGGTTGAAAATTTGTTCCAGCTCATCCATAGCCTCCGACCAGTTACCATGCAGCTGCATAATTTCGGCACGTCGTACCAAACATTGTCCACGGTAAGGAATTAGATCTGGCTGGTTACGGCACCAGCGGTTTAACGCTTCTGTCCACTCTTGTGCCCGCTGCAAATCGTATATTTTTTGACAGGTTTCTATTACTGCGCAGTAGACAATTCCCGCTACAATGGGAGAAATATCACCTGCAATTACGGCAACCATGACTTCATCAAAAAAAGTTGTCCCCTCATTGATCTTTTTTTGATTGATTAAAGCTTGTCCCCGACCAAGTAAACCAAGAACAATCAAATCCGAATTGTTGCATCGATTACCAATTTCGAGAGCTTCCACAAAGAGATCATGAGCTTTCTCTGGTTTTCCTGCACGCAGATTCTGTAATGCTTCAGGCACCAGTAAAAATCCTTTTTCAGCACATTCTTTCTGAAACTTTTCGACTAAACGAGTTGCCCTGGCAATCCAGCCGCTTCCTTCTGCTTTTTTGCCTTGGGTAATCAGCGTGATCCCCAGCCAAAACGCGCAATTTGCGGCTTTCCTCTTCTTTTTCTGTTTAAGATAGCCTTGATGGGTACGTGCCCAGAGATCTGAATATTCAGGTTCTTTACCAATGAGAAAAGCAGCTATGGAAAGTTTCTCGAGATCAGGAGGGTCAAGTGTACTGTTTTTGTCTGTTGAGGACAGCAAGGTATAAGCCTCTTTCCACTCTTGCCGGCGAAATGCTTTGCGTCCTTGGTCAAGTTTGTTCTCAGAAGCCATAACATCTCCTTTTTATCTTATTATAGAATAACAGTAAACCATAAATAGCACAAGAGAAAAGTCTTCAATTTTTGTTACTGCTGTAACCTTATTGCACAAGTTCAGCGTTGATATAAAATAATTACTCAAGATTACTTCAGTATACCACATTAAAACAGCAGTACTACTTCGTTTACCAATTGGCACAGTTGTTGTGATACAAATATCTCGCATGAATAGGAAAACCGTATCACTACAAAGATGGAAGAGATGAAGGTATATATTGCAGGTCATACTGGAATGGTCGGCTCTGCCGTGTTGGATGTTTTCAGAGAAAACGGCTATTCAAATATTGTTACCCGAGCAAGCAGTGAATTGGATCTGCGAAATCAGATTGATACTTATGATTTTATCAACAGAGAACAGCCAGATGGGATTATTCTTGCAGCGGCACGGGTGGGCGGAATATTGGCTAATGATCAGTATCCGTATCAGTTTTTGCATGATAATCTTGCCATTCAGAATAACGTGATTAATGCCGCTCATGAAAACAGGGTAGACAGGCTCATTTTCCTGGGAAGCTCCTGCATTTATCCGAAACATGCTCCGCAGCCAATGAAAGAGGAGCATCTGTTAACGGGATCACTGGAGCCGACAAATCAGTGGTATGCCATAGCAAAAATTGCGGGATTAAAGATGTGTGAAGCATTACGGCGTCAATATGATCGTAACTACGTTTCACTGATGCCTACCAACTTATATGGACCGAGAGATAATTTTGATCTCGAGACTTCTCATGTGGTACCGGCTATGATCCGAAAGTTTCATGAAGCAAAAATTAATGGCGATCAGCCGGTTACTCTTTGGGGCACGGGTAAACCGAAAAGAGAATTTTTGCATGTACGGGATCTGGCTGAGATGATACTATTTGCTGTCGAGAACGATCTTTCAGAGAGCATGTATAATGTAGGCGTTGGCGAAGATCTGTCCATCAAGAAACTTGCACATTTAATACAGAACGTTGTAGGACATCAGGGAGAAATAATATGGGATGATTCTAAGCCTGACGGCACACCGCGAAAATTGCTGGATGTCTCAAAAATTCATTCAGAGGGTTGGCATCATTCTATTGAATTGGAAGAGGGTTTACAGCAGACCTATCGATGGTTTACCGAAAATGAAGACGAGCTTAAAGAAGTAAAATTGTAATTCATTTGTTTAGCATTTGATATAATTAAATCTGAAGGAGGTTAATTTGAGAGAGAGTAAAGAGAGAAAAAAAGCATTAATAACAGGAGTAACAGGTCAGGACGGGTCGTATCTGGCAGAATATCTACTCCAAAAAGGATACGAAGTGCACGGCATAAAAAGACGTTCCAGCTCTTTTAATACTGGTCGTATCGATCACATATATCGCGATCCACATAATGAGGGACTGCCTTTCCATCTTCACTACGGAGATCTGACCGACTCTACGAATTTGATTCGAATAATTCAGGATATCCAGCCTGATGAAATTTATAACCTGGGAGCCCAGAGCCATGTGCAGGTTTCATTTGAAGCTCCCGAATATACGGCTGATACAGATGCTTTTGGTGTTCTTCGTATGCTCGAAGCGATTCGCCTGCTGGGACTAACGGAGAAGACAAAATTTTATCAGGCCTCCACCAGTGAGCTGTATGGAAAGGTGCAGGAAGTGCCGCAGAATGAGGATACGCCTTTTTATCCGCGTTCTCCCTATGCAGCTGCCAAACTCTATGCATATTGGATTTGCGTTAACTATCGTGAAGCCTACGATATGTTTGCCGTAAACGGGATTTTATTTAATCACGAATCGCCGGTGCGGGGAGAAACTTTTGTCACCCGAAAGATTACACGGGCTGCGGTTAGGATTGCGGCCGGTGTACAAGAAAAAACCTATCTGGGTAATCTGGAAGCGAAAAGAGACTGGGGACATGCCAAGGACTATATCAAAGGTATGCATATGATGTTGCAGCAGGATAAGCCAGAAGATTATGTGCTGGCAACTGGTAAGATGCATACTGTTCGAGAGTTTTGCGAAAAAGCTTTTCGCCATGCAGGTATCCAGATCGAGTGGATTGGTGAAGGCGTGGACGAACAAGGGATCAATGCAGAGACCGGTGATACGGTAGTTGAAATTGATCCTCGTTATTTCAGGCCTACCGAAGTGGATCTGCTTGTAGGAGACGCCACAAAAGCACGCGAGCAGCTAGGATGGGAGCCACAATATACGTTTGACGAATTAATAGAAGAAATGGTCCGAGAAGATCAGGAAAAAGTAACTTTAGCAATGAGCAATAATGAAGACTACTCAAAAATCTCAAAATACATACAGTAGCGTCGGTATTCCGGATACCAAGAAAGCAACCGGGTTAAAAGAAGATATAATTGAGCGCATCCAAAATCGCAAGGCCCGGGTTGGCATCATTGGATTAGGATACGTGGGGCTACCTTTGTTGTGGACATTCCATGAGCAGGGATTTCCGATAACAGGTTTCGACATTGATCCCGATAAAATTGAGGATATAAAAAAAGGGGAGCCTTATATAAAACATCTTGGCTATGATATGATGGAGAAGCTTTCATCATCGGAGAGATGTGAGGCCACACTCGATTTTGCAGAGCTGAAAAAGATGGATGCTATCATTATGTGTGTGCCTACACCGCTGGATCAGCATCGTGAGCCTGATATGCAGTATGTGGAGCAAACCACCAGAGATATTGCTGACCATTTAACAGAAGGGCAGCTGGTGGTTTTGGAGTCTACTTCTTATCCGGGCACTACCGACGAGCTGGTTATTCCGATTTTGGAAGATGTGTCGGGATTAACATCGGGTGAAGACTTTTTTGTTGCTTATAGTCCGGAGCGCGAGGATCCCGGGAATGCCGATTTTAATACTTCGAAAATTCCGAAGGTTGTTGGGGCGCATGGAGACGATGCCCTGGAAGTGGCTACGGCTCTGTATGATACTATTGTGGTGAAGACCGTTCCGGTTTCGGACAACAAAACAGCCGAGGCTGTAAAGTTAACCGAGAATATCTTTCGATCGGTGAATATTGCTTTGGTCAATGAGCTCAAAGTTATTTTCCAGGAGATGGATATCGACGTGCATGAGGTATTGGATGCAGCTGCTACCAAGCCGTTCGGTTTTATGAAATTCACACCGGGGCCAGGGCTCGGGGGACATTGCATTCCCATTGATCCGTTCTATTTAACATGGAAAGCTCGTGAGGTTGAGCAACACACCAGATTTATAGAGCTGGCCGGAGAAATTAATACCAGCATGCCACGCTATGTTGTAGAGCAGACAATAAAAGCACTGAATGCTCACAAGATTGCCTTAAACGGCAGCAAAATCCTGATCATTGGATTGGCTTATAAGCCGAATGTTGATGATTTACGGGAGTCACCTACTTTCAAGCTGATGGATTTGCTAAGCGAATATGGAGCTCATATAGATTACTACGATCACTACATCCCCAAAATATGGGAAACGAGGGATCATGCTCAGTGGGCCGGGAAGGAGACAGTGGCATGGGATGAAGAAACTATTTCATCCTTTGATGCAGTCGTTATTTCTACGAATCACTCCGATATTGACTATCAGGAATTAGCTGACTGGAACGACATTATTATTGATACGAGAAATGCCATGAAGCATATAGAACCAAAAAATGAAAATCATATTTGGAAAGCGTAAATAAAAAATCAAAAAGGAGAGAATAACTATGAAGGTACTAATCACGGGTTCAGATGGATATATAGGATCAGTTCTTGGTCCGTATCTGATTGAGAAAGGGTACGATGTAACAGGATTGGATACGGGCTTTTACCGATCAGGTTGGCTTTTTAACAACGGGGAGATGATATATCCACAGTATATGCATAAAGATTTGCGAAATATCGGCCTCGAGGATCTAGAGGGCTTTGATGCGGTTATACATCTGGCGGAGCTGTCGAATGATCCGCTTGGCCAATTAAATCCGGAAATTACGTATAAGATAAATCACGAGGGAAGTGTTCGGCTGGCAAAACTCTGCAAGGAGGCCGGTATTGAACGGTTTGTCTACACTTCGTCGTGCAGTGTATATGGCAAGGGAGATGATAGCTATAAGACTGAAGAGTCGGAGGTTAATCCTCAAACAGCCTACGCAGAGTGCAAAACAAGAGTTGAACGGGATGTTTCAAAACTGGCGGATGAGAGTTTTTCACCGACATTCCTGCGAAATGCTACGGCTTACGGTGCTTCTCCCAGAATGCGTTTTGATATAGTTCTTAATAATCTGTCGGGCCTGGCTTGGACAACAGGCGTTATAGAAATGATCAGCGACGGAATGCCGTGGCGACCGCTGGTACACATTCGTGATATCAGCAAAGCTGTTTGGCGTTCACTTGAAGCTCCGAAAGATGTTGTTCATAACGAGATATTTAATGTTGGGGATACCAAAGAAAATTTCCGTGTGAAAGAGATTGCCGAGATTGTAGGAGAAGTTTTTACAGGATGTAAGTTGAGTTTCGGAAAGAATACCGGGGATAACAGAAGCTATCGCGTATCCTTTGATAAAATTAACAGTCAGCTGCCCGGCTTTTCATGCGAATATACCGCTCTTGACGGCGCGGAAGAGTTGCATGAAGTATTCCAAAAAATTGATTTGGAAGAAGAGGAATTCCTGGCCAGACCTTACACCCGGTTAAAGCAACTCAAGCATCTGTTAAAAACAGAACAGGTTAATGAGGACTTGTATTGGGTATAGGAGGAAACCCCCTCGATCTTTCCGGATCTTTTTGAATATGAAAGAGGAGGTTAGATAAGCTCCGACTAGTAGTTTGAAGGGAGAGCTGTCGGTCGGAGTTAATCTACAAATGAGAATGGTATAAAAAGCGAAGGGATAAATGTAATCGTCAGCCGGACAGGGTGAACATTAGTATCTATACTAGGATAGGATTATATCCGATTTTTGGGAGCATTACCGATGACTGAAAACATTTGTATAGCAATTAAAGAAGATGAGAAGCCGGTAAAAAGAAGCGGCAGCTATCCAGAGTTAATATTAATAACAAATGGGATAATGCCATGAATGGGCAAAAAATTGAAAAAGCAGATGTACAGTGGAAGGAGAATCAAGAGATCATAGAGAAAGCCGTTAAGTTTATAAAGCAGCTTAAGGTGCTTGGCTATAACAAACAAACCTTCCGATTTGAGGGAGAGCTTACTCCCAGAGAAACACTCCTGTATAAAAAAAGATTATCAGAACTTATCGATGCGGTTGAGGATCATTACTGAAATCAGACTTCACTTCTTGGTTCTGTTTAACTGGTGTTACACACAGGCATCAGTTGTGTAAAATTACTTTTCGTCTTAGATCGGTATGATTCTGCAAATATAGCTCAGATACTTTGGTATAACAATAACGTAAACTGGAGAGAGAATGACGCCTTTACTATTAATGATCATCTACAAAATAAAATCCAGCAAGCTCTACCAGAAGATTAAGAAGAATATTAGAAAGCTGTTAACAACGGCAGAATAAAAAAGGGGGATCCAAAGTTGTTTTTGAATCCCCTTAAGACCTATCGACTACTTTTTTAATCGGCATTCGGATTAAATCCGTCGACCACGGCATGAGCGATAAAATAGATATCTCCGGATAAATTCTCTATTTCGTAAGTGTATTCTGTTACATTTCCATGATTGTCAGAATTTCCATACTGACCCGGAGCAACGGTATATTTTCCGCTACCCTGATTAGTAGGATAAGGATCATTGCCGACATAAAGATGTGATTCTGTCATCACATAACTGTTGCCAGTGAAAGGTGAGGTTTCAGTCATCTTATAGGTGGCCGTAAATGTACCGTTATTGTATTCAACGGTCAGTTCACCCACAAGGGTGCCCTTGGCAAGATCACATCGGCCGGCGCCTGCGTATATGTCAAATGTTAATTCGCCGCTGGGATCTGATAAAGGTCCGTTTGTCCATCCCCAATTGTTAAAAGGTCCGTTGATGAAACAGTCTGAAATAGTTTCGTTTACTTCACCATTTGAAGTCATTACAGCATACGCTGTTTCTTCTTCAGTGATGATCGTTTGCCCGTCATTTTCAATAACGGTAACGCCCGGCAAGTTGTAGTTGGTTTTTTTTAGAACGGAGTTGACTTCATTTTCAACCTCATTGACAATCGCTTTAACCTTTTGTACATCAAAACGGGCCTCACCATCTTTATAAAATCGTTCATCGATACTTTCATATTCCGATATTTTATCTACATCAAACGATGGATAATCAATAAGCGACCAGATGATAACCTGGATTTCTTTCGGAGTCAAATTCGGATCGCTAGCTTTGATATCGTCTTTAATTCTCATGAAGTAACTTATTTTTTCCCATTCTTCATGACCTTTGGTAGTGTAGAATTTGGCTCCGTTCTGTATACCAAAAGCCTCTTCTTCATTCCACTCTATACACCATGCTTCTCTTAATTGTCCATCATCGAAACGAACCGATAAATAGCTGTTGCCGTTATCGAGTGAGGACACTTCCATAGTTTCAACTGAAATGCCTGGTATTGGTGTAACTTGTTTTAATTCTGCAAAGCTCTCTTCAATATTAGGTTTCGTGCTGGACTCACATGCTGAAAAGGCAGCAATGAAACCTATTAGAATTGCACTAATGGCTAATATATATTTATTTCGCATAGCGTTTTCTCTCCCTTACTTATTTTTGTTATTGATTAGTACAGCCAACTATTACTCTTGATGATAGTTAACCACGTCTAAATATTAGGTAATTAGTCAAAAAGGATTAAGTTAGATTTATTTAATTTTAAACGGTTGGGCTGCGAGTAGAAAATCAGAAAAAATCTATGGATTTGTCAGAAGCATCCCGTGTAAATGGGTAATTCTTTCATACTCGTTAGTAAAAAATTACTCGGTCCTTCTGTCTTATTTTTTATTACCCTTTTCTTTTTACCCCTCTCTAATTTTTTTTTACTCCATTTCTGAACTTTTCTAGAAGGTTTTTGATAAACAGAAATGAATTGGCACAACTCTTGTATTCCTTCATCAGGGAGTATTCAGTTAGTTATTGAAGTCTACAAGTATCATAACTATAAAGCTAAGAGTGATGAATATGAAGGGTACAAAAAGTTGACTGAATTTCAGAAAGATGATACTGTGATGGAAACGAAAAAACATAATTTATCCAGTGAAAGATTGACTCAGGATATACACTCTGCTGTTGTTTTTTTATGTACCCCCCGATGTGGTACACAGTGGATTTCGAAAAATATAAGTGAATATTATTCCGATGAGGCCGTGACACTGCACGAACCTGTTGGTAATGAATACAATCTCAGAAAAACACTGGGGAATTTTAACACTTCAGCTACAAATGCAAATAGCGAAGTAATAATCAAACACTTGGATTTTATTGATGAGATAACCAGTAATATGAACTATATCGAGGTGAGCTGGCAGAGTATTGCAGGTATTGCAAAATTGTATGAGCGATTTAATGACCGACTAAAAGTGGTCCATTTATATCGGAATCCAGTTAAAGTGGCCGCTTCATTGGTAACTCATAACTGGTATACCGGTAAGGTTAAAGATAGATTTGAGAAAGCAGAAATAACACCCTTTGATGAAGGGGCACTTTTGTCTGAGTATCAAGAGAAATGGGATACATTAACCTTATATGAAAAATCCCTGTATTATTGGACAGAAATAAATCTGCGGGCGTTAGAAATAAAAACCAGATACCCCCGTCTTCCGTTTTTGTCAATTCAATTTGAAAATCTCTTTGAAGAGAGAAAGGAGATACAACGCATTACACTGATTGAAATGTTGGCATTTATGGGGCTTAGCTATGATGATCGAATGCTTGATGCTTTAGATGTAAAATATGACAGGTATAGAAATAAGACTTCCAAAAAAATTGACTGGAAAAATATATATAATCATCCTCAAACAATAGCACTGGCTGAAAAGTTGGGATACTCTTTTGATGATCAAGTAAATCTAAGCCGTTATAAAAATCCTTTTCATAAGGTGGTTTGGCATAAAATGAAATCATTTTTAAAGAATTACTGGCCGGGAAGAAGAGATACTTGAATTTTGTTATTGAAAGAAGAGAGATTAAAAAAATTAGATATAACTGTTTTTGTTAAAGCAATGTCCAAACAAAACCTATAGTTGGTTACAGGAGTTATTAATAAGAGATCGTATGGTTGAAGAGAGAAAAAAATAAAATGAAAATTTCAGTGGTTATACCCACATACCAAGATTGGGCAGGGCTGGTAAAATGTTTGATTGCTTTGGAAGAGCAAACGTTAGACAGGACACAGTATGAAGTAATAGTTGTTAATAATAATGAGACCAGTCAATTACCTGAGGGAGTTAAATTGCCGGAGAATATACGGCTAATTCATGAGTCGAAGCCGGGTTCTTATGTAGCTAGAAATAGAGGAGTTACTATAGCCGAGGGCGATATTTTGGCATTTACAGATTCCGATTGTATTCCCGATAAGTATTGGTTGGCTAATGCATTGAAATATTTTGAAAAATCTACATGTGATCTTATTGGTGGAAGAGTCAAAATAATCCGGAATATTGAGAGAAATAGATACGGTTATTTATATGAACGTTTTACAGCATTTCAACAGCATAAAAATGTCCCCTTGGGAAGAGGGGTAACTGCGAATCTCTTTGTAAAGAAATCAGTTTTTAATGCAGTAAATGGATTTGATAACAAAATTATATCAGGAGGTGACTGGGAGTTTACTCTTCGTTGCACCCAAAAGGGATACAAGATGATTTATGCCGAGGAAGTACTGGTATTACATCCGGCCCGAAACTTGGTCAATATTTTTAAAAAATTCTATCGAATAACTTGTGGAGGATTGATTAACGCAAGAAGGAGATATAATTACAGCAAGTTAAGGATTTTAGGTAGTCATCTTTTAAACGGCCTGAATGTAAGAAGAGAGCATTTAGATAAAGAATTATCTTTAAGTGAACGATTAATCATCTTCTTCATTGATTTATCCAAATACGTATATCGAATAATTATTTATGGAGGAGTTATACTCCGGTTAATAGATCCACACAAAATAAGAGAGTAGTCATTGTATGGAAAAGAACGATCAACAAAATCAAAAAATAGTAAATGAACCTTTCGTTTCGGTTCTCACCCCAGTTTATAATGGAGAGCAGTTTTTACGTGAGTGTATTGAAAGTGTGCTCAATCAAAACTACAAGAACTGGGAATATGTGCTCGTGAATAATCAGAGCACAGACGGCTCTTTGCAGATAATGGAGGAGTATGCTGAGAAAGATGATCGTATCCGTATCCACAATAACGAAGAGTTTCTGCCACAAATGGAGAATCTGAACCACGCTTTTCGCCAGATCTCACCGGAAAGTAAATATTGTAAGGTTGTGCATGCCGATGATTTTTTATTTCCGGAATGTCTGACAAAAATGGTCGAGGTTGCTGAAGAATATCCCACAGTGGGAATTGTAAGTGCCTATAGACTGGAAGGAAGTCATGTGGATCTGGATGGTTTCTCATATCCTACCAATTTTAAGTCCGGGAAAGAAGTTGCACGAAAATACCTGAAACAGGGAGCTTCAAAATTTGGCTCTCCTACTTCATTATTAATTCGCTCTGATTTGATACGAAAGCGAGAAAAGGTATACGACGAGTCACATTTGGCAGCAGATACAGGAGCTTGTCTTGACTTTCTAAAGGAGTCAGACTTTGGATTTGTCCACCAGGTACTGACTTATACACGTCTGCACGAGGACAGCGTCACTAACAATGATGCCGAGGAATCAAATGCACGAATTCACGGACTGTTAAAATTTCAGCTGGATTATGGACCATATTTTTTGGACGAAGAAGAAAATAAAAAAAGTCTTTCAAGGAGGTTAAATCTCTTTTATATCCTGCTTGCCAGGAATTTAGCAGAGAAAAAGTCGATCAAGGAGTTTAAAAAACAGCTCCGGATCTTAGAAGAACTAAATATAGACTTTCAATGGGGAAGGTTCCTCAAGAATTTTGTCAGAGAAATATTTCTACAAGCCATCAGGCAGACTGGATTTGACATAAAGAAAGTTAATTAGATGAAGATAAATATACTTATATCGACAATTAATGAAGGAATTGAGAAGGTAGGAGGTGTTGTATTGGAACCTCGTGATGATGTCAGCTATATCGTCTCACATCAGTATACAGATGCTAAATATAAGTATATACCAAAGGAATTGAACAGGGATGATATCAAAATTTCACAAATAGAAGGGGCGGGTGTTGCTCGATCCCGAAATAATGCCCTTCGTTTAGCTGACGGGGATATAGGTGTATTTTCTGATGATGATGTCAAATATTTGGATTCGGACATTGAAGCTATTAGGAAAACTTTTCGTCAGCACGATCAAGCAGATGTGGGCATATTTAAAATCAGAACTCCAGAGGGGGATCCTGAATATAGGAAATTTCCGGGTGAGATCGTGGAGTATAAAAAAGCTCCGTCCGTAGGAACCATTCAAATAGCTTTTCGTGTGGATTCTGTGAAAGGAGAAGGGGTTTATTTTGATGAGCGGTTTGGTGCCGGGCAATCTCTGCTGATTGGGAGTGACGAGCAGCTTTTTATTCATGACTGTATCAAGTCGGGGCTCAGAGTTTTCTTTTTTCCGGAATATATCGTTGAACATCCTTATGAGAGTACAATTAAGACAATTCCCAAATACGATCCTCGTAAAATCAGGTTGACTGGCGGAATTGATTGCAGGATAAACGGTCCGATTGCGCTGCTTAAGGCTTTTTTCGGTACTATTAAAATACTACCGAATTTGTTACGTCACAGAGTGAATCCCTTAGCATATTTCTATCATAGAATATCGGCTGTTATTTATGTCCTAAGAACGAATAAAAAAAAAGTGATGAGTCAAAATTCACGCTTTCCAAAGCTGTTTAATGATGGAAATGAATAAACAAAAAATTCTAATAATCAGTCGCTCATTCTACCCGGTGAATTCACCCCGTTCACTTCGTACAACCGAATTGGCTAAGGAGTTCGCCCGGCAAGGCCATGAAGTGACTTTACTGACACAAAAGGATGATAAATACCATAAACCCTTTGAAGCTGAATATGGTATTACTATTAAAAACCTTGGTCCACTTCGATTTCCATCCATAGAACTGGAGGATAATTCAGAAATCTTTCGATTATTTAAAAGAGTAATACGCCGGGGATTGCTTCAGCTTTTCGAATATCCTGATATTGAATTAATGTACCGGGTTAAAAAGGCATTGCAAAAAGAGGCCGGTTATGACCTGTTGATTTCAATAGCTGTTCCACATCCCATCCACTGGGGAGTAGCGTGGGCTTGGAGGGAAGAAAATCCAATAGCGGAAACATGGGTTGCAGATTGCGGTGATCCTTTTTACGGACTCGAAAACGATTCCTTTAATAAGCTCTTTTATTTCGCATGGATTGAAAAATGGTTCTGCCGAAAAGCCGACTTCATTACCATTCCTTTTGAAGGAGGAAAGTCGGCATATTTTGAAGAGTTCCACTCAAAAATAAAAATCATTCCCCAGGGATTATCTTTTCCGGAAGAACTTGATAGTAAAAACTATGACAATAATGAAGTAGTTACATTTGCATATTTTGGAAATATTCAGAGCTATCTTCACTATGCAGAACCTTTTCTTGAAAAACTGAACATTGTTGAGAAGGATTATAAATTCATCGTTTACACTAAGAATAAGGAGTTATTCAGGAGAAAATTGAATAGCAAGACATATAGTAAGTGTGAAATAAATGATTATGTAGAGAGAGAGGAATTGTTGAATAGATTAAGCGGGGTCGATTTTTTGATCCATTTTCCTTACAAGGAGAATACTCAAAAGTCATTAAAACTTATTGACTATAACTTTTTGAGAAAGCCAATACTGGAGTACAAAAACGATGAATCCAGTGATAAAATATTCAGAGAGTTTTTAGAATTTAATTTTGAAAATAAGCGAGAATACGAAGACATCGAAAAGTACAGGATAAAAAATGTATGCACTAAATTCTTAAAGCTTTCACAAAATAAGAGACAGCTGGTCGCATCAAATTGAAAAATCCAGCATTCGGGAGAAGAATTGATAATGTGGAAAGAAATGATTGAAAATGAAGATATCGCCAGATGGAGAGCCGCTGAGATTCACTATGCAGATGATAAGTCTGGTTATTATGCAGCTCTGATATTCTTTGTATGGCCTCTGCTGGCTCTTGTTTCAGCTTTTAGGAATTATAAAAGCAGCTGGGCAAAAAATGTGTTGTGGGCATTTGTCGCTTTTTACGGATATGCTTTTGCCATAGGAGCAGAAAGTCAGAACAGTGACATCGTCCGCTATGTAGCAGAAGTAGACTATTTGCACGGCATCAGCATGAGTTTTTCAGAGATGATAAGTTATTATCAGCAAAGCGGAGAAGTAGATATACTCAGAACTTTTTTGGCGATAGTAGTTTCTCGTTTTACTGATAGTCAAGCTATTTTAACACTTATTTATGGCATTATTTTCGGTTTCTTTTTTTCTCGAAATATTTGGTATCTGCTTGAGCGATTAAAAGGGAAAATAGAGCCTATAACTTTACTATTACTCATTTGCTTCTTCTTGGTTGTTCCTTTTTGGTATATAAATACTTTTCGTATGTGGACGGCTGCTCACATCTTTATTTACGGACTACTGCCATATCTTTTCGAGGGAAAAAAGAATGGGGTTTTTATAGCCTCGCTTTCAATATTGGTACATTTTTCCTTTTTGGTACCTCTGGGAGTACTATATGGATATATGCTTATGGGCAACAGAATGATACTCTACTTTTGCTTTTTTCTGGCTACATTTTTTATCTCCGAAATAGATTTGAGCGTTTTCAACAATTTGATTGAAACTTATGCTCCTGAAGTTATTCAGGAACGTACTTCGAGCTATAGGAGTGAGCAACAAGTTGAGCAATTCAGAGAAGATACCAGCTCTGACAGGGTATGGTATGCACAGTGGTTTAACAGGGGGTTGAAATGGTCTGTAATGGGTTTTTTGATCGTTTTGTTTGTAAGGCGGCGTAAATTCTTTTCAAACAATAAATATTGGCTGAGCTTATTTTCTTTTGTATTGCTGTTTTATGGAGTGGCGAATCTGTTCAGCTCCTTGCCGTCCGGATCTCGGTTTGTTTCGGTTGCCAATCTTATTGCTCTTGCTTTGATCATTCTGTATGTGCAAAATAAGGAGCAAGGAAAAGTAATGAAGAGAATGATATTGCTCGCCACTCCGGCCTTACTGTTATTTGTAGTTGTTTCGGTACGGATAGGTCTTTATTCATTAAGTGCTACGGCGATATTGGGTAATCCCATTGTAGCAGCATTATTCACCGGAGAGCATATTTCGCTTAATGATGTGTTGAAAATGCTTATATAAATATTTGTCAGTCATGTTAGAAGAAATACAAAAAAAAGTTGGAAACTACCTGGTAAATATCCCGGGATGGCGAACTGATCGAAAGATAGTCGTCTTTGATAGTGATGATTGGGGTAGTATCAGAATGCCTTCAAAAGAGGCTTATGAAAAACTCATGGAGAAAAGTATTCGAGCAGATCATTCTATATATGATAAATATGACATTCTTGAGCAGAAGCAAGATTTAATAGCACTATTCAATGTACTTTCGAAGTATCAAGGCATAAATGACAATTGCCCGATATTCACCTTTAATACTGTAATGGGGAATCCGGCATTTGAAGAAATTGAAGAGGATAACTTTGAAAACTATCATCACGAAGATATGGAAATCTCTTATGAGAGATATAATGGAGAAAATATTCTGGATATTTGGCATCAGGGAATAGATGAAGAACTGATTTTTCCACAGTTTCATGCAAGAGAACATTTAAATGTATCTCTGTGGATGAAAGCTTTACGAAATAATGATCGTGATACTCGAGTTGCGTTTGAGTACAAATTTTTTGGATTAAAGACTAATACTCCTTCTCCAAATCAGAAAAATTATCTAGCAGCCTATTGGGCGGAAAGTAAGAAGGATTTTAGCCATAAGTTAAATGTTTTAAAAGAAGGACTTGAAAAATTCAAAACGAAGTTTGGCTTTTCCTCGGAATCTTTCGTTGCCTGTAACTATATATTTCCCAAGCAAATGGAAAAACCATTGTTAGAGTTGGGAGTAAAATATATTCAGTCTCAGAGGGGACATTTATCTCCTGATATTTATTCAGGAGATGCGAATATAAGACGTCATTATACAGGAAAATCTAATAAATACGGGCAATTTTATCTGGTAAGAAATTGTAGATTTGAGCCAACTTTGGATCAGAAGAATAATTCTGTGGAAACCTGTTTAAGAGAAATCGAAACGTCATTTAGATGGAAAAAGCCAGCGATAATATCGACACATAGAATTAATTACGTGGGGGGAATGGAAAAAGAGAATAGAGAGAAAAATCTTGAACAATTAAATAAACTCTTAACGCAAATACTAAATAAATGGCCTGATGTCGAATTTATGTCATCAGCCCAATTGGGGAAAATTATGGAGGGGACAGTATGAAGATAGCTATACATTATAAAGAGAATGATTTTAGTTCAAAGTGGATTGAATATTGCGAAAAAAATCAGATCGCTTATAAAATCGTTAACTGTTATGATAATGATATCATTGATCAGTTAGATGATTGTGATGCCTTGATGTGGCATTTTAATCAGTCAAATCCAAAGGATGTACTTTTTGCGAAGCAGCTTATTTACGCTTTGGAAACAGCCGGTAAAAAAGTATTTCCGGACTTTTATACAGCTTGGCATTTTGATGATAAAGTTGGCCAGAAATATTTGTTAGAAGCAATTGGAGCACCACTGGTACCTACCTATGTATTTTATGATAAGGATGAAGCTTTGCAGTGGGTTCGAAAAAATAGCTTTCCAAAAGTGTTTAAATTACGTAAAGGAGCAGGTTCAGCCCATGTGAAACTGGCTAAGAATAAATCAGATGCAAAAAAATTAGTCAGAAAGGCTTTTTCACGAGGATTCAGTCAATATGATAAGATTGCTAATCTTAAAGATCGCTGGTACAAATACAGAAAAGGTAATACTGATTTGTGGGATGTGACCAAGGGCGTTCTTCGTCTTGGAAAAACAACGGAGTTTGCAAAGACAGCCGGAAAAGAGAGAGGGTATATCTATTTTCAGGATTTTATACCCGGCAATGATCACGATATTCGTGTTATTGTTATTGATGGGAAAGCATTTGCGATAAAACGACTCGTTCGAGAAGGAGGTTTCAGAGCTTCAGGAAGTGGGCATGTACGTTATGAAAAACACCACTTTGATGAAGAGGTAGTTGATCTTTCTTTTGAAGTGGCAGAAGCAATCAATAGCCAATGTTTGGCAATTGATTATGTGTATCATAACGGCAATCCTGTGATTGTTGAACTTAGTTATGGATTTATCAAAGAAGTCTATTATCAATGCGAGGGCTATTGGGACCGAGATTTAAATTGGCATGAAGGCTCTTTTGATGCTCAAGGATGGATGGTAGAATCGTTATTAGAAACGGAAACATTAAGCTACTCTGATACTATAAATCAAGTTAACTAAATTCTTCAAGGTGAGCTTTTTGCGATTTGGCTTAATAGTTAGAGAGAGTAAATATGTGTGGGATTACTGGTTGTGTCGATTTTACCCAGAAAACATCTAAAGCTGTTTTAAATCAAATGACAGCAACGCTAAGTCACAGAGGGCCAGATGATAGGGGGGTAGAGTTATATAAAAATGAAAATGCAGTAGTAGGGTTGGGGCAAACAAGGTTATCTATTATTGATTTAAGTTCAGCTGGCCATCAACCAATGATGTATAAGCATTTATCACTAATCTTTAATGGTGAAATATATAACTATAGAGAAATAAAAAAGGATCTGAAAAAGTCGGGGCATCGATTTAAATCCAGTTCTGATACTGAGGTTATCCTTCACGCTTTTAAGGAATGGGGGGCAAATTGTGTAGAACAATTTATCGGTATGTTTGCTTTTGTTATATATGATCAGAAGAAGAAAAAACTATATGCTTTCAGAGACAGAGCAGGTGTAAAACCTTTTTTTTATTATAGAAAAAGAGGGGTATTTCTATTCGGATCGGAACTAAAAGCATTGATGCAGCATCCTTTATTTGATAAAGAGATCGATCGGAGCGCTTTAAGATCTTATTTTGATTTTGGATATATACCTACTCCTTACTGCATTTTTGAAAATGCCCATAAGCTTGAGCCAGGTAGCTATTTAGAATTCGATATTTTTGCAGATCAAATCAAGCAGTACAGTTATTGGAATGCTATTGATTATTATAAACAGCCTAAATTGGACTTGGATTATGAGGAGGCTAAGGAGGAATTACATACACTATTAAAATCGGCGTTTAAGTATCGAATGGTATCAGATGTTCCGGTTGGCGTCTTTTTAAGTGGAGGATATGACAGCACTGCCGTTACCTCTATATTGCAACATGAAATGGATAGCAATTTAAAGACATTTACCATCGGTTTTGAGGAGGGAAACAATGAAGCTCCTTTTGCAAGAAATACAGCAGATTTTCTTGGGTCAAATCATCATGAATACACTTGTACCACTGAAGAAGCTCAAAAAATTATACCATCTCTTCCATATTACTATGATGAACCTTTTGCCGACAGTTCGGCAATACCAACCATGTTAGTGAGTAAGTTTGCCAGAGAACAGGTAACAGTGGCTCTTTCAGCTGATGGTGGGGATGAACTATTTGCCGGATATAGATCCTATCCTGATCTTAATAAGAAGCTTCAATGGATGAACAGGATTCCTGACAAATTAAAGAAGACATCTGCAAATATCTTTTCTGGGTTATCATCATTGACTCCTAATTCAAAGCCAGCTTTACGGCATAAATTAGATGGCTTGTCCAGGGCTCTGAGTAATGATAAGCTTCAGCAGGCCGCCGATTTATTTCGGATTGCTAATAGCTTACCTAGAACGTATAGCAATCATCTTTTTGCCAATAAACCTGATGAGTATCAGACAAAGTTTGACATCAATCCATCTGGCTTTCATGATGAGTCAGAGATTGCTATGGCAGTAGACTATCAAAGCTACCTTCAAAATGATATTCTTACGAAAGTAGATCGTGCTACGATGTCTGTATCTCTTGAGGGAAGAGATCCTTTATTGGACCATCGTTTACTTGAATTTACTGCCCGATTGCCTATTAGGTATAAGTTTGATGGAGAGATTACCAAAAAAATATTAAAGGATATTGTACATGAATATGTGCCCAAAGAGATGATGGATCGACCTAAATCGGGGTTTTCACTTCCGATTTATTCCTGGCTTCGTGGAGATCTTTCTTATTTGATCGACGAATATTTAAACGAAAAGGATCTTGCTGCATCAGGCATTTTTAATGTTCCTTTTCTAATGAAACAAGTAGAATTATTTCGACAAAATGAGCTTCATTATTCTCCTTTCATATGGAAGTTATTGATGTTTCAAATGTGGTATAAAAGGTGGATTCAATAAAGTGTCAGATTCAACTTCTACATATTGAGAGCTTGTACAGATTGAAAAGACAAGTTCTGCGAAATTTGCATTGAGAGTCGGTTTTTTCTCCTCTGATTTTTTAATAACAGATATAGCTGGTTAAGCGATAGTCTGTGATTATCTGGGACAAAGATTACTATCTAATCCAAGGCTGAATCGCCTTATTAGCCAGCTATTTTCGTGCTGTCAAACCTATTCTTTCTCTTATCTATTCCTCTTTGCTTCGTAAATGACGGATATGGGTACAGGCAAAATATGTATTGGTTAGAATTTAGTGAGGATACCTCCCTGGATCTGTATCCTTGAACAGAAGTTGAACTTCTTTCTTATTTCTCCAATCCCTGAAGTTCTTGTAATCCTCTGTTATACGACCGCTTCTCAATACACTATTTATTACAAATATCATAAATTCAAGTACAATTCTTGTAATAAATATTGGTCATAGCCCGTCCTAATTTAAAAATCTCTCGCACAGCTATTTGAGATTATCCTTTAATTTCCAGGTTATTTTCTGGCGTTTTCCCCTTCTTTAAAAAATATCTTGACTCCTTAGATAACGCTAATCCGATGGGAGGCAAAAGATTAAATTTTTGTAATAAAAGTAGATCTATTTTTTAAAAATGAGGAACACATTTACGTAATAAGAAGTATGATATATCTTGTAATAACTACCAATAAAATATTGTAATTATTGTAGTTATTTGTAAATAGTTAATCATCATACCGACGAGGAACTAGCTCTTCCTTGCCGAATAAAACGAAACGTAAATTACCCCATGAGATCTAGAATTACCCATCTGGTGCTTGGCATTTTTATGTTATTAGCATTTGTTCAATGTAAAGACTCAGTAACTCAAACAAATGAACCACCTCCCGATCAAAACCCAAATCTTGAAAATTCAAATCTCACACAACCTGTCTTAATTACCCCGGAATCTGGTTCCGAACATCCTACCTCATTAACTGTCGAGTGGGCAGAAGCTGATGGAATAGAGCAATATCAGATACAGATGTCAACCGATGACGACTTCACTTCTACTGTTGTAGATAGTGTTGTTGATTCCACAGCAGTTAAAGTTAGTAATCTTGCGAGCGACACATTAGTTCACTGGCAGGTGAGATCACTGGACAATGGGAAGGAAGGTCCCTGGTCAGAAACCTGGAGTTTCAAGACGTTATCAGAAATAGATGATTCTGCACCTATCTCAACAAATCTCAAAGCTCCATCAGACGGAAGTGAAGTGCGTCCTACAAGTGTAGAACTTAAATGGGAACCAATAAATACAGCCGCTGGATATAATTTTCAGCTTGCTGATGATCAGAATTTTGAGACTGTCCTTGTTGATAAAAATTTGGAGGATAATTCATACGAATTTACTGATTTGGAAACTCAAGAAGATTACTACTGGAGAGTAGAACCAGTTATACCAGAAGAAGAAACAGAATGGTCAGAAGTTTATGAGTTTGTTACTACAAAGGATCAAGAAACAGTTCCTGCTGTCTCATTAACTACACCTGAAGATGGTAGTAGTGATCAGGAAACGACAGTTAATCTTAACTGGGAAGAGATTTCCGGAGTAGATAGTTACAAAGTTCAACTATCTTCAGACGAATCCTTTTCGTCCCCGACAGTAGATGAGAACGTTGGAAATACGTCCTATGAGGTGACTGGATTGAATAATGAGCAGACCTATTACTGGAGAGTTCAGGCCACAGGTGATAACGATTCAGAGAACTGGTCCAAAGTATATTCGTTCACAACAAAACCTGAACCTGTTCCTGCAGCTACATTAACTTCACCTGAAGATGGTAGTAGTGATCAGGAAACGACAGTTAATCTTAACTGGGAAGAGATTTCCGGAGTAGATAGTTACAAAGTTCAACTATCTTCAGACGAATCTTTTTCGTCCCCGACAGTAGATGAGAACGTTGGAAATACGTCCTATGAGGTGACTGGATTGAATAATGAGCAGACCTATTACTGGAGAGTTCAGGCCACAGGTGATAACGATTCAGAGAACTGGTCTGAAGTATATACTTTTACCACCAAATCTGAAGCAATCCCGCCTGTGACGCTTATTTCTCCCGATGATGGAGCCAGTGATTTAAGCACCTCTCTCAACTTTGAATGGGAAGAGATTTCAGGTATAACGGAGTATAAAATCCAGTTGGCAGATAATGAATCATTCTCAGCTCCTGTAGTTGATGACGTAATTGCCAATACCGTTCATGAAGTGGCAGATCTTCAAAATTCTCAAACTTACTACTGGAGAGTTCAGGCCGAAAATGACAATGATTCTGAAAATTGGTCGTCTATTCGCAGTTTTTCTACAAAAGCCGAACAGAACACCAGCGACAGTGATTATGCCAACAGCGTAGAAGGCGACCGCCAGGCGCTGATGGATCTGTATGCGGCGACAGGCGGCGACAGCTGGAAAAACAACAGCGGCTGGGGCAGCGGCAATCCCTCGAGCTCATGGCATGGTATAGAAACTGATGCCGACGGCCGTGTGACGCGCGTGGATCTGTATGACAACGGACTGAGCGGTCAGTTGCCGGAGTCGATTGGCAATTTGTCGAAGGTGAAGTACCTTAACGTCAAGAAAAATGAGTTAACCGGCGAAATTCCATCGTCGATTGGTAATATGGCAAGTATGGAACGATTAATCTTGGCCGGACGTACCTATGAGATCGGTGGTACGCTTAAAGAACCCCCGCCAGAGTATGATAAAGCATATCATCAGGGAAAAAGGTATTCTAATACAAACGATTTTAGTGGTACTATCCCGTCCACTATAGGACAATTGTCCAATCTGGATGCTCTGGAGATAGCAAATCAACCCAATATTAAAGGGCCAATTCCTTCAGAGATAGGAAATTTATCAAAACTTCAAGGGTTATATCTAAGCTTTAATGACTTTTCTGGAACTCGTCTTCCCTCAGAGATAGGCAATTTAACAAATTTAAAGCAGTTATATATAGCAAGTGCGCAATTAGAAGGTGAGATTCCATCTAGTTTTGAAAACTTGACCCAAATTAGGTACATGAATTTGGGAGAAAGCAGCAATAGCACACCTGATAATCACTTGACTGGTGAAATTCCTGATTTTAGTAACTTTACA